>JAJQFE010000004.1 GCA_021201295.1 Tannerellaceae bacterium | reverse complement strand
GACACTCTGAAATTCAGCTATTTAACGACATGGTAAATCTTCCGAACATGACTGGTATAGACCCTGAGTAGTGTACAAATTTTTATACCGGATGTGTATCCCATAGGTATTTTAATGTACTACTTTCAGGATAAAATATGTTATTCCGTATGGCATTCTAAAAATCTTCTGACCGCCACTGATTGTTTAGTATGTTATAAAATACAGGTATTGATATTATTTAACGAAAGGAAATCAACAAATGGAAAAAAAGAAGTGTTCTCTATATCCATTTAGTAAATAGAAAGTTAAATAAAAAATTAAATAGGATTCGTATGAAAAAAGTATTTTTTTCAGGATTATTAGCTGTAGGACTTTTATTTTCTGCTGACACTTTTGCTTAGGATGTTAAAAGAGATAATGAGAGAAGAGAAATAAAAGAAGAAGTAGAAAGTAACCGGAAAAATCTGGATGATCGTGTAGATGATATGAAAGGAAATATCGAACATGATGTAGATATTGACGATAACAGACGCAGGTCAGATATGAAAAATAATGCTGACCGTCTGGATGATAAATGGGAAGAAGGAAAAGATAAAGTCAGAACTGGTACTCGTGAACTGGGAGATAAAATAGAAGACGGAACTGATAGAGTAAAAGAGGGTACTAAACGTACCGGAGAAAAAATTGGTAATGAAACTAAAAAAGTAGAAAGAGAAGTCAACAGACGATTAAATGATTGATAATTGGATTTAGTATTTTATAGTTTTATCCTCAAAAACTTCTTCAGAATTGAATCTGAAGAAGTTTTTGAGGATAAAACTATATATATTTAAAAAGATATTATTTATCCACCTTATAGCTAACAAAAGCCAACCGTTTACTATCCGGTGCTCAGGAATTAACATTAATCGTCCCCTGGCCACCGAATAATTCAGTGAGTAATCTCGCTTCCCCACCTTCAGCTGGCATGATCCACAGTTCTACATTTTTATTAGCCAGGTGTTCCCAGGGTTCCAGGTCTTCTTTATGATAGATGATATATACTACCTTTTCTCCGTCTGGTGATACATGCGGAAACCAGGCATACCGGGACTCATCAAATGTCATTTGTGTCTGTTTCGTACCATCTGCTTTCATCTTCCAGACCTGCATAGTTCCTGTTCGTACGGAATTAAACCAGATATAATTCCCACAGGGAGAATATTCAGGGCTGTCATCCAACCCTTCTGCCGTTGTCAGACGGATCTCTTCACCTCCTTCTGCCGGGATCACATAGATGTCATAATTCCCTTTTCTGTCAGCACAATAAGCCAGGTATTTCCCATTCGGACTCCATCCATGCAGATAGCTGGGTGCTAACGGAGTGATCAGGGTGGGATGTCCTCCTTGGATAGGCAGGGTATAGATCCGCGATTGCTGATCTTCTTTAGTTCCGTGACTAATAGCTATTTGTTTTCCATCTGCTGATAGTACGTGGTCATTGTTACAATTAGTGACAAAACCGGTAGGAATTCCGATAGGCTCCCCTGGATTTTCGGGAGATAGTTTATATAGTTTTCCGCCGCTGTTATAGATTAGCCATTTCCCGTCAGGGGTCCAGTTCGGAGCTTCGATCAGATAAGGAAATTCTTTGAGAATGGTTCGTTGATGGGTAGTTATATCCATAACCTCCAGTACACTGGTCACTTTGCTCTGTTGCGCTTTCATGGTAAAACCTGACAATAATAGTGCAATAGATAAGTAAATATATAGTTTCATAAGGCCAAGAATTGAATTGATAGCTTGATTAACATAGTTTTTACCTATTCTCTGTAAGTTGTTTCATTCTCATCAGTGCCTCTACATAATAGTAATCAGCATACGAGAGAGGCACATCTATTTCACTGTTGCCGGGAAAATGCCCGGTGCAGTGCATAATTGTAAAGTAATTATTTTCTCCTTTACCGGCCAGGTAAGCAGGAGAGGAGAGGGAACGAAGCTGGGCTTCTGCAAAAACCAGGCATTCCTGTGCTAATGGAGTGGGGGATAACTGGCTTAATTCAATCAATGCGGAGGCCATAATAGCTGCTGAAGAAACATCCCGTGGGACATTGGTACTGGTGGATAAGCTACCATCCGGATGAGTAGTTTTGGGGAATTGTCCTTCCTGCTCTTCTACTTCTTTGGCCATTAAAAGGGCTTGTTCTGTGGCTCGTTGGAGTCCTCGTTCGAGCACAACCGAGAGAGGTTCTGTTTGCTGGTTTTCAGTACAATGAATAAATAGCAGCAAGAATCCCAGTGAATGCAAAAGTATCTTTTTATCCATCAGATATTACATTTAAGTGTTTACACAAACATACCTGTTTTGAAGTATTTAGCTGTATAAAGTAGAAAAGAAAAGGGAGAAGTAGTTTGCTGTGTACTATACTGTAAAAAGGAAAGGTTGAATAGAGAAAAAGCCTCCAGATCACCCTCGTCAGAAATAAAAATCCTCCTGGGGTTGTCTGCTCTTCGGATTAGCTGGATAATCTGGTGCTTATCTGTGTGCCTGGTATTTTTATACGTTGAAGCGGAAATGCATGATATCTCCGTCCTGTACTACATATTCTTTACCTTCCACACTCATTTTACCGGCTTCTTTTACAGCAGCCTCCGATCCGTATTGGATAAAATCTTCATATTTGATTACTTCCGCACGGATAAATCCTTTTTCAAAATCTGTATGGATCACTCCTGCACATTGTGGTGCTTTGCTCCCTTTCAGATAGGTCCAGGCCCGTACTTCCTGAACACCTGCCGTCAGATAGGTTTCCAGATTCAATAGTTTGTAAGCTGCTTTGATCAGACGGCTTACACCTGATTCTTCCAGGCCGATCTCCGAAAGGAACATCTCCCGTTCTTCATACGTTTCAAATTCGGCGATTTCACTTTCGATCTTAGCTGCTACTACCAGAATTTCTGCTTCTTCATCTTTGACAGCCTCTTTGACAGCTTCCATGTATTTGTTTCCGTTTACTGCACTTGCTTCATCCACATTGCAGACATACATGACCGGTTTACTGGTCAATAAGAACAATTCATGCGCTATTTTCTGTTCATCTTTCGTGTCAAAGCTCACTGTACGGGCATTTTTACCCTGTAATAAGGCTTCCCTGAATCTGGAAAGTACATCATATGCCAGTTTAGCCTGTTTATCTCCACCTGTTTGTACCTGTTTCTGTACTTTAGCAATACGGCTTTCGATAGTTTCCAGGTCTTTCAGTTGCAGTTCCGTGTCGATGATTTCTTTATCACGGACCGGATCTACCTGACCATCCACGTGGACAATATTCTCATCGTCAAAGCAACGCAGGACATGCAGGATCGCATCTGTTTCACGGATGTTGGCAAGGAATTTATTTCCTAATCCTTCTCCTTTGCTGGCTCCTTTCACTAAGCCGGCAATATCTACGATCTCTACGGTAGTGGGAACGATCCGTTGCGGATGGATCAGTTCTGCCAGTTTATTCAACCGTTCGTCGGGAACTGTAATCACTCCAACATTCGGTTTAATAGTACAGAACGGGAAATTTGCAGATTGTGCTTTCGCATTGGATAAGCAATTAAAGAGAGTAGATTTTCCTACGTTAGGCAAGCCTACGATGCCGCATTGTAATGCCATTCTATTTAGAAGTTTTTATGTATTTCTGACTATATTTCATCTCCGGCAAAATACCTTGTCATACTGGATTTTGCGACTGCAAAGATAGTGATTCTTTTAATAGAAAATAGTAATTGAAAAGTGAATAGTCGAAAATATCAGGATAAGAGAGGTATACCTCTCAAGAGGTGGAATATTATGGTAAAGGATAACCTATTATTTCCAGTTTTGTCCCGGGATTGTCAAAAAAGAACTGTTTACCTATAAAATAAAACTAAACTGTCTTTCCTGACAGAATCCCGGGGCAAGATCGGTTTGTATGGGTTAAATAAAGTACTTAATGTGCTTCCAGCCAGTTTTTTCCTACTCCGTATTCGGCGATTAAGGGAACCCGGAGGTGGATGGCCTGTTCCATCTCTTCCACTACGATCTGTTTTACGGTTTCGAGTTCATCTTTATAGACATTGAAGTTCAGTTCATCATGAACCTGCAGGATCATTTTACTTTTTAACTTCTTTGTTTCAAAACGCTGGAAAATACGGATCATGGCTACTTTGATTATATCTGCTGCTGTTCCCTGGATAGGAGCATTGATCGCATTTCGTTCTGCATAGCCTCTGACTACTGCATTATGGGAATTAATGTCCGGAAGATAACGTTTCCGTTTGAATAAGGTTTCCACATATCCCTTTTCTTTAGCGATTTCAATACTTTTATTCATGTATTGTTTGACTCCGGGATAAGTTTTAAAATATCCGTCAATTAATTCCTTCGCTTCACCCCGGGGAATATTGAGCCGTTCTGCGAGACCAAATACGGAGATACCGTAAATGATACCGAAGTTGGCGGTTTTGGCTTTACGACGCATATTTGGAGTCACTTCCCGGATGTCTATTCCGTAAATTTTAGCAGCTGTAGCTGTGTGGATATCTTCTCCACTCAGGAAAGCATCCACCATATTTTTATCATTACTCAGGTCAGCCATCAGCCGTAATTCAATCTGAGAATAGTCTGCCGAAAAGAATACACATGCTTCATTTTCCGGTATGAATGCCCGGCGTATCTCCCGGCCCAACTCATTCCGGATAGGAATGTTCTGTAAGTTAGGGTTGGTTGAACTTAAACGTCCGGTAGCGGTTACGGTCTGGTTGAAAGAAGTATGTATCTTACCGCTGACAGGGCTTATAAGCAGAGGTAAAGCATCTATATAGGTACTCAATAGTTTTTTTAATCCTCTGTATTCTAATAATTTACTAATGATTGGATGTTTGGGGCGAAGTTTTTTCAGAATATCTTCACTGGTACTATATCCTCCTGTTTTTGTCTTTTTCGCTTTATCGTCTATTTTCAGACGATCGAAAAGAATCTCTCCAACCTGTTTGGTTGAGTTGATATTGAATTCCACGCCTGCCATTTTATAGATTTCACCTTCTAATGTACGTAAGGCTTCTGTGAGTTCTTCCGAAGATTGTTTCAATGCATCAATATCCAGTGTAACGCCTGTTGCTTCTATTTCAGCTAATACATATACCAGTGGCATTTCCATGTCATAAAACAGCGCTTCCATACCCTGCTTTTTTAGTTCCGGTTCAAAAATATTTTTGAGTTTGATAGTAATGTCTGCATCTTCTGCAGCATACTCTGCGATTTTTGTAAGTGGGACGTCCCGCATGGTCAATTGGTTTTTGCCTTTAGGACTGATCAGTTTCGTAATAGAAATAGTTTTATAACCTAAATAGATTTCTGCCAGGTAGTCCATTCCGTGACGTAATTCCGGATTTAACAGATAATGGGCAATCATTGTATCGAACAGAGGCCCGGCTACCCGTATACCGTATTTTCTTAAAACCAGGATATCAAATTTTATATTTTGCCCGATCTTAAGCGAATGAACATTTTCCAGGGCAGGATAGAAGTAAGCAATCACTTTAGCTGCTTCATCCGGATGTTCCGGTACCGGAACATACCAGGCTTCATTTTCCTGAATAGCGAATGACATTCCTACCAGTCCGGCTCGTAAAGGATCTACTCCGTCCGTTTCTGTGTCAAATGCAAAAAAATCCTGTTCCTTTAAAAGGGTACTTAATTTTTCAATTTTCTCCTCACTATCAGCTATATAATAAGTGTGAGGAGTGGAGTTTAAGTCCGTGAGATTTGAATCTTTGAAAATTTCTGGACTTCCGGTCTCAAATTCTGCAAAGAGAAGACCTTGTTGGGGAGCTTTGGAAGCAGATGATTTTATTTCACCCGATAATTTATTGATAAATGTCCGGAATTCCAATTTCGTATAAATTTCCTTTAATTTTTCTTCATCCGGTTTTTCCCGTATGCAACAGTTTCCATCAAACTGAATCGGAACATCTGTTTTGATGGTAGCAAGAAATTTAGAGAAACGGATCTGTTCTGCATTTTCTACAATTTTTTTCTGAAGCGCTCCTTTTAATTGATCCGTATGTTCCAACAGGTTTTCAATACTGCCAAACTCTGTTAATAACTTCACGGCTGTTTTTTCTCCTACACCCGGACATCCCGGAATATTATCCGAAGCGTCTCCCATAAGGCCTAACAGATCGATGATCTGGTCAACCGAGGATAATCCGAATCTATTCAATACCTCTTTTACTCTTAATATTTCATAGTCTCCTCCGAATTTAGGCCGGTAAATAAAAATATGGTCGGAGACTAATTGTCCGTAATCTTTATCCGGTGTCATCATGTATACATCATATCCCTCTTTTTCTGCCTGTTTGGAAATTGTTCCGATCACATCATCGGCTTCATAAAAAGGAATTTCCAGGATAGGAATATTATAGGCTTTGATAATTTCTTTAATATAGGGTACAGCCTGCCGGATTGCTTCCGGAGTTTCTTCCCGTTGTGCTTTATATTCTTCGAAAGCCTCATGGCGGAAAGTAGGTCCGGAAGGGTCAAATCCTACTGCAATATGGCTGGGATTTTCCCGTTTTAACACATCTTCCAGACTATTCACAAATCCGAAAATAGCAGAGGTATTCATTCCCTTGGAATTAATACGGGGATTTTTAATAAACGCGTAAAATGATCTATAGATCAATGCATAGGCATCTATAAGGAATAACTTCATTTCTTTTTGTTGTTTTATTAAGACAATTAAATAATAAATGTACGAAAAAAGTGCTGTACTCAATACTTTTTCTTACTTTTGCGAATCATAGGTTAAGTTTATGGATCAAAGAGCGAAAATAGAAGAGCCGATAGCCAAAGAATTAAGCTGTTTTAATAAAGAGTTTGCCCATTCACTTCAAAGTGAGACATTCCGGTTGCAACAAGCTATTGACCAGATTTTAAGTTATACAGGGAAGCATATCCGCCCTCTGTTGGTACTTCTTATAGCTAAAGCACTGGGGAAAGTGACAGACGATACGATTAATTCTGCTGTGTTACTTGAATTATTGCATACAGCTTCATTGATTCATGACGATGTGATTGACGATACCAAACAACGTAGAGGGGTCCCTTCCTTAAATGCTATTTTCGACAACCGGGTGTCTGTGTTGGTTGGTGATTATATTTTAGCTACTACGTTAATTCGTTCCATACAGACCGGTGATCTTCGTATTGTCAATATTGTTTCCAACCTGGGCAGAGATCTGTCGGAAGGAGAGATCAAACAATTAGAAACTGTGGAAGAGAGTATTCTGAATGAAGATTGCTATTTTCAGGTGATTAGGAAAAAAACAGCTACACTGCTATCTGCCTGTACCCAGATTGGTGCTATATCTTCCGGTGCCTCCGATGAAATGATAGAAAAATGCCGTCTGTTTGGGGAGGCTCTGGGTTATAGTTTTCAGATCCGGGATGATATTTTTGACTATTTTGAGGTAGGTAATTTAGGAAAACCCACTGGAAATGATATCCGGGAAGGGAAAGTCACATTACCTCTTCTCTATGCCTTAAGTCACGAAACATCATCAAGGCAGAAAGAATATTTTCTGGATATTATCAGGAATAAAGACTTTACTCATGAACATGTTACAGAACTGATCTCGTTTGCTAAAGAAAAAGGTGGTATTAAATATGCGGAAAAACGTATGAAGGAATACCGGGACAGGGCAGTGACTATTTTAAAAGATTTTCCGGTTTCAGAAGCCCGGGATAGTTTAATTTCTTTGGCAGATTATATTGTAAACCGGTCCAGGTAAAGGAATTTATAAATCTCATATGAGTTGTTTTTCTATGGGATTTTTAATACATAATTCATGCTTCTATCCGGTTTTGCAGGTCAGTTACCAGAGCACTTGCACCGATGCGGAACAGGTCTTTGGTTAACCATTCTTCTCCTAATATTTCTTTTACCAGTGTGTAATAATTAACGGCATCTTCTGCTTTTCTGATCCCTCCGGATGCTTTGATTCCAATTTTATTTCCGGTAAGATCATAGTAAGTTTTAATAACCTGGCACATAACATAGAAGGCTTCCGGAGTAGCACCCGGAAATTCTTTACCGGTAGAGGTTTTAATAAAATCAGCTCCGGAATATATAGACAGGATAGAAGCCTTCCGGATATTTTCTTCCGTCTTCAGTGCTCCTGTTTCCAGGATTACTTTTAGTTTAACTTGCTGGCAACTGGCTTTTATTTCCTGAATTTCTTCTGTCAATTCCTGATAATTTCCTTCTAAAAAATAGCCTAAATTCAGGACTACATCCACTTCTTCCGCACCGTTCATAACGGCTAAGGCTGTTTCTGCAATTTTTACCTCTGTAAAAGTCTGTGAAGATGGAAAACAGGCTGCTACTACTGCAATTTTTACTTCTTGTGCTGTTAATGACTGCTTTACAGTTTCTGCAAACAGAGGATATGTACAAATAGCGGCTACGTTCGGTATATCTCCTGTTCCTTCATAATCATTTACCGTATTTACCAATTCCCAGATACTTTCCTTCGTATCCACACTGGTTAGTGAAGTCAGGTCAATACAACTGTAGAGGAATTTCAATGTTTCTGTGTTAAAGTTCTTTTTTGTTTCTGCTTCCAATAACTTCTTTACTTTTTCTGCCACTTCCTGATCGGTTCCTAAAGGAGCGAATTTACTGAATGCTTCCTGATATCTGTCCATCTTATTTTTATAATTTTTGATTATTAATATGTCTTTCTTTATCCCTGCCTGTTTTTTTCTCTATATTCTTTCTGAAAGCAATTGTCAGGTCTGTTCCAGTTTGATTGGCAAGACAGAGTAAAACCCACAATATATCTGCCATTTCATCTCCCAAATCCCTGTTTTTATCGCTTTCTTTAAAAGATTGCTCTCCATAGGTACGGGCTATGATCCGGGCCAGTTCGCCTACTTCTTCGGTCAGAATAGCCATATTAGTTAGTTCATTGAAATAGCGGATACCGTAAGTTTTTATCCATTCATCTACCTGTTGCTGTGCTTCTTTAATGGTTAATTCTTCCATCTTATTCTCTGTTTTGTGAATCTATAATGATTGTTACCGGACCATCATTCAATAATTCTATTTTCATATCTGCCCCAAAAATTCCGGTTGCCACTTGTTTACCTATCTGAATAGCCATTTCTTTGCAAAATGCTTCATATATAGGAATGGCCGTTTCTGGACGGGAGGCTTTGATATAGGAGGGACGGTTTCCTTTTTTGGTAGAGGCCTGCAGGGTAAATTGACTTACTACCATTACTTCTCCTGCTATATCTATTACAGAACGGTTCATAATTCCGTTTTCATCATCAAAAATACGCAGGTTCGCAATCTTTTTAGTTAGCCACTCAATATCTTCCCGGCTATCTCTGTCTTCAATACCGATTAATATCAGCAACCCCGTTCCTATCCGGGATGTTATCGTTCCCTCTATGGTTACACTTGCATATTGAATGCGCTGGATAACTGTTTTCATGTTATTTTTTTAGTCTGTTAATGATTAAATGGGCTTTGGATTCACCGATTAATTCTTTTATTTCTTCAAAAGATGCCTGTTTAATGCGTCTGACACTTTTAAAATGACGTAAAAGTAAAACTTTTGTTTTTTCTCCGATACCTTTAATCATATCTAATTCGGAAACGGTCTGTTTTTTACTTCGCATATGCCTGTGAAAAGTAATCCCAAAGCGATGTGCTTCATCCCGTAATTGCTGGATAATTTTAAGGGTCTCTGAGTTTTTATCCAATATTAATGGAATAGGATCTCCCGGATAAAAAATTTCCTCCAGTCGCTTTGCTAACCCGATAATAGTTATCCTATCCAATAATCCTAAATCTCTTAATACCTGAGTAGCGGCATTTAATTGTCCTTTTCCGCCATCAATTACGATCAGTTGGGGAAGAGGCTGGTCTTCCGCCACTAACCGGGTATATCGCCTTGTTACTACTTCTATCATAGAGGCGAAATCATCGGGGCCTTCCACTGTTTTGATATGGAAATGTCGGTAATCTTTTTTCAATGGTTTCGCTTTTTTAAAGACTACACAAGCGGCTACCGGATTCGTTCCCTGAATATTCGAGTTATCAAAACATTCTATATGCATAGGTAACTCCCGTAGATGAAGATCTTTTTGCATAGTAGTTAATATCCGGGTAGTCCATTGTTCCGGATTCAGTTTTTCCGCTTGTTTTAATTTATCTACTTTATATTGTTTTACATTCTGTTCAGATAGATCCAGTAGTTTTCTTTTATCTCCCTTTTGTGGAATAGTAAAAGTAATATTTCTGGAAAGCTCTATGTCCGGTAAAAACGGAACAATAATTTCCCGTGCAGTACTTTTAAACTGTTCCCGCATTTCAATGATCCCTAATCCCAATAATTCTTCTCTGGGTTCATCCAGTCGCTTTTTATATTCAAATGTATATACCTGTACGATGGAACCGTTTCCTATGTGCATATAATTAATATAGGCTGATTTCTCATTTTCTGCAAAAGAGAATACATCTATATTGGTCAGGGTAGGAGTCACTACGGTAGATTTAGCCCGGTAGTTCTCGATTACTTCATATTTTTCTTTTATGAGTTGAGCCTCTTCAAATCTTAACTCCTCTGCCAGTTGTTGCATCTGGTGGAATAAATTCCGGCTGATTTGTGAAATATTCCCTTTTAATATCTCTTTGACATGGTTAATACTTTCCTGGTAATCTTCCAGTGTCTGCAATCCTTCACATGGTCCTTTACAGCGTTTAATATAGTATTGCAGGCAGACTTTGTATTTTTTTCGTGCAATTGTTTCCGGTGTAAGCGGATAGTTACAGGTACGTAATGGATAGAGTTCTTTAACCATCTGCAACATAATTTTGGCTGTATATACAGACGAATAAGGACCATAATATTGAGATCCATCCCGGATAATATTCCGGGTCTGAAATACCCGTGGAAAATATTCATTTTTTACTACTATGGAAGGATAGGTTTTATCATCCTTCAGCATAACATTATATCGTGGCCTGTATTCTTTGATCAGACTGTTTTCCAGATGTAATGCATCCTCTTCACTGTCTACAATAATATAGTTGATATCCCGTATCTGTTTTACCAGGACACGGGTTTTAGCATATTCGTGTACTTTATTGAAATAGGAAGAAACCCGTTTTTTTAGATTTTTTGCTTTACCTACATAAATGATCGTTCCTTTTTCATCGATGTATTGATAACATCCTGGCTTCTCCGGAATCACTGCAAGAATAGCCTGAAGACGTTTTTTTACTTCTTCAGGATTATGGAGTTGCTTTATCTCATCTTTATTTTTGTCCATGAAAGGAGATCTTTTTAATATTGTTTCACGTGGAACAATTACATATTATCTACCTAAAAGTACTAATAATATATTAATATCACTGGGCGAAATTCCTGGTATACGGCCTGCCTGAGCAATCGTATCGGGATTAATTTTCATTAATTTCTGACGAGCTTCTGTAGATAAAGATTGAATTGAATTATAGTCAAATTTATCTTTAATCCGAATGTTTTCCAAGCGGTTTATTTTATCCGCAATAATTTGTTCCCGCTTAATATATCCGTTATACTTTATCAGTATTTCGGCAGCTTCTATGATTTCTTCCCGACGATTTTCGGGTAGGGTCTCCAGATGTGATTTAAAAGCTGGAACTAATTCTGCGAGATTTTTTATCGTAAGTTGAGGACGCAGGATCAGATCTATCAGTTTACATCCATGGGAGAGGGCCGCGGTTCCTAACTTCTCCAACCCGTCATTAATATATTGAGATTTAATAGAATATTTTTCTGCAAATTCAATAATTGAGTTCCGGGCTTTTTTTTTCTGGTTAAGAAGATCGTACCGGTCTTGTTTTGCTAAACCTATCTGATAAGCTTTCTCTGTCAACCGCATATCTGCATCATCCTGACGGAGTAAAATACGGTATTCTGCCTGGGAGGTAAACATACGGTAAGGCTCATCTACTCCTTTAGTTACCAAATCATCTATCAATACTCCAATATAGGCTTCATTTCTTCCCAAAATAAAAGGCTCTCCGCCATGACATTTTATGTGGGCATTAATGCCTGCAATCAAACCTTGTCCGGCAGCTTCTTCATATCCCGTAGTCCCATTGATCTGCCCTGCAAAAAACAGGTTGGCAAGCTGTTTTGTTTCTAAGATATGTGTTAATTGTGTAGGATCAAAGAAATCATATTCAATAGCATATCCGGGACGGTAGATCTGTATATTCCGGAAAGCCGGAATGGCCTGTAATGCCCGTAACTGGATATCCAAAGGTAAGGATGAAGAAAAACCATTCAGGTAATATTCTTGCGTGTTTTCCCCTTCCGGCTCCAGAAAGAGCTGATGTTGGGTTTTATCTGCAAAGGTCACGATCTTGGTTTCAATACTGGGGCAATATCGGGGTCCTATACTCTGGATCTGGCCATTATAGAGGGGTGAATCCGGCAAGCCTTCCCGCAGGATATCGTGACAGGCTTCATTGGTAAAAAGGCTCCAGCAGCTAAGTTGTTTCAGAAGACGTGGCTGGAAGTCGAGATAAGAAAATTTGTGGAAATCATTTTCTCCGGGTTGTTCTGCCATTTCTTCAAAACAGACACTTCTCCCATCGATCCGGACAGGTGTTCCTGTTTTCATCCGGTCAGCTTTGATTCCTAAGCCGGTCAATTGTTCAGTTATTCCTGTGGTGGCAGGTTCTGAAATACGTCCTCCCGGTATCTGGGTCCGCCCAATATGCATCAACCCGTTCAGAAAAGTCCCATTCGTAAGGATTACCGCCTGGGCTTTAAATTCAACATTCATTCCTGTCCGGACACCACAAACCTTATCCTTATCAATTAATAACTGGTTGACGGTATCCTGCCAAATATATAAATTGGGTAAGTTTTCTAAAACATTTCTCCAGCCTTCCATAAACCTGATACGGTCACTTTGGGCACGCGGACTCCACATGGCAGGTCCTTTACTCCTGTTTAACATACGGAATTGAATCGCCGTTTTGTCTGTAACAATTCCTATATATCCTCCTAATGCATCAATCTCACGAACAATTTGCCCTTTGGCTATTCCCCCTACTGCAGGATTACAACTCATCTGGGCAATTTTGTTCATATCCATAGTAATAAGTAGGGTCTTTGAACCTAAATTAGAGGCAGCAGCAGCAGCTTCACAGCCTGCATGTCCTGCCCCTACCACAATCACATCGTAGTTAAAAGTCATTTTTTGTTCTTATTTCTTTATGCAAAGATATTGATAAATAACTAAAACGTTTATTAAATTGGAAATGGGAATAAATAAATATCCTGAAAACACGACATGATTATACCTGTTTTTCTCTGCCTATATACGTTATTTTCCTGTTGATTTTGGTTTATTTTCATAGTTTTAGTTTCTGTACTTTTTCCGGATGGGTTCTTTATTAAGCCAAAGAGTAGAATAGGAGGATAGTAAGATTCAGAAAATAAGGCAGAGAAAAAGAGAGAATAGGGTAGGGAGAAAGAAAAAAGAATTCATCCACGTAATGCTAATGCACGGTTTTCATGTTCCTCCATGATCTCCCGTTCTCCCGGACCTTTATCATCAATTCCACATAAATGCAATATACCGTGAATAATGGTCCGGTGTAATTCTTCTTTACAATCAGTCTGGAATTTTTTTGAATTTGTTTTAACGGTTTCCAGGCTAATGAACAAATCTCCGGATATTATATCACCTTCTGAGTAATCAAAAGTAATGATATCTGTATAATAATCGTGTTGAAGATACTGACGGTTTATTTCCAGTATTTTTTCATCTGAACAGAAAATATAGCTGATCTCACCGGTTTTTTTTCCATATGTTGCCGCTGTTTTTTTTATCCAGGCTGATACTTCTCTTTTTTTGAGAGGTGGAAGTGATATATCCTCTGCATGATATGATATTGCCATACTTATTTTTCTATTGGATTATTTTATTCTTTATATGTTTGACTTGTAAAAAGTCAATTATTTTCAGTTCTCTATTTTTAATTGAAAAAGATATATGCCAGTGTAATAGCTGCTATAGCACCTGCTAAATCTGCCAGTAATGAACACGGAATGGTATACCGTGTATTTCGTACACCTATACTACCGTAATAAAGGGCAACCACATAAAAAGTAGTATCGGTAGAACCTTGTACAACAGAGGCGAGTCTGCCCACAAAAGAGTCTGCTCCGTAAGTATTCATGGCATCGATCATCATACCTCGTGCTCCACTTCCACTAAGTGGTTTCATTAGTATAGTAGGCATGGCTTCTACAAATTGAGTATCTATACCTATATAGCCAACCCCTGTTTTAATTCCTTCAATAATAAAATCCATGGCCCCGGAAGCCCGGAAAACTCCTATTCCTACTAATATAGCAATCAAATAAGGAATAATAGTTACGGCAGTTTTGAAGCCTTCTTTAGCACCCTCAATAAAAGTGTCATATACATTGAGTTTTTTACGCATCCCACACAGGATAAAGCTACAAATGATGATAAAAAGAAATGTATTGGCAAATATGGTTGAATAAAGAGAAATCCGGGAGGGATCCATAGAATTAAATAGCCATACTAAACCACCGATAAACAAAGAGAGACAACCGAAAAAAAGAATTAAATTCTTTTGGAATAAATTGATCTTTTGTTTCACGCAGATAAGTAGTACGGCTACTAAAGTAGAAATAAAAGTTGCCAGCATGATCGGCAGGAATACGTCGGAGGGATTAGCAGCTCCCATCTGTGCCCGGTACATCATGACAGTAATAGGAATTAATGTTAAACCAGATGCATTGATACACAGGAACATAATCATTGGGTCACTGGCTATATCCTTTTCTTTATTCAATTCCTGAAGTTGTTGCATAGCTTTTAAACCCATGGGGGTTGCGGCATTATCTAATCCTAATAGATTGGCTGACAGATTCATAAATATAGATCCTGTTACCGGATGGTCTTTAGGAATACCGGGAAATAATTTATTAAATACCGGAGAAGCTAACCGGGAAAAAGCCTGAATAATTCCTCCTTTTTCTCCTATTTTCATGATTCCCAGCCAAAGGGATAATACACCTGTTAATCCTATGGATATTTCAAATCCGGTTCTGGCAGTTTCAAAAGTTGTATTAATAATTTCGGTAAATACTTCCGTATCTCCGATAAAGATAAGTTTACCTAACGCAACTATAAAAGCAATCAGGAAAAAAGCGATCCAGATATAATTTAAAACCATAAGCGGAAGGAAATGAATTGATAATTAATAATAGAAATTAAATATTGAAACAGGAACATACTTTATATATGGATTTACTATATAATGACTAATTATTCCTGAAGGATTCAATTATTCATTTTTTCCTTCTCCATTAATTCCCTTTATTGGTGACAAATATACAGATTCTTCCTTGTATTCAGAAGGTGTTTCGTTAAATTTGATGCCTATATTGAGAATCTATAATTCGTATACACATGAAGATATTATTTACATATGATATGTTTCGGGAAGGGTTTGCTTCACTGGAAGAAAGGTATGAAGTTACTTTTCCTGAAGGGCGTGATTTCACTTACCAGGAAATTTTAAAGAGGATTCCCGAATATGATGTGTTATGTTCAATGTTTGATTTCCCTGTAAATAAAGAATTGATCGATCAGGCTCCCCGCCTTCAGTTAATTGCTAATTATGCGGTTGGATACAATAATATTGATGTAGCCTATGCGGTGGAAAAGGGAATTACGGTTACCAATACGCCGGGACCTGTAACAGCACCAACAGCTAATCTTGCTTTAGGACTTATGTTAGATACTGCCCGCCGGATTACTGAATGTGACCGGAAACTTCGAACCTTAGAGAAACAAATGAAAATAGGGATTTTGGAAAATCTGGGTGTACATATTACCGGACAGACACTGGGAATTATTGGTATGGGAAGGATCGGAAAAGCATTGTGTAAACGTGCCTGTGCCTGTGGAATGGAAGTGATTTATCATAACCGGCGACAGTTAAGCCTGGAAGAAGAAACTACGTTGAATGTGACGTATGTTACAAAAGAGGAATTACTGTCCAAAGCGGACTTTGTTTCTTTAAATGCACCCTATACTCCGGAAACTTTTCATCTGATCGGAGAAAAGGAACTGAACTTTATGAAACCTTCAGCTATACTGATCAATACTGCCCGGGGACCTCTGGTAGATGAACATGCATTGGTAAAAGCCCTGCAGGAGGGGAAGATCCATGGTGCCGGATTGGATGTGTTTGAGTTTGGAGATTATCCTCTACCGGAATTACTGGCGCTGGAGAATGTAGTGCTTACCCCTCATATTGGTACACAAACTACGCATGCACGGTTGGAAATGGCACGGGCTGTTTCTGATAATGTTATTGGTTTTATAGAAAGAGATCGTCCGGTTTCGAGAATTTATAAACCATGACAGCAGAATTTATACTTAATGAACTGATGTCTGTTGCCAATCCTGAAAAGGCTGCTTTTTTACAACGGTTTTTTAAAACGGGGCCCGGGCAATACGCTGAAGGAGATGTTTTTCTGGGCCTGGTTACTCCTCTGACACGGAGTATTGCAAAAGCCAATCAACAAACTCCTTTATCAGAATTAGCCTGTTTAATGAGGAGTAAATATCATGAAGCCCGTCTATGTGCCCTTTTGATACTTGTGGAACAATACAAAAAAGCCGATGAAGCAAAGCGATCCGGATTATTTAATTTTTATTTGCAGCATACCTATGGAATTAATAACTGGGATCTTGTAGATGTAACCTGTCCTTATATTGTAGGAGCCTGGTTAAAGGATAAAGACCGGGCTGTTTTATATATCTTAGCAAAAAGTAATTGTTTATGGGAACAGCGGATTGCAATGGTTTCTACTATTGCTTTTATCAGAAACCGGGAGTACGAAGATACATTCACATTAGCTGTTAAATTTCTGGATCATCCTCATGATCTGATGCATAAAGCGGTTGGCTGGATGTTGAGGGAAGTCGGAAAAAGAGACCGGAACATTTTATCGGATTTTTTGAGTCACTATGCCAGCCGGATGCCCCGCACAGCATTAAGATATGCTATTGAACACTACCCGGAAGAGGAAAGAAAATCTTTCCTAAAAATCCCACGGAAAAAATAAGCAAAAATCCATTAGGCTTTTAGCATCCGGATCATTTCCGGGAAAAAAGGCTGTTTTTGCTGTTGATTTTCTATTTTCACTTTATATTTAGTTCTTGTCTCTATTTTCATTTTGGGTAATTTTGTCATAAAATTTCACTAAAATGATATTTTTTGACCTTTTAAAATAAGGATTTGTTTTTAATCCTTGGATTTTTGATGTAAATTTGCCTTCAGTAAACTCTCTGAGATTTGCATTTTTACTTTTTTGTGGCAGAGACCGGTTTTAAAAATTGAGCTCATATCCTTTTTAAAAGCATACGAGCCCATTCATAAGTAAACTTTATATTTTTATGGGTGATCAATAATAAATACTAATTTCTCTTCCGGATATTATTCCGAAAAATTTCTTATCGAAAAAAAGTTACATTTGTAGAAATAAATATATAGGGTATGATAAACCTCTAATATAATCAATGAGGATAACATATGAAACGTATTTTTCTGATCGGTTATATGGGCGCCGGAAAGACTACTGTTGGAAAAGATCTGTCGGAACGAATGGGACTTTCCTTTATAGATCTCGATAGTTATATAGAATCCCGGTATCATAAAACAGTCAGGCAGATTTTTGAGGAAAAAGGAGAGGAGGCTTTCCGGAAAATAGAACGTACAGTTCTTCAAGGGGTAGCTCTTTTTGAGAATGTGATTGTTTCCACAGGTGGAGGTGCTCCGGCGTACTATGACAATATGGAATTTATGAACCGGAAAGGTACAACGGTTTATTTACAAGTTTCTGTAGAAGAATTGGCTAATCGCCTGGAGGTATGTAAACATACACGTCCGGTACTGAAAAACCATTCGGGAAAAGAGTTGAAAGCTTTTATTGCGGAAAATCTCCGGAAAAGAGAGCCTTTCTACAAAAAAGCTACTGTGATATTTGATGCTGAGAACATGTTGAGTGAAACGGATGTTCAGAATATATCACAGGCACTGGAAAAGTTGGTATAAATATGGGAATTACAAATCGTAAATATGTACAAGGGACTGCTTATATTCCACAGGAATTATTGTCTGAATTAACTAAAGTAAATAATCGCCTGGTTATTGGGATCCCATGTGAAAGGAGTAAAGAGGAAAGAAGATTGCCCCTTACTCCGGAAGCAGTTGATATATTGACGGACACCGAACATCGGGTTTTAGTGGAAACCGGGGCCGGATTAGGAATTAATTATTCTGATAATCACTTTTCTGAAGCCGGAGCAGAAATTGTCCACTCACCGGCTGAAGTGTTTCAGGTGGATATTATTATAAAGATATTGCCACCTTTACCGGCTGAGGTTACGTTGATGAGGCCAAGAACAACTGTTTTTTCACTGGTTCAGCTAGACTAGTTTCTACCGGCAGCTTACGAGGGAATGGTTACAAAGCGAATGACTGCTGTTGGTTATGAACTGATAGAAGATGATCATAAAAGTTTACCGGTAATGAATGCTATTTCCGAGATTGAAGGAATAGCCTCTATTACAGTAGCTTCCAGCATGTTGAGTAGTATCCAGGGAGGTAAAGGGGTTCTTCTGGGAGGTGTTCCCAGTGTTCCTCCTACAGAGGTACTGATTATTGGAGCAGGTACGGCTGGAACAGTGGCCGCAAGAGCTGCTTTGGGAATGGGAGCACTGGTCAAAGTATTTGATCAGGATTTGAATAAATTACGTACCATACAACAGGCGCTGGGCCAAATGGTATTTACTTCTAATTTTCATCCGCGGGTATTGCATAATGCATTCAGAAGCGCAGATGTCGTAATAGGTGCGATGGAAAATCTTAACCCACATAAAAGATATCTGATCGCAGAAGATCTGGTCCGGAGTATGAAAAAAGGAGCACTGATCATTGATCTGCAAATGAATCAGGGAGGTTGTTTTGAGACTACCTGTTGTTTATCTTCTGCGGATCCGGAAATATTTGAACAATATGGTATTCTTCATTATTGTAAACCCAATATCAGCAATTATGTGGCCCGTACGACGTCTATGGCACTGAGTAATATTTTTGTCAGTATGCTGAAGACCTTAGGGGATGCCGGTTCAATTCAGGCCCTGATACAAATGGAAGAGGGTTTTGGGCCGGAGTGTATATGTATGGAGGAAAACCTGTAAATAACTATGTTTCCAGTCACTTCAATATATTATCCAATAATCTGGATATTTACCTGTCTGCATTTTGACAACACAGGGATTTGAAGGAATAAACTATATTACTTACTTTTATAAGGCATTTGCTTATAGTGAAGAACAAAGATCAAAGCTTATATAATATTATGGCAGAACAAACAAAGATTACTACTCTGGAAAAAGTTGTGATACGCTTCTCTGGTAATTCCGGTGATGGGATGCAGTTAACCGGAACAATTTTTTCCAACTTGTCGGCTCTCTTCGGAAATGAGATTTCAACTTTTCCTGATTTCCCGGCAGAAATTCGTGCTCCTCAGGGTTCACTAAGTGGAGTCTCAGGATTTCAAGTACATTTAGGCAGCCGTAAAGTTTTTACTCCGGGTGATAAAGCCGATGTATTAGTGGCTATGAATCCAGCCGCATTAAAAGTGAATAAAAACAATCTCAAACCGAATGCTATTGTTATTATTGATACGGATTCCTTCCAGAAGAGTGATTTGGATAAAGCTCAGTTCATGACAGATAATCCGTTTGGAGAATTAGGATTAACAAATATCCAGGTGGTAGCTGCTCCTATTTCCTCGATGGTGAAAGATGGATTGAAGGATTTTGGGTTGGACAATAAATCGGCTCTCCGGTGTAAAAATATGTTTGCTTTAGGACTGGTATGCTGGTTATTTGACCGTCCGCTGGAAGAAGCGATGAATATGTTGCAAAATAAATTTTCAAAGAAACCTACTATTGCAAAAGCCAATATTAAGGCTCTTACTGATGGATATAATTATGGCTCCAATATTCATGCAACTGTATCCACCTACCGGATTAAAGGACAAAAAGCAGCTCCGGGATACTATACGGATGTAAATGGAAATAAAGCAATTGCTTATGGACTGATTGCGGCTGCAGAAAAAGCGGGCCTCAAATTATTCCTGGGAAGTTATCCTATTACACCTGCAACTGATATTCTTCAGGAATTGGCTGCCCGGAAGGAATTAGGGGTAAAAGCTATGCAGGCTGAAGATGAGATTGCAGGGATCTGTACAGCGATTGGTGCAAGTTTTGCCGGTAATCTGGCTGCTACTTCCACGTCAGGACCGGGACTTGCTTTAAAGAGTGAAGCGCTCGGTTTAGCTGTAATTGCAGAATTACCGTTAGTGATCATTGATGTGCAGCGGGGAGGTCCTTCTACTGGTTTACCTACCAAGAGTGAGCAAACAGACTTATTGCAGGCATTATATGGCCGTAACGGAGAAAGTCCTGTTGTGGCACTGGCTGCATCTACTCCCACTGACTGTTTTGATGCGGCTTTTTGGGCAAGTAAACTGGCTGTTGAACATATGACCCCGGTAATTCTTTTAACAGATTCCTTCATTGCAAATGGATCATCTGCCTGGAAATTACCTGATTTATCAACTTATCCTAATATTGTTCCGAACTTTGTAGATAAATATAAAGGAGAAGCTCCATGGAAACCGTACCGTAGGGACCCGGACACGTTGGTTCGTTACTGGGCTGTTCCGGGTACGGAACATTTTGCCCACCGGATTGGAGGCCTCGAAAAAGATTATGATACCAGTGCCATTTCTACGGAACCTGTTAATCATCAGAAAATGGTAGAAACACGCCAGGCAAAGATTGACAGGATTGCTGATTTTATTCCGGAACTGGAAGTGATGGGTGATCAGGATGCTGACCTGCTTATTGTAGGCTGGGGTGGTACATATGGCCATCTATATGAAGCTATGGAAGGGATGCAGGAAAATGGCAGGAAAGTAGCTTTTGCTCATTTCAGATTTATTAGTCCGCTACCTAAAAATACTGCTGAAGTGCTGACACGTTTTAAAAAGGTCGTAGTGGCAGAGCAGAACCAGGGACAATTTGCTAATTATCTGCGTAGTAAGATTTCAGGATTTAATCCATATAAGTTCAACCGTGTAAAAGGTCAACCTTTCGTAGTAGCAAGATTGATTGAAGAATTTACTAAAATACTGGAGGCATAAACAATGGCAACAGATATAATATACCAACCGAAAGATTATAAAAGTGACCAGTATGTGCGCTGGTGTCCGGGTTGTGGAGATCATGCAGTGTTGAATTGCCTGCATAAAGCGATGGCTGAAATAGGAGTAGAGCCTCATAAAATGGCTGTAATTTCCGGTATTGGCTGTTCTTCCCGTCTGCCTTATTATATGAACACATATGGTTTCCATACTATTCACGGACGCGGAGCTGCGATTGCAACCGGTGTAAAAACGGCAAGACCTGACCTGAGTGTATGGTTGATGACAGGTGATGGGGATTGTCTGGCTATTGGTGGTAACCATTTTATTCATGCAGTACGCCGGAATGTAGACCTTAATATTGTACTTTTCAATAATAAGATCTATGGATTAACCAAAGGACAATATTCTCCCACGTCAGATTGTGGAGTAATCACTAAAAGTTCGCCTTATGGAACTGTAGAAGAACCATTTAATCCGGCCGAATTGACATTGGGAGCACGTGGGAATTTCTTTGCCCGTTTAATTGATGTGGATTTGAAAAATACTACGGCTGTTTTAGCTGAGTCAGCCCGGCATAAAGGAGCTTCAGTTGTGGAAGTATTAGTGAATTGTGTAATCTTTAATGATGGCATCCATAAACAGGTCATAGATAAAGAGTATAGGGCAGACCGTACAATTTTTCTCCGTCATGGTGAGAAGATGCTTTTCGGAAAGGATAATGAGAAAGGGATTGTTCTGGAAGGGCTGAAACTGAAAGCAGTCACTATCGGTGAAAATGGGTATACACTGGATGATATACTTATACATGATGCATATAAACAGGATCCCACTCTACATCTGATGTTAGCACTGATGGGTGGAGATATGCCGGTCGCATTAGGTATCATACGACAGGTGGAAGCTCCGGTATATGATCAGGCAGTAGAAGAACAGATCGTAGAAGTACAGGCTACAAATCCAGTCCGTACCCTGAATGATTATCTGATGAGTGGAGATATTTGGGAAGTAAAATAAGATCCGGTAAAAAATAAGGAAGAGCCTGCCTGATATTGGTAAGGCAGGCTCTTCCTTATTTTTTACCGGATAAGTTTATGAAGTTTAACCATACAAATAAATCACTATATGAATGACACATCTACTTTTTTGAATAGAAGAAGATACTATCTGTTTCCTTGTCTTTCCTCCGGACTTTTTGTTGCTGTATCTTTGGCCGAACAGACAAATGTCGCTCCGGATAAACCTAATATCCTTGTCTTTGTTGCAGATGATGCGGGAATGGGTTTTGGTTGTTATGGTAATTCAGTGATTAAAACTCCGAATATAGATCGATTGGCTTCCCAGGGACTCCGGTTTCAGAATGCCTTTCTTACTGCTCCGCAATCCAGCCCTTCCCGGACCAGTATGATGACAGGAATGTTTGCCCATACAATAGGAACAGAAGATCTTCATACTCCGATAGATGACTAGACATGGATTATGCCTGCTTATTTTAAAGAAGGAGGCTATCATACAGGTACCATGTTAAAGAAACATTGGGGTGAAAATGGGGATAAACAATTTGATTCTGTAATTACTGATCTGAGTTCTCCTTATGAGTTGGATTTGACAGAAGAGAAATATAACGAATATACAAAATTTCTGGATCAGGCGACAGGTCACCCATTCTTTTTATGGGTAGGTTTTAATGATCCGCATCGGCCTTATGACTGGGAGGTATGTCCTCAGGAAAATGATCCGTCATTGATTCTGGTTCCTCCTTATCTGGTAGATGGACCTGATACACGGAGAGATCTGGCAGACTATTACGATGAGATCACCCGGATGGATAAAAATATTGGGCGGATGGTAGGAGAATTAGAAAAAAGAGGATTAATGGAGAATACAATTATCGTATTTCTGAGTGATAATGGAATGCCTTTTCCCCGGTGTAAAGGTTCTTTATATGATTCCGGTATTCAGACTCCTTTAATTTTTGTGTGGAAAGATAAAATTGAGGTGGAATGTGTACATCCCAATGGCTTGATCAGCTCCGTGGACCTGGCCGCTACCCTATTGGACTGTGCCGGAGTAAGCAAACTGGAAAATATGTATGGAGAGAGTTTTAAAGAGATTTTGCTGGATCCTTCTTTACGAGGTCGTGAGTACATTTTTGCAGAGAGAAACTGGCATGATACAGATGAATACATTCGTTGTATTCGTACGGAGAGATATAAACTAATTTACAATGCTTACTATGAATTACCACATGGTACTGCAACAGATCTGAGTACCAGCCCAAGCTGGTATGAATTGAAAAAAAGCAACGGGTTGGGGAATTACATAAAGAGCAGATGCAGATTTTTACAGCTCCCCGTCCTATGGTAGAAATGTACGATTTGGAAAAAGACCCGTATGAATTAGACAACGTAGCAGATCTCGAGGAATATGTCAGGGAAGGAGAAGAATTGGCAAGAATTCTTATCGACTGGCAACAGGAAACGAAAGACCATCCCTGGTGGACCCGTAGACGAGGAGATCGTAGTGACCGGGTAACAGGATTTCCTTTTCCTAACCGGCGTTCTGAAATGTGGGAAAATTAACCCCGGTAGAAGAGTATTTTCCGGATACAAAAAAGATTCATTTTACAATGTGAAGAATTAATGAAAAATTTCCTTAATGCCATGCGGTTAATTAAAAAATAATACTATTTTTGTAACGTGGTTTATAAGGGGAACTATCAATTTCTTAAGAAGTGAGATAGTAAGTTATATATCAATCATTAAAATTATTAATTTAAAGATGGCTAAAGTAGATTTAAGCAAGTATGGAATTAGTAACGACATCGAAGTTGTTCACAATCCTACTTATGAGCAGCTGTTTCAGGCTGAAGTAGATCCTGCAAACGAAGGTTATGAAAAAGGTACTTTAACAACTACTGGTGCAGTGTCTGTTAATACAGGTATTTTCACTGGTCGTTCTCCTAAAGACCGTTACATTGTTAAGGATGCTACTACAGAAGATACGATCTGGTGGGACGGAACTATCAATAAACCGGTTAACACGGAAGTTTGGAATGATTTGAAAGCTCTTTCACTGAAAGAGTTGAACAGTGCTAAAAAATTATATGTAGTGGATACTTTCTGTGGAACGAATGCAGATACCCGTATGAAAGTACGTTTCATCGTAGAAGTTGCATGGCAGGCTCACTTTGTGACCAACATGTTTATCCGTCCTTCTTTATATGAATTGGAACACTACGGAGAACCTGATTTCACAGTATTCAACTCTTCTAAGACTACAAACCCTAACTGGAAAGAACAAGGTTTGAACTCTGAAGTATTTGTTGTATTTAACCTGACTGAAAAAGAACAGATCATTGGTGGTACCTGGTATGGTGGTGAAATGAAGAAAGGTATGTTTGCTATGATGAACTATTACCTGCCATTGAAAGGTATGGCTTCTATGCACTGTTCTGCTAACGTAGGAGAAAAAGGTGATGTAGCTATCTTCTTCGGTCTTTCAGGAACTGGTAAAACTACTCTTTCTGCAGACCCGAAACGTTATTTGATCGGTGACGATGAGCACGGATGGGATAACAACGGTGTCTTCAACTACGAAGGGGGTTGCTACGCAAAAGTAATCAACCTGAGTGAAGAGAATGAGCCGGATATCTGGAGAGCTATTAAACGGGATGCATTGTTAGAAAATGTAGTGATCAAAGAAGACGGAACACCTGATTATGCAGATGGTTCAGTAACTGAAAATACCCGGGTTTCTTATCCGATCTATCACATTAATAAAATCGTTCTTCCTTCAAAAGCAGGGCATGTCAAGAAGATCGTTTATCTTTCTGCAGATGCATTCGGAGTATTGCCTTCGGTTTCTATTTTAGATGATGCACAGGCTCAGTATCACTTCCTTTGTGGTTACACTTCAAAATTAGCCGGAACAGAACGTGGTATCACTGAACCGGTTCCTTCTTTCTCCCCTGCTTTCGGTGAAGCGTTCTTAACTCTGCACCCAACTATGTATGCGAAAACATTAGGTGGAAAAATGAAAGAACACGGTGCTAAAGCTTATTTAGTAAACACCGGATGGAACGGAACAGGCAAACGTATTTCTCTGAAAGATACACGTGCAATCATTGATGCAATCATCGATGGTACAATTGAAGAAGCAGAAAAAGTTCACATTCCAATTCTGAACCTGACTGCACCTAAAACATTGAACAATGTTTCTGATATTTTGGATCCACGTACTACTTATGCAGATGTTGCTGAGTGGGAAAATAAAGCTAAATCTTTGGCTGCCAAATATATCAAGAATTTTGAACAATACTGTGATAACGATGATGCGAAAGCACTAATCGCTGCTGGTCCACAACTATAATCAGTAGGTAACTGATGCGCTATATGAAGGGATGATCCGATTGGATCATCCCTTTTTTATTCTTACAAGACACTTTAAATAGTGTTTTACTTATTTATATGAACTTTTAATAGCTATCAACTGTTAATTTTTTTTGATAATTATATAGATATTTTAAATATATGATTATATTTACCAACTATTTTCTATAATTGCGGGAAGGTTTAAATGAGAATGATAAAGCAGTATATACTTATCATTATAGGGTGTATTACACTCTTTTCCTGTGGAGAGAGTGACACTTACCGGATTCAGGGAAAAGTAACCAATCTGGAAGATCAGACTGTCTATGTCTTTTTCCAGGGAGATAATTTCAATAAAGTTGAATCTGTCGAATGTGATAAACCAGGCCAGTTCTCTATTACACAGAATCAGTTCGGACCTTTCCATAGTGCAACACTTCTTTTTGAAAATAAAACCATATGGGTAACCGTTTATCTGGAAGAAGGACAAAAAATTACTGTCACAGGAGATGTGGAGTATCTGGCTTTGATGCAGATTAAAGGAGGAAAAATCAATAATGAACTGACAGCATTCCGTAAAAAGATCGGTTCTTTATTAAGAGAGCAGGCAGATCTGTCCCATTCATTGAATTTGTATATTTCAGGAGAAAATTTTATTGATGAAAACGATGTAACAGCCCGATTGGCTAATGTAAACCATCAAATCAGTGAACAGGTATTTGCCTATATTCAGGTAAATCCGGATAAGGAAGCTTCAGTAGTCCTGCTGGAAGAGTATTTTGCCGATCCTGATGATACACGTAAATTGAATGAACTATTGGCTGTGCTGGATCCCCGGCTCAGAAACTTTTATTTAGTAAAAGAGATGGAGCAGTTTAGTGAACGGGCTAAACGTACGGCATTAGGTGCCGAAGCTCCTGAATTTAGTGTGAAAAATATCTATGGTAAACCAGTCAGTCTGGATTCTTTTTCGGAGAGGTATTTGTTGTTGACTTTTACTGCTCCTTGGTGTGATATGTGCCAGACCGAAAATTTATATTTGGATGAGATTATTCAGAAATATCCTAAAGAGCAATTAGATATGTTACTGGTGAGCCTGGATGATGATATGGAAGGGGTAAAAGAGGTACTTAAAAAAGATAGTATCCAGTGGAATCTGGTTACGGACTCCGCCAGACAGGCCACCATGTTACTGGAATTATATAATGTCAGTGCACTGCCCCGTAGCTTTTTGATCGATGAACAGGGAAAAATAGTACTGAAAACAGAGAATGGAACAGAAATAAAGCAAACCATAGAAAAATTATTGGACGAAGAAAAAGAATAAAAACAGAATCCGATTTACCATAACCTTTAAATAAACCAACCTTAGTATGTTAGTCAAATCTTATGCTGCCGCAGTGCAGGGTATTTCCGCTACTATTATTACTATTGAAGTAAGTTGCTCAAGAGGAATTCAATTCTACTTAGTAGGATTACCGGATGTAGCTGTACGGGAAAGCCATGAACGGATTATTTCCGCATTGGAAGTAAATGGCTATAAATTCCCCAGTAAACGGATCGTAATCAATATGGCTCCTGCAGATATCCGTAAAGAAGGATCCGCTTATGATCTTCCTCTTGCTATTGGCATTTTAGCGGCTGCTGAGCAATTAAATTCCTCTCGGCTAGGAGAATATCTCCTGATGGGAGAACTTTTCTTAGATGGAAGTATTTTACCGGTAAAAGGGGTGTTACCCATTGCTATTAAAGCAAAAGAGGAAGGATTCAAAGGATTTATCCTTCCTTTTCAGAATGCTCCGGAAGCAGCGGTCGTAAGTGGCCTGAAAGTATATGGAGTGAAAAATATAAAAGAGGTAATCGAATTTTTTAATGATAAGCAGGAACTTAGTCCGACCATAGTAAATATTCAGGAAACTTTTTATGACCGGCAGCAACAATTTGATTATGATTTTGCGGATGTACGGGGACAGGAAAATGTAAAACGTGCTCTGGAGGTGGCTGCTGCAGGCGGTCATAATTTATTAATGGTAGGACCGCCGGGAAGTGGCAAATCTATGCTGGCTAAACGCTTACCCTCTATTCTTCCATCGTTTACGTTGGCAGAATCCCTGGAAACTACCAAAATTCACTCTGTGGCAGGAAAGATCGGTGATAATAGTTCACTAATGATTCAACGTCCTTTCCGTGCACCTCACCATACGATCTCTAATGTGGCTATGGTAGGTGGAGGATCTTATCCACAACCTGGCGAAATTAGCTTGGCACATAATTGTTACTTTTTTTAGATGAATTACCTGAATATACCCGGAATGTTCTGGAAGTGATGCGGCAACCTTTGGAAGACCGGGTCATTACTATCTCCCGTGCCCGTTTTACAGTGGATTATCCGGCCGGTTTTATGCTCATTGCTTCCATGAATCCATGTTCCTGTGGATATTATAACCATCCGGAAAGAGCGTGTCTTTGTTCTTCAGGGACTGTGCAGAAATATATGAACCGGATTTCTGGTCCTTTATTAGACTGGATAGATATCCAGATAGAAATCGTCCCGGTTCCTTTTGAAAAGATTTCAGAAAGAAGTGTTCAGGAGAATAGTGATCAGGTTAGAGAACGGGTGATAAAAGCCCGTGAGATTCAGGAAAGACGGTTCCGGAATTATGAGTACATTCATTGTAATGCCCAGATGAATAGTCCCGTTTTAAGAAAATATGCAGTTCCCAATAAAAAAGGATTAATTCTATTGAGGCAGGCTATGGAACGATTAAATCTGTCGGCCCGTGCATATGACCGTATATTAAAAGTTTCCCGTATGATTGCAGATCTGGCAGGTTCGGAAGAAATCGAGCCGCAACACTTAGGAGAAGCCATCCACTACAGAAATTTAGACAGGGAAGGATGGGGAATGTAATCATATTCCCCATTTTATTTATTCATAAACCAGTTCAAAATCATCCAGCCATAGAGTACTGCCTTGTCCTCCGGTAAAATAGTCACCATATTTACTGGCAGTAGCAACAATAACCAGATAAGTCGGTTTTCGGATGAAAGAACGATAGTCCAGATTCAGACGAAATTCTGTCCAGAAATTTACTGTTTCATCTACCACCAACTCCTGGTATGCTATAATATGTTCATCATTGATATCAAATAATTTTCTTTCTGAGCTTTTTGTTTTAATTTCTACCGGCGAACTCCAATCTCCGACAGCCACATATATATAGGCCTGATCATTCATCCCTATTTGTGCATCCTTAAAGAGGACATCTCCGGTATGGCTAATAGGTGTGCTGATATATCTGTATATTCCTTTTAATGCCGTAGGCCGTGCTGTAAACGGACGCCCAAAATCCAGTACGCCATCTGTTCCATCTGTTCTTACATACTCCCCGGCAAAAAGATTACCGGCAGCAAATCTCACTATAATGTACTCTGAAGCTAATTTGGCAGATCTCCTACCACTATAATATATGGACTCATCATAGGTTGTTACATTTTTTCCCACTGTCATGGATCCTCTATTACCGGTGTCCCAAAACTTTTCATCTTCTTCACTGTAAACATTCCAGATTCCATCACTCCCTAAACTCCAATTCTCAAATCCGCTGTTAGGTAACGCTGGAATATCATCGGTTGTAAACTCTGCCAGATCATAAACAGTACTTCCTATGGTGGCTTCATATTCATAAGTAGTAGCAGGTTGTAGATGACGAATGAGTGCGGTAAAACTACCGTCCTCATAAGTAATTTCGTCTGTGTAAACCATATCCCATATTTCATCTCCTTTTCTCCGGAAACGGATATCTAAATTGGTATTTTCATTTCCTTCCCCCATAATATAAGCTCTTTTAGACCATGGGGATATCGTGAGATTAGCTTCCACAGAGTAAGTTACAGTTACTGTCCAGACTTCAGTCTCGTCAAATGCGGTAACTTCAAAGCTAACCGGACGACGGAAATCCGTTATATGGGTGGGTTCCGGTACTGTTGTTGCTATGGAACTACCAATCTGCATTTTTTACAAGAAGATTCGAAAGATCTGCATTATCATCTACATAGATAATAATGTTTTTATTTTCCTCATCCACTTTCGGTTGACCTACCTGAATAGTATTACCATTTATATCAGTGATCTGAAAAGCTTCTTTCAGATTATAAATACGATTTAAATAGTGACTGGCAGATATGATCCATGGATAATCCTGATAGATACGAAGAGTAAAATTGGCAGGTTCTTTCAGGTTTATTTGAGTATTTACTATTCCTGGAAGACTATCTATATGAATAAAACCTGAATCAGGAAATAAAGAAGCGTCATAACAGGCCGTCTGATCCGGTATAATAAGTGTACCGGAAGTTACTTCCATCCTGGTAATTTTTAATTGTCTAAGATCCATTGTATCATTTACCAGTATATGAGCGGTTCCGGTATTTTTACTGATAGTAGCCGAAACAAATCCTGCTGTTTCTATTTCTTCTATGGATGCTTGTATAGTAGGGTAAGGCAGATCATTTTGAATACAACCTTGCAGAATTATCCAACAATAAATAACCCTATATAATTAAAAAGAACGTATTTTCTGGTCATAGTCTAAAAATAAAACGTCATCCCTAATTAATAGAAAACAGGTTGATCTTAAAATTAGCAGGACTGGTCCGTAAAGAACCTTGCTCTACCTGGTTAATAGTCTGTTCATACCACTTAAAGTCTAATCCTAAAACATCCAAGAAAACTTCTACGGCTGCAAATTATTGACAAAAGCTACCATTCCGGGTGAAATCCCAAAGTTTAGTACATGTTTTGCTTCATGCACGGCCTTACTGGTATCACTGGAACCATTTTCTGAATTTCCCTCACCATATCCATAGGTAACCCGGGCTTCATTAAAAAGACCGAATCGTTTGCTATCACCTAAATTCAAATAAGTACGGACAAATCCGGAGGTAGAAACCATATGAGATTTCAAATAATAATCCGATAAATTAATATTGAGGTCATCTCCCAAAGAAATAGCCAGATTTCCCATATCCATTAAAGAACGGGAATACGCTATTCTACCACCAATGGAAACATTATCTCTGATAAAATAACTGACAATCGGAGAAACTTTAAAAGTATATCCTGTTATATTAAAATCTTCTAATACTAACCATTGATAATTATCAACATCCATTTCCATGTAAGAAAAAGAGGCGCCTACCATCCACTGACCTTTAGGTATAAAGGTTTTCATCTCAATGCCTCTATCAAATTTTCCCCCTTTTGCCCACAATGGCGTTAAACTAATTATTGTAAGAAGAACTGTTAAAGTTAATTTATTCATTTATTATTAGTTTTTCAGTATAATTTTATTCGTATATAAGTTCAAAATCATCTACCCATAATGTACTGTTTGAACTACCGGTAAAATAATCTCCATATTTACTTGCAGAACATACTACAATAATAATATAAGTAGGTTTTTGATCATGTATCCGGTAATCTAATTCTATTTCAAATTCAATAAGATCTTCTCCACTGGTGTCTGCCCCTTTAACTAATTCCCCATAAGTAATCACTCCAGGATCATTAGGATCAAATAATGTACTTTTGACATTGTTATCCACCCTCCAGGGAGCACTCCAATTACCTAAAGCAATATAAATATGTGCTGAGTCCGGTGTATTTTTAGGAGCCATATCTGTTTCTGAATAATCAATAGATCCCTGCTCGTATTTATACCAGCCTTTTAATTTGGAAGGTCTATGGGTAAACTCTCTCCCAAAGTCTATAGTACCTGTCATTGTAGTCAGACTGGTTGATTTATATTCACCTACAAATAAGTTTCCCGCAGCAAATTTTCCCATACTACTTAATCCTACAAACTGAGATTTTAATTGGGCAGACTTGTTTCCACTACCATTTCTATTATATAGATTCTCATCCGGAGTAGTAATGTTACCATCTACTCCTAAATAAGATAAGGTAGCTCCTCCATGATTACCACTATCCCAAAACATTTCTCCACCTGTTTCATATACTAAATAAGTACTTGGGGATGTGGATTTATGCCAGTCTTCAAACCCTGCATTAGGTAATTGCTTTTCTTCTTCAGTGGTAAAACTATATACATCTCCCTGTTCTTCTACTCCATTTAAAGTTCCATAGAGTCTAAATGAGTAATTTGTATTAGAATTTAAACCGGTAAGTAATGCATTGATATTACCTGTGGCATCCATAGTCCCGGTAACTGTAGTCCAGGTGTTTTCATTACTTCCTGTTATTCCATATTTAAAATACACATTTGTTCCGGTAGGATCAGAGAAGCCCCTGACGATTGCTCTCTTTGCCCATACATCTACTTCATTTATAGTATAGGTCATTAAATCCAGATCAGGTGTTACCGTATATGAAAGAGTTGTTTGAATTTCCTGTTGAAATACATCTAAGGCAGAGATGCCGATGGAATAGTTACGAGGAGTATTTTCATTGGCTCTTAAATAGTTATTAACCATATTCTTTAAATCTAACGTATAGATTAGATGATCTTCATCAAAACTTCCGGAGATTTGAATCTTGTTCTTTACATTTTCATTGACCGTAAACCAATCAAATATTTCAGGTAAGCCTTCCTCAATAAAGGTCTCTGACAAATTTATATATAAGTTTTTCAGGCCTGCTTCTGTTGAAATTACTAACTGATGTTTTTCTACTGCATTTTCTCCTATCACTTTTTTAAAGGTTAAAGAGGAATTTTCGGATTCATTTTGCTCCCCTGCAAACTGAGTCGCTATCTGAGTAGATGGAGCTTTCGGTAAATCCATGAGCTGGGTGTATTTAGAGAGTTTGATAGTGTATTCAATCTCTTCCAGCTCTTCATTGACAGTAATATCAATATTCCCTCCGGCAGCTTCATCCCCTGAATCAGTGGTATCAAATTTTAATTTATAGTGATATCTGGGTTGTATATCCGGGAACACTTTAATAAACTGGAAAGCGAGACCATTATTTTTATTGATCAGATTTAAAGTAATAGTAAGTTTATCTGTAAAATAAAAACCTGCCCGGGTTTCATCCATTACAAATGTTAATTCTCCTGATTTACCTGCAACCAATGCTTCGTAATAACTAAAATAGGTTGCTACATTTGATGTGAAATCTACGGTAACTTTAGTATTGGTTATTTTACATTCAAGTGCGGCAGAAGCTATTTCTCCTGATTTAATAGTTAAAGTTGTATCTGCATAGTAAACCGGAGTATCCCATGCTAGATTATCCGGTGAGAATGAGCTTATTATAACATCATAAGTTGCAGCTGGCAGGAGGATTCGTTGTCCTTCAACTTCCTCTTTATAATTTTCAAATTGCTTTGTAGTATCATTGGTTGCCGTATTAATAAAATATACTCCTAATATTTCATCCGTTATAGGTTCTCCAGCTTTGGTATAGAGAATTTCATTTTTTTCTACTCCCAGTAAAATATATCCGGAATCATCCGTACCACTCATTTCTTTATCACAGGCCGGAATAAAGAAAAGAATAGATAATAACCATGCAACAATATATATTTTATCTTTCATCTTGATCTTTATTTTGTTAATATGATAGTCAGAGTTTCTGATGCGCTATTTCCTTCTACATCTGTAACTGTTAACTTAAATCTATAAGTTCCTCCGTCACTAAATACGGCCATCAATTTTACAAATTGACTTATATCAAATATGTTGGAGTACGGATCTGATGGGAGTGCTAATCCTACATCATTTACCAGTGTATTTTCAAGTTCAGGATTTAGGTTGAGCATATCAAAAGATTTATCTAAGCCCATTATACTAATTGTTTCCATAAATTCTGTATTGGTGAAAGTGATAAGCGCTTCTAAGGATTTAATACCCATGGGAGTGCTAATCGTTACTCTAACGGTTGCTCCTTTCTCCAAAGCGTCTGCTACAGTCATCTCAATAGGAGTTGATAGACCCGTACCTGTAATGGTAGGGGCTCCTTCACCTCCACCCGAATTATTTCCCCCCACCTTCATCCGGATTCACAAAGTTTGATGGAATCTCGATTACATATTCTCTGTTGATAAGGGAGATATTTACGACTAATGTTGGCTGCTCTCCTTCTCCCGGCTCTTCCGGTTCCGGTTCTCCGGGATCAGGTCCCGGATCGGGTTTGGTATCGGTGTCCGGAACCACATCGAGGTCCACTAAGATATTATTGTGGGAAGAAACATCATCATCTTCAAACAAATTCATGGAGTAGGTCAGATCCAATCCTTCTACTGTAGTCGTATGAATAATGAAATCTAAACGGTCACTAGATTTGAAGTAAGGAACCCGGGTTTTATTATGGCCCAGGGTTAAAACTCCTGCTCCGTTGGTCATAATAATCTTATAGTCACTTTTGAATTTTGCCAGGAATTCATCTGTATAAGAAAGAGTAATTTTTTTATTGGCCAGCACACATTTAGTAATAACTGAGGCTACTTCCTTAGGAGTAATTACACAGGTATTGATACCTTCATAGTAAGGCATATCAAATCCGGCTTCTACCAGGTCTCCCAAAGAAGCCTGAATGTAATAAGTCCCCTTAGGTAAGAAGATTGTACCCCCCTGTTCAATCTCTTTATAAGTATTATAATATTTTATAAGCTCTCCCTCTTCGTCCAGGATCTGTACGAAAAATTGATTCATATCCAGCACGACAATATCAGAACCGGACACCCCGTCTGTTTTTGAAGGTACTTCAGCCTCCTTTTCCGGATTTAGAACCAGGCTTAATCCTCCTAATAAATTAGGGTCGATAGACGGATTATCCGTGTTATCTCCTTTACCCATCAGATCTTTCTGCAGTTCACAGGAAGTGATTCCCATCATAACCCATCCGATCCATAAGAAAGTAATGTATATAGTGTGTTTCATAAAAAAATTACTTAGTTAGTTGCCGATGAAAATCCGGTTGCTGTATCTGTATCAATCGTTATAATAAAGTATTCACCTCTGTAAGGTGCATCATTATCAAACTGTGGGTCCATTGCATCTTTGTTGAAATAGTAAACACGAGGATTATATGGATAATTATCTTTATTGGTGCATTCTATAATGACCTTCAGAAATAATTACAATCATTTGTAAAATAGATCCGGTCTGTGTTAGCTGCTGTATAGGCAGCCGAGGCTCCATCCATATCCTGTTGGACGGTAACGGTATAGTTATCCATAAATTCGTTCAGGAAATTACTTGTTAACTGAATTTCAACTCCTATACTTTTATATTTGCATTCTACCGTCACCGTACTTACCTCATGCGATTGTATATTTAAAGTAGTTTCCCTAAGAAATAGGGCTGTTCACGTAAAACATCTGCAGGGTCATAAGAAAAAGCTCTCACCAGATAAGGTCCGACCGGTAATTCTAAAGGCATGCCATATTCTTCCAGCTGGGTGTAAGTTTCAAAACGTTTAAACGTAGAACCATTGCTGCTTCCTGTTCCCTGAATTTCAATAATAAACTTGTTTTTATCCAGCATACTGAAGTCTGCAGAACGAGTGATAATCGTTGGAATATCTTCATTTATTTCCGGTGTTCCCAGGTATAATGCTCCTACGTTGAGATTAGTGAAGGGATAATCCGCCTCTCCTTTCTCTGACTGACAGGAAATAGCTCCTAAACCAATTAGTAAAATGGATGTATAATATTGTATGTTTTTCATATTTAATTTCCTGTATAGTTTAATTTTACATTATCAATTTTTAGAGTACTTCCATAATTAACACTTGTGTAGGTAGTTAAACTACCTTGATAATTATAGGTAGATATTTCTCCTGTGATTATCTGTGGATTAGAACTATCAGAGGATGCAAAAAGTATTTTTATCTGATTTGCTTTCTGATCCTGGATTGTATATTCTATAGGCAATGTATGAGTAATAAAATTGGTTTCATTGCCTCCTGTTAATTTAGCAGAACCAATTCTGTACCTGCCTCGGAATAAACCAGGATTTCAACAACAAATTGCTCTCCACTATTCTCGAGAGATTGATAACTATAATCAAATGTGATACTGGATGGACGTGAACTGAAATTAGATTCATAGCTAAGCTCTCCCCGGGCTTTTCCATTACTGTATCCATTCACGGAAGTTGTAGCATCAATCGTACGGATCACTGCATATTTATCATTACTTTCTATATCATAAACCACTGTCGGAAAACATCCTAATGCTGCATATGTATCACCACCTAAAGTCGAACTGGAAGTAGTATTATAGGCCGTAACACTATTATTGTTGATCCAATTAGTTAAAGATGGATATGGAATATGTAAGGTGGCAGAACTAGAAAAGATTCCTCCTGATTTATAAGAACATTGTTTATTTTCTACTATCCAATCTTCCATATCGCCATTCAGTAAGTCCTCTCCTTCTGTAATAAAAGTATATACTCCACTTTCTATCTGATTGTACCTTGCTTTTACATAATAGGTTTTCTGCATTTCTAACCTATTTTTTATAATATTTGCCTGAAGACCTTCTACCTCCGGATCTTGTAATTCTGAATAATTATTTCCGTCTGTTGAAAGAAGAAGTGTGAGATTAGATTTATTGATAGCTGTTAATCCGGAAACAGTAGCTCCAATCTTCGCTTTCCATCCCCAGATATGTTCAGAAGGAACAACGATTTCAAATACAGGGGTCAGACTTACAGAAAAACGCATCGGACTATTTTCAAAGACTTCTCCTAAATTATCCGTAGCCTTGATAGTGAATGTATAGGTCTCTGTGACTCCCGGTTCCACTTCCAGATAGTTTACAAAACTTCTGTCGAAAGTAAGTACACCGTTTGCATAAGTGACTCCTGCCGGAAGTGTAGAAGTGATGTCGTATTCTCCCACGTTTGTATTGTTTCTTTCTACTGTTAATGTAGCCGATTTTATACCGGCATCCGTATTGAACTTAATTTCAATAGGATTATCTAATGTGGCTGTAGCCAGAATAGAATAATCTTGTACCGTGTTATTCATATTTTCCAGACTGGAAGGACCTACCGGATTTGGTTTCACCACCATCTGTACTGTATCAGTAGAATTCGGATTGACAGGAACTGCATCCACCACATACACCCTATAGATATATTCCACCTCATTTGTGGAAGCGGGTAACTGTGCCAAAGCATCTGTAAAGTGTATACGGCCGTTTTTAGTTTCTGTAGCTATTGTATACTCTTCACTATTACTTTGATCACTCAGTGTAATACCAATTTCGTTGGCTGCTTTGGCTTCGGCAGTAGTGGTCAGATCGTAATCGGTAGTTGTAGTACTTCCGTTTTCAGTCCGGGATATGCTAACCATCGCTTTTCCGACTCCGCCCGGAACCGTATAATCTAGATATACGTATCCGGGATTATAGTTATTTTCCTGTAAAGCGAAATAAGAAACATTATCCAGTAGAGAAGGGAAAGAGGTAACGTCTAACGTAGGCTCTTTCACGCCCCCCCCATGCATATTCCGGAATCGTCATATTCAGGGTCGTATCTTTATCATATGCGCGGTTAATAGTCACCTGTAGTCCGATACCATTCAGCGCGGCACTGTCCGTTTTAAACAAGAGAACCACATTTTCCCGTGGATAGATTGTCAGGGGGCTGGGTTTATAATAATTGATGACAGAGTCTTCCCGCTTCACTAACCACAGGTTCATATTCAGGTCCGTACCGGTGGCATCCGTTTTGAAATAAGCTCCCCGGATCTCATCCTCTTTGAAACCGATGGTGTCAGTTACCATATGTTCTGTATTCATCCGGATCCGGAACTGTTCATACGCATTCAGGAAATCATCGGTGTAGGTAACCGCTACCCGGGTATTGGCTAAGGTACAGGTATCTGAAATAGGAGTACGTATGCCTTTCTCGATCACGAAATCAACCACCCCTTCAAAATAAGGACTGTTGAAAGCCGCCGGTTTATTTTCTCCTTTATAGGCTTTCATCGTATAGGCCCCGGCTGAAAGTTCTATTTCCTCCGGCATATCTTCAAAATTGTCATATGAATGAACAGTGGTATTTCCTTGTAGAATTTCTACCGTATAGTTGTTTATATACTGAAAAGGAATCAGTTCCTCTAATATCTGGGCTTTCGTAGTTACTATATTCCCGAAAGTGGTATCCGAAGCGAGTGTGAGACTCAGGATACCCGGATCTTTTAGTCTGTTATCGATATCATCAGCACAGGAATAGAAAGAACTGCCTGCTATAAGTATACATAGCAGGAATAGGATAGTTCTCACAGGACTATGGAATTTTTTGATAGCGTTCTTCATACGGCCTTTCAAATTGGTATATCATTAATTTACAGAGAAATCATATCCTGTAAAATGTAATGAAAAATAGATTGATATGGCAAAAATAAGCCGCTGCAAAGATATGTAAAAATAAGATAAGGAAACAGGTCTGTACTATAAAAATCGTTAAGTATCATCTTCTCTATTAGATAATAATAAGAAAATAGGCTGATTAAAATAAAGCATCAGTAAGGTAAGTCCTGTGAGTACCTTAGCTCTGATTTTTCCCAACTTTCTGAATACTTCTGAAGAATGAAATAATTTCCTACCTTTGTGCCTCAAACAGAATGTAGAAAGGTATGAAAAAGCATTTCAGGAGAACGCTGATCACTACGGCATTGCCGTATGCAAATGGTCCGGTGCATATCGGACACCTCGCAGGCGTATATGTGCCTGCTGATATTTATGTCCGCTATCTGCGGTTAAAAGGGGAAGAAGTGTTAATGGTCGGAGGATCGGATGAACATGGGGTCCCTATTACACTGCGGGCTAAGAAAGAAGGGATCACTCCCCAGGATGTAGTAGACCGTTACCATGCAATCATCAAAAAGTCTTTTGAGGATTTTGGTATCACATTTGATATATATTCCCGCACGACTTCTGATACTCATCGGGAAGTAGCCTCTGAGTTTTTCCGTACACTTTATGATAAAGGCAAATTCATCGAAAAAACCAGTGAACAATACTACGATGAAGAAGCCAGACAGTTTCTCGCAGACCGGTATATTACCGGTACCTGTCCGCATTGTGGAAATGAAAACGCTTATGGTGACCAATGCGAAGCCTGTGGGACATCCTTAAGTCCACAGGATCTTATTCATCCCAAATCTGCCATCAGTGGCAGCGCACCTGTTCTCCGGGAAACCAAACATTGGTATCTTCCTTTGGACAAACATGAGCCATTTCTCCGTCAATGGATCTTAGAAGAACATAAAGAATGGAAGCCCAACGTATACGGACAGTGTAAAAGCTGGCTGGATATGGGCTTACAGCCACGGGCGGTCAGCCGTGACCTGGATTGGGGAATTCCGGTTCCGGTGGAAGGAGCGGAAGGAAAAGTATTATATGTATGGTTTGATGCACCTATCGGTTATATATCCAATACCAAAGAACTTTTACCGGATAGCTGGGAGCAATGGTGGAAAGACCCCGAATCAAAAATTGTCTATTTTATCGGAAAAGATAATATCGTATTCCACTGTATTGTATTCCCGGCCATGTTAAAAGCAGAAGGTAGCTTCTGTTTACCTGAGAATGTACCGGCTAATGAATTCCTGAATCTGGAAGGAGATAAAATCTCCACTTCCCGTAACTGGGCAGTCTGGTTACACGAATATCTGGAGGAGATGCCCGGTAAACAGGATGTCCTGAGATATGTTTTAACAGCCAATGCACCTGAAACCAAAGATAATGATTTTACCTGGAAGGATTTTCAGGCACGCAATAATAACGAACTGGTAGCTATTCTGGGTAATTTTGTCAACCGCGCCCTGGTACTGACCAATAAGTACTTTGAAGGGAAAGTTCCGGCAGCAGGAGAATTAACAGACTATGACCGTCAGACATTAGCCGATTTTGCCCATGTAAAACAGGAAGTGGAACGTTTATTGGATACTTATCATTTCCGGGACGCACAGAAAGAAGCGATGAATCTGGCCCGTATCGGGAATAAATATCTGGCAGATACGGAACCCTGGAAACTCGCTAAAACAGATATGAACCGTGTCGCTACAATTATGAACATTTCTTTACAGATCACTGCCAATTTAGCGATCGCCTTTGAACCCTTCCTTCCTTTCAGTATGGATAAACTGAACAGGATGCTGAATGTAGAACCATTAGGTTGGGATCGTCTGGGGGCTGCTGACCTGTTGGAAGCGGGCCATACATTAGGAGAAGCTGAACTTTTATTTGAAAAGATAGAGGATGCTGTTATTGAAGCCCAGGTCCAAAAGTTGCTGGATACTAAGAAGCAGAATGAGGAAGAGAACTATAAAGCTAATCCCATTCTTGAAAATATTAACTTCGATGACTTTACCAAGCTGGATATCCGGGTAGGAACTGTGCTTGAATGCACCAAAGTACCGAAAGCAGATAAACTATTACAGTTCCGGATTGATGACGGATTAGAGAAATGAACGATTGTCTCCGGTATCGCTCAGCACTATGCCCCCGAAGATCTGATAGGAAAACAGGTTTGTTTTATAGCTAATCTGGCCCCGCGAAAACTGAAGGGCATTGTGTCGGAAGGAATGATTCTGTCTGCAGAAGATTCTGATGGGAAACTTTCTGTTATCATGCCGGAGAAAACGGTTAAACCGGGTAGCGAAGTAAAGTAAAAAAGTAGTCAGAGGAATTATTGCTTCGCTGGTAGTTAAGTAGCAAGTAGAAAATATTTAATTTCAGGTAAGGGATGTTCTGGCGGATATCCCTTATTTTTTATTTCTTCCTATAAAATTGTCAATTCCTAATGGTTAATTTTCAATTGTTAACTATATTTGCTGTTTTAGTAACAGACAGCTATAGTAAGACCAGACAAAGATGAGTACCAGACAGATGGCTATTATGTTTGATGAGAGTATTCAAATGGTAGATTTGCATACTCAATACCGGCGGTTGAAAAGTGAAATCGACGCAGCCATTCAGTCGGTTCTCAATCAGAGTGCTTTTATTAATGGGCCACAGGTTCAGGCATTTGCAGACCATTTAGCAGCCTATGTCGGCGTACCGTATGTGGTTCCCTGTGCCAATGGTACGGATGCCATCCAGATAGCCTTAATGGCACTGGGTTTACAGGCCGGCGATGAAGTGATCGTTCCGGCTTTTACGTATATTGCAGCAGCCGAAGCGGTAGCCCTACTGGGCATGACGCCTGTTTTGGTAGATGTAGATCCTTATACCTTTACGATCAATCCGGATAAGATTGAACATGCTATTTCCCGGCAAACGAAAGCCATTATTGCCGTGCATTTATTCGGACAGTGTGCGGATATGGAACCTATTCTGCGGATCGGAAAGAAATATAACCTGGCTGTTATTGAAGATAATGCCCAATCCATCGGAGCTACTTATACTTTCCGGAATGGAGTGGCCAAACAGTCGGGAACCATAGGAGATGTAGGGACCACTTCTTTTTTCCCGTCCAAACCTTTAGCCTGTTATGGAGACGGAGGCGCTATGATGACTTCCGATGAACAGATCGCCCGCCAGCTTAAAATAGTGGCCAGCCATGGACAGAGCAGTAAATATCAACACCAGGTAGTCGGATGTAATTCCCGGCTGGATACGATCCAGGCGGCTATTCTGGATGTTAAACTGAAATATATCTCCAGTTTTACCCGGAAAAGGATCAGCATAGCCGCTGAATATGACCGTGCTTTTGTTGATATAGAGGAGTTGGTCACTCCACAGGTAGCCTCTTTTTCTACCCATGTCTATCACCAGTACACCCTTCAGGTGAAAAACGGGAAAAGAGATGCCCTGAAAGAATACCTTAAACAGAAAGGAATTCCCTCCATGGTCTATTACCCCGCTTCCCTGGAAAGGCAGCCTGCCCTGCGTGGACTGGCCCGTAAAGTGGATCATATGCCGGTTACCCTGCAATTACCTGACAAAGTATTATCCCTGCCTATCCATACGGAACTGAAAGAAGAGATGGTGGAGTATATGATTGAACATGTCAGGAACTTTTTTAGCTAATTCCCGATGAAACGGCTTCTTGCTTATCTGAACCAACCGGCTCCGGG
>JAJQFE010000030.1 GCA_021201295.1 Tannerellaceae bacterium | reverse complement strand
GGTGCAAAAGTAGAAGCTTTATTCGTATTCTCCAAATATTACTGGAAGTTTTTTCCACCTTTAACATACATTCGTTTTTTTCCTTTACATTAATATATAATAAAAAGGTTTTATTGAACAATCGTAGTTTTTAACATTTTTCTAAGGTATAATTACATATCAATAGCTGTAAAATAGAATCAAAGAAATTCAAAAAATAACATGCTGGCAAAAAATATTTTAAGACAACTTTGCCCTGAAAGATATTATAAAAAACTTTTATCCGGATTCATTGAATTTCGATCACCTGCTCTCCGGGGTTTAAAACATATTCTTTTTCTTTCCAGGAAAATACTTCGGTAATAGTATCAGGCAAACAAATCCGGGCTTTTAATGTGCCGGATTTTTCTACGGTATATTCTGCAGTAATACTTCCTGAAGGATGCGGTATGGAACCACTCACTTGTTTTAAGTTACCTAATGAGGGAGAAATTCTTACTTTACTAAATCCGGGGGCATCACTTTGAATACCTAATATAATGCGGAAAAATTCAATATTCGGACTGGAACCCCAGGCATGACAATCCGACCGGGAAGGTTCCGGCATCTCGGCCCATGTAGTTAAGCCCAACTCCATTTGATCACGCCAGATCTGTAAATTATCTAAAAACAGATCTCCTAATCCAGCTTTTTGGAGTGCCTGATGCACATAATACCAGAAATAAATAGTAGCCTGTATTAACTCTTTATCTGTTAATGTTTTTTCCATAACAGAAACGGCTTCCTGTCCGGAAACAACTCCAGCTAAAACAGCCAGGGCATTCACATGTTGAGAAAAACTACGATGATCATGGGTATCGGAAAATACACCTCGGGATTCATTCCAGTATTTGGTTCGGATCGTCTTTTTTATATCTGAAGCCACTTGAGAATAATGTTCTCCTATAGCAACGGATCCTATTTCCTGCTCTATTTCAGCAACAGCTTCCAGTGTAAGAATATAAACTAAATCCTGAAAAGCAGAATTTCCATCTTCCTCTCTTATAGGTTCACCATTCGGAAAACCTTGTGCCCAATCCGCAAAAAACCAATGAGAAACATACCCTAAACTATGATCAGGTTTCAACCACTGTTCATACCATGCCAAAATCCCCCGGTAGGCAGGTAACAAAGATTGAATATACTCTTTATCTCCCCTCATCATCCAGTAATCATACCCCATACAGATCCACCATAGAGAAAAAGAGGAAATAAACTGATGAAGAGAAGAAGGATAACGGCTCATAGTAATGCCATCAGCAACAATAGATTGTCTTCCCTGTTCAATAGCATTTTTCACCATATACTTATCCCGGGTATTATACATAGTGATCATAGCCTGAATACGTGTATCCCCAAAATACTGAAGCTGTTCATAATAAGGACAGTCCATATATGTTTCGTTAGCACATAAACGGGCAGTTAACCAGCCAATATCCAGCATCCGGTGTAATTCTTCATACCCAGGAACATAAAAAGAAAACTCCGGTTGGAAGGGATAAGCAGAAAAAGTTCCATATATATCATCCAGCCTCAAGGGTTCCTCTCCGGTAGTCATATGTAGTTCTATGTATCTCCAGGTACGCCACCAAAGTGTAGTAAAAATACGTCCTTCTCCCCCATCGGCTATAATTTTATCTTCATAGCCAACCAATCATTTTCCTACGACCTCATCCCTATGTCCTTTATTATTTAAATGGTAAGATTTAACAGTTTCTGTTTGCTTTTCTTCCTCATAAAGCGCCTCTGCATACCCAATCCTTATTTCCGCATTTTTTCCCTGACTAAAAAGCAAGGAGAAATACCCTGTTGTGAGTTGTTGATTATCAATCAGTAATTTTACATTACTATTCGCAGGAATGAGAAGAGGGGTAGATCGTTTGGGAAAATCCTCAGGACAAGTGATGCCGGTAGCCATACGCACTGTGGCCATACGCTCCTGTTTCATTTCCATAGGAGGAATAGGCGAAGGTACTAACAAACGGCCCGGATAATCCCGCGCTCCTTTCATACCCGCTTCCATACCTACACGAACATTTTTCCACGTAGAATCATCAAAATCCGGCTTTTCCCAGCCCCATGGATAAAAAGAAGCGTTCATGGATTCTCCCGGCCCAGCCACATAATACCCCAGTACTGGTTTCTCCCAGAGAATATAGGAGTCATTTTTTAAACAAAGCCACGTATGATCTGTATTTACCATTTTTTCTGTTTTAGTATTTCCCTGTAATAAAAATCTAGTCTGGTTAAAACTTATCTGAGCAACCGGTTTCTTTTCTGCATAATTCCACACCACTGCAGAAAGAATATTCTTCCCGGTCTTTAAAAACGGGGCTAAATTAACAGTTTCAAAATTCCAGTTGTAAATATCTCCTCTGGCAGGTCCTAAAGAAATTAAATGTCCATTTATATATAATTTGTATCTGTTATCAGCAGATACATGCACAATAAATTCAGCAGGTATGTCTTTTATTTCAAAGTTTTTCCGGAAATGATAAATACCATATACATTCTCAGGCTCATCTGGACAGGAAACCCAACGAGCGTCCCAACGCCCATGCATTAATTCAGGAGAAATACAGGCTTCAGCATATCCCTTTAAACGGATTTGAGAAAACAGAGAGAAATGAGTAACAAAAAACAGAACAAATACAAGGTGGATTTTCATTTTTTAATATATGAGGATTAACAAATAAGCGTGTAGGAAAATCAAAGCATACAATAGATATTTACCTATTTCTGTCATTCATCTCAGAAAGTCCCCTTTCTCCCGGTTAAAATTCTTATTTTTCTATCAAAAATACAGACAATAACATTTTTAATATATCAAAGAAAAAAACTAATCAGAGAAAGGGTGAAATAATATCACCCATTATTTTAAAGCTTTTTCTATCTTTTCCATCATTTCGGAAAATTCCTCTTCTGTATATCCTTTACTGGTGTAAATCACTTTTCCATCTTTACCTACCAGATAACAACGAGGGATCAGGCTGTTGGCAAATTTACTATAAATAGCCCGGTCTTTATCCGGATATAAGGGAAACGTAAATCCTTTTTTCTCATTATAAACCTTTAACTCTTCATCTGAATGTTCACGACCGATTACAATTAATGAAAAATCTTTATGGCCACTAAATGCAGGCCATAATGTAGCCTCCACTTCTGCCAGTTCTTTTTGACAGGGAGGACACCAGGTTGCAAAAAAACTAATCAGGACAACTTTCCCCTGGAAAGCTGAGGAACTCAATACTTTGCCATGGTCTGAAACAATATTAAAAGCAGGCATTTGATCTCCCACTTTGATAATATCACTATCATCCTGTGCATAACCTGCCAAAGCCAATAAGCTAAACAGGCAACTCATTAAAAATACTTTTTTCATAAACTATCTATTTTGTGCTATCTCATATCCGGCTTGTAAAGCCGTTAGATTCATTTCTACTATAGTTTCACCTTTACGGCTGAAAATCCCTCTTATCCCGTCTTTTATTTTATCATATTCAATTCCTATAAATGGACATGCGGCCCCTAACATAACCATATTGGCAACCCGTACGGTTGCAACATCTCTGGCAATAGCTTCTACATCTAACTTGATTGTATTAGGAAGTTTATTCAGCTCTTCATATATTTTCTTTATATCCGGATAATCAGGAATATTCATAAAAGGTTGTGAATTAGTAACAATCCAACCCTCTTTTTTTAAATAGGGCAAATAACGCAAACTTTCCATAGGCTCAAGAGAAATAATCAGATCTGCCTGTCCAAGAGGAATCAAATCTGAGGCAATAGGTTGGTCTGATAGCCTTACATTAGACTGTACATCACCACCCCGTTGACTCATGCCATGTACTTCTGCCTGCTTCATATAAAGTCCATCCTTTAAAGCGGCCTCACCAATTACCGCAGCAATAGATAAAATCCCCTGCCCTCCTACTCCTGATAATATAATATCTGTTTTCATTGAAAAAATTGATTGAGTCGTCAATAGAAAAATATGATTATAATTTATCTACTTCTTACTTATTTTTAATTTCTTTCTTTTTTCTGGTTAATGTCTGAATACATTCACGGGTAGGAATCAATACGGAAACACCGGAATATTCTATCTCCTCACGAATAATTCTTTTCATCTCTTCAAAATGTTTCTTTAATAGTGCCATCACCCTGACATGGGAAGGAGCAACTCCCAGACCTATACAAATAGCTTCCAAACGACCGGTTCCGGCAGAATCCTGTCCGCCTGTCATAGCAGTTGTTTCATTATCTGAAATCACAATGGTCACCGGACTATTTTCATTCACGCAATCCAGTAAACCCGTCATCCCTGAATGTGTAAAGGCAGAATCACCGATCACGCCTATAGAAGGAAAAACACCGGCATCTGCAGCACCCTTAGCCATCGTAATAGCACTTCCCATATCAATGCAGGTATCAATGGCCCGGAAAGGAGGTAAAGCACCCAAAGTATAACAACCTATATCTCCAAAAACTTTAGCACCTTCATATTCCCAGATCACCTCATTTAAAGCATCAAAAAGATCCCGATGACCGCAACCCTGGCAAAGTGCCGGAGGACGTGCTTCTACCAGGTCAGGAATAACATAGTGACTGCCGGCTTCTTTCCCTAACGCTTTCCCTACCACATCCGGATTTAATTCACCAGTTCTTGGTAATGTTCCATCCAAACGACCATGTATCCTAATTCCTTTTTCTAAAACCCCTTTTAGTTGTTCTTCTACTACAGGAAAACCTTCCTCCAAAACCAGAATTTCATTACATGCTGCAACCAGTTGCCGGAGTTGTTTCTGCGGAAGTGGATACTGGCCAATTTTTAAAACCGGATACTCAAAACCATCCGGAAAATTCTCTTTTAAATAATTAAAAGCAATGCCTGTAGTAACAATCCCTAACTTTTTATCAGGGGCATCATAATAACAATTGTAAGAAGAATGTTCCGAAGCTTCTATAAAAGAGGACTGAGTATGTAACAATGCCTGATATCGTTTACGAGCCAAAGCTGGCAGTAGAATAAACCGTTGTCGTCCATCCACCGGGCAATTCATCGGATTCTCCGGTTGTTCCGGCTTTCTTACCACTCCAGCCCGGGAATGTGCCATCTGGGTAGTAATCCTTACTAAAATGGGATATCCAAGCCACTCTGAAAGTTCAAAACCGTCATATACCATATCATAAGCTTCCTGCTGGCTGGAAGGCTCCAACACAGGAATCATGGCAAAATTTCCATAGATCCAATTGTTCTGTTCATTTTGAGAAGAATACATCGAAGGATCATCAGCCGTAACAATGATCAGTCCCCCATTTACACCGCTCATGGCAGCATTCATAAAACAATCTGCCGCTACATTCAATCCTACATGTTTCATACAACAAAGCGCTCTTTTTCCGGCATAACTCATACCTAAAGCTGCTTCCAAAGCTGTTTTTTTCGTTGACACTCCAGCAGCTATGGATTCCTCTTTGTTGAGCGATGGATGATCGTTGAATAAATTCAGTAATTTCAGTAGAAGGTGTTCTGGGATAAGCATATACACCGGACAATCCGGCATCTATAGCAGCTTGGGCAATAGCTTCATCTCCTAAAAACAGATGTTTTTCCATGGTGTAAATGTCTAATGATTGACGTTTTATCTATCATCAACAAAGATACTCAAATCAATGAATAATTGGTAATTGGTCCCTGATAATTTTAGCGGATACGGCGGCGGTTCAGTTCTGCACGGTACCGATCCGCATTCCAGTTATGTTCCGCTAATGTCACAGCAAAATTATGACGACCGGAAAAATCTTCTTTTGCACACATATAAAGATAATTATGCCGGGTATAATTCAACACGGCATCTAATCCCCGGACTGAAGGCATCCGAAGAGGGCCCGGAGGCAAACCGGCATATTTATAAGTATTATAGGGTGAATCTATTTCCAGATGTGTAAATAAAATACGTTGGAGAGAAAAATCTCCCATAGCAAATTTTACTGTTGGATCTGCCTGTAAGGGAATACCTCTATGTAAACGATTTATATAAAGTCCTGCCACAATAGGGTATTCTTCCAAAGTTGCCGTCTCTTCTTCTACAATAGAAGCCAGGACAGACACTTCTATAGGTGTTAACCCAATTTCTGCGGCTTTTGCTTTACGTTGTTCAGTCCAGAAATTATCAAATTCTCTTTTCATCCGTTTGATTAGATTTTCCGGTGAAATATTCCAATATACTTCATACGTATCAGGCAGAAACATGGCAGAAATAGTTTCCGGTGTAAACCCTAATGTTCCTGTATAGGCAGAATCACTGATCAATTGCAAAATATCTTCTTTGGTTAACATCAACTGATCATCCAAACGAGCAGCCAAATCTTCTTTGAAGCGGATATTATTAAATGTAATTCGTAGAGCAGCCTGTTGCCCCCGACGCAAATGATTAATCAGCGTTAAATGATTCATTCCAGGTTCTACTGCATAACGACCGGTTTTCATATTTTCCGGATATTTTAATTGCTTGGCAAGGATTTTAAAATCCTTAATTCGTTCACAACCGGCAGAGTCTACTAATTGGCGACATAACTTTTCAAAATCTTTAGCCTGATCTATATAAAGATACACCGTATGGGTTTTATTAAAATCCGGCGCATATAATAAACGATACCCCCAAAAACCAATACCGGCAGCTATCAGAAAGGTAACTCCCAGGACAGTCAGGATTACTGATTTTTTTGAAATTTTCTTCTCGCTCATCTTATTTAATAAACAGTTGAAAATCAGAATTGGCCACAAAAGTACGATCTTTTTCTCTAAAAATATCTTGAAAAAGCTTTGTATATTCAGAAATAACCACATATCTTTGCAACGCATTTCAGAAAAGAAATGTGAAAAATTCTAACGGAAGTGTGGGTGAGTGGCTGAAACCACCAGTTTGCTAAACTGACGTACGGGTAA
>JAJQFE010000079.1 GCA_021201295.1 Tannerellaceae bacterium | reverse complement strand
GGTGCAAAAGTAGAAGCTTTATTCGTATTCTCCAAATATTACTGGAAGTTTTTTCAATTATTTTTTATTAAAAAAGTTTATTCTGCAGGTAGTTGCCTAACAACGAATGTTTTCCCTCAAAAAGTAAAAAAATACGATAAATTCCTTTTGGTGTATTAATCGATAAAATCAGGAAAACCCCATCGAATTCAATAACCGGAATTCTATGAGGTTTTACCTGTTTATAGAGTCGTGTCTGAAATCAATCCAAAATCCTTTTAATCTTCCGTATCCTGAGACATTTTTTCCATGTGCTTCATGACCTTTGCATCCAGATAAAAAATTAATTCTTCTGCAATATTGGTACAATGGTCGCCAAAACGTTCCAGCTTACGGATCACCCCTGCCATATATAAACCGACTAACGCCCGTTCGGGATGTTCTTTAATATAAGCTGCAATTACAGGAGTAGCTGCATGATTTAGTTCATCAATCTGATTATCGATTAAAAACAGCCGGGAAGCAATTTCCGAATCTTCTTTATCAAATGCTTCCTGTGCCAGCTGGATCATTTCTAATAATTGTTTCAGGATCTCTTCCACCCGGGTGTTTTTTATCAGTTCAGGATCCATGGGTTCCCCATCCGGCAAATTGCTTGCGAAACGGGCAATACTTTCTGCAAAGTCTCCCAACCGTTCCAGGTTGGTATTGATCTTATACATAGCCAACACAAAGCGCAGGTCAATAGCTACAGGAGCATACAGAGCAATAATATCTTCGCAGTCACTATCTATTTTCAATTCAAACGCATTTACCCGGCGTTCTCTTTTAATTACTTTATAGGCCAGTTCTTTATCTCCAGTAAGCATCGCCTCACCAGCATTATAGATCTGCTGATGGACCAAAGCCCACATTTCACTAATATTATTTTTCAAAGCACTTAATTCCTGTTCTATAACTTTCATGATTTTTTCTATATTTAATTAACCAAAACGGCCGGTAATGTAATTCTGTGTACTTTCCTTATCCAGATTCGTAAAGATCTTCCGGGTATCATCATATTCAATCAGTTCACCCAGATAAAAGTAACCAGTCCTGTCACTGACACGGGCAGCCTGTTGCATATTATGGGTAACGATTACAATCGTATATTCTTTCTTCAATTCGTGGATCAGATCCTCAATTTTACCGGTAGAGATCGGGTCAAGCGCAGAAGTAGGCTCATCCATCAGAAGGATCGAAGGAGAAATTGCTAATGCACGGGCTATACATAACCGCTGTTGCTGTCCTCCGAATAAAGCAAAAGCTAATTCTTTCAGTTTATCTTTTACCTCATCCCACAGTACTACCTGTTTTAAGGTTTTGATAACAGTTTCTTCTATATAAGACTGATCCGTGATCCCATTCACTCTTAGCCCATATGCTACATTCTCAAAAATACTCTTTGGAAACGGATTGGCTTTCTGGAAAACCATACCCACACTTTTACGTAGCTGGTCTACCTTTTCAGCTTTCGAGTAAATATCCCGCTCATCCACCAGGATCTGGCCTTCCATCCGGGTACCGGGGATCAAATCATTCATCCGGTTGATCAATCGGAGAAAAGTAGACTTACCACATCCGGAAGGGCCAATAAAAGCGACCGACGTATTGGCTTCCACTTCCATAGAGATACCTTTCAGGGCATGGAAACTCCCATAATAGAAGTCTACATTTTTTGCATTTATCCTTATCATATCAAGTGTTTATTAATTCATTTTTACTTTGTTGGCAAAATAACTTCTCAGAGCATTTGCCAATAAATTTACGATCAAAACAATAGCAATCAGCACCAATGCCGTACCATAAGCCATGCCACGGAAAGCTTCGATATCTGTTCCACTGGTAGAGATCACATATAAGTGATAAGGAAGAACCATACATTGATCAAAAATACTGGTAGGCAACTGTGGCAGGAAGTAAGCCGCCACTGTAAAGAGAATCGGAGCAGTTTCTCCGGAAATACGACCGATAGAAAGAATCAGTCCGGTAATAATATTAGGAAATGCCATCGGCAGGATCACTTTCCGGATCGTTTGTAACTGAGTGGCTCCTAATGCCAGGCTACCATGACGGAAACTATCATCTATACTTTTCAACGCCTCTTCCGTAGTCCGGATAATCAGAGGTAAAGATAATAACCCTAAAGTTAAAGAACCGGCTATAATAGAGTCTCCAAATCCCATCGTATTGACAAACAGTGCTATACCAAACAAACCGAATACCACAGAGGGTACACCACTCAGGTTATTGGTCATCACACGGATGAAACGAATCACTTTTCCATTAGTAGCATATTCGTTCATATAAATTCCACTCATGATACCGATTGGGAAACTGACAAGGCTACTACCGATTACCAGATAAACTGTTCCGACAATAGCGGAAAAAATCCCTCCGGCAGTCATTCCGTCTTCCGGTGCCTTCGTCAGGAAATCCCAACTGATCACACTGGCACCCTGTATAATGATAAAACCCAGGATAACAAATAAAATAGCCACCACAGAATAACTCAGGAAAGAGAAGAAGCCAAAGGCTATTTTTTGTGAGGTCCGCTTCTTCGCGTCTACATTTCCCAGTTTTTGTACAGGAGTCATATACTTTTACATTTTTCTTTTAGAAGACATAAATTCAACATAAATACTCAACAGCAACGTAATCAGAAATAACACAGCGCCTAACAGGAAGAGTGCCTGATAGTGTGCACCACCTGCCGGTGCTTCTCCTAATTCAGCGGCAATCGTTGCCGGAATAGTACGCACAGGCTCAAAGAAAGAGGTCGGAATCACTGCTGCATTTCCGGTTACCATCAACACGGCCATGGTTTCTCCGATGGCACGGCCTATGCCTAATACTGCCGCAGAAGTAATCCCTGAAATAGAATAAGGGATCACCACTTTATAAATGGTCTGCCACTGAGTGGCTCCTAAAGCAAGACTGGCCTCTTTCATCGCACGCGGAGTGGTGCGCATGGAATCTTCTGCCACAGTTATAATAGTAGGAAGAGCCATAATAGCCAGGACAACGCTTCCGGCAAAAGCGGTCTCCCCAACAGGTAGATTCAGTACTTTCTGGATAAGCGGAACAATAACGACCAGACCGAAAAAGCCATATACTACAGATGGAATTCCTGCCAGCAATTCGATGACCGGTTTCAGCAGGTTGCGGACACGCATGTTGGCAATTTCCGCCATATAAATAGCGACCGCTAACCCGAAAGGAAGAGATAAAGCAATAGCTCCCACACTTACCAGTAAGGTGCCTAACAGCAAAGGAATTAAACCGAATATGGGGGACGGTGTAGAAGTCGGATACCATTTGGTTCCTTCAAAGAAATCCCACAACGTGATTTTATCACCTGAAATAATAGCTCCGTCAAAGTTATCTGCTAAATATTGATGTGGGAAAAAAGCGATAATGCCCGGTTCCCGGCCCACCAGTTCACTGATCTTTTCCGGAATAAACTGAAATTCATCTCCCAGTTCTTCTTCACTGAAATAATTAGTCAGATCAGAAAGACGGACCAGAAGGATCTCTTCGTCTATTCCTCCTACCTCATTCCAGTTCGTAATTTCACTATCAAAAATGTCCATGATCTTTTCCGGAGAAAGATGTCTGACCGGATTTTCCTGATTGACAGCTAACACATACCCCTCTTCTACGGACGGACTATTAAACAGGCCGGTAGCCTCTTTAAATAAAAAGAAGATAATAAGCAGGATGGTCAGACTCGTAACACTCCCACTTAATAATAAACCTCCTTCGACAAGCTTTTCTATAAACTTTCTCACACCTTTTAACCTTTAGTATTTGTTGGTACAAAGAAATAGACTGCATATTAAGGAGAGATTAAATACATTTGAAGGGATTATTTCATTTATGTTACAATCCCGTTACGGACAATAGGGTAACTATTTATAAACCAATCCAAAAAAGATCCTATTTTTATCATCAAAAATAAGGGATGAAAATACGAAAAACAACGATCTCCGACCTGAAAACAGTGATGAAACTATATGTGTATGCAAAAGCCTACATGGATCAGAACAACAATTCGAATCAATGGATAAAAGGTTATCCTTCCCGGGAGATCATACAGGAAGATATTATCAGGGGCAACAGTTATGTCTGCCTCAACAGTCAGGAAGAAATAATAGGTGTTTTTTGTTTTATGCAGGACGAAGATCCTACCTATGCTACCATTTATCAGGGTAAATGGCTCAATAACCTGCCCTATGGCGTAATTCACCGGTTGGCCGGGAATGGTAAAGAAAAAGGAATAGCCTCTTTTTGTTTCAACTGGTGTTTGGAACAATGCAAAAATATCCGGATAGATACGCATGCAGATAATGAGGTTATGCGACACCTGTTAAACAAACATGGATATCAATATTGCGGAATAATTTATGTAGCTAACGGAACGGAACGACTGGCTTTTCAAAAATGTGAAGGATCTTTCCCGGTCATATAGATCCTTCAGGCTACCCTGGTAAGAAAAAAACCTGTACGATAGTTTCAAAAAGTGACAAACAGAATCAGTATTTTCTTTTTTAAGAACCAGATTTCGCAAATAATTAGTCTAAGAATCTCTATATAAGAGTTTCTTTTACTTCAACAAATTGACTATTTTTATCTATAACCAGGGTTGTTTTTTCCTAATCCCGGGTCAAAAGAGGAAGCAATAATCCAACAAAAAAGGCGTATACCTATTTATATACACCTTTCTGTTTGGATTTTATATGATGTATACCATTATTTGCACTTGCTCCAGTCAGTATTACGCATGTCACCACTGGCAGCTAATTCTTCATGAAAGGCAAAACAGCATTTCAGGTTCTGAGGAGTATGACCTTTGATATCCATTTCCAGATATTCGTTCAATAGTTGTTTGTAATCCGAATGTACACAATTATCAATAATAGCACGTGCACGTTGGATAGGAGATTTACCTCTCAGGTCTGCCACTCCATATTCTGTAATAATCACTTTTACGGAATGTTCGCTATGATCCATATGGGATACCATCGGTACGAAAGCACTGATCTTACCCTCTTTTGCAGTAGAAGGAGTGGTAAAGATAGACAGCATGGCCGAACGGGTGAAATCACCTGAACCACCTATACCATTCATCATACGGGTACCTGAAACGTGTGTAGAGTTAATATTACCAAAAATATCGGCTTCCAGCGCAGTATTAATAGCTACTAATCCCAAACGACGGGCAACCTCCGGATTATTAGAGATTTCCTGTGGACGAAGCAGGATCTTATCTTTAAAGAAATCCAGGTTTTTATAAATATCGTCCAGCACTTCATTACTTACAGATAATGAACAACCGCTGGCAAATTTCACACGTCCCTGTTTCATCAAGGCAATCACTGCATCCTGAATCACCTCTGTATATACATTAAATGCAGGGATATCTTTATTTTCACCCATACACCCCAAAACGGCATTGGCAACGTTCCCTACTCCACTCTGCAAAGGAACAAATCCTTCCGGCAGACGTCCGGCACGTATTTCGCTTACTAAGAAATCAGCCACATTTCTACCGATTGCCATCGTGACATCATCCAGCGGAGTGAAGCTGCCCCCTTTATTTTGTTCATCTGTCAAAACGACTCCTACAATTTTAGCAGGGTCTACTTTCACATAGGGAGTACCGATACGGTCAGCAGGGGTATACACTGGAATCTCACGACGATAAGGAGGATCAGCCGGCTGATAGATATCATGCATGCCCCGGATTTCTTTCGGGTGCTGTCTGTTCAGTTCTATAATAATACGGTCTGCCATATCACAGATAGTCGGAGTAATACCCACACCGCTGGTAGGAATAATCTCTCCCTCTTCTGTCACATCTGCCGCTTCAATAATGGCAACATCTACTTTTCCCAGAAAACCATAGCGCAGACTTTGTGCCAGTTCTGATAAGTGCATATCAAAATACTGGACACCACGGGCATTTAAAAGTGCACGCAGATCTTTACTGGATTGATAAGGAGTACGGAATTTGATTGCGTTTGCACGTGCTAAAGATCCATCCAGTTTATCTCCGGTAGATGCACCGGTAAACATTCCGATCTGGAAAGGATTTCCTTTGGCATGTTCTTCCATTGCCCTGTTAGCAATTGCTACCGGAACCACTTTCGGACATCCGGCAGGTGTAAACCCACTAAAACCTACATTATCGTCATGATTAACGAAAGTAGCAGCTTCTTCAGCTGTAATAAATTTTAATGCCATGATATTATTATTGTTTTAACTTATAAATACTTATTGTTTTTCATTTCGGCAGCAAAGGTATTAAAAAAGAAATTACATTTAATATTTACAGTTGAGTATTTCCGCATAAATGATTGCTTTTCTAACCTCTTCTATATCAGTAAATGACTCTGGAGTCACTTCCGGTTGTTCCTCCGTCGGGTAGTCTTTGAAAGAGGATTCAATCGTAGAACTGTAAGTTTCGATAGGTTTTGGAAAACGAGACTGATCCCATGCATGGCTGCCTAAAGTTTCGTATTTGGGTTTTGAAGAGTTTTGTTTCTCCTTCTCTTTTTTTATTTTAGCATGAACAGATGGACGGACTGGCTGATTCCGCACGGTCCTGCTCTTTTGTTGATCCATTTCCTCCAGTATCTGCCAGAATCCTTTGCCTGGCATCTGAACGTTCGCTTCTTTTTCTTCAACAGGCATACGATCCTCCATCCCCGGCTGTCCAAGGACCTTTGTCGGAGTCTTCTTTTTCTTTCCGGAACGAAACAATCCGCTGGCACCGGCAACTACCAGAAGAATAATGTATAGCCAATCACCGAGGTTATCCATAAACTTTAATTACTTTTGCATTTCAAATATAAGAAAAATTATTGAGAGCAGACAGGAAATATCATAAAATAAACAAGGGTAACTTCACAGCCACCCTTATTCAATTTAACCAAAACCTTAACTATGAAAAAATTT
>JAJQFE010000071.1 GCA_021201295.1 Tannerellaceae bacterium | reverse complement strand
ACTTTTTTGTAACTATTTTTTATCCATCAAACGCCCTGATATCCTCGCGAACAATTTATATATCCTATAGAATTTCATATAAAAAACATGATATCAGAAAGTTTATCCGGTTTTAAAAAGGAAAAATCCACTCACATATTTTTTACAAAAATATTCTCTAAAAAGAAAGCTCCCTATCTTTTATTAAGATGGGGAGCTTCTTTTAACTTCTTTTCCTGGTTATTTCACCCGAAGTTAACCTAAATACGATTTGAGGAGCTTGCTACGTGTTCCTTGTCTTAGTCTTCTAATTGCTTTTTCCTTGATCTGGCGGACGCGCTCTCTGGTGAGGCCAAATTTGTCCCCGATCTCTTCTAATGTCATTTCCTGACAACCAATACCGAAAAACATCTTGATAATTTCACATTCTCTTTCGGTTAAAGTAGCAAGTGCTCGGTTAATTTCTTTTGCTAATGATTCGTTCATTAACGACCGGTCTGCGATAGGAGCATTATTGTTAACAAGCACATCCAAAAGACTGTTGTCTTCACCCCCAACAAAAGGAGCATCCACAGAGATATGACGTCCTGATACTTTTAAGGTATCAGATATCTTATCTACCGGAATATCCAACTCTTCTGCCAACTCTTCGGGAGACGGTCTACGTTCGTTTTCCTGTTCAAATTTGGAGAAGGCTTTACTGATCTTATTCAGAGAACCTACTTGGTTTAATGGAAGACGTACAATACGAGACTGTTCAGCCAAAGCCTGCAAAATAGACTGGCGAATCCACCATACAGCATATGAAATAAATTTGAACCCTCTTGTTTCATCGAATTTCTCAGCAGCTTTGATCAACCCCAGATTTCCCTCATTAATAAGGTCAGGCAAACTTAAGCCCTGGTTTTGATATTGTTTAGCCACAGAAACCACAAAACGAAGATTAGCTCTGGTCAATTTTTCCAATGCCCTACGGTCACCTCTTTTAATTGCCTGTGCCAATTCGACTTCTTCTTCAACTGTGATAAGATCCTCACGACTAATTTCCTGAAGATATTTATCAAGCGAAGCGCTTTCACGATTGGTAATGGACTTTGTAATCTTTAATTGTCTCATTCAACGAATTTAATTGAGAATATGGGGTATGAAGATAAAACAATTTCTTTGTTTTAACTGTTTCATCTTACCCCATACCTATATCTATTATAAACCTTTAACAATCTTTATTGCCTTTATAAGACTTTTTTTTATTAATCAGCTAGGTCTATTGCATAGTATCTGGCACGTCCATTTGGATTAATACCTTTGATAAACAGAACCTGTTCATCTCCCGTTTTCTTCAAAATCTGATCTACAATCTTTTCCAGATCTTCCGGTGAGTTTACTCGTTGTTCATTTACCATCATGATAATATACCCTTTCTGAATACCGGCATCTCTGAATTTTCCTTTAGTTACACCAGTTACTTCAACACCATAGCTGATACCCAACTCTTTCTTCTGTTTATCAGTCAACTCTTTAAAAGCTGCACCCAGCACTTCTGCAACATCTCCTTTACTCTGTACTACCTCGGTAGTTCCTTGTGCATTCCGCAACTCTACAGTAAATGTTTTAGTTGAACCATTCCGGTCTACAGTAATCTTTACTTTCTCACCAGGACGATATTTATTAATCTGTTCCTGTAAAGCACTGACAGACCGAATCCGCACATCATTTACACCTGTAATCACATCTCCTGCTTCAATACCGGCTTCTTTCGCTGAACTACGTTGCGCGAAATCTGCCACATAAGCACCTTCTGTAACTTTAATATTCTTTTTAGCCTCCTCACTTACATTCGGGATATCCTGAATAGAAACACCTAACAAGGCACGTTGTACAGCACCATATTCTTTCAGATCTCCTGCCACTTTTCCTGCAATACTAATAGGTACGGCAAATGAATACCCGGCAAAATTGCCTGTTTCAGAATAAATTAATGTATTAATACCTATTAATTCGCCTTTCGTATTGATAAGTGCTCCCCCACTATTTCCAGGGTTTACTGCTGCATCTGTCTGAATGAAAGAAGAGATCATGGATACATTATCTCTGCTGGTCATGACATTCCGGCCTGTCGCACTTACAATTCCGGCTGTAACGGTTGAAGTCAGATTAAAGGGATTACCAATAGCCAACACCCACTCTCCTACGCGCAGTTTTTCGGAATCACCAAATGGAATGATCGGTAAATCTTTTTCTTCAATTTTAATTAAAGCTATATCTGTAGAAGGATCTGCACCGATTAACCGGCCTTTATACTGCCGATTATCGTTCATGGTTACTTCTATTTCATCTGCTCCGGAAATCACATGATTATTGGTAATAATATATCCATCCGTAGAAATAATTACTCCAGAACCATACCCTACCCGTGGTTGAGGTTGGGCCCGCTGGCCTCCTCTATATCCGAAGAAATATTCAAACGGATCTATATATTGAGGATTGGATGCCTGTGCTTTTGTAGTTGACTTGATATGCACGACTGCATTAACAGCATTTTCTGCTACCACTGTAAAATCAATATTTTCAGCAGCAACTGAATTATAGCTTGCTAATCGGACAGGTTGCTTAAAACCATAGTCTGAATCTACAGAAGAAGTAGACTCATAGTGCTTTTTATTCATTATGTAAGCACTTGCTCCAACGGCTGCACCTGCGCTAATCGCTGCTACCAAGACCAAACCAAGCACATTTTTCCACATTGTCTTCATAACTTTCCTTTTTTATTAAACACTTAAATTTAACACTTTATTTATGACAAATAAAGCGCAAAAAACGTGCGGATATATCAGTTCCGGCATTTTTTTATCACTTTTAACTACGCAGATTGGGACTTAACTGTGATTAACAGTAGCCGGTAGTGCAAAGTACCCTTTTTAACATTTGGCGTCTGACAAATGGTCACTTATCTATTTTAATAACAGTAAGAACGTCAGTTTGTTGGCGTTTTTCTGCCAGTTTCCATAATCTTATTGAGAGATTATCCTGTTATTATTAGTATATTTGCAATATTGCAGTTTGCTGGTCTGTCGCTCGCTGTAAAGCGGGAGGAAAGTCCGGGCAACACAGAGCACCATACTTCTTAACGGGAAGCTGTCCGTGAGGGTAGAGTAGCGTAACAGAGAATAACCGCCTTTTCAGAAAGGTAAGGGTGAAAAGGTGAGGTAAGAGCTCACCGGATACTATAGTAATATAGTATGCCGTACGCCTTATGGGTTGTAAGGTCATGTATACCGGCGTATGTAGGATGGCTCGTCTGATGCCGGGGGGGTAGACCGCTAAAGCTCACTGGTGACAGTAAGACGAGATAAATGGCAGACAACTTTTCTTCCGGGAAAAGTACAGAACCCGGCTTACAGGCAGACTGCATTTTTTAATCTTAATCGGATGAAGACGAAGAGTAAACAGCCGCTTGGGCAACGCATTTCCTCTACGGTAAAAAGTGTAATTCATTTCATTACATATGATATCTGGCGTATTTCAGGAAATGAAATCTCCGGCCCCCAAAAACTATATATTAATATAATTAAGACCATCATTCTTGCTGCACGTGGATTCCAGACAGAAAATCTACAGGTTAAATCTTCTGCCCTTACTTACCGTATCCTGCTGGCAATTGTGTCTATGTTAGCTGTCCTGTTAGGGATCGCTAAAGGATTTGGTTTTCAGGGAGCCATACGTCAGGAATTGTTTAAATATTTCCAGTGACATGAACTGGAACTTAACCGGGCTTTAAGTTTTGTGGAAAGTTATATTGACCAAGCACAGGGTGGAGTGATTGTGGGAATTGGGCTTATATTATTGTTTTACACTGTAATCAGCCTGATTTCAGCAGTAGAGGCCACGTTTAATGATATATGGCAAATTCAAAAATCACGTCCCTGGAACCGGAAAATTGTTGATTACATGGCTCTTTTCCTGATTGTTCCTATTCTGATGACTATTTCCAGTGGGATATCTCTGTTTATTTCGACTATTCAAAGTTCCTTTTTAAGTCAGTATGTCTTCCTGACACCTATTGTAGATGTACTTTTAAATGTAGCTCCGTTTTTGATTGTAACCCTTATTTTTACAGCATTATATATTTTACTGCCTAATACTAAAGTTCATTTCCTGAATGGATTAATTGCAGGATTTGTCGCCGGGTCGGCTTTCCAGATTTTCCAGTATTTTTATATTAACGGACAGATATGGGTCAGTAAATATAATGCCATCTACGGGAGTTTTGCATTTATTCCTTTACTCCTTCTCTGGTTACAATTATCCTGGCTGATCTGCCTGTTCAGTGCAGAACTATCCTATGCTTCCCAGAATGTAAAGAAATTTAGTTTTGAACAAGATACAAAACCATCAGCCGCCGGTATAAAGATTTTATTACTTTAATCATTGCTGTCCTGATCGTTAAAAGATTTGTCAATGGAGAAAAGCCCTATTCAACAGACAAACTTTCTGACGAATACCGAATTCCATTAGGGATCACAACTAAAGTACCGGCCCTTTTAACAGAAGTAGGAATTATTATTGAAGTAAACTACGGCACAGAAGAACGAATCACTTATTATCAACCGGCTATGGATACCAATAAATTAACCGTAGGATATTTACTAAATCAAATAGACCAATGTGGTTCTGAAAATTTTAAAATAGACACTACAGGTATTTTTCGGGAAGAATGGTCTGCCATATTAAAAAGCCGGGAAGATATGCTTCAGGGGGCCAGTGATGTACTCCTTAAAGATCTTTAGAGAAACCGAATGACAACTTCTAACCCTACTCAACCCAGGCATGATTTAACTCAGGGAAAAGAATGGAAAGTCATATTCAGATTTGCCCTGCCTTTGTTAATCGGGAATCTGTTACAACAATTATACAACCTGACAGATAGTATTATTGTAGGCCGTTTTTTAGGAAAAGAAGCATTAGCGGCAGTGTCTGCCTCCTTCTTTATATATTATTTCATTATCTCTCTGGTGATCGGTATAGGAAGCGGAACAAGTGTAGTAGTTTCCCAGTTTTTTGGCGCCAGACAATTCGACAACGTCCAAAAAACCTTTTCATCTTTCTTTATTTTTATGCTTATTTCCGGAATAGTTCTTTCCATTACCGGAATCCTGTTAGCAGAACCCATATTCCGCTTAATCCGGACACCTAAAGAAATTATTTCCCAGGCTGTAGCTTACTTCCGGATTTATATTGGTGGGACTTTCCTGTTCGTTACTTTTAATAGCATAATTTCCATTTTAAGAGGAATGGGACAATCCTTCCGTCCTATGATATTTATACTGATGAGTACGATACTTAACATTGGATTAGACTTTCTATTTATCGTCGGTTTCCATTGGGGTGTTGAAGGAGCAGCAAGAGCCACTGTACTGGCACAAGGGATTGGCATGTGTATTTCGCTGATATACATAAACAAAAAACACTCTTTACTTTCTATCCAGAGAAAAGATCTTTTATTTGATTGCTACTTATTTAAAAAGAGTTTGAAAATTGGTCTTCCAACCAGTGTACAACAATGTGCGATTGCTATCGGACTGATCGCTTTGTTAGGAATAGTAAATAGCTTTGGCACGGACACTTTGACCGCTTATGGAGCTGCCGGAAAAATTGACATGATTATTACTCAGGCTATTCTTACTCTATCAGGTGCACTGGCTGCTTTTACCGGACAAAACATCGGTGCCGGCAGAATGGACAGGATCCGGAATGGTGTCAGATATACTATGGGGATTAATATTATTTGGGGTATCCTTACTTTCGGAGCGGTTTACTGCTGGGGAGATAAAATGATGCTGGCTTTTACTGATGACAGTAATGTAATTCGTATAGGACAGGAATACTTATTGATCTTAACAGGCTTCTTTATTATCCATGGAGGATTAAATATTTTCAATGGAGTTTTAAGAGGTGCAGGTGACACAATGTTTACTATGACGACCAGTTTATTTTCTTTATGGCTCATTCGAATTCCTTTGGCTTATTTCCTTAGTTATTATTTAGGCCAGACAGGAATCTGGTGGTCCATTGGGCTTAGTATTCTGATTGGGTTCATAATTACTTATATATACTACAAAACCGGAAAATGGAAGAAAAAATGTATTGTTTAAACAGATAAAAAAGTCATTCTGTAACCATGGAATCTATTTCTCATTAGTAGTTTGATTTTTACTATTCCTCATTTCTCCAGCCTTTATTGGGTTGTATTTCATCATCACTTATATCCCTCCATTTATCATTCTTTTTACTATATAGCTTATTGCCGTTTTCCTATCCCTTTCGTATTATAAGGATTGAGTTTTGAATAGGGAAAACGTATATGGCAAAATACTTTTTTTAAAATCTTCTATAGCTTTACTATCTAAAATCATCCATTAGAGTAAAGATAGAAATGTTAAATAAGACTTAGATTATTTATAGAAAAGGATACCTTCTTTTCAGAGCATTAACATTTTAAGTTGTTAATTTTAACAATTTGAAAATTTATGATAACAAATTGTGGAGAGATGAAAGATTTTTTCACTTAAAAAATGTATTGAGAATGCAAAAAAGACAAAATCAACTTTGGATAAGATTTTCAAGAGGTTTGGGAAAGATTTTCTTTCTTATATTTGTCTTATTATAAACACATAATTTTGTACACTTATAGTAATTAGTTAGTCGAGAGGTAAATTTTTTAATGGAACTTTGTGTATTTAGTTTTTAGCGGTGCCTGACGGGATATCAGGCACCGTTTTTTATGTCTTCTCTCCTTTTGAGGGGCTTGATGCAGACTTTCCGGGTGTAGCCCTGGGGCATAACCCGGTAGGCATTCAATACGGAACGGGCTGTACATCCGACTCCGGTGGTGGCATAATCCAGATTGAAAGTGATCCCTTCCTGTTTCTGTAGCTGATACGTATAGGTTGCTTTAGTCAGGTTTTCCGTCGTGTAGGGATAGGCATTAAAATTAAAAAGTTCATTGACGGTGAACATCAGTCCGTGTCCCTCCTGATCCTCCATTTTGACCCAGCGGTTATCCGTATGCAGTCCGTGATCCTGGGGGATCAGATAGGGTTCATACATCTCAGAGACAGTCGTTTCATAGACTCCTACTTTGTAGCCGGTCTTCCGGTCGGGATAGTTTTCCTGGGGTCCCCTGCCATACCATTGCACCTGCTCCAATTCTTTCGAGAGGGTCATAGTGAGCCCGATACGGGGTAACCAAAGGGGCATCCGTCCCTGTGGCAGGGTCGTGTGCAGAAGGGTCATCTCTCCATCGCCAGCAATCGTGTAAGTATACATATTTTCAAAACCGTTGCATTGCATGCCCCAGATGTAGAGGTCTTTCTTCTCCATCGTACTGCTTCCCATCAGACAGATCTCCCGCACGGAAACAACCACTTTACCATTTACTTCCGTCACTTCCACAGCAAGCGGAATCCGGGTCAATGTATCCAATCCTAAGGAATAGGCCTCCGTCACCACCTGCTGTCCATAACCTTCTTTCCAGTTAATGGATAGGGCATTCCGGGAGCTCCATTCATCTATTTCATTCGCTACTGGGGCACGCCACAGGTTAAACTGAAGCGGACTTTGCAGCATTTCTTTTTCCTGCCAGCGAATGGATTGAAGCGTCCCTTTTTCTTTATCAAAGGTATAGGAGAATCCATCCCCAGAAATCTTCCAGGCTGTTACCTGCTCTACGATCTGGACCTTTCCGGCCGGGACAGGGGCAGGTTCAGGCGTACGGTACCAGGGTAAATCTAACTGGTCCCAGGCCACTTCAAAGCCTGCAGGTGCCCAGCATTCATCCTTTTTCAGAGAAGAGCTGACCGTGATACGATACTCTTTTCCCGGCTGGATCTGAGGCTTGGTGTAAGGTAAATTAAAGCGTTGACGGCTCAGAGGAGCTACCGGTAACCGGATCTCTCCTTCCTGTAGGATTTCTCCATCCGCTTCGAGAAACCAATGGGTCCGGTAATGGGAAGCATCCAGAAAATGGTTGCGGTTCCACACTTCTATCAATCCGGTTTCTGCATCTAAGAGGGTGACGGACAAGGGCTGTACAGTTTTCTTGAATTGCCACATTTCGGATTGCACAGTCCGGTCCGGCCAGATACTGCCGTACGTACGGGCACCGATCCCATAACTATAGAAAGTTCCCTCTTCTGTTTCGGTCTCAAAATCCAGCCATAAAGCTGCTTTTTCTTTAGAATAGGAACCTGGAAGGATCGCTTCCGTAAAGATCCCGACCTGATCAATGATCGCATCACAGATATAGACATTGGTTTCCTGGCCGTGTATTTCTGCATTCCGGCCGATGTTTACGGGGAACGGAAAGTTTTTGATCGTTCCGGAGACTGGGAGGCTACCGGCTTTGGCCCCGTCAATCCACACCGACATCTCTTTGCTATCGTAGACTCCGGAGAGGTGGTGCCATTTATTTTCCCACTCTTCCGGCAGCGGGACACGAAGGGTGTGCCGTTTCCCGGTGTAAAGATAGAAATCTAAGGAATCTTTTCCTTGCTGTTGCAGCCCCAGTTGATAGTTCCCTTTGGTCAGGAAGGAGCCGCTGCTACTGATTAGTTTACGAGGGTAGACCTGCATTGTCAGGGTGAGCTGGTCACTTTCAATCTCGACATTGGGTTGGCGGTAGATCTCAATCCATTGATCCTGTCCATTCAGATCCACTGCATTTCCGGAAGGACCTTTCACTAACCGGGCATTTCCCATCAGGTGGGCAGGTGTTTTAAACGGGGAGGAATCAGGCGTCCGGCGGACCTTTTCCGTCAATCCGGGACTGACAAAATCCCAGATCGCTCCTCCCATCAGCCGGGGATGGGCATAGATCACCCGCCAGTAGTCATCCATCCCTCCGCCGCCGTTACCTGCGACGGAAAGGTATTCATCCATAAAGGAGGGGCGAAGGTCTGCACTGTCCGGGGAGATCCCGACTTGCCTTTCCAATTCCATCGGGGTCGGATAGCGGGGACCGATAATATCTTCTGCCGGATGGGCAAAAGCATTCCCGCCATACATCCAGTAGCGGGTGGGATCGTATTTTCTTCCCTCGTCTATGACTTCTGCAATATTAAAGCCTTCTCCACTTTCATTGCCGGCACTCCAAAAGAGGATCGAAGGGTGGTTCCGGTCACGCAGGACCATCTGTCTCACCCGTTCCCGGTACATGGCTGTGAATTCAGGCATATCAGAGACATATTCCGTAGCATGTGCCTCTACTCCTGCTTCATCAATAACAAAAAGCCCGTACTCATCCGCTAATTCCAGATACCGGTGAACTGGTGGATAGTGGGAGGTGCGTACGGCATTGAAGTTAAACTGTTTGAGTATCTCAAAATCTTTCTGGATCACCTCTTCTTTCATCATATGTCCCCATTCCGGATGTTGCATATGGGAATTCTGGGCATTGACTTTGAGGGGTACGCCATTGAGGTAGAACACAGATCCGATGATTTCTGTTTTATTGAAACCGATCCGGGTGTGTGCTTCATCGTATACGGTTCCATCTGCGGTCAGCAGTTGCATCCGGAGTGTATATAAATCCGGGGTTTCAGAGGTCCATTTCTTCGGGTTCCTGATCTGTTCCGACAGGTGGAGTTGTTTCGTTCCGGGCTCTTCAAGGGTGAAAAGCTCACTTTCCAACGCTGCCACCTGCTTTTGACCGGCATCCAATAACTGTGCTTTGACGCGGTAAGAAGAGGGAGCATCCGTCGTATATTTCTTCACATCCATCTGCAATTGCAGGATGGCATCTGTGTAGCTTGCATCCAGGTCTGTCACTGCAAACCAGTCAAACAGGCGGGCAGATGGTGCAGCATAGACCCAGACATCATCAAAGATCCCGGCCAGCCGCCAGTAGTCCTGCCCTTCGAGATAGTAACCGTCCGAATATTTGACCACATGGACAGCAATGAGATTTTTACCGGGTTTGAGATAAGGGGTGATGTTATATTCCGCCGGTTCCTGTGCCCCTTCATTGTACCCTACTTCCTGTCCGTTTACCCATACGAAAGAGGCGGAGGCCACTTTCTCTAACCGCAGGAACACCTGGTCTCCTTTCCAGGCATCCGGCAGGGTAAAAGTCCTCCGGTAGGCCCCGGTGGGGTTGTACTCCCTGGGAACAAAGGGGGGATTGGGTTTGAATGGGGAGGTGACGTTCCGGAACAGCTTATCTCCATAACCCTCCATTTCCCAGTTAGAAGGAACGGGAATCAAAGACCATTTTTTATCATTAAAGTTTTCCCGGTAGAAATCGTTGGGGATCCCTTCCGGTGTATCACTCCAGAAAAACTTCCAGTCTCCGTTGAGGGAGAGTTTCTTTTCCGGCAGGAACCAGGCTCTTCCCTCTTCCTGATTGAGTTCAAACACTTCCGTATTCTCTATAAAGTCATAGAGGTTTTCCAGATAGTTCACCTGCTGGCCTGTCCCGGCAAAGGAGACCACCCAGAGGAACGCTACCATGATAAATGGTTGTTTTTTCATATTTTTCAATTTATAGATTAATCTCCTGTATAAACTACTTCCCTTTTGCTAAGAACAGGTTCTTACTTTCCTTTCCGGGCTACTCTCTACCGACCTCTTTTACAGGCTGTAGGCCTATCCTACGTTAGGCCCCGGCAATGCTGGGGTTTAGGGGATACAAAAGATATTTCGCTCCGTAGGAGCAGCATAGTATAAAAATAACCGGGGTAACCCTATTCTTTTAGGTTATATGGACTATGCTGGGCTTTGGCTAAGGCCGATCTACGATTCAGCCCGGAATATAGACTTTGTTATCCACCATTCACCCCCAGCGTTGCTTGGGGGCTAAGATATATTACCCTCTACGAGGGCGAATAGAGGCATGTAGAGAGTAGCTTCCGGGAGGAGAGGTAGAATTACCTTATAAATAACGTATTCAGTGAATTTGCTTTTAGCAGGGACTTGTATATGGTATTGTTTACCTGAAAACTGACCTCTTTGTCGGTTTCTCTATTGTTTCCTGCTACGATGACGATGCTCTTGTCGGGATTGACAAAGGCAAGAACATCGTCGTAGGTTCCACTTACCTGAATACGTTTAGCTCCCGGTTTCACATAGTGGCTGGAATGTTTCATCACGTAATACTCCGGTGTGTAACGGTAGGTCTTTTCCTCTTCGTTGACCATTACCAGAGAGTTTTGTGCCCATCCCCAGCGACTGATACCACCTTCCAACAGAGAGGTGTTCCAGTAGGTATAGACATTGGTCCCATGATTGAAATAGTGTTTCATCAAATTCCACGAATGGACGGCGCTTGCCCAGTCATTTTTACCATTTCCACATTCCTGTTCGGTCTGGTAGATCTTCATGGCCGGATATCTTTTATGGAGTCCCGGCAGCGCATCTTTTCCCGCCCACTGGAAACCTAAAGCGGTTACATACTTTCCAGCTGTAGGGTGATTCAGGATGGTATCTACCAGCAATTCATTCGGACGTTCCATGGTTCCAAACATCACCTCTACCCCCTGAGCTTCCATAGCCGGACCTAAATAGTTACCGACAAACTCCGCCAGGCTGGCAGCTGTCCAGCAGCAACTGGGAAAGATCTGGTCTGAATTGAATTCATTCTGCGGCATGACACCGAAAATATCAATCCCCTGTTCCCGGTAAGCCTCAATAAACTTCGAGAAATAGAGGGCATAGGATGAGAGATAAGGTTCTTCCACGATAAACATATCGGTTCCTTCAGCTCCTTCCCGGTCTTCCGGCAGTCCATTGTCCACAAACTTAAACATATAGGTACTTTCTCCTTCCTGTAATCTCTCTTTCAGAATCCTTGCCATTTTAGAAGTCGAACGGCTGGCATAGTGCTTATTGTGTTTCATCCAGGAAGGAGGAGACCAGGGAGAAGCCCAGATACGAATATCGGGATTGTACTGTCTGGCATTCCGGATAAAAGGGATCAGGGTTGCCTGGTCATGCTCTATGGTAAAGTTCTCCATTTCAAAATCACCTTCCGTTTCATTGTAGGAGTACCAGTCTACCGCAAAGTCATTGGCTCCGACAGGCATGCGGCAAATTGTGAAGTTGGCTCCTTTACCAGGGGTAAACATTTCGCTCAGGATACTTTCCCGGTCTGCCGTATTCAGTTGACTTAAGGAGGTCCATGCCAGTTCATTGAAACAGGTTCCAAACCCATCGATCACCTGTGCAGTCCGGGTGGGATCAATGATCACATCTGCACTACCGGATCCGGTAACAGACTGAACGGTTCCCTGTACCTGCCAGGGGGATGATTCGGTGGTACTGACCCATTCAGCTTGTGGTTGTGTGGTACAGGCTGCCAAAAAGGGTATTAATAAGGTGGTTTTAAACATATTTGTTTTCATTTTGAATTCTTTTTTGCTTATAAAGATCTTAGACTTACGTGGTTTTCAGATGAGTGTACCAAAGATACACAAAATAATGTCATTGCTACACGCATGTCATTAAATAATTCTCAGCACACAGATGAAACAGACGTTAGAAGCACACCCTCAAAATCCACACCGGCAAGAAGCCTGTTCTTTAGCCGGAGGGAATGTGGATTCGTATTAGTTGGAAAAACCTGTGGTCATCTTCTCTGGCCTGTATCCTCTGTGTGCTAATAAAGTACCTATCACTTCTTACCAACCCGGATTCTGAACAATATTCGGGTTTACGTTGACTTCTGTTTCAGGGAACGGAAGGAGCCAGTGTCTTTCTTTGAAGCCTGCGTCAGACAGTTCAAAATAGCTTCCGTCTCCCCTGGGAATCTGTTTGCCCTGGTCCGCTAATACGGTAGCGGCATCTCCCCAACGGATCAGATCCTGATAGCGAACCCATTCGAAGGCCAGCTCCAGACGCCGTTCCTGTTTGATCGCTGCAAAGAGGTCATTTCCGGTGACGGATAACGCCGGCTGGTTAACGCGTGCCCGCACTTCATTGAGGTAGCGCAGCGCTTTGGCATCATCCGGGGAGGCTTTCCGGTTGTTGGCCTCGGCTGCCATCAGCAGGACATCGGCATACCGGAGCAGACGGTAGTTGGTTCCACTGATCGTGTGGTAGTCTTCTCCCGGCGTTTCAGCTACATACGCTCCATATTTCATCCGCACATGGCCTTCGGAACCATACGGTAGGTTTCCGTCTGCATCCCGGAAAGAACCTCCATATTCATTCATCAGATCCTGTTCACTGATCACGGTTCCTCTGCGACGGACCTCATCTCCGGCAGTGACAAAGGCTTCATACAATTCCGGTCGTGGATTTACCCATCCCCAGGCTGTTTCGGAAATACCTGTGGTTCCGGACTTAAAGTAACCGGTACGGGGTCCGCAATAGGCTACGATCTGTGTCCCTTCCGTAATCATGGAGAGTTCCGCGGCATAGGAGACTTCAAAAACAGATTCTATCCCGAACTCTGACTCTTCCCGGGTGATCATAGCGAAGTCCGGATATAGGCCATATTCACCACTCTGAATTACCTGGTCAAACAGATCTGCGGCTTCCGCATATTTTTCCTGAAACAGATAGGCTTTTCCTAACCAGCTTTGGGCTGTTCCTTTGGAGACATGTCCTTTTTTTGCTGCCGACAACTGGCTTTTCAAAGGCAGTTCCGGAATAGCTTCCTGCAAATCCTGTTCGATCCGGGCCCAGATCTCAGCGACGGTCGCATTGGGCTGCGCATATTCATCCGACTCTAACGGACGGGTAACTAACGGAACAGGTCCCCACAGAGTGACCAACTCAAAATAGGCATAGGCACGGAAGGCTTTTGCCTCTGCCACGGCCAGCCGCTTCACTTCTGAGTCTACCTCTACGCGGTCCATCAGGATATTGGAGGTATAGATGATCTTATAGTACTTCTCAAACATGGTGGAGATCAGGGAGTTGTTTGGACCAAAACGGAATTCGTTCAACTCTTCTCCGGTGTTATTATCTCCACGGCCTCCCCCGCCTGCATAGGCATCGTCGGAAAGGAGATTCTTAAACTGGAATGTGGTAAGAGCTTCACTTTGTACCTTATCATAGATAGCATACAGTGCTTCTGTCACCTCCTGGTCTGTATGGTAAAAGTCATCTATTTGGATCACTCCCCGTTGTTCCGTATCCAGAAAATCAGAACAGCTTGTCAGGAACAGTCCGGAGATGGAGACATAGGCAAGCGGTTTAAATATATTTGTCTTCATGTGCTTCATCATTAGTCATTAGAAATTAAGTGATAATCCGAACAATACTTTCTTGGAAATAGGGAAGAACCCCCGGTCAATACCGATACTGTTGTTATCTGTACTGGCTGCTTCAGGGTCCATTCCCGGATAGTTAGTAAACGTAAAAAAGTCATCCAGGGAGACATAGGCACGGGTTCTGCCGATCCGCAATGGATCGGTAACCTTCTTTGGAAGGGTATAGCCTAACTGGATCTGTTTGATCTTCAGATAAGAGCCATCAAAAATCATCTGGTCACTATTCCAGTACTCCGTGTCTACGTTGGCAGCCGGACGGGAAGCATTCGTATGGGTAGGTGTCCAGCGGTCCGTATAGAAAAGAGATAACCGGTTCGTACTCGGACGGTCTGTCCGTATAAAGCCCATCAGGACATCATTTCCGGCCTGTCCCTGAATAAACATGGTGAAATCAAATCCTTTATATTCCATGTTCAGGGTAGCTCCGTAAGTAATATCCGGAATCGCACTACCAATGTAGTCATAATCACTGGTATTGATCACCCCGTCACCATTCACATCCACAATCCGTATATTTCCGGTTTCCGGATCAATCCCATCGGTTTTATATCCCCGGAAGTACCACACGGGATAATCCTTCTCGAAAGCGGTAGCCGTCCAGCTATTATTGATACCTGCCCCATTCAGACGGCTGATCGTCGGGTCCAGCCAGGTCACCCGGTTTTTCAAGGTGGAGAGGTTGGCAGAGATCTCATATTTGAAATCTCCGATATGGTCCCGCCAGCTTAGTTCAAAGTCAAACCCTTTGTTGAGCACATTTCCCCCATTGATCGGAGAAGGGTCATTTCCGGCTTCGAGAGGAGGAGTATTGTCTGTGATCAGGTTCTTAGTGGTTTTACGGTAGTAGTCAACGGTCAACCCCAGACGGTCCCGGAGGAAACGGAAGTCTACCCCCAGGTCAAACTGCTCACTGGTCTCCCAGGTCAGGTATCTGTTTCCCAACACAGAAGGGCTGGAAGTGGTAGCATAGGTTCCATCCGCTAAGGGATAGAGACTGGGTGCATTGAAATAAGCCCACGTAAGCCAGTTCATGACTTCTCCGGAAGAGGAGATCACAGAGGCATATTTATATTTTTCTAAGTTGGATAAACTACCATTTTGTCCCCAGCTGGCACGGATCTTCAAATGGCTCATCCAGTCCTGTTGCGGGAAAAAGTCTTCGTTGCTGGCCACCCATCCGGCAGAAACAGCCGGGAAAGTTCCCCAACGGTTGTCTTTCGGCAGGATCGATAATCCGGCTGCATCTCGGCGTATGGCAGCCTGAAAGAGATACTTATTTTCATAATCGTAATTGATACGGGCAAAATAAGATAACTTGGTGTCTATAATGGTAGTCCCTCCTACATTGGAATTCTCCTGTAACCCGATATAGTCCAGGTCTGCATAGGATTCCTAATCATTCAATAACGGAGAGCCAGATGCCACTACGGATTTTAACTCCCGGCGGGATACGGCCGTACCGGCCATTACGGTGAAATTGTGTTTATCAATGCTTTTCACATAAGAGGCATAGTTTTCCCATTGCCAGTAGGTCATCATCTGGTCATTTTCACTGACAGAGGCATTCATGTTCATCATCTCCCCACTGTAGTAGTACTCCGGTTTATAGACATGCTCATTCTGCGTATAGTAATTGATCCCCAGTTTAGAAGTGATAGTCAATCCTTCCAGGGGAGTCAGGTCTGCATAGACATTCCCCATAAAAGAAGTGATGGTCTTCACGGTCTGTGCCTGTTTCCTTTGCACAAACGGATTGACCGTTTCCCCGGTTATGTATTTGGAAATACCATAATAATTCCCGTTTTCCGAGGTCATCAGTTTCCGGTTCTCATCTACCATGGTTTGCACATGGGAAGGCAAGGTGCCGGTGTACTCTACGGGAGTCAACGGATCCATCAGTAATACATTGGATATTACTCCCCGGAACTCATCATCTTCATTGATGGATTTCTGGATGGAACGGTTGATATGGATACTACTTCCCACTTTCAGCCAGTTATTCACTTTCTGGCTGCCGTTAAACATTCCGGAATAGCGTTTGTAATTATCATCTTTTCCCTTTACGATCCCCTCCTGGTTCAGATAGGAAAGGGACATAAGGTAGGTTGATTGATCATTTCCGCCTGAGATAGAAACATTATGTTTTTGCATCGGAGAGGCTTCAAAGGTCTCTTTCAGCCAGTCCGTATCGATCCCTTCAAAAGCCACATCTGTCAAGGCACCGGATTCAGTCATATAGCCGATATACTGTTCCGCATTCATGACCTTAGGTGTCCGGCCTAAACTTTGGATAGTATATTGAAAGTCATAGGTCACCTGTGTCTTTCCGGAGGAGCCATTCTTCGTGGTGATCAGAACCACCCCGTTACCTCCTTCCGCTCCGTAGATAGCGGCAGATGCTCCATCCTTCAGGACTTCCATACTTTCGATATTACTGGGTTCCAGCCCGCTGATATCATCGGTACGCAGTCCGTCCACAATATAAAGCGGGTCTGAATTCCCATTCGAGCTGTATCCACGGATACGGATCTTCATCGCAGAACCGGGAGCACCGGAAGAGGATACCACCTGCACACCGGAGGTTTTTCCCTGTAGCGCCTGTTCCGGACGGGTATTGGAACTGTTCATCATATCTTCGGCCTTTACGGAAGAGATCGCACCGGTGATCACACTTTTCTTTTGTATACCATAACCTACTACAATCACCTCATCCAGGGCCTGGCTGTCTTCCTGGAGAACGATCTCCATCACAGCACGGCCTCTCACTTCCTGTTCCATGGCTGTGTAGCCAATATAAGAGACCTGCAGGATGGCATTGTCACCCACCTCCAGGGAAAAGTTACCCTCCATGTCTGTGATGGTTCCGTTGGTGGTTCCTTTTTCAATGACATTTGCCCCGATCACACTCAGACCGGAAGCATCCACCACCTGTCCGGAGACCTTCTTTTTTTGTTGATGGATCGCTTTGGCCTCCACCGGATTCAGGACGACCTGCCGGTCACTGATCATATAGCTGACCTGTTTGTTATCAAAGAGATTATCTAAAATTGCAGTGATCTCCTGATCATCAAGAGAAACAGAGACTTTGCGGGTCACATCTACCGTTCGTTTGTTGTAGAGGAAACGGTATTCTGATTGTGCTTCTATTTCATTCAGCACCTCTTCCACAGATACATTATTCAAGTGTAGAGATAGTATCGTGGTCTGGGAATAGGTAGTGGCTGCAAATGATTGAAACACACTACAGATAAATAGTATTAGACATAAACGCATAATGAGAAAAATTTTAGAAACAAATAGTAACTGTTTCATTTCTCCAAATAAAACTAATTTCATACTTTTATTGTGTTTAGTTAGAAAATAAGGTTTACACAAAATTTTATCCAGGCTAAACATGTGAAAGGGAGGGTGTGCGAGACCTTCCCTTTTTATGTCCCGCCTATTTTTTAATCCGGTTCTTCTACTTCATAGGCTATTATTCTTTTTAGGGTTAACGTTCTTTTTAATTCACACTGTTCTATCCAAAGGCTTCCCTCACGGAAAACCGGTCCTGAAAAGTCAGTTTTTCTTTATTCGATAGACTTCTATCCGTTGTCTCTTGTACGCATCATTCCCATCTTTCTCCCGGATGATATGCACATATTCGATCGGGGCAGTCAGGCGCAGCAACTTCAGGATCTCATCCAGAGACTCCCTTTCAAAAGTGGCCCGGTAGACCTCATCCGTCAGCGAAGGATCTTTCAGCGCAATATCCACATTAAAGGTCTGCCCGATCTTTTTAAAGACGTAATCCAATGGATCATCCCGGAACACCATGATACCATCTTTCCAGGCATACCACTTATAGGGGTCTGTATCCGTTACTTTACAGATACCCGTATGCAGGTTATACTCCATCCGTTCACCCGGCTTCAGGGATATATACTGTTTGTCATCGAATGAAAAGTCTACCTTTCCTTTGACCATCGTCACCGCAAACAGGGAATCATTTTCATAAGCTTCCACATGGAAGGCAGTTCCAGTTGCCCAGACCTTTACATTGCCTGCTTCTACAATAAAAGGTGATGCCGTATCAGACTCTACTTCAAAATAGGCCTCCCCGGACAGATAGACATTTCGCTCAACGGATCCAAACCGGTCGGGATACTTCAACCGGCTACCAGCATTTAACCAGACATTCGACCCATCCGGCAAATCAATCCGGGAACGCATACCATAGGGAGCATAGATCTCATGCCAGGCTGTATGCTCCGGCTCTTCCCGGTCACCCTTTTTCAGGGTCTGGTAACCATAGAGCATCAATAGGGGTAAAAGCACGACAGCAGCCACTTTTTGCCAATAAAACAAAAGGGTTTTATGGACAGGACGTTTCCCCCGGATCTGCTCCAGCCATTGGGCATGGGCCTGTTCCGTAGCAATGGATTCCGGCCGGAAGGCAGGATTTGCCATATGCCAGATGTTATGCCACTCCGAAAACAGCTTTTTGTTTTCAGGATCCTCTTCCATCCACCGGATCAATTCTTCCTGTTCCTGGGAAGTCGCTTCACAGGAAAAATAACGGGTTATCAGGGTTGCTATATGTTCGTCTATATTCATGGGGCATCTGCTTTTCGGACATAAGACGAATATTCTCCGGAAATCCCCATCAAAATAACTTTATTTAACAAATAACAACATAGAGAGAAGCATTGAAAATTCTTTCAAAGACTTCCGGAGAAGGGATAAGGCTTTCCCGATACGTGCTTCAATAGTACGTTCTGAGACCTGTAGCTGCTCAGCCACCTCTTTATATTTATAACCTTGCAGGCGGTTCAGGACAAACGCTTCCCGGCAGTCGGGAGGCAGTTTATGGAGTGCGGTCTCCAAATGCCGGGACAGGTCTGAATATAAAATATAATTTTCCGTATCCAGATCTTCCAGCACAGAGAGAGATTTTTCATAGTCGATATGCTGGCGGACTACAGCCTGATGGCGGATCTCATCCAGGCAACTGTTCTTTACGGCTTTCAACAGGTAAGAGGTAAGGGATGTTTTTATGGTTAATTGTTCCCGTTCATTCCAAAGCTTCAGAAAGAGGGTCTGCACAATATCCTCACAATCTGACTGACTTAGTTGAAAGGTGCCGGCAAACAGAACCAGATCTTTATGATAGGTCATAAATAAATGGAAAAAAGCCAGGGCATCTCCTCTTTTAATCAGCTTCAGAAGTAAGGGTTCTTCCATGGTGTTTTTTCTATATTTTATTTTCATCTGTCCGGATTCTCATTCTACCGGGCTACTCCGGACAGGCAGTGTCATTACTCCAAGGGTCCAACCATACCATGAGGTGTTTTTGTGGTTGCTAATATAGAGAATTACTTTCTAATATTTTGTTAATAAACACAAATCCTTATCAGGTTTTTTAAACGATATATCTATCTTTTCATCTATTTTTGCAGACAGCTATTTGTAACGAACTTGTATGAATGTGATGAAATACCTGTGGGTACTATTTTTTACTCTTTTAGCTTTGCCAGTATTTGCCCAACAGAACGGTGTTGAAGTGAAAGGAATCGTCATCGAGGAAGAGAATAAAAAACCCATTGAGCAGGCGACTGTTCGTCTATTGCATGTAAAAGACAGTATCCTGGTCGGTGGAGTCCCCAGTGGGAAAAACGGAAGTTTTTCTTTGAAAAACATTCAACCAGGCACCTATTTACTAAATATTTCTTTTGTCGGATATGAACCTTTATACCAGGTCTTACAAGTCACCGGAAAAAATAATCCTGTCAATTTAGGGAAACTATCGTTGAACGATGGAATCGTCCTGGAGGAAGCCATTGTGATTGGAAAAGCGGCGGAAGTAGTGGTCTGGAACGATACCATTGAATACAATGCTGACTCGTTCCGGGTAACAGAAGGAGCTGTCCTGGAAGATCTTCTCAGAAAGATGCCTGGCATAGAGGTGGACAGTGAAGGAAAAGTAACCGTCAACGGGAAAGAGATCAAAAAGATCATGGTGGACGGAAAAGAGTTTTTTTCCAGTGACCCGAAAGTGGCTGTCAAAAACCTGCCGGCTAAAATGATTGATAAAGTTCAGTCATTAGATAAAAAGAGTGACATGGCTAAATTAACCGGATTCGATGATGGCGAAGAGGAGGCTGTCCTGAATCTGACAGTGAAACCCGGGATGAAGCAGGGATGGTTCGGAAACGTGTATGGAGGATATGGCAGTGAAGATCGTTACGAAGCGAATGCGATGGTGAACCGTTTCTATGATAATGACCAGTTTACTTTGATGGGAGGGATAAATAATACCAATAATATGGGTATGAGTGATCTCTCCTCATCCATGTTCTCCGGTATGGGCGGTAGTCGCAGAAGTGGTGGAGTAAGCGTAGGTGCAGGCAGTGGAATTACCACTTCAGGAAATGCAGGAGTAAACTTCAGTAAAGAATTACAAACAGAGATGACCTTAGGGGGAAATATCCGTTATTTTCATTCTGACAATGATGCTTACAGCAAAAGCCGGAAAGAAAACTATCTGGAAGGAGATAGTATGTTGATCGATAATCAGGAAGCCTGGTCAAATGCGATCAGTAATAACCTGGGAGCTAATTTCCGATTTGAATGGAAGCCGGATACACTGACTAATATCATCTTCCGTCCGGATATTAGTTACAGCCGGAGTAGTATCTGGTCGGAAAGTGACAAATTAACCACGGACCAGTGGTCGGATACACTTTATACGACCCATACCCGGGACAATTCAAATGGAGAAGGATATAACCTGAATATGGCTTTGGACTATAGCCGTAAACTCAATAATAAAGGACGGGTCATTAGTTTCTCCCTTTCCGGAGGATATAGCGATTCGTATAACGAAGGAATGTCTTACTCCGAAACACAATATTTTAGAGAAATAGCGGAACAGGAGGATATTTTATTGGATCAGCAATACCGATATGATAACAAGGGATATAACTATCGTGCCTACATCTCCTGGGTGGAACCGTTAGGAAGAAACAACTTTTTACAGGCAACCTATAGTTTCCGGCAAAATAACCAGGAGTCTCTTAAAAACACCTATCTGAGAGATGAAACAAGTGATTTGTATAATATACTGGATTCTACTTACAGCCAGAGTTACCGGAATAATTTCATCACTCAGCGTGCAAGTTTGAGTTTTAAATCCCAACGGGAAAAGTTCAATTATACATTAGGTATAAATGTGGATCCTTCTTATAATAAAAGTGAAACATTTGTGCATGATACAGTTTTATCCACCCTTTCCCGCAGTGTGGTAAATGTTTCACCCATGGCCCAGTTTAATTATATGTTTGATAAACGGACTAATTTCCGGATCAATTACAACGGACGTATCAGTCAACCCAGTATCAACCAGTTACAGCCCATAGAATCTCCGATAGATGCTACCAGTTATACTACTGGTAACCCGGATCTGAAACCCACATATACAAATGATGTATATATTCAGTTCCAGAAATTTATACCGGAAAAACAACGGGCTTTTATGGTCATGTCAAATGGTAATTATGTACATAATGATATTGTTAGTAAAACCAATTACTTAGAAGATGGTAGACGGGAAAATACATATGAAAATGTAAACGGTAACTTCAGAGGTAATCTCCGGGTAATGATAAACTCACCTTTTATTAATTCCAAATTCTCTTACAATACCATGACCTATCTTTCTTATGTGAACAGTAATGGATTTGTAAATGCTGAAAAGAATACTAATAAAACGATTTCTGTTAATGAAAACCTGGGAGTAAATTTTCGTTCAGATCTTTTAGATCTCAGAATTAACGGAAGCATCTGTTACACCAGACAGGATAACTCTCTGCAGACGCAAGGAGAGCAAAATATATTCAATTATACGGCTGGAGGTGACATGATTCTTTACCTTCCCCTGAATTTTAAAGTGGAAAGTGATATCACTTACGCAACAAATTCCGGTTATTCTGATGGTTTTAAGCAACGGGAAATCCTATGGAATGCTTCCGCTTCCAAAACATTCCTGAAAAATAACCAGGGAACGATCCGGTTTAAATATTATGATATTCTTCAGCAACGGAGCAATATATCCCGTATCATTACTGCCAACTATACACAGGATTCTGAATATAACACCCTAGGAAGTTATTTTATGGTACATTTCATCTATCGGTTTAATATCTTTAAAGGAGGGGGATCTGCTTCTGATTTGAGACGACCTGAGAGTGGCGACCGTCCGTCAAGAGGAGAACGCCCACCGGGAGCCGGAGGAGGACGACCTCCGAGAATGTAAGCGATCTACCTGAACTTTATTATAGATATGCATAAGAAAAAAAATAAAACTATTTCTTTCTTATTGGCTTTTTGTTCTTTCCTTCTATCTTTGCTATACAATAAAATAATAGGAAAGAAAGAACTACCGATGAATGAAACCATTCTGAATGGACTCCTGAACTTATTTGCAATCTTTGCTTCGATTGTAAAACTTAAGAATGAACAGGCTACTGAAGCTATTCATTCTTATTTATCCAGTCATTTTGGTATAAGGACCCACGAAGAGTATATTCAGTTATATAACGAATTACGGGAAGTGTACGATGATCCTCTTTTTGAAATTGATAAAGAGGGAGTAATTGAAAATATCTGCCAGCAGATGAAAGTTAAATTGACTGCTCAGGAGCAGTTGCTGGTACTGATCCGCTTTCTTGAATTTGCTCACACAAATAGTGAAGAGTTTAATGATCATTTACAGATATTCTTTTCTGTTGCCAAAATTTTTCATATTTCTAGGAAAGAGTTTACAGATGCATTAGGTTTTGTTACCGGGACTCCGGAAACTTCTGCTTTACTGATAATTGATTCGGATCCGGCTGAAAAGGAAAATCATATCTACCGGGAAGGACTGCATGGATTTATCCGGATTTTCTATTTAAGAAGATTTGACAAAATATTATTTACCTACCATGGAGACAGTACAGTCTTTATGGATGATAATCCATTAACTCCTCACATATTTTATAGCTGGCAATACAGTAGTGTACTTAAAGGGCCTCTGGTTCTTCCGGTCTATTATAGTAATCTGATCGCTGTATTCAATAAGAATGAACTGCAGGAAAAGGTCAGCCTGACAGGTAAAGATGTGGATTTCACTTTCCCGAACAGTCATAATGGAATACACAATTTCTCTTTTCAACTGCAATTCGGTCAGCTGGTTGCCATTATGGGAGGCAGTGGGGTAGGTAAATCAACCCTACTTGGACTAATGAATGGGAACATACAGCCGGATCAGGGTAGCGTAACGATTAACGGTCATCCTCTGACAGATCCGGAAGCTCGCAGACTTATTGGATTTGTGCCTCAGGATGATTTACTGATTGAGGAATTAACAGTCTATCAAAACCTGTGGTTTACTGCCAGGCTATGTTTTGATAAAATATCGGAATGGGAAATTGAGAAAAAGGTCAATACAGTCCTCCGGGAACTGGATCTTCTGGAAATAAAAATGCTTGAAGTAGGCTCGCCTATCCGTAAAACAATTAGCGGTGGGCAGCGGAAAAGGTTAAACATAGCTCTGGAATTAATCCGGGAACCTGCAATTTTATATTTAGATGAACCCACTTCCGATCTCTCTTCTTCTGATTCTGAGAAAGTAATCACTCTTTTAAAAGAACAAACTCACAAAGGCAGATTAGTAGTAATCAATATCCACCAGCCTTCTTCAGAGATCTATAAATTATTTGACAGATTATGGATATTAGACAAAGGAGGTTACCCTATTTATGATGGTAACCCCATAGAAGCAATTACCTATTTTAAACAGGCAGCGCGGTATACAGATCAGAATATCAGTGTATGCAATACCTGCGGGAATGTGAATCCGGAACTTATTCTTACGATTATTGATGCGAAGAAAATTGATGATTCCGGTAACCAGACTGATATTCGTAAATTTTCTCCTGAAGAATGGCATCAGGATTATCTGAAAAACCGCCTGGAACCGGAGCAGCCGGTAAAAAAGGACCTTCCCCTTAATCAACAGAAGAAACCTTCTCCCTGGAGCCAGTTCCTTATCTTTTCAGAAAGGAATCTGTTAACCAAATTGACTAATAAACAATATCTGCTGATTGCTTTATTAGAAGCTCCTCTACTGGCATTGATTGTGGCTCTTCTTTCCCGGTATACAGAAGATGGGGAATATAGTTTGGTAGCTAACAAAAATTTTGTTTCCTACATATTCATGTCTGTCATTGTGGTTACTTTTATCGGTATGAGTATAAGTGCGGAAGAAATCATTAAATACCGGACTATTCTTAAAAGGGAACGTTTTCTGAGATTAAGCCGGGCAAGTTACCTATGGTCAAAAATAGCCTATCTGGTTTTATTATCCGGTCTGCAGATACTGTTATTTATTGCTATTGGGAATCATATCATAGGAGTATGTCCGGATATGTTCTGGATCTGGTGGAGTATACTATGGATCACGTCATTTCTCGCTAACCTGACTGGGTTATGGTTGTCTCAGACACTGAGTTCTGTAGTTGCGATTTATATTACCATTCCTCTTCTTCTGATTCCACAGATCCTGCTTTGCGGATTGGTAGTTCATTTTGATGATCTGAATACGAAAGCGGGCGAAAAAACATGGTCCCCATGATTGGAGAAGTAATTCCTTCGCGTTGGGCTTTTGAGGCACTCGTAGTAGAACAATACAGAAGTAACGAATATAACCGTCCTTTTTATCTGATTGAGAAAGAGAAATATTTAGCCCAGTACTACCGGAACGTGCATGCATCCGAAGTACGCAGCCTGGCAGTAGCAGTTCTAGAACAGGATAGTACTTCTTTCAGATCAATGGTCGAAAATGAATTAAAAATATTAGGACAAACTGCCCGGATAGAATCTTACCAGCCGGGAGAATCCTATCTGGCTTATCTGGATAAAGTAGATGAAGCACTGAAAACAAGAGCCAATAATTTCACGGCCTATCTGGAACAGATACAGAAAGAAATACGGCAGGAAAAAGGGAACGACTATCTGCCGGAATTAAAAAACACCATCATAATAACGCGATAGCAGAACTGGTACAGGGTATAGGAAACAGGCGGATGTATAAGAAAAATAAAGACCGGATTTATCCTCAGATCGGTCAAATCTATATAAAACCGGAGAATCCTTTCGGACGTGCCCATTTCTATAGTGGTGAAAAGAAAATCAGAAACAATTATTTTTCTACCTATTTATTTAATTTATTGGTTCTCGGATTTTTTGTATTATTAACGATAATCGCTATATTCGCAGAGTTTCCCGGTAGGTTTATGAAAAAACGAAACGATTACTAAATAAGAAAAATATAAATTACTAAAATAGACGTTATGAAAAAGAGTTTTATTAATCTGCTTGCCATATCAGCCCTTATGTTTGGTATGGCTTCCTGCGGTGGCTCACAAAAATCAAATGAAGAAGCCGCTAAAAATGAAGAGGCTGCCGTAATAGCAGGAAATGTTCCTAAAGACCTACTAACTGAAGAATTAAAAACTGAAACAATTCAGTTATTGAAAGACATGCCGGACTCTGAAATTCCTTATCGTGTCTATAACGGGGAAGTGAAATTAGGGATTGAAAATCTGGGATATATGTTACCAACTTCAAAAGCTAATGACATAACTACCAGTGCACAGAAAGCACGTGCGGTTGGTATTTATTTTGCTGATCTGAATATCCTGAGAGCCATCAATCAACCGACAGTAGATATAGAAGCTGTCCTGGCTAAATTGACTGCTGATCTGAACATTTCTTACGTACAAAATGTAATGAAAGACAAACTTCCTGAAAACGCTTCCAAAGAAGAGTTCAAAGAGTTCACCCAGAAACAACAGGAAAGAATTATCGATGAATTAGCTGCTAATGATAAAATCGATGTGCAGATTGAGATCTTAGCAGGTATGGCAGTGGAATATGCCTGTTTAATGGCTAATCCATCTTTGGTAATTGAAGGAGATGCAACATCTGCCGGCCTTTCCGAAAATATGGAAAAAAGAGTAGCTATGTTAGGTGAAATCACTGAAGACCTGTCAGCTTATTATCCGGATCTGAAAGATTTAGGTACTACTATTGCTCCTCTTCAGGAAAAAGTAGTTTCTGTCTCAACCGCAAGAAATTCTAATGCCGAAATCATGGGTATTCGGGATACTCTACTGCAGTAAGTAAAGACTCTGATACGTATAAAATAAAAAAGGATAGATCCAACCGGAACTATCCTTTTTTATTCCCTGAAATTATCTGACAGAGGTATTGAATAATACAAAAACCCGCTAATTTTTTAAGAATTACCGTTTTTTCTACCGAAAGTATTTATCCTATATTAGCTGATTTTGCATTAACCGTTATACCGGATCGCCATTAATATAATGTCATCAGACTGGACAGCTCCCATAGCAAAAGTAGTTACCGAATGGGTTATATTACTTACAATTTCTCTTGGAGAAAGCCTGGTATAAGTTTTACAATGTTCCATCAGACGGTCATCTCCATAAAGTTCACCAGATAGATTATTAGCTTCAGTAACCCCATCAGTATAAAGAAATAATGTATCTCCCGGTTTCAACACAATTTCTTTTTCATGATATTGCTTATCTTCCAGAGCTGCCAATACCAGATCATGAGTTAGTGGAAGCTGAGATATGACTCCTTCTTTATCGATCCAGATAGGGGGATTATGGCCCGCGTTACAATAGGTAACTACTCCTGTATTTATATTCAGTATACCATAGAATACAGTTACAAACATATCATTTACACTTTCCTGACAAAGAATTTCATTAGCTCTTTGCATACATTTAGCAGCAGAATTTTCTGTCAGCGCAATAGCCCGGACTACAGTACGACTGATCGCCATAAAATAGCTACAGGAACTCCTTTTCCGGAAACATCAGCAATCACGAATCCTAATCGATCCGTATCGATCCGGAAGAAGTCATAAAAATCACCTCCGATATATTTAGCAGCATTCATAGAAGCATAGATATCAAAAGAGGTCAACTCCGGATAAGGCGGGAATTTTTTAGGAAAAATCGTCTGTTGTATCTCACGGGCGACATTCAGATCAGACTGAATGAATTTTAATTGTGTGTGTTCCTGCTGTGCATTTTTTATAAATTTGATCTGCTCTACCGCCTTTTCAATCGTACGTTCCATATCCTCCAGATTGATGGGCTTTGTTGTAAAATCAAATGCTCCCCGGTTCATCGCAATACGAATATTTTCCATATCTCCATAAGCTGAAACCATAATACACTTCATAGCGGGATTACGTAATTCATTGATTTTGGTCAGCAGGGTCAACCCATCCATCTCAGGCATATTGATATCACTCAGGATAATATCATAATCCAGATTAGCCAGGATCATCTGAAGAGCCTCGAGTCCATTGTGGGCAAAAGAGAACTCATATTCTCCTTTTTTTATTTTACGCCGGAAATACTGTGTCAGTAATATTTCCAGATCCTGTTCGTCGTCTACACTTAATATCTTAATAGCCATACAGTTCTTTTCCTCTTATTTTTTAATCGGTAGTGAAATGGTGAAATGGGTAAATTCATTCAGTTTAGTATCGACTTCCACTTTACCGTAATGTTTATCTTCTACAATACTCCTGGTTATAGAAAGTCCTAATCCGGTCCCTTCTCCTACAGGTTTTGTCGTATAAAATGGCTTAAAAAGTTTAGGAATGACTTATCGGGAATACCCGGGCCATTATCCTCAATCGAAAGTTTTACCCATTCTCCGTCTTTCCATAAGTTAACTTTTACGGTGGGCTGATAAGGCTCCGGTAAGGCCCTTTTGGATTTTCCATATACTGCATAACAGGCATTATTCATAATATTCAGCACGGCACGGCTAAAGTCCTGGGGCACTACACTCACTTCCGGAACATCTTCTGCATATTCTTCCTGGATGCAAACATTAAAACTCTTGTTATTGGAACAGACAGCATGATAGGAAAGCCAGACATATTCTTTAATCAGCTTTTTCAGGTCTGTCAGCATAAATTCATCTTCTTTGCCCCGGGCATGTAATAAGACTCCCCGCACAATACTGGAAGCCCAGTTCCCATTTTCTTCAATCTTTGTCATATTTCCCTGAAGATCGGACATGATATCCTCCACTTCCTCTTTCAGGTCTTCCGGTATAGCATCACTTATCTCTTCCAGAATAGCTTCCAGATCCTGTAATAATTTTGAAGATAGTTTACTGAAATTAATTACAAAATTAAGAGGATTCTGTATTTCATGTGCTATCCCGGCACTTAACAAACCAAGCGAGGCAAGCCTATCCTGATTCTTTAGTTGCATTTCCAGATAGTCTATCCGCTTCTTTAATTCATCATCCATTACTTTCCGTATTTTGATATATAGGTAATATGACTGTCACTTCTGTATATTGATCTTTTTCACTTTCCACCTGTATAGACCCTTTATGGTTCAATACAATCTCACGGCTTAAATATAATCCGGTACCGGAGGCCAGAGAAGTAGGTTTGGTTGTGAAAAAAGGTTCAAAGATTTTATCTTTTATACTTTCCTCAATTCCATTTCCATTATCATAGACTTTGATGGAAACAGAACTGTTTTGTTTTTCAAGCTTTACTGCAATCTCAGGAGAAAAAGTCTGTTTCTCTGCCTTCTTCAGGAGGGCATACATACTATTATTCAATAAATGGATCAGGACTTTACTCATCTGCTCTATATTCATATCAATCATCAGAGAAAGAGTGAGGCAGTCGAAGCTCAATTTTATGTTATGTTCTGCAATTTCTTTGTGATACTGCTTAGATATAATATCCAGATTTACTTTGCAGAGATTATTTACATCTGCCGGAACCATATGGGCTTTCTGATCTTTCATCAACTCTTCCATAGCCTTAACAATACGGACTGTATTCACTCCATGCTCTGTGATCTTTGTGAGATTTCCCGTGATCATTGTAATAAGTTCCATGGTATCTTCATGAAGTTCTTCTGACATCTTCACATCCGGGCTTGCCAGGTTTCTTTCCAATTGTTTCAGGAGATCAACCGACAGATCAGCAAAATTATTGATATAATTAACTGGATTTAAAATACGATCCAAAAGTCCTTTGGTGAGATTTCCTACCGTAGCCAGACGTTCACTTCTGACCAGTTCATCCTGTGCTTCTGCCAATGCTTCGAGTGCATCTGCAAGCTCTTTGGATTCCTTCATGACCTGGTCCCTCTGAACCCTTAGTTCAATAGTTCTCTCTTCCACTACTCTTGCAAGATACTCTTTCTGTTTTAGCTGCTTCCGGAAACGCCATTTAATAATCTGAAAGATAATCAGAAGAGTCAAGATTATACTTACACTGCCTTCCCAGGAATACCACCAGCCTAATACCATGAGGATGACTCCCACTACGGAAAGTTGTTCCACAACCTGTATCCGAAACTTCAGACTCTGAATTTCTTTTACATTAAAATCTGCCATATTCAGGGAAGTTCTTTAATCATGGTTAATATATTTTTATTTCCGGAACGTTTATAATTGATTTCCGTCATCAGTTTCCTGGCAAAGAAAATACCTAATCCTCCGATAGGACGCTCATCAAGACCCAACGTTATATCCGGATCCTCTTTAGAAGTAGGATCAAACAACGCTCCATGATCTGTTAAAGTAAAAATAATCTTCCCGGCATCATACTGAACTTTCAGTTCTATAGGCTGGTTTTTCTGACCGGGATAAGCATAATGGATTACATTCACAACCGCCTCTTCAACAGCCAAATGAAGTTCCATAGCAGTTTTTTCATTGATACCCCATGAAGAGCATACCTTTTGCAGAAACTCTTTGAATGAAGAGAGTTGTTCCAGATCATTGGTAATATGAAGAGTCCTGACCATCTCTGCCGAAACTAAGTTATATTTTGTTTACTCAATAGTAAGGATAGAAGAGAATCCGGTGATATTAAAGATCTCCATAATATCCGCTTTCACATTCTTTACAACAAAGGTTCCACCTTTAGCTGATAACCTTTTCTGAAGAGTAAGCAACAGCCTTAATCCGGCACTACTTACATAAGTCAGACCACCTACATCCAGAACCACATTCATGAAGGTACTTGCCAGTATCTTCTGAATCTCTCTTTCAAAATCTACGGCGGTTAACGTATCTGACTGACCCGAAACAATCATCACTACCGGGTCGCCATTTTCTATCTGTATATTCATCTGATATTAGATTTTCAAACACCTACTAACAAAAAATACGAAAACAATTGACAATTCTAAGAAAACAGTAAAAAAAAGAGACCGGTATTCTTAAAAAGTCAGCGTCAGTTCTTCTCCTGCTTTCAATTCAACTTCAAGGAAACCATTAACGACAGGCAAAGAAACCGGTTTCTGATTAAGTTTTAATGAAAGACCGGCAGAGTTTTCCGGAAGACGGATATGATTATCCACTGTCGCCCTTAAACCCATTTCCGTAAGGACATTTTCTTTCCATTTAGCGGAAACTTCTCCTCCGCCTCTTACCTTTAAACCCTTAAAATTTCCATTCTTCCAGGCTGATGGCAAAGCCGGCAACAACTCAATATTACCTGTTTGGCTTTGGAGGAGCATCTCTGCGATTCCGGCACATGCCCCAAAGTTTCCATCAATTTGGAAAGGAGGATGCGAACAAAACAGATTCGGATACGTTCCTCCTTCCGAAGCAACTGTTTCTCCGTCCTTTATACAAGGATATAACAAGTCACTGAGCAGTTTATAAGCATGATCTCCATCATGCAGACGGGCCCAAAAATTAATCTTCCATGCCATGGACCAACCTGTACTACGGTCACCACGGGCAAGTAAAGTTTTACGGGCGGCGTCTGCCAGTTCCGGAGTATACTCAACAGAGATTTCATCACCAGGATAAAGTCCATACAAATGAGAGACATGCCGGTGATGTGGCTCTACTTCTTCATAAGGTTCCAGCCATTCCATGATCCGTCCATCCGGGCCAATAGTGGTTGGCATCAAACGGGCACGTTTAGCTTCAAGTTCTCCCGCAAATTCTTCATCTATACCTAAAATTCCGGCTGCTTGTATTGTATTGGCAAAGAGTTCACGCAGGATCTGATTATCCATAGTTGAGCCGGCACATATACTGGCCGTACTCCCATTCGGAAGTAAAAAAGCATTTTCCGGAGAGGTGGTAGGAGCAGTTACCAGATAGTTATTTCGGGGATCTTCTACCAACATATCCACAAAGAATAAGGCTGCTCCACGCATAACCGGATAGATATCTTCCAGATAAGACCTATCCAGTGTATATAAATAATGCTGATATAAATGTTCACATAACCAGGCGGCAGAAGTATTAGTCGCTCCCCAGGAAGGATGTTCTCCGGGAGCAGTAAATTCCCACACATTTCCTAACACATGCGTAACCCATCCCCGGGCATTATAAAAGACTCTTGCTGTTTGCTCCCCACTGGGAACCTGCTGTTTTACCCAATCCACCAGCGGCAAATGGAGTTCTGACAAATTAGTAACCTCTGCCGGCCACAAATTCATTTGCAGATTTATATTTAAATGGTAATCCCCATTCCAGGGAGTATGAATCGTATTACACCAAAGTCCCTGAAGATTTGGAGGCAATAAACCCGGACGGGTAGAAGAAATCAACAGATAGCGACCCCAATTAAAATAAAGAGCCGATAATCCCGGATCCTCTTTGTCTTTCTGAAACAATTCCAGCCTTTTATGAATAGGTAAATTTTCTCTTTCCGTCCATCCCAGATCCAGTTCTGCCCGCTCAAAAAGTTCTTTATAAGCAGTAACATGTTCCCTTTTCAGAGTAGAATACTCTTTTCTTTCCATATCAGATAAAAGGGTAAGGACTTTCCCTTCCGGATGTTCTTCAAAATAATCCGTTGCCATACTTACTAACAGAATAGCTTCCGAAGCATTTTGGATGACTAAACTCCTTTCTTCTGCCACTAAAGACCCTCCCTTAGGCAGTAAGACACGTACCCGGCCAGCATACATAGTTCCATTTCCATCTGTTCCATTATTCAGCTGGCCATGCATAACCAGATCTTTACCTTCAGAAAAAACTTCATAACGTTCAGGGCGGTCCATTCCGATAGTCAGATTTAAAGCTTTATCTACATCTGAAGATAAATAAATAACTCCCAGGTCATCCGTGAAAGAGGTAAATACTTCACGCCGGTAATTAACAGCACCTTTTTTAAAACTGGTAGCGACAATTGCCTCTCCCATTCGCAGTTCTCTACGATAAGAAGAAACAGTTTCCTCATTACCGGGATACCTATACTCTAATAATAAATTTCCTAACAACTGATAGCTTCCATAAGGAGCATCCGCTCCATTTCCTAAGGCACTTCCTTCTCCTTTACACACGAAAGTCCGGTACATTAACTCCTGGGCTTCATCATTACGCCCTTCAAAAAGCAATCTGCGAATAGAAGATAAATACCATTGTGCCTGTGGATTATCCGTATCCTGCTTACTTCCGGACCACATAGATATCTCATTCAGGACAATCGTTTCCTGTTCAATTCCACCATCAGGCATCATCCCTATACGGCCATTTCCTAAAGGTAGTGTCTCTTCCCATATCCGGGCAGGTTTGTCAAAATGAAAATTAACAGATTTACCGGTTTTTACTTCCGGTAGACTACAACTTGCTAAAATAAATAGCCATACAAATAAATAATAATTCTTCATGGTGGTTCTATCTCAATTTAATCTTTAATTCTAACTATCAGAAACTCTGCATATCACACAACTTTTTATAATATCCTCCTAACAGAAGTAATTCTTCATGTTTTCCTCTTTCCACAATCTCTCCTTCATGCATTACACAAATTTCATCCGCATTCCGGATCGTGAAAAGACGGTGAGCAATTACAATAGTAGTACGGTTGCGCATAAGGTTTTCCAATGCCTCCTGCACCAGTCGTTCTGATTCCGTATCCAAAGCCGAAGTAGCTTCATCCAGGATCAGGATAGAAGGATTTTTTAGAATGGCACGGGCTATACTGATCCGCTGGCGTTGTCCACCGGACAACTTTCCTCCCCTATCTCCTATATTAGTTTGATAGCCTTCCTCAGAAGCCATAATAAAATCATGAGCATTCGCTATACGCGCAGCTTCCTGCACCTGGTCCAGAGTTGCATTCTCCACACCAAAAGAGATGTTATTAAAGAATGTATCATTAAACAGGATAGCCTCCTGATTTACATTACCCATCAAGCTGCGGAGATCATACAAAGTAGCTTCCCGGATATCCGTATCATCTATGTGAATACTGCCTTTATTCACATCATAAAAATGAGGTAATAAATCCACCAGAGTACTCTTTCCGGAACCGGATTGACCCACCAAAGCAATGGTTTTTCCTTTTGGAATGACCAGATCAATTCCTTTCAGAACCCAGTCCTGCTGATATTTAAACCAGACATCCCGGTAAACAATTTCTTTTGTCAGTTGGATAGATTTCGGACAGGCCGGGTCATGTATATTACTTTCTGCCATCAGAATCTTATCAATTCTTTCCATAGAGGCCAGACCTTTCTGGATAGTATAAATGGATTTACTAAGATCTTTGGCTGGATTAATAATACTATAAAAGATCACCAGATAATAAATAAAAGTAGGAGCATCAATCGGACTATTGTTCCCCAGAATAAGAGATCCGCCATACCATAAAACAATCGCAATAGTAGCGGTCCCCAGAAATTCACTCATTGGATGTGCCATTTGCTGGCGGCGATAGATCCGGTTAGTGGTCCGGCGGAACTGGTCATTACTTTTTTCAAAACGATCCTGGATCTTCTTTTCTGCGTTAAAAGCTTTTATAATACGTAGACCACCCAATGTCTCTTCAATCTGACTCATTAATCCACCCCACTGATGTTGACCTTCCAGGGATCTACGTTTCAGTTTTTTCCCAACCTGCCCCATTACATATCCGGCAACAGATAACAGGATCACCACAAATAAAGTAAGTTGCCAGCTAATCAGGATCATACCGGTCAGGTAAATAAGAATCAGGATAGGATTCTTAAATAACATATCCAGAGAACTCATAATAGAAGTTTCTATCTCATTCACATCGCCGGATACACGGGCAATAATATCTCCTTTCCTTTCCTCCGAGAAAAAACTTAAAGGTAATTGCGTGATCTTACGGTTAATCTGATTCCGGATATCACGGACTACCCCTGTCCGGATAGGGATCATGGTAAAAAAAGCCAGATACATAGTAGCGACTTTAATAAAAGTCATTACCACCAGAAAAACACCCAAAATGATCAAAGTAAAAGAGCCTCCGTGAGTATCAATCAAATGATTGACAAACCAGAAAAAATTATTTTGTAACAGGTCCGGAAGACTTTTCCAGGACTCCCAGCTATCTATCCGGAAATTCCAGTCCCGAAAGGTGTAGACCCCCTCATTGATTTTAAACAGGATCTGTAAAATAGGAATAATCAAGGCAAACGTAAACAAATTAAGGATAGCGGAAAGGATATTGAACACAATATTCCCGATCAGGTATTTTTTATAAGGAGGAACAAACCGCCTTAGTATATGGAGAAGTTCTCTCATGGGCTACTGTCAGATTAAATTAGCCCGCAAGTTAATTATTATCCGGCGCATATAGAGAAACCGTTGCTAATTTTTAGGAAATTATAGGGCTGTTTCCATTTATTTATCCCATCTTTATAAAATTATTTTGGATAAAATGCAACTTTTTGTTTACCTGATTCATCCTTATAAAAAGAGAATTGACCTATTATTTATTTGAGAGTGTATGAAAAATTTAAACCATCTATTTATTAAAAATACTACCTGGCTATTTACAGGAATCTTATCCCTCTTTGGATTTTCCTGTTCTGATTCTAATGACCCGTACGATAATCCGGTTGAGTATGGTAGTCCTCATGCTTATTTTAGGATTAAAGGGAAAGTGGTGAATGAAACCGATCAGGAGGCATTGTCTAACATACAGGTTGAAATCCGGTATGATGCCAGACAACAAGATCCTGCATCCGCCATTTATTACCGGGACACCATCCGGACAGATATACACGGAGAGTTTCAATGGGACACCCATAAAATTACCCTCTGACACATGCCACTGAAATTAATTACCTCTGATCCCGGAGAGAATCCCGGCAGAGGTCCTTTTGTTCCGGATACAACACTGATTAATTTTGAAAGTGCCGATATGCAGGACCCCGGCAGCTGGTATGAAGGATCCGGTGAAAAAGAAATCACAATCCGGTTAAAGCAACAAACAGAAAAACCGGAGAATCCGGAACCGGAAGAAGAAAAAAAATAAAAGAATAACATATGAGAAAACTGTACCGTCCAGTCATTAGAGGAACAAACTGGGTATTAGCCGGAATTCTGTCTCTCCTGGGATTTTCTACGAGTTCCTGCGAAAAAGAGATCGTGGTAGAATATGGAGCCCCACATGCGAACTACATACTCAAAGGTAAAGTCACGAATGAAGCGGGACATGCGATCCCGGATATCCGGATTGATATTCAGGAGGAGCATTACTACAATTACTATGAATCCGGCTATCAGGATAGGGCAACCATACAGAGTAATGCAGAAGGGAAGTTTGAACATAAGGTTCACTCCAGCTTCGTACAGGGCCGGTACAAACTAATCCTGACAGATACGGACGGAGAGAAAAATGGCCTTTATCAAAAGGATTCTTTACAGGTTAGATTTGAAAAAGAGGATAGGATTGAAAAAGGATCCAGGTGGTTCGAGGGAACATTTGAAAAAGAGATTTCTATAACCATGAAAGAAGAAAAGTCAGATGAATAAAGAGCCCGGAATAAAAAACGGTTCGGGCTGGAGCTTTTCCAAAAAATCAAAAAGAATAAGGTACAGTTACACGAGCTACGAACTCTTTTCTGGGAATGTACCCTGCGATGTAATATCTCCTGTCTGCACTGTGGTAGCGATTGCCGGGTAGTTACAAACCAGCCGGATATGCCTGTCAAAGACTTTCTGCAAGTCATTGATTCCATCACTCCTCATGTCAATCCGAATCACCTCCTCATCATCTTTACTGGCGGAGAAGCATTAGTCAGAAGAGACCTGAAAACCTGTGGTTTGGAACTCTACCGCAGAGGATATCCCTGGGGGATTGTGACAAATGGATTGCAGCTAACCCGCCAGCGGTTAGACTCTCTGTTAGCCTCCGGACTTCACTCCATCACAGTCAGCCTGGACGGATTTAAAGAGGCCCATAATTGGCTCCGGGGACATCCCCGCAGCTTTGACCAGGCTGTGGAAGCGATCCGGATGCTGATCCGGGAGGAGGAAATTGTCTGGGACATCGTTACCTGTGTGAATAAACACAATCTCTCTTACTTGCAGGAGTTTAAAGAGTTCCTGATCCGGACAGGAGTAAAAAGATGGCGGATCTTCACCATCTTCCCGGTAGGAAGAGCAGCTAACTATTCGGAATTCCAACTATCCGGGAAAGAGTTCACTTCTGTATTCGAATTTATCCGTCAGACCCGGCAAGAGGGAAGGATCCGGTTAAGCTACAGCTGTGAAGGGTTCCTGGGTAATTATGAAACCGAAGTCAGAGACCAGATGTTCCAGTGTCATGCCGGGGTAAGTGTAGGTTCCGTACTGGCAGATGGATCTATCTCCGGATGTCCCAGTATACGGGCAAACTTCCATCAGGGAAATATCTATAAAGACGACTTTATGGATATATGGGAAAATAAGTTTATACCTTACCGGGACCGTTCATGGACCAGAAAAGGCACATGTGCAGATTGTAAAATGTTCCGCTACTGCGAAGGAAACGGCATGCATCTGTATGACAACGAAGAAAACCTGTTATTCTGTCATTACAAGCGCCTCATTTAAAATAAGAGCTGAAAATAATAGTTCCCGACCTGAAAAATGGCTCATCTGTCATCCAGACAAATTTTGTAAGATACATCATTGAACGATGAGATAAAAGATATTTTTTATCATACTACTGAACTCCTTTAGCTCCTGATTTCTTACTTCTCCCGGATATAAATATTGATAGGTGTACCGGTGAAATCCCAGTTTTCCCGGATCTTATTTTCCAGAAAGCGTTTATAAGGTTCCTTGATCCACTGGGGTAGATTGCAGAAGAATACAAATGAAGGAACAGCACCAGCCGGTAATTGTGTAATATACTTGATCTTGATATACTTTCCTTTCCAGGCCGGAGGAGGAGTATGTTCAATAATCGGTAGTAATACTTCATTCAATTTAGCTGTAGGAATTCGTTTCTTCCGGTTCTCATATACTTCCCGGGCGGTTTCAAGTACTTTAAAAATACGTTGCTTGGTTACCGCTGAAATAAACAGAACCGGAAAATCGGTAAATGGAGCCAGACGGTCACGGATCGTATGGGTGTAATGTTTAATCGCCTCCTGAGTTTTATTTTCAACCAGGTCCCATTTATTTACACATACCACCAACCCTTTACTATTCTTCTGAACCAGAGAAAAAATATTCAGATCCTGACTTTCAATACCCCGGGTACCATCCAGCATCAACACACAAACATCTGAATTTTCAATGGCACGGATTGAACGGATAACAGAGTAATACTCCATATCCTCATTCACCTTGCCCTTTTTACGGATACCTACGGTGTCCACTAAGTAGAAATTCAACCCAAATTTATTATATTTTGTATAAATAGAATCCCGGGTTGTACTCGCTATATCTGTTACAATATGACGTTCCTCTCCTATAAAAGCATTAATCAAAGAAGATTTACCGGCATTGGGACGACCAATCACAGCAATATGGGGAAGATTTTCATCCAGTTCTTCCTGCTTTTCTTCCGGTAACAAATTTACTACCTGATCCAACAAGTCACCTGTTCCGGAACCGTTAATCGCAGAAACACAATACGGATCTCCTAATCCTAAAGAATAGAATTCCGCTGAATCCAGGTGCAGCTGATAATTATCCGCTTTATTGGCTACGACAATAATAGGCTTTTTGGAACGACGCAGAATCTTTGCCACATCCGTATCCAGATTAGTCATTCCATTTACCACATCTACTACAAACAAAATGATATCCGCTTCTTCTATAGCAATCTGGACCTGTTTATTGATCTCATCTTCAAAAACATCTTCTGAATTGAGAACCCATCCTCCCGTATCCACCACGGAAAACTCTTTTCCTGTCCATTCTACTTTGCCGTACTGACGATCCTGCGTTGTACCTGCCTCTTCATTTACAATCGCCTGACGGGTCTGAGTCAACCGATTAAACAAAGTAGATTTACCTACGTTGGGCCTTCCAACTATCGCCACTATATTTCCCATAAAACCTCCTCTGTACTATTTAAAATCTTTCTTAATCCAGACGGTAACCAAAATTCTTTAACAGATTATCCCGGTTACGCCAGTCTTTCTCTACTTTTACGAACATTTCCAGAAAAACTTTTTTCTCAAAGAAACGTTCAATATCTTTCCGGGCCATAGCACCCACTTTTTTAAGTGCAGCCCCTTTATGCCCGATAATAATTCCTTTCTGAGAATCCCGCTCTACGATGATCAGGGCTTTAATATGGATCAGGGCTTCGGCTTCTTTAAACAACTCTACTACAACCTCTACGGCATAAGGAATCTCTTTCTGGTAGTAAAGCAGGATTTTTTCCCGGATGATCTCCGTAACGAAGAAATGGGCTGGTTTATCAGTCAGAGCATCCTTTTCAAAATAGGGAGGAGAATCCGGCATGAAAGATTCGACTCGCTGTTTTACATACTCTACACCAAAATTCGTAAGCGCAGAGATGGGAATAATTTCAGCCTGAGGTAATCTTTCTTTCCAAAGCTCTACCAGGTTTTCCAATCCTGCCTGATCCGTCATATCAATTTTATTGATTAACAAAAGGACCGGCGAATCTACCTGTTTCACCTTTTGAAGAAAAGCCTCATTTTTATCTGCCGTTTCAATCACATCCGTGACATATAACAACACATCCGCATCTCCTAAGGCTGATTGAGAAAAATTCAGCATAGTTTCCTGCAGCTTATAGTTAGGTTGCAACACACCCGGAGTATCCGAATATACAATTTGCATATCTTCCGTATTCACAATACCCATAATACGGTGACGGGTAGTTTGTGCTTTCGAAGTAATGATGGAAATACGTTCCCCTACGAGCCGGTTCATTAAAGTTGATTTTCCGACGTTCGGATTACCAACAATATTCACAAAACCAGATTTATGCTTTTTTTCCGTCATATCCCCATTTTAAATATACAGCTCCCCACGTAAAACCAGCTCCGAATGCAGTCAGGATCAGATCATCACCTTTCTTTAACTGATCTTCATACTCCCACAGACAAAGAGGAATGGTAGCAGCACTGGTATTTCCATATTTTTCAATATTGATCATTACCTTATTAGAAATACCTAATCGTTTGGCAACCGCATCAATAATACGCAGATTAGCCTGATGAGGGACTACCCAATCTAAGTCTTCCTTATTCAATCCGCTCCGTTCCACGATTTCCAGTGAAACAGCAGCCATACAGGAGACAGCATGTTTGAATACATATTTTCCATCCTGATAAACATAATGCATATGCTTGTCTACAGTTTCATAACTGGACGGATAAGCAGATCCACCACCATACATATGTAGATGATCCACTCCTGATCCATCCGTCTTCAGAATAGTATCTATCACGCCGTACTGTTCCATAGTTGGTTCCAAAAGTACTGCTCCACATCCGTCACCAAATAAAGGACAGGTAGTCCGGTCCGTATAATCAGTAATAGAGGTCATTTTATCTCCTGCCACTACTACGACTTTGGAATAACGTCCCGAACGGATATAATTTGACCCGGTTTCCAATGCATACAGGAAACCAGCACAGGCACCCTGCATATCAAAAGTCAAAGCATTTTTACAACCGGTATGATATGCAATCACAGATGCTGTAGTCGGGAAACCATAATCAGGTGTAGTCGTTGAACAAAGCACCACTTCCACCTCTTCCGGATGGATATTAGTTTTCTCAAACAATTGTTTTACAGCACGGATCCCCATAAAAGAAGTTCCCACACCTTCTCCTTTCAATACTCTGCGTTCTTTAATCCCGACACGGGTGGTAATCCACTTGTCATCCGTTTTAACCAATTTTGAAATATCATCATTGGTCAACACATCTTCCGGAACAAACCCTCCGATTCCGGTAATTACCGCATTTATTTTATCCATATTGTATAGACTTATATTCTTCCTGAATTAAAAAAGCCCTAAACATAGTATATTTAGGGCTATTCCTTCTACTTCTCCAACCCCAAAGGGTATGAAAAGTTATACAGCAGCTTCTTTTACAATTGCCAACTTACCTCTATAATAGCTACACTCGCCACATACGGTGTGATAAATATGCCATGCACCACAGTTAGGGCAGATAGCCATTGTAGGGATTACAGCCTTGTCATGAGTTCTTCTCTTGGCTGTTCTTGATTTTCCTTGTCTTCTTTTAGGATGTGCCATTTTTTTATATATTTAATTATTATCATTTTCAACTAAACCCTTCAATGCATCCCAACGTGGATCGGTAGAGTCAGTACCCGCATCATCCACAGAAATGTCATCATCTGCCGCATCACCGCCAAAATCATCATCTTCATCATGCACGCTTTTGGTTGTATGTTTTTTCAGTTTGGAAGACATGGCTTTATTACATTTTCCCGGTGCATGAATGTGCTTCATCGGAACAGCCAATGCTATGAATTCATAAAGGAACCATGCCAGGTTAATTGCTCCCTCTTCTTCCGGGATAATTACAATTTCTTCACTTTCTTCTGCATACTCCTTGCCAAACTTTACTATCAGGCGGCTCTGCGTCTCAATCGGAAGTTCCATATCATCCAGACATCTATCGCACGAAACCATCACAACTCCCTGTATTTGAAAATTCATTTCAAACATCATTGACGAACTTTTCAAAGTAACATGAACCTTAACTTTTCCTTTTTGTACTTCAGTGCCGTCAATATCAACGAAAAATTTATTCTCCAAAAGATACTCAAACTCGTGTGTTCCAGGAGAAAGACTTTTCAGATTTACGTTATATAAATTAAATTCCCCCAAAGTCCAAAGCCTTTTAGTGTAAAAACCTTGCGAAGGTACAAAAAATCTAATCACAAATACAATATATCCAATGTTATTTTTTCCTATCTCACGGAATCAGTTTTTATATTTCCTTAATTCTATACGGAAAGTAGTACCTTTCCCTACTTCCGAACTTTTTACATAGATTTTACCTCCATGATAGGACTCCACAATTCGCTTTACCAAAGATAATCCCAATCCCCATCCTCTCTTCTTGGTGGTATATCCGGGATGAAACACTGCTCCATACTTTGATTTAGGAATCCCCTTACCCGTATCAGATATATCAAAGCGTACGATCCGTGAATCACTGTTATCCACACACACGGTAATCTCTCCTTGTCCCTCCATAGCATCCACAGCATTTTTTATCAGGTTTTCAATCACCCAGGCAAACAATGAGTCATTCATCAGTGTCCAGGCCGGTTCCTCAGGCAAATGAGTAAAAACTTTTACTTTAGCAGATATACGGGTCTGCATATATTCCAATGCAACAGTCAGGGATTGAATAATATTGACAGGTTCCGGGTCCGGATTAGAACCGATTTTCGAAAAGCGTTCCGCAATCGTCTCAAGCCGTTTTACATCTTTATTGATCTCTTCCAAAAGAGCTGGTTCTATCTCCTTAGTATGCAAATATTCCATCCAGGCTATCAAAGAAGAAATAGGAGTGCCTAACTGATGGGCAGTTTCCTTAGATAACCCAACCCACACCTTATTCTGTTCCGCTCTTTTTGTACTTGCCAGGGCCAGGAAAGCAATAGCAATGAAAACAAACATAACACTCAACTGGACATAGGGAAAAGCCAGTAATCGTTTCAGTATAACAGAATCATCATAATAGATATATTGATAAGTACCATCTTCCAGATCAATCAGAATAGGGGGATTTTTAGTCCGGAGTTCTTTTATCTTATTTTGCAGGAAAACATCTACATGATCATCCGGAATATCTATATTCCGGTAGTCCAACACTTCATCCCGCTGAGTACATAAAAGGACAGGAATCGTTGTATTTCCCTCCATAATTTTAAGAATAAGCTTCATATTGAGAGCAGGATCCTCACTGGTCATAACCCGAATAGATTCTGCCCAGATCTCAATTTTAAAACGTTCTTCTTTGGAAAGCTTTTTTACAAGATTATCAGACACTATAACCGAAACTATAGCAATCAGGACAGCCGCCGCAATAAAGATATATTTCAATTTATCGCGGGATTCATAGATACTTTTCATATGTCAAATATATTCAACATACCTATAACGACAAAACAATAACAAATATTATAAAAGAACCGGAAGTAAAATGAAGAAGTGAGTAAAAATCTACATACGGTTTATTTAGAAATATGAAATATAAAAGGCCTCATAGATTTTCCCTATTTCCAAGATATAAAAACGCCTCCATCCGATGGTTTAACTCCACGGCAGCTTTTTTAGAAAAAGGTGCACCCGTTTTCTCAAAAGCACGGCAGCAAGCGTTAAAGACCCGGATCTCTCACTCTATCCATCACAAGTAGCAGTAAAAGCAGAAACAGGGTATATAATAAGATCCTATCCCTTATTTCTTATTTCCTATCCTTCCCCTCCCCTTGTGGGGTATCCTTATGGGATTTTCTTGCCCCTATATACACACACAACA
>JAJQFE010000031.1 GCA_021201295.1 Tannerellaceae bacterium | reverse complement strand
ACTTAATATACTTATTAATCCCGCTTAATATACTTATTAGCCGACCTTAATAAGTATATAAGGATACGTAACATTCCGGAGAGGTAAACATGAATGGGGTCCATTTATCTGTCCGGTGCCTCTTCACTCCTATGTGTTTCCGCATATTCCAGCGGAGACATGCCGTAGAAGTCCTTGAAGCAATTGGAAAAGTACTGATGGGAACTGAAACCTACCGCATAGGCAACCTCTGCGATAGAGATTTTTTTACTTTTCAGCATACAGGCAGCATGTTCCAGGCGGATATTGCGCAGATAAATGCTGGGTGAAAGCCGGTATATTTCTTTTAGCTTCCGGTGCAGATGTACTCAGCTAATACCCAATTCTTTACTGATCAGTTCTATACTCAGTCCCGAATCACTGAGCCGCTCTTTGATCAGGGCATTCAGCTTTTCCATCAATTTGTCGTCTGCACTCTTAATACTGATATCTTCCGGTTTCACGACCTGTTCAATCCGGTTGCCTGCCTGGATCAGTAACTGCTTATTTAACAGATTAACCACATGGGCTGTCAGGAATCGAAGGTCAAAGGGTTTCGGGATATAGACATCTGCACCGGCCTCTACCCCTTCTACGCCGGCTTCCATCGTGGTCCGGGCCGTTAGCATAATGACCGGGATAGCACGGGTATGATGATTTCCCCGGAGCTTTTTAGTCATTGCTATTCCATCTGAAACAGGCATCATCACATCGGTAATAATAAGATCCGGCAACTGTTGGGTAGCTAATTCATACCCTTTTTTACCGTCCTCAGCTTCCAGGATACGGAACCGCTGTTTCAGTTCATTCCGGAGCAGACTCCGTATATCCGCATGATCTTCCACTATAAGGATTAACGGCTTACGCTTATTCCCCCCGTTCTTTTCTCCTGCAGGATCTTCCTCAGCCATCAATAAGGGAGGAACGGTTTCAATAGAAGCACCTGTATATTCCAGGGGTGTATCACTGATTTCCTCCTGTGTATAAGCCGACCGGCGGTAAGGCAGCGAAACAGTAAACAGGCTACCTTCCCCTGGTAAACCGGAGACTTCTATATGACCGTGATGCAGCTCTACCAGCCTTTTAGTTAAATGCAGCCCTATACCCATTCCCGGACCTGAGGATTTTCCACGTTCATTCACCTGGTAGAAACGCTCAAAAATAGAGCGTGTATGTTCCGGATCAATTCCTTTTCCCGTATCTTTCACCTGGAATTCCAGGCCATCTTCCTGATTCAACGCCAGGGAAACTGAAACCTGTCCTCCTGACGGAGTAAACTTAAAGGCATTGGAAAGCAGATTATAAAGGATTTTATCTACAAAGTCAATATCTACCCAGACCGTATCCGGAAGTTGTCCGGAAGAAAAGGAGAAATGAATCTGTTTATCCAGAGATAACGGGTGAAAAGATTCTATGATATCATTCACAAAAGAGATGATATCCGTTTCACGTACCCTGAGCCGCATCTGCTTCCTGTCTATTTTCCGGATATCCAGCAATTGATTGACCAGCCTTAAGATACGGTTGGCATTCCGTTGCATCGTCTGGTAAAGCATCTGGTGTTCTTTTCCGGAATCCTCCTGGATTAATTTAAGCAGAGGAGAAATCACCAACGTCAAAGGCGTCCGTATTTCATGGGATATATCTGTAAAAAACTGCAGCTTAGCCTGAGCCAGTTCCTCATTATGTGCCTGTTGTATCATCCGTTCTTTTTCCCGCTGGCGGGACCTTTGGAATCGAAAGAGACTATAGAGACCGGTTCCAAAAAGCAAAAGATAAATTCCTTTAGCCCACCAGGTCCACCACCAGGGAGGAGAGATGAGAATTTCCAGTTGGGATTGTTTTATTTCTCCTCCCGGAAAAGAGGCTTTCACCATAAAAGTATATTTTCCGGGAGCCACATTCGTATACACAGCCATCCGGTTGCCCGGCGGTAGAAACTGCCAGTCCGCATCTAATCCTTTCAGTACATATTCATACCTGACATTCCTGGGAGCCGTAAATTCGAGTGCATCAAACCGAATGGAAAAATTATTCTGGTCATATAGCAAACGGATTCCGGCCGCTACAGCCAGCGAGTGCTTCAGGATCACATGCTTATCATAGGCTTTACCAATCTGTACCGGTTCATTGAAAAGAGAAAATTCAGTCAGCACTACATCCGAAAGCTGATCCAGAATATCCAGTTTTTCCGGATGAAACCAGGTAATTCCGTTGAGTCCACCCAAATAGATATTTCCCACATGGTCTATCGCAGTAGCACGCTGCTTAAATTCCGTATTGTTCATGCCATCAAATTAGGCATACCCTTTAAACTGGTCTTTGTCCGGATCATACACAGCGACGCCGTTATTGGTCACAACCCAGAAATGACCCTCCAGATCCATCCGGAATCCCTGGATCATGTTGTCCGGTAACCCCTGTTCAGTGGTGTAGAGAGTGGATTTACGGGTCCGGGGGTCTAACCGGGTCAGTCCCCAGATAGAACCAATCCAGATATTTCTCTGATCGTCTCCGGAAACCGCCACAATGGAGTTATTATGAATCAACCCCTCTTCTTTCACAAACGAATGGACTTTATGCGTATGGATATCCATGGAACTCAGTCCCCCGAATGTTCCGATCCATAGCACCTGTTCACTGTCTACATACACACTGTTGCACCAGTCACTGATCAGAAAGCCTTCCAGCCCTCCATTTGCCTGACGAAAATAGGTAAACTCACCGGTCAGAGCGTCCATCCGGTTAATGCCTCCTCCATGCGTAGAGATCCATATATTCCCATAGGGGTCTTCTGCAAAATCCGTAATATGATTTGAATTTACAGAATAAGGAAGCTCCCGGCAAAAGTGGGCAGTCTTTCCGGTAGTAGGATCGTACCTATAAAAACCATTCAGGTAGGTACCGATATAAATCAGGCCTTGACTATCCTGAAAAAGACAGGTGACGACATTCTCATGCTCCAGCATCCTGTCATACACTTCAAAGCTGGAATGATCCTTTAAAGGTTTCAAACGGTACAACCCACTCCCCCCTGTTCCCATCCAGAAGAGTCCCTCCCTGTCTACCAGCAGAGAGACTACACTCTGGTCCGAGATATTAAATTTACTATAGGGATTGTCCTGGATGATTTTAAAACCATACTCATTGGGTGGAATCACCACCATCCCTTTCTCTGTAAATCCAACCCATATATTCCCCTGCTTGTCTTCATACAGGCTCAGGACCTTGCCTATTCCGGGATTAAATCTGAAATTTCGGATGGGATAAGGTCGTAATCCCTCCTGCTCTTCATCTATTATCCAAAGACCTCCCCCGTCTGTTCCGATCCAGATACGTCCCCTACGGTCACACAAAACACTATGTGCCAGTTTCATTTCCGGTCTGTCCCTCTCATCAACGACCACTTTTAATTGTTTAGTGCTCTTGTCAATAGCATACAAACCTCCTCCCAGAGAAGAGACCAGCACATTCCCTTTTCGGTCTTCACATAAAGAAAAACAGGGAGTTTTCCTGTAAAACCGTATTCTCTTTTGACATATGATTAATGGATTGAAGCATCCCGGTTTGCGTATCAAACACACTGATGCCTCCATAGCGGGTAGCCAGCCACAACTTACGATTGTCTACCAGCAACATAGTCGTAATATCGAGTTCCTTCAGTTCCGGCAGATCAAACAGACAGGCCCTGTCCTCTTCCAATGCATAGCAAAGGATGCCACGTCCGGAAACACTGAACCAGACATTCCGGTCCTGGTCCTCCACTATGCTGGCTATTTTAGCATTCTCCAGATGAGGACAGGCTTCCGTGCTAAAAGGAATAAAAGTCTCCGTATACTCATCATAGGTAAAAAGACCCGTCAACGTACCGACCCAGAAGTTTCCCTGGGAATCTTCCAGAATAGAAAAAGTATAATTAGTCGGCAAAGCTCCTGTATCCTGAAAAGACTGAAGGAACACTTTGATATCCGTTCCCGACAAACGATTCAGGCCATAATTCGTAGTAATCCATATATAATTCCGGCTATCCTGGAAAATAGTATGTATGCTGGTGTTAGATAGGCCATCTTTTGAAGAGATAAAACGCATATTCGCATGGGAACATACGGCGATGAATAAAAAGGATATACCTATACGTATACACCGGACAATAGAGTTCTTCATGGTTATTATTCCTCAGTATATTGGGTACTTACAAATGTAAGATAAAATCCAACATCCACAGAATGAAAACAGCGGATTAAAAAGACTGAACAGGGCGTGTTAACATAATCTTTAAACTATGATACATAATCGAAAAACAGGTTACACTATTACCCTATCTCATCCATATATTCTCAATAGAAGGAACAGGTATCCGGTTATATTTGTCCCAACAAACTTCATTAACTAAAAATCAACTTTTATGAAAAGGAGAATCACCCTTTTTTCCCTGCAAAACAGGAACCACCAGCTTTTGCAGCCTCTGTTTTTTATTTCCCTGCTCCTCTTATTCAGTCTGCAGGCAAAGGCACAAAGTGGGAGGATGACCATTCAGGGAGTCATTACCTCGGCCTCAGACAACTTACCCTTAATCGGAGTAAATGTGGTGGAGAAAGGCACGACGAATGGAACGATTACCGACTTTGACGGTAATTTCGAGTTAACAGTGTCTCCTGGTGTGACATTAACAGCCTCTTATATCGGCTATCTGGAGGAAGAAGTCAAAGTTATCCAGGGAAATACTTTTTACCATGTGATGATGAAAGAAAACTCCCTGGCACTGGATGAAGTCGTGGTCGTAGGATATGGAGTCCAGAAAAAGAAACTGGTCACCGGAGCCACCGTACAGGTCAAAGGAGATGATATCCAGAAACTGAATACGGTTTCTCCCCTCTCCGCCCTCCAAAGCCAGACACCGGGAGTCAATATCGTGAAAAAATCCGGTCAGCCCGGGGAAGGATTCAAAGTCAACATCCGTGGGATCGGTACGATCGGTAATTCCCAGCCTCTCTACATCGTGGATGGAGTAGCAAGAGGAGATATTGATTACCTGAATCCGGCGGATATCGAATCCTTAGATGTCCTGAAAGATGCGGCTTCTGCGGCTATTTACGGTTCACGTGCGGCCAATGGGGTGGTATTAGTCACCACCAAACAGGGAAAAACCGGAAAAGCATCAATCGAATATGATGGCTATTTCGGCGTACAGAATCCTTATAGAATGACACCCGTCCTGAATGCACAGGAATATGCCATCATCATGGATGAAGCGAAGGTGAATTCCGGTTTACCCTTAAACGATTATGCTTCCCTGCTGGCACCGGGTGACTAGGAACGCATTCAGAATGGTAGCTGGCAGGGTACCAACTGGCTGGAAGAGATACGGAAAAAGAATGCGCCAGTCCAAAGCCACTCCCTGAATATGTCCGGCGGTACCGAACAGTCGGTCTATTCTATCGGTTTGTCGTACACTTCCCAGGAGGGGATTTTGGAAAACCGGTTACGCCGGAGTACACCCGTTACACCGCACGTGTAAACACCGAACATACCTTATATAAAGTAAAAGACCTAAACGTTATCCAATTTGGTGAAAACCTCTCTTATACCTATGCCGAAAAGAGTGGGATTGCCATTGGGAATGAGTACTGGAACGATATCAACGCCACTTTGCGGGCCACCCCTTTCCTCCCCTTATGGGCAAGAGATGCGGACGGGAACGATATTCCGGGACAATATCACTACGTGATTTCCTGGAACACGCAAATGCCGAACCCGGTGGGGATCATGGACTATGAAAGAGGACAGAATGCCAATAAAAACCACAACATATACGGTAACTTCTATTTTGTGATCCAGCCCATCAAAGACCTGAAGTTCCGGAGCAATTTCGGATTCAACGCAAGTGCCTGGAGTTACAGGGCCTATAAACCCGAATTCGATTTAGGCCCCATTAGTATGAATCCGGAAGATGAAGTCAGACAAAATTCAGGAAACGGGTTAGGCTGGACATTTGAAAACACCCTGTCCTACATATTTAAAATAAATACGGACCACACGTTTGACGCCCTGATAGGGACTTCAGCCGAACGCTGGGGTCTGGGAGAAAGCATGTCAGGCAAGAATGTCAATTCTGTTTTCGGAGATTTTAACCATGCGTTCTTAGATAATACGGCATTGCTGGATATTGCCAAAATAGAATTAAGCGGCAAGCCCGGTGGCAGAGGAGGCATCCTCTCCTATTTCGGCCGTATCAACTACAACTACCAGGAAAAATATATGGGAACAGTCGTGTTCCGTACAGACGGTTCGTCCAACTTCGCCAAAGGCAACCGCTGGGGCTATTTCCCTTCTGTGTCCGCCGGATGGGTTATGACCCATGAAGAATTTATGGAAACGACTCGGGAATGGATGGACTTCCTGAAACTACGTGCCAGCTGGGGACAGAACGGGAACCAGTCCATTGATGCTTTCCAGTATCTGACAACCATCTCTTTTAAAGAGTCGGAATACTTTATCGGAACCAAAGACAATAAAGTAGTAGGGGCTTATCCGGATATCTTACCGAATCCGGATGTGACCTGGGAAACATCCGAACAGATTGACTTAGGATTAGATGCCCGCTTCCTGAACAGCCGCCTGAGCCTGGCGTTCGACTGGTATAAGAAAACAACACGTGACTGGTTGGTGCCTGCTCCTATTCTGGCCAGCTATGGAACCAGAGCTCCTTATATCAACGGAGGAGACGTGGTGAATAAAGGGATTGAACTCTCCCTGAACTGGAATGACCGGGTAGAAGATTTCACCTATAGTGTGACCGCCAACCTCTCTCATAATAAGAATGAAATTACCCGCATTGCCAATAACGAAGGGATCATCCGTTCGGAAGTAAACCTCAATTATGGGGAAGAAGGATTCCCAAGGCCCAGGTCGGTTATCCGATCAGCTATTTCTGGGGATATAAAACAGAGGGTATTTTCCAGAATTACGAAGAGATCCAAAACTATAAAAATGCGGATGGACAGGTGATTATGCCCACTGCGCAACCCGGGGATGTAAAGTTTGCAGACCTCAATGGAGATGGTGTCATCGACGATAAAGATAAAACCAACATCGGAGATCCGAACCCGGATATTATCTTTGGGTTGAATTTCAGTTTCGGCTACAAAGGCTTTGACCTGAATATCACTACAAACGGTGTGTTAGGCAACCAGATCTTTTATAACTTCCACGGGAACCCGACAGAAATTATAGCACAGAAATCCTGGGAAGATGGCATGGAGAAGGAACTTCCAATAAAATTCCACGGGTTACGGATGGTTCCCATATCAACCGCAGATATATGTCAGACCTGTACATTTATAACGGGGATTACTGGAGGATCAGCAACGTAACATTAGGTTATGATTTCAACAGACTCCTCAAAAAGTCTCCTTTCGCCCAGTTAAGACTCTATGTAACCGCACAAAACCTATTCACTTTCACCAAATATCCGGGTATGGACCCTGAAATCGGGACTAGTACGGATGATGAGAAAGCAGGTTGGGTGAGTGGTATAGATGTAGGTTTCTACCCTACCCCACGTACCTATATGATCGGTGCAAATATTAAATTTTAAATCAAGAACGACTTATGAAACGCATATTTATCTATCTACTGGCTTCCATCTCCCTATGGAACCTGAGTTGCAGCGACTTTCTGGAGACAGACAACCTGACCAAGAAAGATAGTTCCAATTTCCCGGTTTCCCCGGAAGACGCCACCCAATCCCTATATGGTGCTTACTCCATCATGTTGGCCTTTGATGCGGCTGTACACCCTTTTATGATCGGAGAAATCCTTTCCGACAACCGCTTCGGAGGAGGGGGACAGAATGACCAGATCCCACAGGCAATGAACGTATTCAAAGTAACCAGTGACAGCCAGTTAGGAGGCACCTGGTCTACGCTCTACAAAGGGATATTCCGTTGCAACATGTTGCTGGCCAGCCTGGACCAGATCACTGAATGGGACAGCAACGAGCAGAAAAATAAGATCCTCGGTGAAGCCCATTTCTTACGTGCCCACTACTACTTCACCATGGCCCAGCTATGGGGTACGGTTCCGTTGGTGATCAATCCTACGCCACAAAACAATCCGAAAGCAACGCCGGAAGAACTCTACGGACAAATATTCTATGACCTAAAAACAGCGATTGAAGTGCTCCCTTCCGTGCAACAACCCGCCTCAGAATTAGGACGCGCAACCAAATGGGCCACCGAAGCCCTCATGGCACGTGCCTATCTCTTCTATGACGGCTACTATCACCAGAATGCACGCAAGGAGGTCCGCCTGGTAGATGAAAGTACGGTCACCGCCAACCAGGTAATCGCATGGCTAACGGATTGTATCCAGAACAGCGGCCACCAGTTGACAGACGATTTCAGGAACTAATGGCCCTACTCCATTGATATTTCGGAAGCCAAATACCCGTATGCCGCAGAAAACAACTTAAGCTGGCTGGGCGAAGACGGAGCCAACAGGGAAAATATGTTTGTCATCCGGCACTCTCCCTCCGGCACCTACGACAACAACTACAGCAACCAGATCGATATCTACCACGGCCTGAGAGACCAGAAACAGATCCCGTTCGGACAAGGCTGGGGATTCGGGCCCGTAAACCCGGTACTCTATAATGAATGGCCGGATCATGACCTGCGTAAAAAAGGATCGATCTACAACGTGAACGATGAAACGGAAGGCGTGACCGGCTATGAATGGGGCGGAGATATGATGTGGCAGGAAACCGGGTTCTGGGAGAAAAAGTATATGCCTATCAATGTAGAAGATGAGAATGGAGAAATCGTCAACTACAATGTGGTTCTCTACAACAGCCTGCAGATATTCAGTGTGAATAACTCCCAGGATATCGTATTGATCTGTTTTGCCGATGTGTTGCTGATGCATTCGGAGTTGACTAAAATAACAGAAGGGATCAACCGGGTAAGAGTCCGGGCAAAATTAGACCCGATCGCCTCTTACAGTGAGGAAGCCCTGCAACAGGAAAGACGGTTTGAACTGGCGTTTGAGAACGTCCGCTATTATGACCTGTTGCGCTGGTATGGAAAAGAAGCCGGGGTAGTCTTAAAGAAAAACATGTCCGGAGCAAAAATCTAAAATATGGGAGTCGAGACTACCATCAACAGGGACCGGAACAACGGATACTTTGACAACATAGACTAAAGAGTCCGGGAGACCGGGAGATTCCTGCAGATTCCCAACGACCAGATCGCACTGTCTGACGGTGTACTGGAACAGAATCCGGGATGGGAAACCTCAAATGTCATGTTCTGATCCGGCCCATTTATTATGAACCCAATTATTTATTTAAAATCCATGCATCATGATGAAAACTAATATAACAGGCCTTTTTACACTGTTTATCCTGCTGTTCGCCTCCTGCGAACCGGTTGAAAACCGGGATAAGCTGGGAAACCTACTCAGTGAAAGTGAGTTGGTGTTTGACATTATCCAGGAACCGGCCGGTGGGAACACCGTCATATTTGAAAACAAAACACCCGGAGTTATCCCCTATTTTGCCTGGGGTGGGGAATATTCCAATCAGCCCCGGACGGAAGCCTATATTCCGTTTGCCGGAGAGTATATGGTCACCTTCACCGCCTTCACCGCCGGAGGTCCGGTCAGCATCTCCAAAGATTTCACCGTCAACCAGAATGACCCGGAATATTTTGCTAATCCGGCATGGGATCTGCTAACCGGAAATGGAGCAGGCAAAACCTGGGTCATAGCATCCGATGTCCCCACTTCCGAGTTCAGTGGCGTGTTCTGGGGAAATGGATCCTACCTGGGGAACTGGTTTAGCTGGAGTGAAGACTGGGGAGCCAAAAAAGATGACTATCCGGGAGATATGGATATCAACGGGGAGTTCTACTTTGACCTGGAAGGAGGGTTAAACTTCCAATCCACCGAACATGGCAAAACGGCTACGGGATCTTTTAACCTGCAGGTAGCAGACGAAGACCGAGTGTTGACAGATGCCGGGGAAATCTGGTCCATCAGTAAACTGGATTTAGCAGGCGCCTCTATCCCCTACGGCATCAGTGTCAATGAAGACAATAAAATCATTTACCAATTCGATATCTGCCGCCTGACAGAGGACGAGCTGGTCCTCGCCTACCAGAACCCCAGTGTGGACTATGGAGAAACCTGGTTCTGGCGCTTTAAAAGGAAAGGCTTCAATTTTTAACGGAGTTGATGATTCGATAAAGGTTAGAAAGGCTGCCTTCCTCCTCCCGGAGAAAGACAGCCACCAAAGCCTTGAGGAATCCGTTTTTTTAATCTATTTTTATACCACTCTAAAACTCAGTATACATGAAAAGGATATTTTTTATTGCATGGCTATCATTTCTTTTACTTGTTCCGGCAAACGGAAAGCCGGTCAGAAATGCCGAAACGGAAAAATTATACAACCAGTTAAAACAATTAGTAGCAGACAAACAGATCATGTTCGGCATGGCCAATCCCACGACGATCAAATTCACGGCCGGTCCTCATAATCCCAACTACAACACGTCCGATTGTAAAGACATCACCGGAGATCATCCGGCCTTCCATGAAAGCGACTTCATGTGGTACGAAGAAAACCCAACGTTTATGGAATGGGACATCCGGGCCATGAAAGAAGCGTATAAACGCGGAGCTGTCCTGGGTTATTGCTGGCACCTGAAAGGCCCGGACTCCAACAATTTCTATGCCGTGAACAACGGAGAGAAAAGTGCGGACTATGACCTGGTTCAACAGATCGTTTCCAACCCGGACCGTCAGCAGAACCCAACCTTAGACTGGTACCTTTCCCGCATAGACGACCTGGCCATTCCGGTGTTCAAAGAACTGAATTGCCCCATTGTCTTCCGCCCGTTTCATGAAATGACCGGAGAATGGTTCTGGTGGGGGAAACAGGCCGGTGCGGAAAACTATATTCAATTGTTCAGATTAACGGTGGATTATCTGAGGGAACAGGGCATTGACAACCTCCTCTACTGCTGGACACCGGACAAATTTGTCGACTTCTCCCTCTATCCCGGAGATGACTATGTAGATGTGTTAGAAATAGACATTTACGAACCGGGGCTGACGGATTTCTATCCGAAAGAGAAACTCATTGAAAACCTGACCATCCTGTACGACTATGGGCAGCCCATGACAAGGTAGCGGCCTGGACGGAAGTGGGGCTTCGTCCGACCGATGAAGGAGTTTCCCGCTACCCCGAACAATACCCGGACTTCTGGACAACCTACGTATGGGATATCCTGACCCACTATCCCCAGGCCGGACGCGTGGCATGGGTAGCCAGTTGGTATAATGCCGATTGGAAGAATGACCGGTCCGCTTCCCCCTATATTCCTTATAAAGGGATGAAAAAGAAAAACAGTAAGAAAGCCGTGGCGGATTTCAAAAAGATGTACAATTATCCCAATAGTGTGTTTGAAAAGGATATGAAAAAAAGAGTAACTCCCTGAAAATACCCTACGGATCATGCAAAGTAAAGCTCTTTTGTTTCTACTGGCTGTGCTGTTTTTGTCCTGTATCCTCCAGGCACAGGAGCCTCTCGCCGGCCTTTCCTCTCCCATCCTGTTTAAGGGAGATGAACGGACGGCCTACCGGGACCCGGCCGTCCTTTTCCATAACAACCGGTTTTATTTGTTCTATACGTATGTAAAAATAGAATCCGATAGTATCTTCCAGTATACGGCCCTTTCAGAAAGGGGAACCTGAGAGACTGGACGCCTCCCCGAATCCTGACACCCCGTGACCAATGGCTGAACTATTCCAGTCCGGGAAATATCATCCGGTTCCGGGATGAATGGATCCTGTGCCTGCAAACCTATCCCTGCCCGGACTACACAGTAGACCAGATGCCCCGTTTCGGAACCGGGGATGCCCGGATCTTTATCATGCGGAGTAAAGACCTGGTCAACTGGAGTGAGCCCGAACTCCTGCCCGTCAAGGAAAACATCCCGGAAAAAGAGATGGGACGCATGATCGATCCCTACCTGATCGAAGACAAAAACCATCCGGGTAAGTGGTGGTGCTTCTATAAACAGAACGGGGTGAGTATGTCCTACACGACCAGCTTCAAAGACTGGACCTTTTACGGTTACACAGAGTCAGGAGAGAATGTCTGTGTCCTGAATGAAAACGGAGAATACATCCTCTTCCACTCCCCTAAAAACGGGATCGCCATGAAAAAGTCGAAGAATCTGTCTGATTGGGAAGACTATGGAGAGCTGATCACCTTAGGACAGGAAGAATGGGAATGGGCCAAAGGACGGATCACCGCCGGCACAGTAATCAATCTCAAAGACCGGCCGGACATTCGGAAATATGTCATGTTCTTCCACGGCTCAGGTCCGCTGACCGAGGAAGAAGAAGACTTCGACAAAAACAGTTCCATCGGGATCGCCTGGAGTGAAAACTTGCTACAGTGGGAATGGCCCGGTCAACCCTGAATATCGTTATATATAGCATAAAAATCCATGAAAAGAAGTATCTATTTCATTCTCAGTATAGGTTTATTGATCCCGGGAAAGAGTTTCGCCCTGTCAGGATTCTTTTCCGTAAAAGAGTCAGGCATCCCAGGAGACGGCAAACAGGTAGAAACCCAGCGGCTGCAGCAGGTCATTGACAGTTGCCACCTATCCGGTGGAGGAACGGTGTTTTTCCCGGCCGGGGATTACCTGTCCGCCACGCTGCAACTGAAAGACAACGTCACCCTCTATCTTTCCGCAGGCGCCCGGTTAATCGCCTCTGACCGCAAAGAACTATATACCATCCAAACAAACCTGTCAGACACAGGATCCGAAAGCACCCCGATGCTTATTTATGCACAGGGAGCCAGAAACATTGCCATCAAAGGAGAAGGAGAATTAGTCGCCCAGCCCCAATACTACCACACCCCATTAGGAGAAAGTGACTTTATCCGGGACGATATCCAGGCTGCCAAAGAAAGCGGAGTAGAATTACTAGGCTGGCGTTGGAAAGAGCTAGCCGTCACCCTCGTATTCCTGAGTGAATGCCAGGATGTGTCCATCACCGGGGTCCGGCTCAGGCATTCCGTTTTCTGGACCTTGCATATACACTGGTGCGAACGGGTAAACATACAGGGGATCTATATCTACAGTGACCTGGAAAAAGCGGCCAATGCAGACGGGATCGATATAGACGGATGCAGGAATGTTACCATCTCAGACTGCATCATAGAGACAGCCGACGATGCCATTTGCATGAAAACCACCAACGGAACATCCGGTTACCGGAACTGTGAAATATAACCGTCACCAACTGTGTCCTGACCTCTACCTCCTGTGCATTGAAACTGGGAACAGAGAGTTACGGAGATTTCAGATATATCCATTTCACCAACTGCATCATCCGGAACACCAATCGGGGACTGGGCATCTTTATCCGGGATGGCGGCACAGCCGAACACATCATTTTTTCAAATATCCAGATGGAATGTACCCGCAAACCCGTGGGCTGGTGGGGCAGCGCCGATGCCATGCGGTTCGTAGTCCTGAAAAGAAATCCGGACTCCCGCATAGGAGCCATCTGGAACATACTGGTCAAAGACATCTATGCCCACGTAGAAGGAACTTCCCTCATCGCCGGATACGAAGGCATAAAAAATATTTCGGATATCACCCTGGAAAATGTCCACATAGATATGTTCCCGGAAACAGTCCCGGATCAAAGAGCCCGCGAAGGCTTCCTCCTACGGAACAGCGAACGACTGGCTTTTCACAACGTCACCCTGACCTGGCGAGACCGGGAGAAACCCAATAAATGGACCTACCCTTTCCGCCTGCAATCCGTTTCAGAAGTCACATTCAACCGGATCAAACCCGGACAAACGTCTCCGGACTACACCCCCTTTTGCCTGGAAAACAGTGATCACATCACTATCACCCACAGTCATTTTGAAACCTCTCCTCCCACCCTATATACCCCAAAAGGAGACCTGCAAAACATAGAAATCGAATCCACCAACCAATACATATCCCGGTAAAAACAGTTGACCCGAGGGGATATAACCAGGGCCCTGCCGGCATATATACCTCAACACCTCTAACCTCTGTACCTCCCCAGTGTTGACATAAGAATGTCACTGTCCCTCACATCCTATGTCAATCGCATAGAAAAAGAATGAGTAACCAAAGGAGTAAAAGAATTCCTGACCAGACGGGTTTATAATCAGGGGTGGTCGGAAGATTTTTTATGTTTACAACAGGAAGAAAATTAACACAATGAACATGAGGATTTGCAATCAGTATTGGTCAGAAAATTTACCATGTAGATAAATAGCTGAACTTCATCATTCTTATTCCCCTCTCGAGAGGGGTCAGGGGTGTGTTACAGATACAATTGTTCTATGAATTACCATTGTCCGGCTCCTTTTTAATCCCATTGGGGTTATAAAGGAATAAAAACCGTTGTAATTCTTATCTCTTTATCTCCGTGACACACCCCCTGCCCCTCTCAAGAGGGGAGTTAAATCTCCTGTTTTTAGGTGGTTAAAGATGAAATAAAATCTTCCGGCCACCACTGATTACAATCGAAGATCGGCCTTAGCCAAATCCCCTTCGACAGAAGAACTTCTTGATCCCTTATTTCTTATCCTTTTTTGCGTTCTTTTCTTTCGCCTCTTTTTCCAGTGTAGAGGCTTTTTTCTGTGCCTCGTCCGTCAGTACACCAGCCTCGCCATAACCATACAACTCATGGCCGGGCATCTTATCCACAGTCTTTTTTACTCTTTTTTCCGCATCATCCATATGACTTTCTGTTTATCTGTTTATACTCTTTGTCTTATTTATAGAACGGATAATCTGTATATCCTTCAGGACCGGTCGTGTAAAACGTATCCCGGTCACTTTCATTTAAGGGAGCATTTGCACGGAAACGTTCCACCAAATCAGGATTACTGATGTATAAATCCCCGAAGGAAACCATATCTGCAATTCCGTCTTCAATCGCCTGATTTGCTGTATCCCGTGTGAAACCTTTATTGATCATCAGCGTTCCTTTGTAGATGTTCCGGTAATAACGGGCACTGTCGAGCACCTGTTTCAGAGTGTCTGCTGCCGGATCACCTGTAACGCCTGACAAATGCACATACGCCAGCGGATAATCGTTCAGTTTGCCGATCATGTAGGTGAACAACTGCTCTGTTTCATCGTCCTGCACCATGCCCTGCGCCTTGTTTAGCAGAGGAGATAAACGGATTCCGACCTTCTTTACATCTATCTTTTCCCGGATGGCTTCCAGTACTTCAAACAGGAAACGGCAGCGGTTCTCTATATTTCCTCCGTAGGCATCCGTACGCGTGTTGGAACATTTCATAAAAAACTGATGGAAGAGGTAGCCGTTGGCCGCATGAATCTCCACCCCGTCAAAACCTGCCTGCAACGCATTGGCGGCGGCCTGTGCAAAATCCTGTACCGTCTGTTTCACCTCCTCTATGGTCATGGCATGGGGTGTGGTGGTATCCTTAAATTCACCCGTGGGCGAGAAAACTTTTGTACCCGGATTAATCGCCGAAGGAGCCATCGGCAGGTGGCCGTCCAGGATTTCGGAAAGACTCAACCTGCCTTCATGCCAGATCTGGGCAAAGATTTTACCTCCTTTCGCATGCACCGCACCGGTCGATTTTCTCCAGCCTGCAATCTGCTCCGGGGTGTAAATGCCCGGTACACGGATGGCGCCTCTTGCCATCCGGCTCACATGAGTTCCTTCGATAATGATAAGCCCGGCCGAAGCCCGCTGGCCGTAATATTCCGCAATGAGGTCATTAGCCGCCAACTCCGGATTGTCCGCCCGTGTACGTGTCATAGGGACCATTACCACCCGATTCTTTACATTCAATTCATCTGTGTGAAAAGGTTCCAGTAACATCATAACATTCTTTTTTTTAAAGAAAACAATCCGGGAAGGAAAAAGATAGAAAATGGTCATTAAAAATTCAAAATCCACCACTTATAAAAAGTAGAACCAGCTGTTTTACGCACCGGGATGGATCCCGGTATGACCGTCATTAACACTGCCGAAATATACGGCCCCGGTCGCTCTACACGGTTAGTTGGGGAAGACATCATAATAGAGTTTTACGATGAGGGAGAGGACAAAATAATCTTTCGTAAATTGCTACAGTTTCTGACCAGCCGGATTTGGCTAAGGCCGATCTCCGATTGCAATCCGGCTGCACCGGGTAGGAGGATCTCCCGATCCGGCTTTCCCATTCCCAATCTATCTCATTCCCCCGCTACTTATCAGCGTAGTAGTTTTGGTTGGGAGCTCATTTCTTTTTCATACCCAGGCAGGGGGATTACCAATCAGTCGTGGTCGGAAAATTTTATTTCATGTTTAATCACCTTAAAAACAGGAATTTAACTCCCCTCTTGAGAGGGGCAGGGGGTGTGTCACGAAGATAAAGAGATAAGAATTACAACGGTTTTTATTCCTTTAGAATCCCAATGGAACCAAAAAAAGAACCGGACAATCGTAATTCATAGGCCAGTTGTATCTGTAACACACCCCTAACCCCTCTCGAGGGGGGGATAGACACTCTGAAATTCAGCTATTTAACGACATGAGAAATCTTCCGGCCACGACTGATTGCAATCGAAGATCGGCCTCAAGCCAAATCCCCTTCGACAGAAAGATTACTTTATATGCCGTTTCAGTTTTTTATTGCCCAATCGTAATGACTAGAAGTGGCAGAAACAGCGTAACTTCCCAGATTAGTGGTTCCTGTCCATGGGAAATATTTTTTAGTGAATAATTCTTTATCGGTAAATAGTTCGATTGCTTTTACTACTTCTGCATGGCTTTCTTTTAACTGGATGACTGCTTTTTCTATAGGGGTGGATTGGTGGTATTTCCAGAACTCAACATTCATTTGAGGATAGGTTTTCCAGTTATAGGGAGCTGGTAAAAAATTGACTGAGATTCCCGCTTTGTTAGACCGGATCCAATTCAAAAACAACTGATGCCACTCATAGAGATGGATCAATACATCCCGTACGTTTTTATCTCTGTCATCAAATGAAAAGGTTCCCAGACGTTTCTCCCCGGGCATGGAATCTATCAGTTCCCACAATGTATCAAACTGTCCGTTTGCTGCTGTTAACAAATCCTGCTTATTGGTTGGTCTTGCCATATTGTTTTTATTATTCATGGTGTGATGCAAAGATAAGCTAAACAAATATTTTTTTGTCAAAAATGAAGTAATAGATAACAGATAAGGTTTCTAAATCTTCACGACTTCACATTTTTCCCCTACCTTTGACCCGATGAGCAGTAGTAAATTTTATACCCGGGAAGAAGAAAGGGCCAATGTGCTGTCCCATGCACTGGGCCTGGCCATCGGCATCACAGGCAGTTACTTTCTGTTATCCTTCGCCATCCGCAGTGGCAGTACCTGGGTGATGGCCAGTGTCACCCTCTATCTGGCCGGTATGCTCTTTTCCTATTTTACCTCTACCTGCTACCATGCCTGCACCCGGGAAAAAAGACGGGAGACCTGGCGTAAACTTGACCACAGTGCGATCTATATGCACATAGCAGGCACCTACGCCCCGTTTACCCTGTTAGTCCTGCGGGATGTCAGCGGATGGGGCTGGTCGCTGTTTGCCGTCAACACCCTGGCTGCGATCACCGGAACGATCCTGAGTTTCAGGAAACTGAAAGACCACAACCATCTGGAAACGATCTGTTTCATCGGCATGGGATGCAGTATCCTGACCGCTTTCAGGCCATTAGTCGGGCAACTGTCCCTGGCAGGACAGATAGCGTCCCTCTACTGGCTGGTTGCCGGAGGCATATCCTATATCATAGGCGCCCTGTTCTATTCCTGGAAAAACAGGCGGTACATGCATACAGTCTTCCATGTCTTTGTCGTCCTGGGAAGCATCTGCTATATGTGGGCCATCTACCTGATCCTCTGATGGGTATTGGATCCGGAACTCCGATAAGCCCCCTACCTCCGTGTCCGGTCTTCCCATCCGGAGAAAAGAACGATTACTTAGTGCGTGTTACCGTATAGATCACCTCTCCTTTGTCATTAACCATGTGCAGGTTCAGCTCTCCCGGCAGCAGGGAAAGAATCGAGAAACCCGGGTCAGGATCACAAAACTGGGTACCTTCCACCGGAGCCACCCGGCGGCTCAATGAACCGGACGTGTTGACAATATAATCCATGGAAGTATCCTCCCGCCGGATATGCTGAAAGTTATGAATGTGTCCGCAGATATACATATCCACCTCATATTTCTTCAGGATCGGATCTAAACGTTCCTGCAAATCCAGCCGCTCATGCTCCCCCTTGAAAGTATCCGCATAGACCGGGTGATGGCCCACCACCACTTTCCACGTTTCTGTTGCCTGCGCCAGCGTGCTTTCGATCCATTCCAGTTGTTTGGACAGGTCCTGTTGGCCCGCATCCGAAAAATCCTCCGGATTATTCCAGTATCCGTCAATCATAGGAGGCGTATCCACATAGACCAAATGGATCGATTCACCATGGGGCAACCTGTACTGAGTCGTATAATACTGGTCCGGCATACACCATCTGCGGCTCACCTGGCTATACTCGATCACCGCCTGCGTATTTCCATTATATTCATGGTTGCCCAACACCGGATACCATCGGACCTGTAACTCCGGATTCGCATAGATCCATTCAAAATTCGTCAGCCAAAGCGGGTCATTCACACTTTTCACCCCCATATAATGATGCGTATCCCCGGCAGCTATCACAAATTTAATATTAATTTCCTCTGCCGTCTTTTCCATCAATTCGACCACCGGCTTCTGGCTATAGTGGCCATTCCTGCCCAGATCCGCTCCCACCAGTACATTAAAGCTCTCCTGTATACGGGGAATATCCGTGACCCAAACCTGTGCCTGCATGGAAAGCGCCATACACAGGAACAGCACGCTTCCCGATAGAAAAAAATGTCGTTTCATACCTGTTCATTGATTGATCCGGCTGCAAAGAAGCACCATGTTTACTTCACCCATATGTCAGCCCTATGAAGATTCTGTTTCCCCGCCACCCGGGTGACCGTTCTGGTCGAAGGGGATCTGGCTTGAGGCCGATCTTCGATGGCAATCCCCACCTGCCGGGTAGGAGGATCTCCGATCCGGGAAACAACTAAAGGCCGGCTGATCATTTATCCGGATTTATCCTCTGGTTTTTATTACTGGTAGTTCTCTTTTAATCGGTTATTTATAGGGTTACGGATCCGGAGATCCTTATACCCGGTGCTGCCGGATTACAATCGGAGATCGGCCTTAGCCAAATCCGGCAGGTCTGGAAGTTATTTTGTCTAATTATAAAATTGTCTCGATACCGCGCAAGCAGTAGTAGAATAGAGCACCGTCCACCTTGCAAAATATTCCATTTATGGAGTCTCGATACCGCGCAAGCAGTAGTAGAATAGAACAACAACTAAATCAAATACTTATGAAATAGTGGTTAGTCCGTATATCAGATAAAGAGAGATCCATCAGCCAGATCCTTTTTTTCGCAACACTAGGAAAATTCAGCCCCAAATACCAGGTTTAGTTGCACTTTTATTCAACGGATGGGCTATTAATCAGCCAGATAAGCGAAAATAAAAGTTCGCAAGAGAATCGGGGGAAAATATCCAACGGGGCTTTTGAGAAAACCAGTCGCAGCAGCCTGTCTATAACCGAATGTTTACCAGAACATTACATCAAAGAGCAGCCATTCCAAAAGAGAAACGTTCGAAATAAAACCAGGTAAAAATACATCTTTATTCTTTTGCGAAAAAATAATTCGTCCCTAATTCTTCTATTTTGAAATAAAATACCTAGTTATCAGCCGCATCATGATTCCGGAAAAGTTCGCAACAGGTTGAACCAGAGAAAATAGGTAGCCGGAGGAGATATGCTATCCCCGGCTGGCAGAGGACGAGGAGTTCCGGACCCGGTATCTTCTTCCTAACCGGCATTGCCTATGGGCCCTGCAGGATGTAGGCCTCCTCCTGTAGTTCCAGTTTTATTTTTGATCTTACATGATCATACACCGGATGGCCTCCGGGATCAAACGAATGAGACAGAAATTCTCATCTTCCGGTCCGTTCGGATACCATTGAAACATATGTTCCTCCCACTTAGCCCGTTTACATGCCGGGTCGGTCACAATCTCTCCCTGTCCCTGTACGATCAGTTCACCTCCGTGTTCCCAGATCATCATGATCTCACACCGGGGATCCCCCATGATATTCACCGCCTTCTGCGAATGGAGATGCGTCACAAAATAAAACTCTTTCAGGGATTGGCCGGGCAGATTCGCCAAGGAAGCCAGTCTGATTCCCCACTCTTCATGATTTGTCCCCATAACCACATACGGACACAGCCGGATAAACTCTTCTACAATCTCTTTCTGCCCTGTTGTCAGACCCATAACCGGTCCATCATAGGTAAGCGGTATTTCATTCATAAGATATTCCCAATAAAATAAGACTTTATATATCAACAAATAAAAGGGAAAAAAGTATGCGAACCTTACTTTTTTATTTTTATGGTCGTAGGGGATCTGGCTCGAGGCCGATCTTCGATGGCAATCCCCGCCTGCCGGGCAGGAGGATCTCCGATCCGGGAAACACCTAAAGGCCGGCTGATCATTTATCCGGATTTATCCTCTGGTTTTTATTACTGGTAGTTCTCTTTTAATCGGTAGTTTATAGGGTTACGGATCCGGAGATCCTTATACCCCGTGCTGCCGGATTACAATCGGAGATCAGCCTTAACCAAATCCGGCAGGTCCGGAAACATCCATCTCCCGGCAGTCCTGATCCATTAAACATATATTTATTCCGGAAGATCTATTTCCATATCGTCATATAGATTATTCAGATCAAACGCCAGGGCGTCATATTCGTTTCTCCAGACGTCCAATACGTCCCGGGGGGGGTATCTGCCGGAGCATTTTTAATCTGTTCATCCATCAGGGCAATCTCTTTTTCCAGTTCTTCTCTTCTGCTCATATCTATTCTATGTTTTTGTTAGCGTGATCCATCCCATCTAAAACAGCAGGAGGAGGAGAATTGTTGCCTGGGAATCCATTCCTTCACAAGATTGACGGGGATTCCTTTTTTTTCTTTCTTTAAAAACCATACCTTTGACCGCCAGAGGTGCCTGTCTCCGGATAGGATACCTGCAAAAAACACCATACTAATTAATCGATCGTACTCGTATGTATTGGAAAAACAAACTGAACACACTCTTACTGATTACCCTTGGACTCTGTACCCTTCCGTATGCCGGAGCGAAAAAGAAAAAAGATCCGGTGGACTATGTACAGACACTTACCGGCACATTATCCAAATTTAAACTGTCTACCGGGAACACCTACCCGGCGATTGCGCGTCCCTGGGGGATGAACTTCTGGGTACCCCAGACCGGAGCGATGGGAAACGGCTGGACGTATGTGTATACGGCGGATAAGATCCGTGGTTTCAAACAAACGCATCAGCCCAGTCCCTGGATCAATGATTACGGGCAGTTCTCGATCATGCCGGTCACCGGTAAGGTGGTATTTGATGAAGACAAACGGGCCAGCTGGTTCTCCCACAAAGCGGAGGTGGCTAAACCCCATTACTACAAAGTGCATCTGGCAGACCATGACATCACCACAGAGATCACTCCGACCGACCGGGCAGCGATGTTCCGCTTTACTTTCCCGGAAAGTGAACAATCGTATATCGTAGTAGATGCTTTTGACAGGGGGTCGTATGTAAAAATCATCCCGGAAGAAAATAAGATCATCGGGTATACGACCCGTAACAGTGGGGGTGTCCCGGAGAATTTCAAAAATTATTTTGTCATCACTTTTGACAAGCCTTTCTCCTACCTGGCAACTGTCGGTGATGGAGAGATCCGTAAGAATGAACCGGAATCCCTGGAGGATCATGCCGGAGCCATTATTGGTTTCTCCACCCGGCGCAATGAAGTGGTCCATGCCCGGGTGGCTTCTTCTTTTATCAGTTATGCACAGGCGGAGATCAACCTGAAGGAATTGGGGGACAACACGTTTGATGAGCTCGTACAGGAAGGAAGGGATACCTGGAATGACACGTTAAGCAGAATTGAAGTGTAAGATGACAACATAGACCATCTACGCACTTTCTATTCCTGTTTCTACCGTTCGGTACTATTTCCCAGAAGTTTTTATGAGATGGATGCCCACGGAATGTGGTGCATTACAGTCCCTACAATGGCCAGGTATTGCCCGGTTATATGTTTACGGACACCGGCTTTTGGGATACCTTCCGTTGCCTGTTTCCTTTCCTGAACCTGGTCTATCCTTCTATGAATACCAAAATGCAGGAAGGACTGGCGAATGCCTATAAAGAAAGTGGATTCCTCCCGGAATGAGCCAGTCCGGGCCACCGGGATTGTATGGTAGGCAACAACTCTGCTTCGGTCGTAGCAGATGCTTACCTGAAAGGACTACGGGGATATGATATCGAAACCTTGTGGGAAGCCGTATTACATGGAGCAAATAGTGTACATCCGGCTGTTTCTTCTACCGGCCGTACCGGTTACCAGGAATATAATCAATACGGATATATTCCCTGTGACGTAAGAATTACCCAAAACGTAGCCCGTACACTGGAATATGCGTACAATGACTGGTGTATCTATACATTGGGACAAGCCCTGAACCGCCCGCAGGAAGAAATCGCTGTGTATGGCCAACGGGCGATGAATTACAAAAACCTGTTTGACCCTGAGCATACCCTGATGAGGGGCAAGCATACAGACGGAACCTTTCGCACGCCGTTTCATCCGACTGACTGGAGCCGTGACTTTACGGAGGGAAACAGTTGGCATTATAGCTGGTCGGTATTCCATGACCCGCAGTGTCTGATTGACCTGATGGGGGTGCACGGGTTTTCAATCACATGCTGGACTCTGTCTTTATTGTCCCGGGTTCCATGGGGATGAAAAGCCGGTCTATGATCCATGAAATGCGGGAAATGCAGGTGATGGATATGGGGCAGTATGCGCACGGCAACCAGCCGATCCAGCATATGGTCTATCTCTACAATTATTCCGGTGAACCGTGGAAAGCCCAGTACTGGTGCCGGGAGATCATGGACAAATTATATGCTCCTACGTCGGATGGGTATTGCGGGGATGAGGATAACGGGCAGACGTCGGCCTGGTATGTGTTTTTTGCCTTAGGGTTCTATCCGGTTTGCCCGGCTACGGACCAGTATATCATCGGTTCTCCTCTTTTCCAATCAGTCAAAGTTCATCTGGAAAACGGAAAACAGATCGTCATCCGGGCGAACAATAACAGTGAAGAGAACAGGTATATCCACGCTATGAAATTAAACAACAGGAAATACACGAAAAACTACCTGACCCATGCGGATCTGCTGAAAGGTGCAAACATAACTTTTGAAATGAGTCCGGAACCCCATAGGAAACGTGGAGTGGAAACCAGTGATTTTCCCTATTCGTTCAGTAAGGATCAGTAAGGATCAGGAGTTAAGTAGTCAAAGGAGTCAAGTAAATAAATCTATTCTCCTAGACTACTTAACTACTTGACTCCTTTGACTACTGATTCCCTGACTACTTGACTCCTTTGACTCCTCTGACTACTAATAAATAAATTACCATATGAAAAAGATCTTTTACAGTTTTCTGATTAGCTGCCTGTGTATGACAGCCATACAGGCACAGCAACTGACTGTCGGTTCCTATAATATACGGTATGACAGTCCGGATGATGCGAAGAAGGGGAACGGCTGGCAGCAGCGTTGCCCGGTACTTTGCCAGTTGGTGACATATAATGACTTCGATGTGTTCGGAGCACAGGAAGTGTTGCACAACCAGTTGCAGGATATGTTGCGTGAAATGCCTCAGTACGGGTATGTAGGGGTCGGACGGGATGATGGAAAAACGGAGGGGGAATACGCTCCTGTCTTTTATAAGAAAGAGAAATATGAAGTCCTCCGGTCCGGTCATTTTTGGCTTTCCGAAGAGACGGACTATCCGAATCAGGGATGGGATGCTGTGTTGCCGCGTATCTGTACGTGGGCGGAACTCCTGGATAAAGGGAATGGCATAAAACTATGGTTCTTTAACCTGCATATGGATCATGTAGGTGTGGAGGCACGCCGGAAAAGTGCTAAACTGGTCCTGAAGAAAGTGGGGGAAATGTGTGGGAATGATCCCGTGATCGTCACAGGGGATTTCAATGTAGACCAGCATAATGAAAGTTACCATGTGCTCAACCAGTCCCCCCTGTTTGATGATGCCTGGGAAAAAGCGACTATCCGCTATGCCCTGAATGGCACCTTTAATAACTTCAATACGAATATCAAAACAGACAGCCGTATTGACCACATTTTTGTGAGCCCGGAATTTACGGTAGAACGATACGGTATCCTGACAGACACGTATCGTTCGCCTGCCACAGCGTATGACGTGGCAACATCCAGTGATTTCCCGTCAGAGATCTCCCTGGAAAAGACTATCGCCCGTCTTCCGTCTGACCACTTCCCGGTGAAAGTGATCCTGCATTACACTATCAACACGCAGAAGATGCAGACAGACGCTGAAGTACGCTGATAGAGTATATACACGCTGCTTGTGGCCGGGCTTAGCCAAATACCCGGTGAGTAAACCGCTTTTTTTACTCTTATAGGTATAAAAAACAGCCTGGGAAAAGTAACGTTACTTTTCCCAGGCCATTCATTCAGCATACCCTACCCCTTACATCTGATCACTTTTTGCCCTGATAGTCAAAACCTAATTTCGTTAATCCCATTTGTACATCGGGGTGGCTCATAAATAAATTCCAGAGTAATCCGGAACGGTAGTTCTCGATCATGACGGCAACAGGGCCCTGGTCGATGGCTAAGTATCGTTGCGGATACCAGTTGTCCGTATCACTAAAGGCATCATAGAAACCGTAGGGTCCCCACAGCTTGTCTCCTTTATCATAGAGTGTCCGCATCACCTGCATCGACTCTTCCGGAGTGTAGACAATGGATGACAGCGCTGCGGTCGGGCTGATCACGCCCAGGTCCATATGTTCAGTCGGTTCATGCGCGAAATACCCTGTGACGGAATAACTGGCGGTTAAGCCCCAGCAGTTTTCACCATATCCTGTATATCCTTTCGGATTGCGGATGCAATAGGCCCGGTTGATCAGGGTGTAGTTCCTCATTTCCCGGAAATAATCGGCATACCGGTCTTTCAATCCGTTGGGATTGAGTCCTAAGAAGGAGTAGTGTCCCCAGAAAAGCGGACCGACGAGAGTGCCCTGGTAGCGCATGTTTAAGGTGTAGCCTTCCACCGTATGCGGTTCAATGATCGCTCCTCCTTCCCCCCATCCATAGTGATAGACGCTGGCCGGTATATCCGAGGTGGGGGAACAGGCTGCCAGGATATAGGTGATCAGGCACTCGTTGTAGCCACGGATAGGAAAGTTCATCTCCCAGGAGAACTCCGGGCTCCAGTGCCAGAACAGGACATCTTCCCCGTTCCTGTGCCAGTTCCAGTCTACGGCTCTCCACAGTCTGTCGACCCGGGCGGCCACTGCCTGTTCCCGGGCGGAACCCTGGACATAGTATTGATGCAGCGCCAGTAACCCCTGGAATAAGAAGGAGGTTTCCACCAGGTCTTCTCCATTGTCTTTGGCACTGAATCCTTTTACTTTGCCGGTTTCTCCATCCCACCAGTGGGGAAAGACGCCATGGAACGAATCGGCGGTTTCCAGAAAATCCAGTATCCGTTCAAACCGTTCCACTTCCTGCTCACGGGTCACATATCCCCGGTCAATACCTGCAATCATGGCCATAATGCCAAATCCGCTTCCTCCGGAAGTGACCACATGCTTATCATTTTCCGGATACACGTCATCCACATGGAAACGTTCCCTGGCCAGTCCGCTGTTCGGTTCGGCCCCTTCCCAGAAATAGAGGAAAGTACGCCTTTCCACACTATCCAACAGGGCCTCATCCGTAAGGAGATTCCTGGTCCGGGGAGTTTCCTCCGAAACAGGAAGATGACTTTGCTCACATCCGGTAAAGAGGATCAGTAAGCTGGTCAACAGGTAGCAGGAAGCCAGCCTCAGGCTATTCATCTTAGGTGTGCAATCTATTCTTTTCATTGTTTATTGGTAAGTAAAGGATGTTTTCCTGACATCCCGGCTGTTTCCTCCGATCATGACTTCAAACTCTCCGGGTTCTACCACATAGTCAAGATCATAGTTATAAAATTTCAACAGTTCGGGGGTGATTGTAAATGTTACGGTCCGGCTCTCTCCGGCTTTGAGGAATACTTTTTCAAATCCTTTCAGTTCTTTTACCGGGCGGGTAATACTGCCTACCACGTCACGGATATAGAGCTGGACCACTTCTGCGCCATCCCGTGTGCCGCTGTTCGTAACAGTTACGGATGCCCGGACCACTCCGCCGGCATTTATTTCTGACGTACTTAACTGAACCTCTCCGTACGTAAAGGTGGTATAGCTCAATCCATACCCAAACGGATACAACGGATCATTGGTGACATCTAAGTAATTGCTACGGAACTTCTCAAACCAGCGTCCTTCTTCCAGCGGGCGTCCGGTGTTTTTATGATTATAATATAAAGGGATCTGTCCTACGTTCTGTGGGAAAGTAGCGACTAATTTCCCACAGGGATTTACATCGCCGAAGAGTACATCGCCGATCGCGTAAGCTGCTTCACTCCCGCCGAACCACACATTCAGGATCACCGGTACGTGGGCATCTTCCCAGGTAAGGGTCAACGGGCGTCCGGTAAATAAGACCAGCACGACCGGTTTGCCGGTTTTCAGTAATTCGGCTAACAGTTCTTTTTGTACATCCGGAATGTCCAGTCCGAAACGGCTGCTGGATTCACCACTCATTTCGGAGGATTCGCCCAGGGCTGCCACAATCACATCTGCACTCCGGGCTATGGCTAAGGCTTCCTCTAACAGTTGTGCATCTGTGCGGGTGTCATGTTCCCGGCCCAGCGAACGGCCAAACATCGTGGCTCTTTCTTCATAGGCTGCGTCACTGACCAGGTGGCTTCCTTTGGCATACACCACTTTTGCCTGGTCGCCGGCCACCGCCTGCACGCCTTCGACTACGGTAGCCGGTTTGGTCAGGTCTGCTGCCACACTCCAGGTGCCCGGCATATTGGAATGGCTGTTAGCCAAAGGTCCTACGACGGCAATCGTTCCCTGCTTTTTTAAGAGGCAGGACCTCTTCATTCTTTAACAGGACAAAACTTTCAGAGGCTATTTTACGTGCCACTGCCCGGTGAGCCTCTGTATAGATTTCCGTTTTTGCCCAGTTCACATCGCAGAACTTATACGGATCGTCAAACAGCCCTAAGATGTATTTTGCTTCCAGGATTCTCCGGCAAGCCTGGTCAATATCCTGTTGGGAAACTTTTCCTTCCGCCAGTGACTTTGCTAAGGTTCCGGGTAGTCCTTCACTGACCATATCCATGTCTATTCCGGCTTTGAGTGCACGGGCGGAAACCGTCTGTAGGTCACCTATCCCGTGATCCACCATTTCCTGGATTCCGGTATAGTCCGTAACCACAAATCCCCGGAAGCCCCACTGGTCGCGCAACACATCTGTCATTAACCATTTATTGGCTGTGGCCGGGACACCATCCACTTCGTTAAACGAAGCCATGACACTTCCCACGCCTGCGTCAACGGCCGCCTGGTAGGGATACATATATTCATTGAACATCCGGTTCCGGCTCATATCTACCGTATTGTAGTCCCGGCCTGCTTCTCCGGCACCATACAGGGCGTAATGTTTGACACAGGCCATAATGTGCGAATTCGTCGCATACAGAGTAGGGCCATATCCCTGGTAGCCTTTCACCATGGCCTTTACAATTTCTCCGCCTAAGAACGGATCTTCCCCGTTTCCTTCCGAGAAACGTCCCCAGCGTGGGTCCCGGGAGATATCCACCATCGGGCTGAATGTCCAGCAAATCCCATCCGCACTGGCTTCAATGGCCGCAATCCGGGCAGACTGTTCCACGGCTTCCATATCCCAGGTAGCCGCCAGCCCCAACGGGATCGGGAACATCGTTTCATACCCGTGGATCACATCCATCCCGAACAATAAAGGGATTCCAAGGCGGCTTTCTTCTACGGCTACCCGTTGTACTTCCCGGATCTGTTCCACTCCTTTTATATTAAACAGTCCTCCTACCTGGCCGTTTTTTATTTTTTCCCCGATATCACTACTCTGTGCCTGTCCGGTCACAATATCCCCGGAACTGGGTAAATTCAGTTGTCCCAGCTTTTCTTCCAGGGTCATTTGACTCATCAGTTCATCTATGAACCGGTCCATCTGAGGATGATCATATTGAGCGGAAAGAGGTGTTCCCATCATCCCGGCTACTATCCCTATGGTTAACCAAATCTTTTTCATTTTTTTGTTTACTTGCATTTTTTATTCTTTTTCCTCTCCTGAAAAACGATAGGAAAACTTACCCATCAGCACACAGATCACCCAGATAAGGCAGACCAACACAGATAAAAATTTATACAAGACTGATGGTGAACCCATACTACACCAGTGGTCATCCGTCTTATGTGTGAGCTGTGTGCTTTCCTGTTTTTTACCAACCCGGGTTTTGTTCCATACCAGGCGTATCCAGAAGTTGCTGGTAAGGGATCGGGAACAGTTCATGTTTTCCTACAATAAAGTTTTTCCCGTCCTTTTGCATGGCTTCCGGTGCTTCCCCGGTACGGATCAGATCGAACCAGCGGTCATGTTCAAAGGCTAATTCCAGACGTCGTTCATGCCAGATCGCTTTCCGGAGGTCTGCCTGTGAAGAAGCGGTGGCCGGGTCCAGATTCACCCGTGCCCGGATCGTATTCAGATCGGAAACCGCCTGTGAAGTATTGCCTAATTCATTGGCAGCTTCCGCACGGATCAGGTAGACTTCTCCCAACCGTAAATAACGGATATTCTTATCTCCGTCTGCCGCAGTCTGGGTGGCACTGGAATAGGCTTTCATGTTATACATCGGATTTTCCGTAGCGCCTACTCTTCTTCCGTCATACAATGTGCTGTTGCGGAAGATGATCGTGCCATTCATCCGGATCTCGTCTCCTTCATCCAGATAAGCCTGTAGAAGATTATCCGAGGGCACGTTGAATCCCCATCCGTAGGAGAGGTCACCGTCTCCTCCACGCGGAGCCTGTGTTTCACTATATTGCTGAATCCCATGGGCTATTTCTTCTCCCCTACCCTGAAATTCAAAAATAGATTCCACTCCGTTTTCAGTTTCCACCCGCCATAAGGCTTCATAGTCCGGGTAAAGACTGTATTGACCGGAAGTCAGGACGGTATTGGCATAGGCATAGGCTTCCTGCCATTTTTCCTGATATAAATAGACTTTAGACAGCAGTGCCTGGGCCGCTCCTTTCGTAGCACGACCCAAATCTTTGGACTCGTATTCACTTTTTACAGGCAATACCTCTATGACATCCAGCAGATCCTGTTCGATATAGGCATACACTTCTGAGGCCGGTACTCTTTCCTCTAAACTATATTCCTGAATAGGAACCGCTCCCCAGCCACGTACCAGAAAGAAATAATTCAGGGCACGCAGAAATTTAGCCTCACCGATCAGACGGTTTTTGTAAGCATTGTCTGTGAGTCCGTACTCTTCGGTATATTTCATGGCCTGGGTAGCACGGCCTATCGCCGTGTACCAGTTAGCCCACATGGAACCAAAGGAACCTGCGAAACTGGTAAATGTCAGGTTATCCAACACATCTTTGTCCGTTCCGGTATCTGTTGGGGAGCTGCCTTTATCTGCATTGTCAGACATAATTTCTGTGATACCCAGATAGGCAAAGGCATAATCCCATTTAGTAAACATGCCATAGATTCCATTCACAAACATTTCGGGTGTGAAGACTTCTTCACTATCTTCTGCCTCCACACTTTCCCGGGACTTTACATCCAGGAAATCGCTGTCATTACAACCGGTTGTATACAGTAGTGCGCCCATCAACAGGCTGATATATATTTTTTTCATATGAATTCTGTATGTATCTGATCATTAAAATTGTATATTAACACCAAATAAGAAATTACGGGTGGTCGGATAAGCGGACAATTCTAATCCGGTGGTTAACCTGGGGTCACCGTCTGAACTGATCTCCGGGGAGAATCCGGAATATCCGGTAATCACAAACGGGTTCTGGGCGGTGAAATAGAGCCGTAGTTTAGTGCCTGGCATCACCAGATCCTGGAAAGTATACCCTAAGGTAATATTATTGATCCGGAAGAAAGCTCCGCTTTCCAGGTAGTAGCTGGAAGCATAGGAATCATGGTCCGCACCCGGGTTGAAATTCGTGGAACCCGGACCTGTCCATCTGTTTTTAAATGTTTCCAGGGTGATATTCTCTCCTCCGTCAATCCGGGTTCCTTTCAATCCGTTGTATACCTTATTTCCGGCTACTCCATAGCCATCGATATTGAAGTCAAAGTTCCTATATCACAATCCTACGTGGATTCCGTAATTGGATGTAGGCAAATAGGAACCCATATACACTTTATCCTGATCATCAATGACTCCGTCTCCATTCTGGTCTTTATACTTAAGATATCCGGGAGCCGGTGTTCCATAAGTAGCTCCGTTATCTATTTCTTCCTGTGTCTGCCAGACTCCGTCAGCTTCAAACATCCACCAGGCATATAAAGGTTGTCCTGCTGCCAGCCGTTTGGTGATCTGCCCGTTGGCAAGACTACCTCCGGTTGATCCGTCATAACCGGCTTCTGCGCTTACTACTTTATTTTTATTATAGGAGTAGTTGGCACTGATCTCATAGTATAAACCATTCCTTAGTTCATCACTCCAGCCAACAGCCAGTTCGATCCCCCGGTTCAGGACTTCTGCTCCGTGTGCATAATAATCCTGGCTGTAAGGAGAATCCAATACCGGGCTGACATACAGGATGGTATTGGTATTTCTTTTTTCATAGTAATCAAAATTGAACGTCAGCCGGTTGGCTAAGGTATTCATATCAAACCCGAGTCCCCACTCTTTGGTAATTTCCCAGGTCAGACCCAGGGCCGGCGTACCATATGCTGCTCCATAGACCAGGTCCTGGTTCGGTCTGAACACATAATTATAACTGGCACTTCCCGAGTCTGTCAGGATCTGGGACACATTCAGAGGGACATCCTGGTTCCCTAACTTACCCCATGTTCCACGTAGTTTCAGGAAATCCAGCCATTCCGCATCCTGCAGGAAGCTTTCCCGGGAAATGGTCCATCCTAAACCCACGGAAGGGAAGGTTCCCCAATAGTCTCCACTGGGACGAAATGTACTGGATCCATCCCGTCTTACTGTGGCGGACAGATAGTATTTATTGTCATAATTATATTGCAGACGGCCAAAATAAGAGGCTAATGCCCGTGGGGTGTAATAGGTGTGTCTGACAGTTTTGGCATATTGGTCAGATGCCAGGTTTACGTTCCAGTACTGGCTTTTTTCCGGTACGTCGTAGCCTAATGCGTACATCTCTTTTCCGATATTGGTTTTTTCGCGGGAAGCACCTAATACCACTTCTACGTTATGTCTATCAAAGGATTTAGTAAATGTCAGATAATTTTCCCAGATCCATCTGAAATATTCTTTATCTTCGATAGATAAGGAATTGTTGGCATAGGTAACCGAAGTAGGATTGGCTACTTTAAAGGTATTGAATTCTTCTACCGTACGGGTCGGGTCACTGTTTAACCAGGCATTCCGGATATCATTGAAATTACGGTTGCTCTGATAATTCTTGGTAACCCCTAAACGGGAGTTGAATTTCAGAAATTCAAAGATCCTTACCTCACCTTCCATACCTCCCTGGACATAGAATGTTTTATTTTTATCATTCTGATTAGCTACAGAAAAGAGGGGATTACTGATAGAGTTCAAACGGCCTAATGTCTCTCCCTCCTGCCTGTCATATCCTACTATACCGGTAGTCGTATTGACAAACGACTGGCCATATCTGCCATTCGCATATCTGACAGGCACTAACGGGGACTGCCGGTAGGCTTCGTTGAAGACACTGGCATCCTTCGGGCTTTCATTCGAGAAGGAGATATTCAGGTTTTGCGTGAATTTCAACCGGTTATTGAAAAATTTATAGACGTTATTGTTGCGTATGGTGGTCCGGTTGTATTTCTGGCCTTCCAGCAGACCCTTTTCGTCATAATAATTGTAACTAAAGAAATAGTCTACTCTTTCCGTACCTCCGGATAAGGAAACGACGTTGTTGGTTGTTATTCCTGTATGTAATAGTTCATCATACCAGTCTGTATCATATAACTGTTCGGAAGCCGGGGCCAGCCGGTAGTCCGCACCTATGGAAGCCAGGTTTTCATTATAATATTCAATATACTGGGAGGCATTGGCCATTTTTACCCGGTTCTGAACATTTTTGATCCCTACATAGGACTCTACATTGATCTGGGACGAACTGGTTTTTCCTTTTTTAGTGGTAACCAGGATAACCCCATTGGCAGCCCGGACTCCATAAATAGAAGCTGAGGAGGCATCTTTCAGGATGTCAATGGATGCAATATCCGAGGAGTTAATACTTTTAATATCGTCTACCGGGAACCCATCCACAATATACAGGGGTTTACGTCCTCCTAACGCGGTTCCCAACCCACGGACAATGATGGTCGGTTCCGAACCGGGCTGGTCATTTCCGATAATACTTGCCCCGGACACTTTACCCTGGATTGACTGGACGGCATTCAGAGCGGGTTGCTGCATGATCACATCGGTACTTACACTTCCGATAGATCCGGTCAGGTCCGCCTTTTTCTGTGTACCGTAACCAATCACGACTGTTTCTGAAAGCATCGTGGCATCATCTTTCAGTACAACGTTAATAACCGTTTGTTCACCTACTGTAATGGCCTGTGATCTCATACCGATATAACTGAATTCCAATACATTTCCCGGTTCTACGGTTATACTGTAATTTCCATCAAAATCTGTGATTGTTCCATTGGTTGTGCCCTGGATGATCACATTCACTCCGATCAAAGGTTCATTGTCAGCCCCTATAACCGTCCCGGTTACGGTTCTGGTCTGTCCATACATCATGGACAGACTGAATAACACAAAACATGCAAGAAATAGTAATTTTCTCCAAAAAACATAGTGTTGATCTTTTTTGGTAACTGTTCCTTTTGGTTTAATTTCCATAAGTTAACTTTTTAATTTAGACAATAAAATTTTTCAGGTAAAAAAATTATATGTAATGATAAGCAGATAAAAAGTAGTCTTTACATGGTTCCTTCCAGATATTTTCCCAATAGATGTCAGGAGTGGAATTTTCACTTCTCAAATGCTTATTCGGTCGATATACAAAAACGGTCTAAATGTATATTTAAACAAACAAGCGTTATAGAAAGTTTATTCCTCTTAAATCCTTACGGGGTGTTTTTAACAGTAGGAGGGATTCCCTTTTACCCCTCAAAAAGATGTAAAATTTTGATTAAAAAGAAATTACAGATTTACAAAAAGATCATTTAAATTTGCTCCCGGGGTGAGGCCCATCTTCTTTCTTAACCGATAGCGGTGGTTTTCCACTGCCTTTACGGAGAGATTCATCAATGAAGCAATTTCTTTTGTTTCCAGGTTTAATTTCAGGCAGGCACACAGGCGAAGATCATTGCTGGTGAGTTTCGGACACAACATTTTCATTTGTTTGAAGAAATGGGTATGTTTTTCTTCAAACTTGATCAGGAACATTTTCCAGTCATCCTCTGCATGCATATGGTTGCTCAGATGATTATTTATTTTCTGATAGAACTGAGTGGTAGCCACAGTCCTATTTTTGGTGTAAAAATCCTCTATCAGTTCTTTCAATTTGAAAATCAACTCATTTTTATTAATAATGAACGAGGTTTGCGTAAGGAGTTCCGCATTTTTTCGTTCCACTTCTTCTTTTAACTCACCGGTCAGTTCCCGTAATCTTTTCATTTCCGCCAGGCGTATCTGTTGGAGATATTTAATTCTGTATCTTCGAAGTACAAATAACCAGATACCATAGGCAAGCAACAACAGGCAGAGAGTGTACATGATATACGCTCCATAGGAACGATACCAGGGTGGAAGTACTTCAAATGCAAAGGAGACTTCTTCCGAATAACTTCCGGTATGATCCACTGTACGAATCAGGAACTCATATTTTCCCTGCGACAAACGGGGATAGGTTACCGTGTTTTTCTTTACAGGTTCCGACCAGTCCGGATCTACATTTTTCAATCTGTACTGAAAATACCGGCTGGAAGAATAAATGTCAGGAACCGTAAAATAAAAATTGACTGAATTATACGCATAAGGAACCCGAGTCTCTTTCCATACGGATACATATTGTTTGTCTCCGGACAGGTCTACCATCTCAAAAGAGGCCAGATAAGGGGCCGGGGTAAATTTCACCCGTGATTCCTGTGACCCTGTATGTTTATAATAGAGCATTCCATTATCTAAGCAGACTATATGGATAGAATCATTGATAACAGCAATATGCTCAAACCCATGTACTAAGAACATATTCATTCCTAAACTATAATTTTCCTGCAGGTACGCATCATACCCGTCACAATAAAACCGGTATATACTATTCCCGGCAAGCGCCCAGAAATGATTTTCATCTATAGAAACGATTTTCCGTAAACCATGTATGTTTTTAAAACAGGCATTCAGGAATTCTAACGGAACAATGGAGTCTTCTATGTCATCATAGGCAAAAAAGGAATCATTGCCTAATAAAGCAATCCTACCCCCTATTTTGAATAAAGAAAGTTTATAAGGCAGATCATGTGCGTCATCCTGTCCATAGTAGGTATAATTCCGGTAACTTTTCAGGTCATCATTTACTTGACAACGATACACTCCTTTGTTGGGATGTTCCAGCCAGATATTATTTAAATGATCTGTAAAGGTAGCCGAAACAGGTTCTGATATACCTTCCGGAGATAACACTTCATAGGTTCCGGGTAACGCGATTTTTAAAGAATTATAGGTGGAAAAAAGATATACTTCTTTTCCTTTAACAACGGATTTCACCACATCATTCACTCCGGTCCTAAGCGAATAGTTGTCTACGACTGTCAGGTCCGAACGAATTTCTTTTATACCCCGGTTATGACAGCAGAACAACTGGTTATCCATAACTTTAAGTTTTCATACCTGTCCCTGGGTACCCTCTATCAATTTCATATCCCGGAACACATCCGGTGTATGTATATCATCAGCATGGATATAAAAAACGCCCTGGTTAGTTCCCAGGAACCATTTATCCTGCCATAAGGCTACATCATAAAAGGCTCCTGTACTGCCGGCCGGCTCTGTAATACAACTCATATTCGTCAGATATTGTATATACGAGATCCCCCGGTCCAAAGCTGCCCATATATTATTCCGGCTATCCTCATACAAAGCCAGGATCGTATTGTTTTGAAGGGTATTTTGAGAAGAGATATGATTCAGGATTTCACCGTTTGGGTCTATTTCGTAGATGCCGTCCAGGATAGTACCCAGAAAATAGGTTCCTTTAGCACTTAGAATAGCACAATTCAACTCTTTTTTACTCATCAGATCGGATAACACCGGATTGAAAACCTGAAAATCCTGTCCATCATACAAGTAGAGTCCTTGCATAGCGGTACCAATTAAATACTGATTTTCTCCGTAAGGAAGGATTACCCGCACATCGGTATGGGCAAATAGTTCTTTTCCTCCTAACGGAACCACATCCAGGTCTTTTATTTCCAGAAGTCCGCCACTGATTTCCTGTACCAGATAACGTCCCCAGGCCTCCTGGAGAAATAACACGGCCTGGTCAAAATAAACCTGCCGGACAGTATCATAGGTATATTTGTAGATAGAAGCAAAAGACTGAAAATAAACCCCATCTTCCGCTATACATATTTTCCAGAAATCTTCATTGTTAAAGGTTCCATCCGGAAGCAGTGCACTTAATGACGTATACACTAATTTACCGGAAATATCCCGGTCCCAGCGTCCGAACTCTTCATAACTACCGGTAAAAACAGTCTGGTGGGATAGGACAGCCACGGATCTTGCCGTCAGTTGATTAGGCAATTGGTTTAATTTCCATTCAATACCATCAAACTCCAGAAGTCCTACATCATTTCCAAAATAGAGAATTCCCCTTTCATCCTGGCCGATGGACCAGTTTTTATTGTCTGCTTTATAAATTTCCTTATTCAGGTTGATGATCTGCGGTTTTTCCCAATTTCCATATACCGAATTTATTACGGACAGGAATAACCAAACAAGAATGAGTTTGCAACACTTTATTTTTCGCACCATGACATCATTACTCCGTATCTGTTCTTCTATTACTATTTTCTTCTTAAGCAAATATACAACTAAAAAAGGAATGAGCCATAGTTATTTCCGGGAAAGCAGGAATTACTCCTCTATCTTATTTCTTTACCCACACCCGGGTAATTTCTCCAAACACCATTTTATGGTAATCCCCGGCATCTTCATATCCTTCCAGGACAAAATCTTTTCCTTCCTGCGTATAAAAATCATCCGAAGTTACCGAAGTAATCTCAGTCAATGTACACTCAATGATCACTTCCGCTTCTTTGTAGCTCATCATACCGGAAGGAGTTTCCACAGGAGTCAGGGTGGATTCTTTCATTTTATCCGTGTCACGTCCGGTTTTACTTCCCAGAAACAGGACCTGTTCATTATATTGCTGAGGGAAATAGGCCATAGTATAGGTCTTTTCTTTCCGGATATACTCCAATGTGTACCGGTTGGCCCGTAAAAAACACCAGGTAGAGGGTTTACCAAACAAAGTACCGGGACCTCCCCAGCCGGCAATCATCGAGTTATAATCCGATGAAGTTCCCGATGTAATGACCGTAAACGTACGTCCTGCATACGCATAGGTTTCATCCATTACTCCTTCAGCCGGAACAGCCTTAAATAATTGTTCAAATGTCTTATCCCGGACATCTTGGGTGGTTTCTGTCCGTACTTCCACAGTTTTCTCTGATCCGGTTGAACTTTCTGTACTTTCATTAGCAGAAGAATTACAATGGGTAAGCAGGATCATGCCTACAAATAACAGCCAATACTTTTTCATTTTCACTCATTTTTAGTTTTATGAGTGCAAATTATAAAAGAAAACTCAATTTCATATCACTTCATCTGATTTTAATTAGATATTTTACCCCTATGGCAATTACACAGTCGTCCGGAAAGCCCTTTTAGGACCAAGGACAAATAAGAAACATACTGGAGAGAATGTACATGTGATTATTTATTAATTCAAAAATGTTTATCCTGTGACCTTCGTTCCTATTTATCAGAGAAAGCAGGGGGTACTCATATACACCTTACCAGACTATACATACATAGCTATAGTCTGGTTGGGTGTTCCCTTAAAAAATCTTTCTGTATACATGGCAGTAAGGAGTAGATCCTTTATGCTCATAATATTGCTGATGATAATCTTCCGCACGCCAGAAAGTGGTCGCCGGACGCAAAGAGGTAGCTACTGTATATCCTTTTTCTTCCAGGATACTAATACATTTTTCAGCGATCTCCTCCTCTTCCGGTGTGGAGTAAAAGATACAGGAAAGATATTGAGGACCTATATCCGGCCCCTGGCCGTTTGTCTGCGTAAAGTCATGTGTTTCAAAAAACAACTTCACCAATTCTTCATAAGAAGTCTGCGTAATATCGTAGGTTACTTCCACTGTTTCCAGATGACCTGTTTTCTTTCCGGACACCTGTTCATAGGTCGGATGATCCACATGGCCACCCATATATCCTACCGCTGTCTCTACTACCCCTTTTGCTTTCATAAAATAATATTCGGTACCCCAGAAACAGCCGGAAGCAAAGTAGGCCTTCTGAAGATTCACTCCATCTACTGGTATCATATGCGTTTTATTTTTAATTGTATCGTTTTTACTTTTCCCACAGGCAATTCCTATTACCAGGAGAAAGAATAATGTTATATATATTCTCATCATTCCCTTCATTCTATGGATTGAGATAACAAAGCTGGCAGAAAAAAAAGATGCAATCACTTTCTAATTATCCCTAAAAAGGGTCAAAATAACAGGAATCTACCCCAGATAGATTCTCCGGAAACTTATTCCTAAAGTAAGCTGTTATATAAAAAACTAAAATATGAACCAGATGGAATCCAATCCTGCTATAAAAAATATACTGTCCAGAAAAAGTATACGCAGATATACGGACATGCCTGTCAGCGAAGACCAGATCCATATGCTACTTCGTGCTGCCATGGCGGCTCCCAGTGCCCTTAATCTCCAGTCGTGGGCATTTATTGTAGTAACAGACAGGCTACTGTTGAATACGTTAAGTATGAAACTGCCTTATGCAAAGATGGTAGCCAGTGCACCCGTGGCGATTGTAGTCTGTGGAGATTTAAGCAAAGCCAAATACGGAGGTGATTATTGGGTGCAGGATTGTTCTGCAGCCAGTCAAAATATCCTTCTGGCAGCCAAAGCCTTAGGGTTAGGGGCTGTATGGACCTCCACTTATCCGGAAGAAGACCGGATCATTACAGTGAAACAGATCCTGTCCCTTCCCGAATATATCTATCCGTTAAATGTGATCCCTATCGGTTACCCGAATCAGGAAGAAACTCCTAAAGATAAATTCGATCCGGAAAACATTCATTATAACGTGTGGTAAGATACCCATTCCTATTTTTCGAAATTGAAAACAGCAGATACTGTCCGGGCCTCATCCATCAGATGGATCAGTTCCTGCAGTTTTTCCACTTCCTGTGTGGATAGGTCATGATCTTCATGAATATCTGTTTCCAGATCATAGAGTTCATGCCAGACTCCCTGTTCAATAGTAACTCCCTGCCGAATCAGTTTCCATTTACCCTGCCGGATAGCCTGCCGGCCTCCTTCTTCATGGAACTCCCAATATAAATAAGGATGTTCTTTCTGGATATTTTCCGATAAAAGAGTCGGAAGAAACGAGATACCATCTCCGGCTTCCGGTAACTCAACACCCAACAATTCTGCAAAGGTCGGCATCATATCCCAGAAAGCTGATATATGACCTGTTTTCAAACCGCTTTGAATTCTGCCGGGAGCCCAGGCAAGCAGGGGTACACGGATACCTCCCTCATACAAAGCCCTTTTTATTCCCTTTAACGGTCCTCCACTACGGAAAAATCAGGATCTGCTCCACCTTCCTGATGAGGTCCGTTATCACTGGTAAAGAAAACCATCGTATTTTTATCCAGTCCCTGTTTTTTCAATTCGTCCAATATTTCTCCTACATACATATCCAGACGGGCCACCATAGCGGCAAAAGAGGCACGGAGTTTTTTTGAACGGTAGTAACTTCCGGGTATATCATACACAGTTTCTTCAAACCGTCCTTCATATAATGCATAGATAGAATCATGGGGAAGATTGATCTCCGCATGCGGTAGCGTGTAAGTCAGCATGGCAAAAAAGGCTGATCCTTATTCGTACGAATAAATTCCAGGGCTTCCTGGTGGATCAGATCATGGGAATAAACCTGCCGGCCTAACTCTTCATTGCCTTTTAATTCAACTTTCGTACGATTATGCCACAAATGTTCCGGATAATAGGTATGAGCCTGGCGCTGACAATTATAACCATAAAACTCATCAAACCCCATAGCATTTGGTTCCGAGGAAGAACCGGGATAACCCAATCCCCACTTGCCAAACAATCCAGTTATATATCCCTGCGACTTAAATAATTTCCCCAGGGTGTAGGTAGTACCATCCATAGGATACTGGCCTTCCGGATCGATCTCCTTGTTTCCCCGGATCTGGGTGTGTCCTGTATGCAGCCCAGTCATTAAAGACGCTCGGGAAGGAGCACTTACCGTACAACCGGCATAGTGTTGAGTAAATAGCATCCCTTCCGCTGCCATCCGGTCCAGGTTTGGAGTAGCAAAAAGGGTTTGTCCATAACATCCTAAATCACCATATCCCAGATCATCTGACAAAATATAGATAATATTGACAGGCTCTTCTTTTTTTCCTGTTGCTCCGTACATCCTGCAAATAAAGGGAGGAGTAAAGTAGAAACAGGTAAATATACAGTTGTTTTCATAAGGGTATGTTTAACGTGTTTATTCACAAATCAAATATACATTTTTTTCCTAAAGGTATGCTATAGCACAGGCAGATAAAATTGCCGAAAACCCGTGGGATACTATATATTTACACAGTGAACAGCATTTTTTTCTTTTTACCCTCCTGTTTTATGAATTTACAGGGATGCTGCCTGTAAAAACATATAAAAGGTGGAAGTATACCCGGCATATTTACGAATTTAGTTTCTTTTTTCCGGCTGAAACCGAAATAAATTCTCTATATTTAGTCAAGAATTAGTAGTACTCCATCCGGAGGTAATTTTCCGATCTATCTATCTGTGACTGAAAATAATTTAGCAGTATGCATTCACTATTATAAAAAACTTAAACGAAAATAAATGGGTGAATAAGAAAAAACAGGAACTTTTAACCCTGTAAAAAGGTTAATAAGTAAGGGAGAATTTCCCTCTAAACAGACAGAGAATCCAAAACAACTCTCTATCAGGTATATCAGATTGATAACCAACTTTATCATTAACATACATCTGCTGGCAGATGTATATCAGGAGAGCAAAATAAATAATTTAACAACATGAGAATTGCATTAGTACTAAAAGAAGACGCACAAGACTCAATGACTACTACCACCAGCCAGGCGGTTATTTTTAACGTGGTAAACAATAAAGTAGTAGGAGTTGAAAATGAAACACTGGAAAGTCAGAAAATTCATAACTTATCGGTCTGGGCAGTATGCAAAAAGATCAACCAGATATACGTACCGGAAGTCAATGAAAGCTTAAAAAATATGTGCAATAAAATCGGAGTAGTCGTAGATCCCTATGAAGAGCTGAATAATAACCAGCTTTTTAAGAATTATATTATCTGACAGAGTACATAGGAGCATACACAGAAATATCCATAAGGTATCATAAAGAGCCTTATGGATATTTTTATTTGATATATCCTGTCGCACAAGATTCCTATACACTTTGTACCGGGAATTTATGTACCAAAAGATCAACATTTATTTTCAAAACCGGTACCCTATCCCTACGTGCATGGTCTGGGTGTTTACATCCGATCTGCTCTTACCGGAATTCAGGTCAACACTTAACTGATAGCCTCCATGAACAGAAATCTGGTTTTTACATTCATATTCGATCAATGTACTGATTCCGCTATACCAATGATCCAGTTCTATCACGTTTTCTCCACAAGCTCCCTGGGGAAGCTTTTCAATCCGGGAATCCACACTAAAACCATACCCTATATGCGGTCCTGCTCCCACAAAAAGTTTTCCGTTTCCGACCGGGTATTTTCCCAATACATACACAGGAATCTCCACCCCGGCATATTTATATTTGTTTTTCTCTCTGGAAAACCGGATGTTAGTTTTCGTATAATTAAACAGAAGTTCCAGTTGTAGTGCCACATGTTTATTAAAAACCAGATGGAAAAATCCTCCGACACTACCTCCTCCGTTAAACTTATTATCCGATTGATAATCTGTCAATTTCACATTCGTAAGATTGCCATTTAATTTAATATCCCATGACGCCTTGGTCCGGGCACTGAGACCCACTATACTGAAAACACACAACCCAACTATAAATAAACTACTTCTCTTGTTCATAACATTTGTTTTATATGACTATTGAATGGATGATTAATCACGAAACAAATGTACAGGCAAAAGAAAAGGATAGATAAAAGTATAGATGAATGAGTCCGGAATGTATACCAGCCTCTGTGTTTTGTAGACAGGTGGGGACCAGGACAAAAGAAAAGGCACTCAAAAATGAGCACCTTTATCCCTATAATCTGCAAAACGCTTTATTATCTGTTTTCACCGGAAACCAATCCTTTACTACGAAGTTCTGACACAATAGTTTTAGCAAAGCTTTCTGCCAGAGAAGAGGCATTGGCAGGATCCGTTGTTTTCGTCTGTGCCGAATAGATCAACTGGTCATCATCATTCACCGTATAAATTTCAGCTTCCAGCACATAATCAGTAGTGGTAGTATAATACCCGGGAGTATACATATTATCATATAAGGCCCAATACCTTCTATAATACCGGCGAGCACCATAATAAGGAGAATAGTAAGGACGGGCATAATACGTACCCGGCACATAGGTTAACTCCTTATCCTTATTCACTAAAGAAACGATCATCACAGAAGTATAGTCCGAGCCTCTTAATTGTCTCGTGATCTCTTCCTCTGTGGTGCCACTAAATCCTTTAGGTCCGAAAAGATCAAAAGCAGAACTGGCATTGATACCATTTTGCCTCAATTGATTGACCATAGCCTCTTCGGTCTTCACCCGCTCTTCCCGGTCCGCCATGATACCTACTACCAATACTTTCTCCATGACAGCAGGAGAAATATTCGGAATACTCCAGGAAGAGGTGACCTGGGTTGTGTTACAACCTGCTAAAACCAGTAACAGGAATACAGGAAATATGATTATATTTTTAACTTTCATAATTTCAAAACTTTAAATAAGTACATCTTTTATGCCTGTTAGCATAACAAAAAGAACAGGATTTTGTTTTGCCATACTTATCTAAAAATGAATCCATTAAAAATAGTTACCATCCTTTATGCTAAAGATCCGGTCATTATTCCTTAGTCAGCACATATTTCTGCTGGTCAGGTCCGGTTAATCTCTTCCCCTCATTATCCAGCTTATACAGTTTATCCTTTTCTATCCGGTAATATTCCGTTTCCCCGTGATCAGGATACAGCGCTAACAAGGCTTCCTCCACCACATAATGCCCATGCCAGGTCTCTACCTTTTCAGCCGGGCTCCTGTATTCTAATCGTTCATGATACGTGTTATCCTGATGAATAGTCAGGGCGATCTTTACCTGCGAACCGTCCGGTAAAGGTAAAACAGCCCCATATACGCCCCAGAAATCCGGCGACTTAATGACCTGATGAATCTCTTCCGGTGTAAATCCTTCTTCTGTCTGAATGGAATGACTCTCTTTTTGACGATGCGAACATGCAGCCAATACAACCAGCGCAAGCACCCAGATACTAAACTTCTTCATTTGACCTCCTATGTATAGAATGAATGGTTATTACATCGTATTACCCTATGTATAACCTTTTTCATCCTACTTTGTTCCGGAAAATAAGCCGGAGAATCAGATACAATCGAAGATTAATTTACTTCCCAGGTTACTTCTGTTACACCATATTCCAGGGTAAGTTGCGCAGCTAATTTTTCGATCATCAGGTCATGTTTTCCCATCGCATAAAACTCTGCTTCAATATAACAATAGGTAGGCATTTCATCATCACTACTTTTTAGAGAACGTAACTGCAAATGAAGATCATTCTTAATGGTATTCAGCATCATGACCCGCAGACGGTTTTCAATCTGTTCCTTACAACGTATCGTTAACGTATAAATAAGTTGCTCATTCATATTATCAAAAACATTATGCCGGCTCAGCAAATCTCCCAAAGGACGCAACAGGCAATTGGATAAGATAATAAAACCCACCGCTATTAATCCCTGCCAGTACAAACCTAACCCGGCCATAGCACCTACCGCAGCCGAGCACCAGATAGTTGCCGCCGTATTCAGGCCCCGGACACTCATTCCATCCTTCAGGATCAGTCACACACATAAAAAACCTACACCGGTTACGATTTGGG
>JAJQFE010000068.1 GCA_021201295.1 Tannerellaceae bacterium | reverse complement strand
AGATGATATGGCTAAAAAGCAACCGGACCTGACTTTTGAAGAGATAAAAAAGATATCCAAAACGGCAGGAGAATTTAACAGGTTATGGTTATCAGGAGGTAAACCCGCCTTGCGGGAAGACCTGCCGGAGATCATTGAAATGTTCTATAAAAATAATCATATTAAAGATATCAATATGCCAACCAATGGATTACGCGCTGAAAGAGTGATCGAATGGATCACTCGCATTCGGAAAAACTGTCCGGATTGTAATATTTCAGTCAGTGTTTCCATGGACGGTTTCGAAGATACCCACGACAAACAAAGAGGTGTTCCCGGAAATTTTTACAAAGCGTTGGACACTTTAGCCAAAGTAAGCCATCACTTTGCCAAAGATGGGAAAGTACTGAAAAACATGGCAACAGTAATCACTAAATATAATATCGATGAAATTCATGACCTGATGTTATGGATATATGCCCGCCTGCATGTATCGAACCACACCATTGAAGCGGCACGTGAAATGACACGGGAAGATGGGGTGAAAATCCTGACGGAAAAACCCTTCGCGAGATCCAGGACCGGGCGGCTTCTATTTATGTAGGGTATGCTGACCGGATGGCAAAAGATGTCACCGGTTTCAGAAAACACATCACCCGGTTCTTTTATTTAGGACTGATCCGTACCCTCTACGATGTACGGGCATCCAACATTGACCAACCGACTCCATGGGGAATGGATTGTACAGCCGGAGAAACCACCCTGGTGATCGACTATGACGGAAGATTCCGTTCCTGTGAACTCCGCCAGCCGATCGGTAATGTAAAAGAATACGGATGTGATATTCAGGCAGTCATGCACGGAGAAGCCATGAAAAAAGAGGTGGATGATTTAGGGTGCGGAGCAAAAGCAAACTGCTGGTGTACCCACGGATGCTGGATCATGTCATCCATTGTCTTTAATCCGCGTAAGATGGTAACAAAAGTGTTCAAAGGATACCGGGAAACAAAGAAACTGGCCCAACCTATTGTTTTTAACGAAGAGTTATTACAAGGGATCGAAGCAAAATATAATCTTGACAGAGAAAAACTGGCAACAATCGGTGTCCTATGAAAATCCTTTTAGTAACCCGAGGGTCCCAGGGAGATGTCTATCCCTATTTATCAGTGGCAGCCGAATTACAGAAACGTGGTCATCACATTACTCTCAGCCTGCCTCAGCTATTTGAGCAACAGGCGAAAGACTTTGGAGTAAACTACAAACTGCAGGAGTTTGATGATATAGGAGGCTTGATCAACACAGCAGCAGAAACCAAACAACAGACCAAACATTTGTTGAGTTGGATGCGCCGGGTGATCGATATGCAATTCAAACAGCTTATTCCTTTATTACAGGAACACGACCTGTTAATTGCTTCCAATACCGAGTTTGCGGCTACCAGCCTGGCTGAATATTGCGGGAAACCCGTGATCCGGACGGCCTTTGGTCCGTTCATTCCAGGTAAACGGATTCCTCCTCCGGCGATGCCATTTCCTAAGCCCCACCCCATCTTTAAGCCTGCTTATTTCTGGAAAATCCTGAATATAACCACCAATTTCATGGTGAAAAAGACCATTAATAAAAACAGGATTGCCAAAGGAATGAAACCTATTGATAATTTCAGGCTCCACGCGGTCTCCCAATCCAATAACTACCTGATGTATAGCCGGTATCTGGGTAGTACAGACCCAGACTGGCCCTACCAATGGGATATCGGAGGCTATTGTTTCAATGATCATCTGGTATATAAAGAAGAAGTCTATGAGGATCTGATGAATTTCATCCGGCAGGATGAGCGTCCCACCTTATTCTTTACGTTAGGCAGTTGTAATGATAAGCACAGGGACCGGTTCTGTGATTGGTTATCAGATATCTGTGAAAAACAGGGATATAAGCTAATTGTGGGGTTCGGTTGGTCCGGAGCAGGCAAACATCTGGAAAAAAACACTTCCGTCTATATTCTGACACAGGCCATCCCGCATACACTCATTTTTCCACAATGTTCAGCAGTGATCCACCACGGAGGCTGCGGCACCACCCATAGTGTAGCGCGCGCTGGTATCCCTCAGATGGTGGTACCTCTTCTGTTAGATCAGCCCTACTGGAGTTACCGTGTCAGCCACTTAGGCGCAGGTCCGGAAGGAGTAAAGATCAAAAAAGTTTCCTACAGGCAATTAGAAGAAAAAGTCCGGGATTTGATGACTAACCCCCTCTATAAACAACAGGCCGCCGACCTGGGTAAAAAGATTCAAAGTGAAAACGGCATTCAGGCAATGTGTGAATATATTGAAACCATACAGCTACCTCAGTAAAAGAGTAGATTCAATCTATAAAAATCATCCCCAGGTATTCCTCCTGTAAATGACACAGGAGGAATTTTTATGATCCGGACTTAGTTTTATAAATAGGATAAAAAACGAACAAATAAACCGGTCAGAGCCGTTCCTAAATCTTAATTCATGTAAAAGATACAGCATTGACCTGCAAATGTATTACATTTGTACATAATAACTCTATTAATTCTTATATGGGTAACGCTTATATTTCACCTTTTGCAAAACCGGCATATGTGATGTTAAAGCCTGTGGGTTCGGTTTGCAACCTGGCTTGTGAGTATTGCTATTATCTGGAAAAAGGGAAATTCTATCCGCAGGTGAAAAACCATATCATGACAGAAGAGTTACTCGAAAAATTCATTCAGGAATATCTGGCCAGTCAGACGATGCCTCAGGTCTTATTTACCTGGCATGGTGGGGAAACCCTGATGCGACCGGTCAGCTTCTACAAAAAAGCCCTGGAACTACAACGCAGGTATGGCCGGGGCATGCAGATTGACAACTGCATCCAGACCAATGGAACCCTGCTGACAGACAAATGGTGCCGTTTCTTTAAAGAAAACCATTTTCTCGTAGGCGTATCTATTGACGGACCCCAGGAATTCCATGATGAATACCGCCGGAATAAACAAGGGCTGCCCTCCTTCTTCAAAGTCATGAAAGGGATTGAATTGCTGAAAAAACATGGAGTGGAATATAATGCCATGGCAGTTGTAAATGACTACAACGTAGACTATCCCTTAGAATTTTATCATTTCTTCAAAGAACTGGACTGCCATTATATTCAATTTGCTCCTATTGTGGAACGTATGGGCACTCATACGGACGGAACTTCCCTCACCTCACCGGAAGAACAGGATGCTCACATCCGGTTAGCACCCTTTACGATAGATTCGGAAAAATGGGGAGATTTCCTTTGTGCCATCTTTGATGAGTGGCTGAAAGAAGATGTCGGAACCTATTATGTACAGCTTTTCGATGCGACACTGGCCAACTGGGTAGGAGAACAACCGGGAGTGTGTTCATTAGCCCGTACCTGCGGACATGCCGGGATCATGGAGTTCAACGGAGATATGTATGCCTGCGACCATTATGTTTTTCCGGAATATAAATTAGGGAATATATATACTCGGACCATCACAGAAATGATGTATAGCCCGGAACAGTTAAAATTTGGCACAGACAAATTTGATAAACTGCCGAAACAATGTAAGGCATGTGATTTCCTGTTTGCCTGTAACGGAGAATGTCCTAAAAACCGTTTCCTTCACACCAAAGATGGAGAACCGGGGTTAAACTACCTGTGCAAAGGATACAGAAAATATTTTAAGCATGTAGCCCCCTATATGGATTTTATGAAAAAAGAATTACTGGCTCAACGTCCGCCGGCAAACGTAATGGCATGGGCGAAAAGAAATTAATAGAGAAGGAATTTAAATTATGTATAATACATGAAATACAACAGACGTGAATTTATTAAAACAGGAGGTATGGTTATGCTTGGCTCATTAGCAGCTCCCACATTCTTAGGAGCTTCTACCGGAAGTCCAGCCGATCAGGTAGCCGGTATCTCATTTGGAATGAATCATTTTGGCGTAAGCGAAAGTGATATGAAAAAAGTGCTTGCTGCAGCACTGGAAAATGGAGGCGATTATGCAGACCTCTACTTTGAACATTCTTACAGAAATAATATCGGCTTACAGGATGGTGCCGTGAACCGTGCCAGTTCAAATATCGATTATGGCATGGGAGTCCGGGTATTGTCCGGTGACCAGACCGGATATGCCTATGTGGAAGATGTCACACTGGAAGAGATGCTCAAAGCAGCCCGGACAGCCGCCCGCATTGCCAACGGAACAGCAGGAAAGGGACCTGCAAACCTGGCTGAGACCCCGGTTTCCAACAATTATTACACCGTGCAGACTCCATGGGATGAAATAGCGGTAAAAGAAAAAACCCCTTATCTGCAACAGTTGAACGATAAGATATTTGCCCTGGACAACCGGGTAACTAAAGTAAATGCCTCTCTGGGGGATACGACTACCCATATCCTGTTCTGCAATTCCGAAGGGGAAATGTATTACGATTACCGGCCGATGGTCACGCTCTCTGCTATGTGTATTATGGAAGAAAACGGGAAGATTGAAAATTCCTATGCAGCCCGTGCCTATCGCATGGGAGCTGAATTCCTGACAGACGAAGTAGTCGACATACTGGCTCAGGAAGCGGTAGAAAAAACAGCACTCCTGTTCCATGCCGTAAAACCCAAAGGAGGTGAAATGCCGGTAGTGATGGGTGCCAGAGGTTCAGGAATCCTGTTGCATGAAGCAATCGGACATGCGTTTGAAGCAGACTTTAACCGGAAAAACATTTCTATCTTTTCCGACCAGTTGAATAAAAAGATCTGTAATGAACATATCTCAGTGGTAGATGACGGAACCATCCCCTTCAATCGCGGGTCAGTCAATATCGATGATGACGGAGTGGCCGGTCAGAAAACCTATATTGTTAAGGACGGAGTATTGACCAGTTTCCTTCATGACCGTGTCAGTGCGAAACATTATGGAATTCCTTCCACTGGGAATGGCCGGCGCGAATCCTTCCGCCACATGCCTATCCCACGGATGAGAGCTACCTATATGGAAGCAGGCAATGTAACCGAAGAAGAGATGATCTCTACGGTGAAAAACGGCATCTATGCAGCCAACTTCACCAACGGACAGGTACAGATCGGAGCCGGTGACTTCACGTTCTTCGTAAAGGATGGATATCTGATCGAGAACGGTAAATTAACCCAGCCTATCAAAGACATTAATATCATCGGTAACGGTCCGAAAGCCTTAGCAGATATGACCATGGTAGGTAACAACTACAAAATGGATAACGGAACCTGGACCTGTGGAAAAGATGGACAATCCTGTCCGGTGACCTGTGGAATGCCATCCGCATTAGTGAGTAAATTAACAGTAGGAGGAGAAAGCTGATATGATAACAAACGAACATAAACAACTGGCCCGGTGGGCCATGGACTTTGCCCTGAAACATGGTTGCCAGGCTTCCCGTGTGACGCTGTATAACGGATCCAACAGTTCTTTTGAAGTAAGAGACATGAAAATCGACCGCCTGCAGCAAGCCACAGAAAGTAGCCTGATCATCCAACTGTTTGTGGATGGCCGCTATGGATCCTACTCCACCAACCGGCTGGACAAAAAAGAGTTGGACAAATTCATCCTGAAAGGAATCGATTCCACCCGCTACCTGGCAGAAGATGTAGCCCGGACCCTGCCTGACCCTTCGCTGTACTATACCGGAGGAAAACCGGATCTGGAACTGTCAGACCCACGCTTTGACCATATTGAACCGGATGATAAAGTAGCATTAGCGATGCAAGTCTGTGATGAAATGATGGGAAAAGATCCACGGATCATTTCCACCAATTCCTCCTACGGAGACGAGCAATGGTCTAAATATATGATTGCCAGTAACGGATTTGAAGGAGAAAGCTCCTCCTCCGCATTCACCTTAGTGGGAAGCATCAGTATCAAAGGAGAAGGAGAAGCCCGCCCGGAATCCTATTGGTATGATTCCGCCGTGTTTTATGATACACTCACCAAAGACGGTATCGGAAGTAAAGCCTTAGAACGAGCCTTACGCAAAATAGGACAGAAAAAAGTAGCTTCCGGAAAATATCCTATGATACTGGATAATATGAATTCCTCCCGTCTTTTATCTCCCATAATCAACGCCCTCTATGGCTCTGGTATCCAACAAAAGAATTCCTTTTTATTAGATAAGCTGGACCAGAAAGTATTAAGTGAAAAAGTGACACTCATAGATGAACCCCATCTGCCTAAATCAGCCGGAGCCCGTTACTTTGATAATGAAGGCGTAGCGACCAGACAACTTCCGATATTTGAGAAAGGGATATTGAAAACCTATTTTATTGACACCTATATTGCCAATAAAATGAATATTCCTGCTACCATCAGCTCCCCATCTATTCTGACAATGGAAATGGGAAATAAAGATGTGGATGGATTCATTGCTTCCCTGGATAAAGGGATTCTGGTAACCGGATTTAACGGAGGAAATTCCAGTAGCACAACCGGAGACTTTTCCTACGGTGTGGAAGGGTTTGTGGTAGAGAACGGGAAACTGACCCAGCCTATTTCAGAAATGAATATTACCGGAAATCTTCTCACACTATGGGAAAACCTGGTAGAAATAGGCAATGATCCCCGTACCTCATCCAGTTGGAGAATCCCTTCTTTACTTTTCAATGATGTAGATTTCAGTGGATTATAATAAGATCCCGATAGATCATCACAAGCCGGTTTCCTCTGTTCAGATGGAACCGGCTTTTTTATTTTCTTTCCATACAGCCCTATTCTATTGATAATAATTAACTTATAAAAGACAAACAAGTGTCCGGAACCTGCTGTTATCAAGTATCTTTTATAAAAGACGAATCAACTAAAAAGAATAAAGATGAAAAAGATAATTTTAACAGGATGTGTAGCAGTAGGACTGCTTTTCTCCGGAAACGTATTTGCTCAGGATACCAAAAAATTAGAGCGGGAAGCTAAAAAAGAGCAGCGGGAAGCAGAACGGATCCGGAAAGAGGCGGATAACAAAGCTCAGGCTGAAGACGGTGGTGTGTGGGACAAAATGAAATACGAAACCAAAAAAGTCTGGGATAAGACAAAGAACGGAACGGAAAATGCCTGGGATGCTACCAAAGACGGTACCCAGAAAGCCTGGGATAAAACAACAGATAAATCCGAAGAAGTCTGGGATAAGACCAAACACGAAACTAAAAAAGATGCCCGTAAAGTCAAAGATAAACTGGATTAATCAGTTAGTTGACCCGTTGGGCAAACATATACTTATATCCC
>JAJQFE010000062.1 GCA_021201295.1 Tannerellaceae bacterium | reverse complement strand
ACTTTTTTGTAACTATTTTTTATCCATCAAACGCCCTGATATCCTCGCGAACAATATTATATTTAAAAATGAAACAGACTGTCACGTCATATCTAATTTTTCCGGCCTATTTATACCAGCCTATCAATTATTATATATAATATATGTAAAGAATTCTTTTTAAATCCCTGTCTTTTTGACAAAATAACAGCGTAATTTATTTACAATCTATTATTACATTCTAAAAATAGATCTATTTAAGATATTCACCGCAGATGTTAAACTTACAACATATATATCTATACCTATTTTTGCTTACAATTTATTAGTATTATATACAGTTTTAAAACAAACTATCATTATCTACATTTTTTATCAAACATTTAGCTGTAAATATCATTGCCATTATATCAAAAAGATATACATTTGCAAAGTAGACAAATAAATAGTCATCACAATCAACTTTTAGAAGAAATTATGACACAAAACATTCGGTTTACCAAAATGCATGGAGCAGGTAATGACTATATATATATAAATATGTTAGAATTTCCTATCCAAAACCCGGAGGAACTCTCTATTAAATGGAGTGCTTTTCATACAGGCATTGGTTCCGATGGTCTTGTCCTGATTGACAAATCCGATATAGCTGATTTTAGTATGCGTATATTTAATGCGGATGGATCTGAAGCGATGATGTGTGGCAATGCGACCCGTTGTATTGGTAAATACGTATATGAAAAAGGCTTGACTGATAAATCAACTATTACTCTGGAGACATTATCCGGGATTAAAATATTAAATTTACATATTTCCGGGAAGCAGGTTACGGACGTGACAGTAGATATGGGAGTACCGGAGATTGGTCTTAGAGAGGTGCCTTTTCAGATTGAAGATACCTGTTTCCAGGGAACTATCATTTCGATGGGTAATCCTCATTTAGTGATCTTTGTAGATGATTTGGAAGAAATTAACTTATCTGTCATTGGTCCTGTTTTAGAGCACCATAGTTTATTTCCGAACCGGACCAATGTAGAGTTTGTTCAGATGCTTACAGAAGATGTTTTAAGGATGAGAGTTTGGGAAAGAGGCTCCGGAATCACTCAGGCTTGTGGAACCGGAGCATGTGCCACAGCAGTAGCTGCCATCGTAAGTGGAAAAAGTGGAAGAAAAGTAAAAGTTATTATGGATGGTGGACCGCTAACCATAGAATGGGATGAAGCAAGTAATAAGATTTTTATGACTGGAGAAGCAGTTACAGTTTTCGAAGGGAGCATTGAATTATAAATACAAACACATAAAACAACAACATAAAACGATTGATGAATATGGCACTGATCAATGAGCACTACATGAAACTACCTAACAATTATTTATTTTCTGATATTGCCAAGAAAATAAATAGTTTTAAGGTTACTCATCCGAAAGAAAAGATAATCCGGTTAGGGATTGGAGATGTGACCCAACCACTTCCTGCCGCTGTCAGAGAAGCCATGCATAAAGCAGTGGATGATATGGGTAGTAAGGAGACGTTTCATGGATATGGCCCGGAACAAGGCTATTCATTTTTAATCGACGCTATTATTAAAAATGATTATGCAAGCCGGGGTATCACACTGGAACCAGGCGAGGTTTTTGTTAGTGACGGAGCGAAAAGTGATACCGGAAATATCGGAGACATCTTAAGACATGATAATAGTATTGGCGTTACTGATCCTGTCTATCCTGTCTATATCGATTCAAATGTAATGAGTGGCCGTGCCGGCATATTGGAAAATGGTAAATGGAGTGATGTTGTATATATTCCCTGTACGGAAGAGAACCATTTCATTCCGGATCTTCCAAGCCGGAGAGTAGACATTTTGTATCTATGTTATCCTAACAATCCGACAGGGACTACTCTTACAAAAGAAGAATTAAAAAAGTGGGTAAATTATGCATTGGCCAACGATGTATTGATCATGTATGACGCAGCATATGAAGCGTATATACAGGATCCGGCCATTCCCCATTCTATCTATGAAATTAAAGGAGCGAAAAAAGTGGCTATCGAATTCCGGAGTTTTTCCAAAACAGCGGGATTTACAGGTATACGGTGCGGATATACAGTTGTACCGAAAGAGTTAAATGGATTTACTTTAGATGGACAACGAGTACAGTTAAACAAATTATGGAATCGCCGTCAAAGTACGAAGTTTAATGGGACCAGTTATATTACCCAACGTGGCGCAGAAGCCGTGTATTCACCTGAAGGGAAAGCCCAGGTAAAAGAAATTATCAATTATTATATGACGAATGCCAGGATCATGAAAGAAGGACTGTTGGAATGTGGTCTACATATATATGGAGGAGACAATGCTCCATACCTTTGGATCAAAACTCCCCATGGCCTCAGTTCCTGGAAATTCTTTAAAAAACTATTATATGAAGTTAACATTGTAGGTACTCCCGGAGTAGGATTCGGGCCCAGTGGTGAAGGCTACTTACGGTTAACCGCATTTGGTGACAGAGAAGATACTTTAGAAGCCATGACACGGCTGAAAAAGTGGTTATTATAGGTTGCTTTTGGAACAATCCGGCCGGTAAAGGGAAGAAGGCAAGATAAATAGGTATTAGGTTAAGTATGTTTTAGGTTAAACAATTCAAACAAAATGAAAACAATCAGATTCAGACAAGTAAAATTAATGCTACTTGGACTACTATTATCTACGTCTATCTTTGCACAAGAGGAAGCAAAATTTGAAATTACTCCCTCGGCTGATCTGGTCAGCAGCTATGTATGGCGTGGCGTTTATCAGGCCGGAGTTTCTATTCAACCCAGTCTTACTTTATCTTATGGAGGACTATCCTTAACAGCATGGGGATCTACGGATTTTTCCACGATTGGAAAAGAATTCGATTTAACCTTAGGATATGAAATCGGAGGATTCAATATTGCTTTTACTGATTATTGGTGGGGGGATGAAGGAATTCGTTACGGAAATTATAAAGCGAATCATTATTTTGAAGGATCCATAGGATATAATTTCGGTGAGAGTTTTCCGCTGAGTGTTGAATGGAATACCATGTTCGGTATGGACGGTGACAGAAAAGAGAATGGTGACCATTATTACTCGACTTATGTAGAAGCTTATTATGACTTTAATGTGAAAGGGATTGACCTCACTGCCGGCATAGGCGTATCTCCCTGGACCGGAATGTATCACCGGGAAGGAAAAGACGGTTTTGCCCTCTGTGCCCTATCCTTAAAAGCGAGTAAAGATATCCGGATAACTGATTCATTTGCGTTACCTGTTTTTACAGAAGTTATTTTCGCTCCTAATTAGGATAACGTATTTATCGTATTCGGCATCAGTTTATAAATATTCACCTAAAAAATAGTACTGTTTAGCTTATTAGAAAAAGGCCAGTATAGAGGAACCGTCCCTGTTTATTGATTTTATAGAATGTTATACCGCAACCATCTCTGAGAGAAAGACGGGGACTCTATGCTCCTTTTCATCACAATATAATAAAAATAGGTTATGAAAAAGATTGAAGCAATTATCCGTAGAACAAAGTTCGAAGACGTAAAGGAAGCGTTGTTAGAAGCTGATATAGAATGGTTCTCTTATTATGAAGTTAGAGGAGTGGGTAAATCCCGTCAGGGAAGAATTTACCGTGGTGTTGTATATGATACCAGCAGTATTGAACGTATTTTGGTCTCTATTGTGGTACGTGATAAAAATGTGGAAAGAACCATCCAGGCTATCCTGAGCGCAGCTCAGACAGGAGAGATCGGAGATGGACGGATTTTTATAATTCCTGTTCAGGATTCTATCCGGATCCGCACCGGAGAACGTGGTAATATTGCACTTTATAATGCAGAACACGAAGAATAACCCTAAGAGTATCAAAGTAAAATACATAAAGACTGTAAAATTATGGACACTACATATACAATTACCGATTTAGCATTATCGCTGGACACCGTATGGATGCTGCTTGCAGCCATGTTAGTATTTTTTATGCAGCCTGGATTTGCTTTAGTAGAAGCAGGATTTACCCGTACTAAAAATACGGCAAATATCTTAATGAAAAATTTACTGGATTTTTCTTTAGGTTCTCTGTTATTCTGGGCGATTGGATTCGGCATTATGTTTGGAAGTGGTGGTTTCATGGGAATGCCTCATCTTTTCAACTTCCGCTTTCTGGACTCTGAGCTTCCTATAGAAGGATTTTTAGTTTTCCAAACCGTATTTTGTGCAACAGCTTCGACGATTGTTTCCGGAGCCATGGCAGAAAGAACCAAATTCTCCATGTATATTGCCTACTCTATTTTAATTAGTGCATTGATCTATCCTATTTCAGGACACTGGACCTGGGGAGGAGGCTGGTTGATGAACGAAGAAGAAACAGGATTTATGATGAATACATTTGGTACTGTATTTCATGATTTCGCAGGTTCTACGATCGTTCACTCAGTTGGAGGATGGGTTGCACTGGTTGGAGCAGCGATTATTAGTCCCCGTATCGGAAAATATAGTAAAGATGGAAAATCCCGTGCGATTCCAGGCCATAACCTGACTATTGCAGCTTTAGGTGTATTTATTTTATGGTTCGGCTGGTTTGGTTTTAACCCAGGATCACAGTTAGCAGCATCCGGAGAAGAAAATCGGGTGGCAATTTCCCATGTATTTCTGACCACTAACTTATCGGCGTGTGCCGGTGGTGTTTTTTCCCTAATTACAGCATGGATCAGGTATAAAAAACCCTCTCTTTCTCTTTCTTTAAATGGCGTCTTAGCCGGATTAGTGGGAATCACAGCAGGTTGTGATCTGGTCTCTCCGGTTGGAGCAGCTCTTATCGGTGCAATCAGTGGTGTAGTCATGATCTTTGCCGTAGATTTTATTGACAAAGTATTAAAAATAGATGACCCGGTAGGAGCTTCTGCCGTACATGGAGTTTGCGGATTTTTAGGGACCATATTAACCGGATTACTTGCTCTGGAAGAAGGATGGATGTATGGTGCTGGTCCTAACTTCTTTTTAGCTCAGTTATTTGGTACAACAGTGATAGGATGCTGGGCGGCCGGAATGGGATTTGTAGTATTTAAAGGATTAGATATAGTTCATGGTTTAAGAGTTCCTGCACGTGTAGAAGAAGAAGGTCTGGATATCTATGAACATGGTGAAACAGCATATAACAATTAATTATAATGCACGCGAATTAGTCTCCGCGTGCAACTCAAACACAAAAACAAAATAATCAACAATAAATATATAATTATGGCACTCATTATTCCAAATGATTACAGACAAACATTAATGCCTGAAACAACGGAGCAGGCAATCCAGTTATTGAAAATCAGTTTTCAGGAAAAACTTTCCAGAACATTAAACTTTCATCGTGTTACCGCTCCTTTATTTGTCCTATCAGGCACCAGTATTAACGATGATTTAAACGGAGTGGAACGCGCGGTAAAATTCCCTATTCTTTGTATGGGGGACCGTAAAGCAGAAGTGGTTCATTCGCTTGCCAAATGAAAAAGGATGAAATTAGGCGCTTACCGTATTCCTGCCGGATACGGATTATATGCAGATATGAATGCTATCCGTAGCGATGAGGAATTGGATAATCTGCACTCTTTATATGTAGATCAATGGGATTGGGAAAGAACTATCCATCCGGAAGACCGGAATTTAGATTATCTCAAAAAAACTGTACGTCAAATATATAAGATATTAAAAGAAATCGAGGCACAGGTATACGATTCCTATCCTCATATTACTCCTTCTCTTTCGGCTAATATTACGTTCATACATTCCGAAGAATTATTGCAAACGTATCCTGACCTGTTACCGCGGAAAAGAGAAAAGAAAGCTGCAGAAAAATTCGGAGCGATCTTTATTATAGGGATTGGCGGAGCTCTCTCCAATGGAGAGAAACATGATGGACGTGCACCGGATTATGATGACTGGAGTACACAGAATATAGACGGGTTCTCTGGCTTAAATGGAGACATCATACTTTGGAATGAAGTACTGCAATGTGCTTTCGAACTGTCTTCCATGGGTATCCGGGTAGATAAAACAGCCTTGTTACGGCAATTAGATATTTGTAACTGTCCGGAACGTGCAGAACTGGAGTTCCACAAAGCCTTACTGGAAGATAAATTACCTCTGTCCATTGGTGGTGGTATTGGTCAAAGCCGTTTGTGCATGTTCTTCCTGAAAAAAGCTCACATCGGAGAAGTCCAGGCCTCTATATGGCCGGAAGAACAAATCAAAATTTGCAGTAAAAACAATATCAATTTATTATAACATCTATAAAACAAATTATTATGTCAAAGTTAAGATTTAGAGTTGTAGAAGCAGCTTTTAAGAAAAAACCTGCAGAAGTTAAAATTCCTGTGGAAAGACCTTCCGAATATTTTGCCATGAACGTATTCAATCGTGAGAAAATGTTCAAATATCTTCCGGAAAAGACTTTTTCCCAGTTAGTTGACTCTATAGATAACGGAGCTCTATTAAATCGTGAAATAGCAGACGCCGTTGCAAACGGTATGAAAAAATGGGCGATAGAAATGGGTGCTACTCATTATACTCACTGGTTCCACCCTCTTACAGAAGGAACGGCAGAAAAACATGATGCATTTGTTGAGCATGACGGTAAAGGTGGAATGATTGAAAAATTCTCCGGAAAATTGTTAATCCAGCAGGAGCCGGATGCTTCCAGTTTTCCGAACGGTGGTATCCGTAATACCTTTGAAGCTCGTGGTTACACTGCCTGGGATCCTTCTTCTCCGGCTTTCATAGTAGGGGATACCTTACATATTCCAACTATTTTTATTTCCTATACAGGGGAACCTCTTGACTATAAAGCTCCTCTATTAAAAGCGCTTGAAGCAGTAAATAAAGCGGCAGTTGATGTTTGTCACTATTTCGACCCATCCGTTAGCAAAGTATTTTCATATTTAGGATGGGAACAGGAATACTTCCTGGTGGATGAAGGACTCTATGCAGCCCGTCCGGACCTGTTACTTACCGGCCGTACTTTGATGGGGCATGAGAGTAGTAAAAACCAACAGCTGGAAGATCATTATTTCGGTGCAATTCCTACCCGGGTAATTGAATTCATGAGAGAACTGGAAATCGAAGCATGGAAGTTAGGTATTCCGTTGAAGACCCGTCACAACGAAGTAGCCCCTAACCAGTTCGAGTTAGCTCCTATTTTCGAGGAGTGCAACCTGGCAAATGACCATAACCTGCTGATTATGGGCCTTATGCGTAATATTGCGCGGCAACATGGATTCCGTGTACTGTTGCATGAAAAACCTTTTAAAGGTGTAAACGGTTCAGGTAAACATAATAACTGGTCATTAGGAACAGACACAGGCGTATTACTGATGGCTCCGGGAAAAACTCCGGAAGATAACCTGCGCTTCATTACTTTCGTTTCGAACGTATTGAAAGCTGTATACAAACATAATGCTTTACTAAAAGCAAGTATTTCTTCCGCCAGCAATGCCCATCGCCTCGGAGCGAACGAAGCACCTCCTGCTATTATCTCCAGCTTTTTAGGCACCCAGGTATCTGCCGTACTGGAACGTCTGGAAAACACGGATTCAGAAGACTTTATCTTAGCAGCTAAACAGGGCTTAAAACTGGATATTGCCCGTATACCCGAATTGCTGATCGATAATACAGACCGGAACCGTACTTCTCCCTTTGCTTTTACAGGTAACCGTTTTGAATTCCGTGCTGTAGGTTCTGAAGCGAACTGTGCTTCTGCGATGTTAGCATTAAATGCAGCTGTTGCAGAACAATTAAAAGAGTTCAAAGCAGAAATGGATGAAAAAATTGCTGCAGGAAAAGAAAAGTTTGCAGCTATCCTGGAAGTATTACGGAAAGATATCAAAGAGAGCAAAGCAATCCGTTTCGATGGAAATGGCTACGGAGACGAATGGAAAGAAGAAGCCAAACGTCGTGGTCTTGACTGCGAAACCAGTGTACCGTTAATCTTTGATGCTTATCTGAAGGATAGCACCATCAAAATGTTTGAATCTACCGGTGTAATGAACCATAAAGAACTGGAAGCACGCAATGAGGTGAAATGGGAAATGTATACCAAAAAGATTCAGATCGAAGCCCGTGTATTAGGAGATTTAGCGATGAATCATATTATTCCTATTGCCACCAGATACCAGTCTTCACTGATTGATAATGTTTATAAAATGCGTAATCTCTTTCCGGCTGATAAAGCAGAAAAATTATCTGCTAAGAACCTGGAAATCATTGAAGATATAGCCGAAAGAACCATCATCATTAAAGAAAAAGTAGATGAACTGGTGGAAGCACGTAAAGTAGCGAACAAAATTGAAAGTGAGCGGGACAAAGCCATTGCTTACCATGATGTGATCTATCCTATGTTAGAAGAGATCCGCTACCATATTGACAAATTAGAATTGGTAGTTGACAATGAAATGTGGACACTGCCTAAATACAGAGAGCTTTTATTTATCAGATAATAAATTCAGGCAACAGTTTTTTGTTGATTGTTTTGTGTTTGCAAGGAGAGGAAGCTGTGAAGCTTGCCTCTCCTTCTTTATTATATACATAAACGGATTAATTACAAATATGGACGGTATGACATGCAACCAGGGCAGCTGTTTCTGTCCGAAGCCTGCTTTCACCTAAAGATACCGGTTCAAAACCATGTTCAAGTGCCAGGTTGATTTCTTCCCCACTAAAGTCACCTTCCGGTCCTATTAATATCAACGCATTTTCCTTAGAAAAATAGGTATCTTTTAATTGTAGTTTTTTTCCGGAGTCACAGTGGGCAATAAATTTACGGCCGTCAAAAGGCTGAGAAATAAAATTACGAAAAGGAGTCATCCCCGAAAGAACAGGCAAAGTAGCTTTTTGCGATTGCTTCATGGCACTTACCACAATTTTTTCTAACCGTGATAGCTTGACTTCTTTTCGTTCAGAATAACGACAATTCAACAAAGTGATCCGGTTAATCCCAATCTCAGTGGCTTTTTCAACAAACCACTCCAACCGGTCCATATTTTTAGTGGGAGCAACAGCAATATGCAAATGAAAGTTCCACAAATCAGCCTGTTTCCACTGTTTGATGACATTGACCTCACAATGTTTTTGATGAGCACGAGTAATCACCGCATTATAGAAAATTCCTTTGCCATCTGTCAACAGGATTTCATGACCTTCTGCTAATCGTAACACCCGGATAGCATGTTGGGCTTCCTCTGTAGGTAATTCAGGATTAACCGCAATGTCTGGAGCATAAAATATCTGCATAGAAATTAATTTAACCCATAATCATTCCAATGATAGTAGCTGACATAACAGACACTAAGGCACCACCAATCATGGTAGGAAAACCAAAACGTGTAATCATATGCTGCTTTTCAGGAGCCAGTACGCCCATGCCGCCTAATAAAATCCCTATAGAGGAAATATTGGCAAAACCACATAAAATATAAGTAGACATAATAATAGATTTCTCATAAACAAATAAGCCTGCCTCTTTCCACTCCTGCATCTGGAAATAAGCGACAAACTCGTTCAGGATCGTTTTTTGTCCCAGCAAAGATCCTACCAGCATAATATCATCTAACGGTACGCCTATAAGCCACATAAACGGAGATAAGATAAGTCCCACCATAAACTGGAAAGTTAAGCCGGTAGATTTTCCATCTGTGAACCGGATAATCCAATCATTTATACCCGTATATTTTCCAATCACATCCTGGGTCACATAATTAGCCAACGCTACTAAAGCAATAAAAACAAGCAACATAGCGGCAATATTCACCATAAGTTTTACACCCGTGAAAGTTCCGGCAGAGATGGCATCCAGTGCTGTGGATTGTTGAGTGACCCGTTCCATCTGGACAATCCGGTCACTCACCGGTTCCGTCTGAGGACAAAGGATCTTGGCTATTACAATAGCTCCGGGAGCAGCCATAAGCGAAGCTGATAACAAATATTTGGCAAATAAAACCCGCGTCATAGGATCTTCTCCTCCTAACATGCCAATATAGATTCCCATCACAGAACCGGCAATCGTTCCCATGCCGGAAACCAGCACTAAAAAGACCTCGGAACGATTCATAGCAGGCAGATAATTCTTTATTAAGACAGGAGATTCTGTCATACCCAGAAACACATTCCCGGCAGACACTAACCCTTCTGATCCTGAAATATTCATAAATCGCCGCAACACCCAGGAAAATGCATTTACCACCCGCTGAATAATCCCCCAATAATAAAAAAGAGAAACCAACGCAGAGAAAAAGATAACCATGGGTAAAGAATGTAATAAGAAACTAAATCCATTGGACCGTAAGGCATAAGGACCTAACAGAAAAACAAGCCCTTCATGGGTAAAATCCATTAATTTTACAAATCCCCCACCTAACCATTCAAAAACATTCCCAACAAGTGGAATATGTAAAACAGCCAAAGCAAATAGTAACTGTAAACAAAGTCCCGTAGCTACTAATTTCCAGTCAATACGCTTGCGGTCATAGCTCATCAGAAAAGCCACACCGACTACAGCTAACATACCTAACAATCCTCTTAAACCCGATTCAAAGTTAAAACCTAGTGTCTGCTTCATTTTCTTCTATTTATTATTCTTCACGACGACGCAACTCGTCTTTATACATTTTTGCATGTTCATAATTCTCGCTGGCTATTGCAGCTTCGAAACGTTCCTTCAATTCGGAACTATCCATAGAAAATAACCATTCTTCTAATTGCTGGGCATTCGTTATATCTTCCGGTTCCAAATTTGCCTTTTCCAAAAAATCCTGTTCATCTGTAAACAGTGACTCTTCTAATACAACGCCACACTCTTTTACAATTTCTTCTGTAGTAAAAATATCACACTGAATCCGTAAAGCTATAGCTATAGCATCAGAAGTTCTGGAATCCAACTGGATTTCCTGACCATTCTGAACAAATAATAATTTTGAATAGAAAACTTCTTCTTCAAATTTATAGATAAATACTTCCTGAAGCTGTATATGAAATGCTTTGGAAAAATTGGCAAAAAGATCATGAGTCAAAGGGCGTGGAGGAACGATCTCTTCCAAAGCAATAGCAATAGATTGGGCTTCTGCCGTACCTACAATAATAGGGATCCGTCTTAACCCATTCTCTTCTGCTAATATTAATGCATAAGCACCTGATTGAATCTGGCTATTTGTCAATCCCTGCACTCTTAATTTTATTCTTGTCTCCACACCTGTTACGTTTTTTGTATATACAAAAGTAACATTATTTTAAAATAGACAATCAAAATCGCGTTTCATATATTTTTCATTCTATATTTGCCATTATTCTTTTTTTAAAATACTCTAAAAAAGAAATAAGAAACTAGATTTATTTTAGTATAGAAAATCTTTTTCTCTTACAAATAAGAAAAACAATGGGACATTTTCTTATATATTTATTACAATTTGTTTAAAAAAATCAGGGAAACGAGTAAGAATGCAACTATTTTTTATCTTTATACCTCCTTAACTCCAGTTTTATTAGCTGAAATCCCGGATTTCAATAAATTTACCGGCCTATTTATTTCATAAAAATTTTCTTTTTAGTGTAAATAGAAGGCTATAATTTATCTATTAATAACGACATAGAAGAAACTATGTAAAGATTTGTCCCTATACAATATCTTTTTATTAGTAGAAGTATTATAGTCAAATTATATATTTTTTATTATATCCCTAACAAAACAAGACCAATAGTTTATGACAGAATGGATTTCCTTACAGGAGGCGAGTGAAAGGTATAAAATACCTAAACATCAGTTTACCAGTCTAATAAAAAAAGAATAATTTCTTCCTCCAGATTTGGTACTTTCAGGATGTTAGACAATGCTGAAATTCAAGAATATCTTTCCCATTATAAAACAGAAAGAAAAACATCCGGAATGGATAAAAAATTTATAGAATTTACTCATAGCGAGGAGGAAGACGAGTATAGCGAAAAAAAGATTTTCACAATGACTTCTTTTTATAATATCTTTCATATCATGAAAATGATATTTGATGAAATGCTTTTGCTAATCCGTCATCAGGAAAGAAGAGAGGTTTTTATGGATGTATGCCTGAATGGCAATATAAAAAACAGCTGAAACCCATGGGATAAGTTGTAAGACAGCCTTTCAATATTATACTCTATCCAAAAAAGAAATTCTCCGGAAAATAGGATTTATACAAAACTATAGACAGGAAAAAGCGAAACTGCTTTTAACAATCCGCAAATATGAAATTAATCAACAAAATCTACTTAATGAAATAAATCACCTGAAAGATCAGCTAATAAAATATACTTCCCATCACGAAAATAGTGCATCTTCTACGAACCTATTGGTGTCCTCGGAAATTGCTCAGGTTCTCTCCTGCTCATTAAAAGAAGATTTATCATTCAGCCCGCGGTTAATGAATAGCCTGGAAACAAAGGATTTAAAAACAGTTGAGGATCTGCTTCGTTTCATAAAGCCCAAGGGAATGGATCGATTATTGACATTAAATGGATATGGTGAAAAAGCCCATAAAGAATTAAAAGAGAAATTACTTTTAAAAGGGATCTTAAATGAAGCTAATGAAATACCCCTTCTGCAATATATTTATTAGCTTTTCCAATCCGGAAGCTATATAAAAAGAAAAGGTTGTTCTCCCAAACAACCAATCTTCATTGCTAACCTTAAATTTAATACCATGAAAAACACAATGCAAATATATATGTTTTATGTTTTACAGCATAGTTTTATTGTCTAAAAATTTCATACTTAAGATTATTTAACTCAACCATGCTGTAAAACATACATTCTTTTTTCTTTTTCTAAAAGTTTATCCTAAACTCTCCCATTAATTTCGATTACGTCCTCCCAGGAAGATCATTACATAATAAACCAAAGTAGCCAGAGATCCTAATGCCGCTACAACATACGTATAGGCTGCCGATTTCAGAGCATCCGTTGCCATCGCATGGGTACTGCCATTGGTTATACCTGCTCTGTTTAACCAGGCAAGGGCACGTTGACTCGCATTTATCTCTACAGGAAGAGTAATAAAACTGAATAAAGTAGTAGTAGCAAACAGAATAATACCAAACAATAACAATTGTGGAAAAGTCTGTACCATAAGTATACCTCCCAACAATACCCAGGTCATGATCTTTGAAGAAAAACTAACAACCGGCACCAGGGCAGACCGCATTTTTAACGGAGCATATCCCGTAGCATGCTGGATCGCGTGACCGCACTCATGGGTGGCAACTGCAGCGGCAGCGATACTATTACTATAAAAAACCGATTCACTTAAATTCACGGTTTGATTAGTAGGATTATAGTTATCTGTAAGATGCCCGGCCGTAGATATGACCTTCACATCATAAATACCGTTATCATGCAGCATCTTCTCTGCTACATCTTTTCCTGTCATACCATTGGGCATAGGAATCTTCGAATACTTCTCAAATTTACTTTGGAGACGATAAGATACCAACCAGCTCATCAGAGCAATTCCAATAAATAATATCCAATACAGTTCCATATTTTCTTATTTTAATTACATATACCCTAAAACAAAAACTTTGCCAAAGATAAAATGGCAGAAGAGCAACTCAGCCGGGTGTGTTCTTCTGCCATTTTCATACTATTTACAGGCTATCCACCTGGCACGTTAGTCTTCCGTATACCGTACAATAGTTTGTGCACGGTCCGGTCCGACAGACACAATCTTAATCGGTACTTCCAGTTCTTCTTCCAAAAATGCCAGATAAGCATTAAATTCTTCCGGGAATTCATCTTCACTTTGCATATGGGTCATATCTGTTTTCCACCCTGGTAATTCTACATACACAGGTTCGATTGTATCATTTATTTCATACGGGAACTGAGTAAGTTCCTGCCCATCCATTCGATAGGCGACACAAGCTTTAATGGTATCAAAGCCATCCAACACATCACTTTTCATCATGATAAGTTGTGTTACCCCATTGATCATAACAGCATATTTCAGTGCCACCAAATCAATCCAGCCACAACGACGTTTACGGCCTGTTACAGATCCATACTCATGCCCGATACGGCAAAGTTCATCTCCCGTTTCATCAAATAATTCTGTCGGGAAAGGACCACTACCTACCCGTGTACAATACGCTTTAAATATACCATACATGTCTCCAATACTTCTGGGAGACACCCCCAGACCGGTACAACACCCTGCACAGACAGTATTGGAAGAGGTAACAAACGGATAAGAACCGAAGTCAATATCCAGCAAGGTTCCCTGTGCGCCTTCCGCCAAAACAGATTTTTCCTCTTTCAGATACTCATTAATAACATGTTCACTGTCAATAAGGTTGAAACGTTTTAAATACTCAAGCGCTTCCAGCCATTCAGCTTCCAGTCCGGTGATATCATACGTATAGTTCAACGATTGAAGAATAGCCTCATGTCTTGCTTTGGCAGCAGCATATTTAGCCTCAAAATTATGTAAAAGATCTCCTACACGTACTCCGTTACGACTGATTTTATCCGTATAGGCAGGACCAATCCCTTTTCCTGTCGTACCGATCTTTCCATCTCCTTTAGCAGCTTCATACGCAGCATCCAGCACCCGGTGGGTCGGGAGAATCAAATGGGCTTTTTTGGATATATATAAACGTTCGGTAAGATCGTGCCCGCTGGTAGCCAGCGCTTCAGCCTCCTGCTTGAATAACAAAGGATCCAGCACCACACCATTTCCTATAATATTGATCTTTTCTCCCTGAAATATTCCGGAAGGAATAGATCTTAAAATATACTTCTGGTCATTGAACTCCAGTGTATGACCCGCATTAGGGCCTCCCTGGAAACGGGTTATCACGTCATATTCAGGCGTCAGGACATCCACAATTTTTCCTTTTCCTTCGTCACCCCACTGTAGTCCTAATAATACATCTACTTTCATGTTCTATTATTATAAATAGGCTTATTAATATGTTAGTTTTATATTTTCCTCTGTTTCCCGTATTTACATTTACTGCATAAACCATACACATACAATGAATGATGCTCGGGATAAAATCTTCTGGTTTTTAATCTGTCTATCGGCAGATTAAACATTGTATTTTTAATTTCACGCAAAATTCCACACCGTGTACAGATCAGATGCAAATGGGTCTTAGCATATAGCCTTAATTCATACTGAATCGATTGGGAATTAATCTGATGCCGTACCAATATACCGGCATCTACCAATACTTCAACCGTATTATACACCGTAGATTTGCTTACATGAAAATTCTCTTTATCCAATTTCTGATGGAGAGCATATATATCAAAGTGTCCCGGAAAAGTACAGATCTGCTCAAGAATACTGTACCTTTCCGGTGTCTTCCGCAGCTTTTTTTCCGTCAGATAAACAGTTAGGACTGCTGCCATATCCGGGTATATTTTCGCCTCCATATCTATAGTGTCGCCACGCAAAACTACAAAGTTAACGCATTTATTTTAAAGAAAAAACCTTATAAGTAATATTCAAATTCAAATTTGAGATCCTCATAAAATTCGACTCGTTCCGGAAGATCCGAATGCACATAATCCGCTACCAACTCCAATACGTTCTCCGCATGCAGAGCAGACTGCCTTCCATATCTCTTCAGAGCTAATAAAGCAGCACGTTGTAAACGGGAAATTCCGTTATCCAGACAGGTTTTAGCCTCCCAGAATAAAACTTCAGTAGGGTTGGGTAACAGGAGATCACCCTGATTACACAAACGGGCATACAGTAAAAAACCGGTAACTGGGAAAAACCCATCCCGCCGTACGACCCAGGCTGCCGCCAATTCCTGCGCAAAAGGGACAAACCGAAGCATATGCAAAGTATATAGCTCCGCAATCTCCAGATGGTGAATCTCAGACGTCCATTCCTCAGCCTCCTTCTTTGAAAACGCTTCCACCGGGTAAAGTAAAGTAGCCAGGATCTTCATTTCTCTCACATCCTCCTTCCACAGGGTCCGGGCTAACTCTACATTTTTATCATACCGGGCAGCCATTTCCCTGATCTTCGCGAGAGATACGCCAAAATTCAACCGATAGCTCACTCCCTTTTCCCGCATACTGGCAGAAACGATACCGTTCATAGCCCGGCGAAGCTGAGAACGGATATCTTTGATGATTTCCTGCATATCCTACTTAATTATAAGCGGGCAAAAAAGAATAGTCTGTACTGTACCGAAGCATCTGCTCCGCGTATCCTTCCGTATAGTCCAGAACAATATCGACTACCTCCCCTTTCTTATTGGCCACCTCTTTCATAACTGGATTGACAAAACCCTTATAAGGAGCTAAATTCAGACGGGCATATCTCTCCAGCACCTCCGCATGTAAGACCGGATCGATCTTTACCGCATATTCTTCCACCAGCTTACTTCCGGCCGCCAGGTCACCTTCGCTTTTAATCCGTTGGACTTCCGCTAATAATTGTCCGAAAAGCTCCCGTAATTTTTCATAATCATGGATCACAACATACGTCTTCCCCTCCTTCTGTTTTAATTCAACCACCTGTTCCGGAGCTCCTTTCTCAAATACCCATTTAGCAATCAACTGGCGATTCCGCATATGGGCCTCTTCCACATCTTTACCAGGCTCTATCCGTACCAGCTGCGTGATCAGCCCATTCATCATAAATTTATAATACTCCGCTTTATAAGCATCTTTATCCGGCACCAATTCCAACTCCAGTAATTTAGGGTCTGCTATATAATACAGACCGAACAGGTCGGCACGAGCCTCCTCCAATGTGGAACTATATGCCTTCAACCCATCCGGATCCACTCCGGGAAGAATAATTCCGGAACCATGTCCCAGGCATTCATGCAGATCCGTATGAAGATTATCTGTTATAAAACCATAGGTCCGGATCCATTCCCGTTCCGTATCACTCCAGACAAACTCTTTATTAAATCCATTACCCAGAGAAGCCTGATCATACGCCTCCGTAATATTTTCTATCGTAACAGACTTTGACCCGAAATCACGTCTGATCCAATTGGAATTCGGCAGATTAATACCTATCGGAGTAGCCGGATAACAATCACCGCCAATAGTCGCGACCGTAATAACTTTTGCAGTAACCCCTTTTACCTCTTTTTTCTTAAACCGGTCATCCACCGGAGAATGATCCTCAAACCACTGGGCATGATCACTGATCAGCTTAGTCCGCTTAGTAGCTTCTTTATTGATAAAATTAACCGTAGATTCCCAGCTGGCTTTCATACCCAGAGGGTCTCCATAAGTTTCAATAAACCCATTAACAAAATCCACTTCAGAATCCACATCCCCGACCCACAGAATCGAATAGTCATCAAATGTTTTCAGATCACCCGTCTGATAATATTCAATTAATTTTTCAATAACCGCTCTCTGTGTATCATTTTCAGCATATTGCGCAGCTTGTTGCAATTCGGCGACAATAGGCTCAATAGCCTGAGTATATAATCCGCCGACTTTCCAGACTTGCTCCACAATCTGTCCATTCTCTTTGGCCAACCGGCTGTTTAATCCATACGAGACAGGGGTATCATCGTCCGGATCCTTAATCCGGTTATAAAATTCTTCCACTTCCTTCTGAGTCAGTCCCTCTTCATAATAATTATTAGCCGAAGCCCGGATCAGGTCCACATTCCCACTCTGTACCGTTTTTTTGGATAGGATAGCCGGATTAAACATCACCGGAGCAATCTCCATTAAAAACTGGTCCGTAGTCTGGCCGGGTTTTAAAGGCAGATCCGAAGCACTCAGAAAACGAATACAACTGATAAAAAAGTCAGGAGTAAACCCGGGGATAAATTTATCTTCTCCATAATGGTGATGAATACCATTAGAAAACCAAACTCGTTTTAAATAGGTCTCCAGCGCCTGAAACTCTGCATGGTCCCGGTCACCCGGATATTTCATATAAATAGCCTCTAAAGTCCGGCGAATAGCCAGGTTATAACGGCAGTTCTGGTCAAACAGAATATCCCGGCCCATCAACCCGGCCTGAGACAAATGATAGAGCAACCGTTTCTGTTGCAGGGAAAGAGATTCAAAACCCGGCACCTGATACCGCAGGATCTGCAGATCTGCAAATTGATCCACCACATAATTAAAATCATTTTCCGGCTGGGAAACCCGGTCATTGGCTTGTTCCGTACAAGCACACATAGCTATTGCTGTCATAAATGATAACATTATTTTTTTCATCTCTTACTATAACAATTTTAGTATTTGGAAGTTGGAGTTCGTCTACTCGCAAAGGTAGCTAAATAATCCTGCCTTTAGCATATCCGTTTTATATTTTATACCTTTGCAAAAGCTTTTAAAAATAAAAAATGGAAATAGCAGCATTAGTGTCAGGAGGAGTAGACAGTTCCGTAGTGGTGCATCAGCTCAAAGAAGCCGGATATGGCCCAACCATCTTTTATATCCGGATCGGGATGGAAGATAAAGATGGCTACATCGATTGCCCGGCTGAAGAAGATATAGAAATTACGACTTATATTGCCCGTAAATACGGATGCCGGATGGAAGTAGTTTCCCTGCATGATGAATATTGGGATAAAGTGGTCAGCTATACCATAGAATCTGTCAGGCGGGGATTAACCCCCAACCCGGATATGATGTGTAATAAATATATCAAATTCGGATGTTTTGAAGACAAATGGGGCAAAGATTTTGATAAGATAGCCACCGGGCATTATGCAACCACCATAGAGATAAACGGTAAAACCTGGTTATCAACCGCCAGAGATCCGTTTAAAGACCAGACAGATTTTCTGGCACAGATCACCAATTTACAGATCCGGAAGCTGATGTTTCCTATCGGGGATCTGCTGAAAAGTGAAGTAAGAGAAATTGCGGCACAACAGAAACTTCCCAGCGCAATGCGAAAAGACAGCCAGGGCATCTGCTTTCTGGGAAAGATCAACTATAATGATTTTATAGAACGGTACTTAGGGAAACGCACCGGAAAGATCGTGGAATTCGAAACAGGAAAAGTACTCGGTAAACATAACGGATACTGGTTCCACACCATTGGACAACGAAAAGGATTAGGGCTTAGCGGAGGCCCCTGGTTTGTGATTAAAAAGGATGTAAAAAGAAATATTATTTACGTCTCCAACGAAAAAACCCCGAATGCCTCCTATGGCAGGACCATCCATCTGCAGGGATTTGACTTCATCACCGAAGATCCCTGGGGAGATTTTACCGGAGAAAAAGAGATCACATTTAAAATACGCCATACACCGGAATTCACCCCGGGCCGTATTCGTAAAACAGGAGACCTCTATACCATAGAATCAGAAGAAAAAATCCAGGGTATTGCACCGGGACAATATGGCGTAGTCTATGACAAAGATCATCGTCTGTGTTTCGGAAGCGGAATGATCATCGATGAAAATAAGTAACTCCTGTATATCCATAAAAAAGGCTGTCTTTAAAACAGCCTTTTTTATATACTTACTTCCTTTACTTAATCACATACAGGGAACTGATAGATTCATCTTTGCATACCCGGCGGATAGCCTCAGCAAACATATCAGCAATAGAAAGCACTTTTACCTTGTTACAGTTTTTATAATAAGGAATAGAATCCGTAAAGATCATTTCTGTCAAAGCCGATTCCTCTACACGTTGGGAAGCAGGGCCCGACATCACCGCATGGCTGGCAATAGCACGTACGGATTTAGCACCGTTAGCCATCATCAGGTCTGCAGCCCGGGTTATCGTACCTGCCGTATCCACTATATCATCTATTAACAGGACATCCAGTCCCTTTACATCTCCGATAATTCGCATTTTCACCACTTCATTGGCACGCAAACGGGATTTATGACAGATCACCATAGGCAAACCTAAATATTTGGAATAGCTACTGGCTCGCTTAGTTCCCCCCACATCCGGAGTAGCAATCACCAGATTATCCACCGGCAGGCACTCCTGAATATATTTTAGGAATACAGAAGATGCATACAAATGATCCACAGGTATATTAAAGAAACCCTGAATCTGGTCAGCATGCAGGTCCATGGTTATCAAACGGTTAATTCCGGCTGTACTTAACATGTCTGCGATCAGCTTGGCGCCGATAGAGACACGCGGCTGATCTTTTCTGTCCTGACGGGCCCAGCCAAAGTAAGGGACAACAGCAATAATAGAATGTGCGGAAGCACGTTTCGCAGCATCAATCATCAATAACAATTCCATCAGATTCTCTGAATTAGGAAATGTAGACTGAACCAGAAATACATCTCTTCCGCGGATAGACTCTTCATAAGAAACCGAGAATTCACCATCGGCAAAGTGCTGGATGTTCATCTGGCCTAAAGGACAATTTAAACTTTTACAGATTTTCTCTGCCAAATACCGCGAATTGGTTCCCGAAAACACCAAGAATAGGGTTTGTGCGCTCATTGTTGAATATTAATCTTAAACTGAATAAATTTGAATTTGGGTGCAAAATTACAAAACTTATTTACAATATTAGACGATCCCCCAAAAAGTTTACAATCAAATCATTCTGGATGATAGGTAAATTTCAGCACTTTCCCTGTATTTGCAGGGAGAGTGACCTCATAAGGACAAGCCATTGTCAACGTACCAATACTCTGTTCCCCACTTAACAGATCCGAAACCACAGCCGGTTGATTATCTTCAAAGCCTAAAGATTCAAAAGCACCTGCCGGAATATGGACTTTAACCAGACGTTCTTCTGTGGCAAAATTGACAATAACTAACACAACTTCATTCCGGTATTTCCGTAGAAAAGCATATTGCCGGTGCAGATCAAAACAGGGGTTGTTGGCATTTGCATACATCAGATCATGAAAGCCTCCCCGGATCATAACCGGTTCAGAAGCCGCCACACGTAAGATGGCAGCATATTCCTTATACAAAGCCTGCTGGTCTGCCGACAGCATCCCTCCGTCAAATTTCCCCTCATGGATCCAGTTTCTCAGGCTTTCCACACTCCAGTAATCAAAAATAGTAGTCCGTCCGTCACGGCCGCTAAATCCTTCTTCATCCATACCCCGCTCACCGAACTCCTGCCCCGAATAGATCATAACCGGATTGGCATGCATCATAGCAGAAACGATCATACCCGGAATACCCGGACGGGCATCCCCGGCAAAAAAACCGGAAGCGATCCGCTGCTCATCATGATTTTCCAGGAAATTCAACATATGGGCCTGAATACCTTCCACTGCCTGCCAGGCACGTGTAATCTCCGTAGCCGGAGCATATCCGCACATCACCGCCCGTACCGTATCATACAAACCCACTTTATCATATAAATAATCGAAATGGCCTTTAAAAATATAATTATGATATTCAGCCGGATTGTAGATCTCGGCAATGAAGCAAACAGGATATTTCTTTTTTACTTCCGGGATCACCCGGTTCCAGAACGCTACAGGAACCATCTCTGCCATATCACAACGGAACCCATCGACCCCTTTACTGCTCCAGAACAATAAAATATCCAGCATCTTATGCCAGGTGTCCGGAATAGGGTCAAAATGTGGAGTCCTGCCATTCAGGTAATCCACCCCATAATTCAGTTTAATAGTCTCATACCAGTCATTCTTACCCAGAAAAGCATCAAAATGGTCATTTCCGGCAACTTTGGCCGGAAACTCTGTATACTCAAAGGAGTCCCGGGAGTCTCCGGACCGGAGATACAAAGGCTGACCCGGTATATAATAAAAATTGTTCTGCGGATCAAAAGCATGCAACGTATTATCCTGTTCACCCAGATCGGCCACATAAGCAGGCTTGGCATCCGAATGATACTGACGGGCCACATGATTCGGTATAAAATCCATAATGACTTTCAATCCGGCTGCATGGGTACGCTCCACCAATTGTTCAAATTCTTTCATCCGCCTGGGCACATCCTCTGCCAGGTCCGGATCCACATCATAATAATCTTTGATCGCATAGGGAGATCCCGCCCTACCTTTCACGACACTGGGATGGTCCTGCCGTATCCCATACCTCGTATAATCTGTCCGGGTAGCATGTTCAATCACTCCAGTGTACCAGATATGGGTCACCCCTAATTCTTTAATCTTATTCAAGGCTAATGAAGTAAAAGCAGAGAATTTTCCCACACCATTCTCCTCCATACGTCCATCCGGGACCAGATCCGCATTCAGGTTCCCGAATAACCGGGGCAACACCTGATAGATCACCATTTTATTTTTTTTATCCATACCAGTAAGTTTGTTGTTAAAGGAAACGGGACCAGGCTACTCCGGCAACCTATGTTTCCGGTGTTCCTGAATAGCCTGCACGAACCTCTCTATTTTATTCTCTTTAATCACCTGCTCAAAAGCCCTGCCAACCGCATCATACCCGATCCCAGTAATCAGATCCATATTTTCCAGGTCAAACATTTTATATAACCCAAATTCTTCCGCTTCAATCAGTACATCACACAACAACCGATCCTCCAGGGTATTTGCCCGGAACATATAGTGATAAGACCGTTCCGCTATATGGAAAAGGGTCTGTTTATATTTCTGGGGAACCAGCGGGCTGACATTGACCCCTATTACCCGTTCACATTCCTTCCGGATCGTAGAGACAGGGAAATTCCGGAACAATCCTCCATCCACATAATGTGTACCTCCAATCACCACTGGATTAAATATAATAGGTATACTACAGGACGCTGTGACAGCCTCTACGATTGGTCCCTCACGGAACTCACAACTGACCCCATGGTCCAGATCGGTCGCTATAATCACCAACGGAATCCGTAAATCTTCAATATTTTTAGTCCGTAAATGTCTTTTTAAAAAATAACTAAAGCGGGTACTGTCAAAAAGACCCGCCTTCGGGATCTGCAACTGGGCAAATTCCGTAAACTCCCTTCCTGTAAAAAGGAGTTTAATCTCTTCTGCCGAATAGCCGTCTGCAAATAAGGCACCCATCAAGGCTCCCACACTGGTCCCGGAAATGATCTCCGGCATCAGGTTGCACTCTTCCAGCATTTTAAAAACACCTATATGAGCAAAACCCTTTGCTCCTCCACCACTCAACGCAAGTCCTAACCGATACTTTTGATATTCCATTTATTTAATCCGAATCTTTTGTTTCTTCGCAGCAGCAAATATGACTTTTTTTTACAATAAGCCACAGAATATTCATAAAAATATTTCTTTAGTATTTAAAATTCACTATATTTACTGCATGCTTAACCTTAAAATTTAACGCCTATGATGTCAAGTATATTTTGGATTGTTCCAGCCGCGTCCATCCTGGCGCTTGTATTTGCCTGGTATTTTTTCAGGCAAATGATGAAAGAAAGTGAAGGCAATGAAGTGATGATCCGGATTGCCCAACATGTAAGAGAAGGAGCCATGTCTTACCTTAGGCAGCAATACAAAGTAGTGGCTTCCGTCTTTCTGGTATTAGTCATCCTGTTTTCCATTATGGCCTATGGCTTCGGTGTCCAGAATGAATGGGTTCCCATTGCCTTCTTGACAGGAGGATTCTTCTCCGGATTAGCCGGATTTCTGGGAATGAAAACAGCCACCTATGCTTCGGCACGGACAGCCAACGCAGCCCGCCAATCCTTAAACAAAGGGTTACAGGTTGCTTTCCGGAGCGGAGCTGTGATGGGTTTGGTGGTAGTCGGATTAGGATTATTAGATATTTCTTTCTGGTATGTGCTGTTAACCACCGTGATCCCGGCAGAAGCCCTGGATCCTACCCACAAGTTGACCATCATCACCACCACCATGTTAACTTTTGGTATGGGAGCCTCCACACAGGCCCTGTTCGCCAGAGTAGGCGGAGGAATTTATACCAAAGCCGCAGATGTGGGAGCCGACCTGGTTGGTAAAGTGGAAGCCGGCATACCGGAAGATGACCCCCGTAATCCGGCCACCATTGCAGACAATGTAGGAGACAACGTGGGAGACGTAGCCGGTATGGGTGCAGACCTCTACGAATCCTATTGCGGATCTATTCTGGCAACCGCCGCATTAGGCGCCGCCGCATTTGTATCCTCAGGCGATGTGGAACTACAATATAAAGCCGTCATCGCTCCTATGCTGATCGCAGCTATCGGCATCTTCCTCTCCATTTTAGGCATCTTTACCGTCCGGACTTCCGAAGACGCCAGTGTCAAACAGCTATTAAAAGCCTTGTCCAAAGGAACCCATATAAGTTCCATCCTGACCGCCATCTGTGCCTTTGGCATTCTGTATATATTAGCCCTACCCAACTGGCTCTGGACAGGCTGTTCCGTAGTCACAGGGTTAGTAGTAGGAATCGTGATCGGACAGGCAACCGAATATTATACCTCCCAATCCTTCTCCCCTACCCGGAAAGTAGCTGCCTCCGGACAAACCGGTCCGGCCACCGTAATCATATCCGGCTTAGGCCTGGGGATGCTCTCCACAGCCATCCCCGTGATAGCTGTAGTGCTGGGAATTATTTTTTCCTTCCTGTTCGCCTCCGGATTTGACCTGAGCAATGTAGGCATGGGATTATATGGGATCGGTATAGCCGCCGTAGGGATGCTTTCCACGTTAGGCATTACGTTAGCCACAGATGCTTACGGCCCTATCGCAGACAATGCCGGAGGAAACGCAGAAATGAGTGACCTGGGAGAAGAGGTAAGAAAACGTACAGATGCCCTGGATTCGTTAGGCAACACCACAGCAGCCACCGGAAAAGGGTTTGCCATCGGCTCTGCCGCACTTACCGGACTGGCCCTGTTAGCCTCTTATATTGAAGAGATCAAGATAGGACTGTTACGCACCGGAGAAACACTGCTCACGTTCCAGGACGGTCGAATCATAGAAATAGCCAAAGCTAACTTTATAGACTTTATGAATTATTATGAAGTCACCCTGATGAATCCCAGGGTTTTATCCGGGATTTTTCTGGGCTCTATGATGGCATTTATGTTTTGCGGACTGACCATGAATGCCGTAGGAAGGGCAGCCGGCCATATGGTAGAAGAAGTACGCCGTCAGTTCCGGGAAATCAAAGGCATCCTCACCGGAGAAGCCACTCCCGATTATGCCCGTTGCGTGGGGATCTCCACCAAAGGCGCACAGAAAGAGATGATCCTTCCGGCCTGCCTGGCGATTATTACTCCGGTAGTAACCGGGCTTATCTTCGGTATATCAGGCGTGATCGGCTTATTAACCGGAGGGTTAAGTACCGGTTTTGTCCTGGCCGTATTTATGGCAAATGCCGGCGGTGCATGGGACAATGCAAAAAAATACATTGAAGAAGGCCACTACGGTGGAAAAGGCAGTGAAGTACACAAAGCAACCGTAGTAGGTGATACCGTAGGAGATCCTTTTAAAGATACAGCCGGCCCCAGCCTGAACATCCTGATCAAACTCATGAGCATGGTAGCCATAGTCATGGCAGGATTAACCGTGGTCTGGTCCGTCTTTTAACCGGATAGTACCCGGCAGTAGACAACTAAACATCCGGCACACAGGAGAACCTGGTCGCAGAAATAAGGCATATCACTAATCGTTTTTAAAAACCTGACAAACTCTGCTTTCCCGTGATCTCCTTCATCCAGGTAACCTGTGTGCCTTTCTCTTCCCCCTATCTTTTTTCGTTTTTGCTTTCATCCTTTATCCATAACAATCACAAGGCTTTCCAAAAGTCCATAAAAAAGATTTATAGCTACAGCATGTAACCATAAGCCACACTTATTAAATATTCGAAATAGCTTCCCTCCAAAAAAGGAGTATTTCACAGACAGAATATAACCTTTGAAAGATTTTATTTTATTCATAAAGTTTTATTTAACAGCTTCAAAGCCGGTTAAGATTAAATACAATAAATTAGACATTCATACCCGACTATATGAAGACTCTCCTTAATCCTATATGTAACTTTATTATTCCTATTCTCTTATTCACTACTCTGTTAAGTTGTACCAATAATAAGGAAGAAATTGATGAGCCGGATGAAGAAATTCCTATCGGGGAAAAAATGTTACTTTTAGTGACTACTACAGACACTAACCTGACTATCAAACTTCCGCTTACCGGAACAGTCAATTGTACAATAGATTGGGGTGATGACACATCAGAAACTGTAACAGACTCATATCTGACTCATACTTATATAAAAACAGGAAGTTTCCTTGTCATGATATCCGGTACAGTTACCGCCTTGCATTCAGGTGATCTCAATGAATCTGAACGCACTGGCCTTACAGGCGTATCTAATTGGGGAAATACCGGATTGACCACTATGTATCAGGCCTTCAAAGGTTGTACACAACTGTCTTATCTGTCAACTATGAATGAATCCGGATTTCCGGAAAGCATAACCAGTTTTTATGAAACCTTTACAGATTGCTCAAGCCTGACTAAAATACCTTCCGGCTTATTTGACAACTGTGCACAGGTAACCGCTTTTACTAACACCTTTGCCGGATGTTCAGGCCTGACTGTAATACCAGTAGGATTATTTGATCATTGTACAGAAGTAACCTCCTTTAATAGTACTTTTATGGGGTGTTCAGCACTCACAGAAATACCTACCGGATTATTCAATAACTGTTTATACGTTAAAGATTTCATAGCTACATTCTAGAATTGTGAAAATATAGGAGAAATTCCGTCCGGCTTATTTGACCATTGTACCCGGATACATAATCTTCTTTTAACATTTGCAGGATGTACAAGTCTCCAGGGGGAATCCCCTTATAGCGTACTTGATGGAAAGAAAGTACATTTGTACGAACGTATGGAACATACTGCTAATTTCACGGTGCCTGATGCCTATGCGTTTTGTTTTAGTGGATGCACAGGATTAAGCGATTTTAACAATATACCCGACGAATGGAAATAGAACAGTCTGAAATAGCCGAATTTATCATCAGTTTATAATAAGTATATGGATAAAAAAGATATAAGTGTTATTCTGTTTCTTATCCCAACATCCGAAGACTTACACTTGCAACAAATATAACAGGTTACATCTTTTGAACCTGCTGAATTTGCAATCCGGCAGCACGGAGGATAAGGATTTGTTGATCCGAAACTTATACCAAACCGATGAAATAAAACCCTAAGAAATGAAAAGCGGATGATAGAAACTTCTGAACTGCAAATAAACTATCGACTGTTTATCGAATCGGAAAGTCCTTATACCCAAAGGCGGGGATCACAGCTCCCCTTCCATTAACTTCCGGCGGTTTTGGCACACGCTGTTTTGCGGGAAATGGTATAGGTGTAACGGGTGATCTTTTCACGGGATAAAAATAAAAAGAGAGGGAGTGACTGGAATTATTCCAGTCATACCTCCAGTCATATCTCCAGTCATCTGTGTCCATTTACAGCACCTCATACAACATCTCTTACAGCACCTGGTACAGCACCATTAATAAATATATATAAATAAATATTCTTTATAAATATAAAGTATAAATATAAACTAATAGGGTGCCTGTCAAAAAAAGACAGGCGCGCACTCAGGTTTTGATCAGAAGATTTTCAGCGTCTTTTACGGAATACGTTACGGCATAGTTTATCCCGTCTTTATTCCGAAGGGGGTTCCATGTGAATCACCGTGGGATGCAGATCCCACGGCACACAGCGAACCACACTCCCCTGAGCCCCGGCTGGGGGTCAACAAAAGACATCAGCCCTTCCCCTCCTCCGGAGCTGAGCGATGAGGAAGTATCATAACCCCGGGATATGCATCCCGGGGTTAAGCACATATTATCCCTTATGGGGTAATATATAGACTTTAAAGCGTAGCAGAAACCGATTTGGATAGCTAAAAGTCTATCCCTTCCTCTGTCATCTTCCTGAAAAATAATATATGTATTAACTTCTCGTACTATACTTATTAATCGTACTTAATAAGTATAGTATTTACCTATAGGTCTTATTTGTCTGGTCTACCTATTTATTGGATTTATCCGATACGAAGTCTGTTGAAACTATTGGAATGGCTGGAGGGAAGAGGAATCCGTTGCCTTTACCTGATAAACAGGTATTTGGCTATTTTAACCAGCAAAAAAATTAAAAACTGGAGAGATACTCATATCTTTGTCACCGGTATAACACAAACACAATCAATATGTCAATCTCACGCTTTAACGCAGTGGAAAAAGCTTCTAACCGGAAAGCCGTAGAAGCGATTATTCCCGATATCAAAGTATCTGAATATTATGGAGAAAATGTTTTCAATCGCCGGGCGATGAAAAAATATTTATCCAAGGAAACGTACAAAGCTCTTACCATTGCCATTGATAATGGGACGCCGATTGATCGTGAAATAGCGAACCATGTGGCAGCTGGCATGCGTATGTGGGCTTTAGAGAAAGGGGTGACTCACTACACTCACTGGTTTCAGCCTCTGACTGACGGAACTGCAGAAAAACATGATGCCTTTGTGGAACATGACGGCAATGGGGGCATGATTGAAGAGTTCAGCGGTAAACTATTGGTGCAGCAGGAACCGGATGCTTCCAGTTTCCCGAACGGAGGACTGAGAAATACCTTTGAAGCCCGTGGCTACTCTACCTGGGATCCCTCCTCTCCTGCGTTTATTGTAGATGATACGTTATGTATTCCTACTGTATTCATCGCCTATACAGGAGAAGCATTAGACTATAAACCCCCCCTGATCCGCTCGGTGGAGGCGTTAAATCAAGCAGCAAAAGAGGTATGTGAATATTTTGATGAAGAGGTGAAAAAGATCACCTGCTTCTTAGGCTGGGAACAGGAATACTTCTTAGTGGACGAAGATTTATATTCTGCCCGCCCGGACCTTTCGCTGACTGGAAGAACCCTGCTAGGGCATGAAAGTGCCAAAAACCAACAGTTGGATGACCATTATTTCAGTGCTATTCCTTCCCGGGTGCAGGAGTTTATGAAAGATCTGGAGACGGAATGTTATAAACTGGGGATTCCGGTTAAGACCCGTCACAATGAAGTGGCTCCCAACCAGTTTGAGCTGGCTCCGATTTATGAGGAGTGCAACCTGGCCAATGACCATAACCAGTTATTGATGTCAGTGATGAAACGGGTGTCCCGGAAACATAATTTCCGTGTACTTTTACATGAAAAGCCTTTTATGGGTGTGAACGGCTCCGGGAAACACTGCAACTGGTCCATGGGAACGGATAAAGGGGCGAACCTGTTTTCTCCGGGAAAGAACAGGGAAGACAACCTGCGTTTTATTACCTTTATTGTTAACACGCTTATGGCGGTATACAAATACAATGCCTTGTTAAAAGCCAGTATTGCCTCTGCCACCAATGCCCATCGTCTCGGAGCCAATGAAGCGCCTCCGGCGATTATTTCCTCTTTTCTGGGAACACAGATCACCGAAGTACTGGATCGTTTTGAGAACAGTGCCATCGAAGATGCCATCGAAGTCAACGATAAAAAACGTCTGTCCTTAGGATTCGGGCAGACCCCGGAGCTGTTATTAGATAATACGGACCGGAACAGGACTTCGCCTTTTGCATTTACAGGGAACCGTTTTGAATTCCGGGCATTAGGTTCTTCCGTGAATTGTGGTACGGCTATGCTGGCATTGAATTCGGCAGTGGCCTATCAGTTAAAACAATTCAAAAAAGAAGTGGAATCTCTACGGGCAGCCGGTAAAAGTAAAGAAGCAGCAATTTTCGAAGTGCTAAAAGCCTATATCAAAGAATCCAAACCGATCCGTTTTGACGGAAACGGATATAGCGAGGAATGGAAAGAGGAGGCAGCCGCAAGAGGATTGGATTGTGAGAACAGTGTTCCGCTGCAATATGATGCCTATCTGAAGCCGGACGTAGTCCGGATGTTCCAGGATACCCAGGTATTAAGCCAAAAAGAATTAGAAGCCAGAAACGAAGTGAAATGGGAGATCTATATCAAGAAAGTACAAATTGAAGCACGGGTACTGGGTGACCTGTCCCTGAACCATATCATTCCAGTAGTGATCCGGTACCAGTCTGTGTTATTAGACAATATTGCCAAGTTAAAAGCGACCTTTACGGAAGAGGAATATGAAGAGTTATCCGTGGAACAGCGCCACCTGATCCGCAAGATAGCAGGCCATATCACGGCTGTTACTACCATGGTAGAAGAGATGGTCGAAGCCCGCAAAAAAGCAAACCAGATCCCGGAATTACGCCAGAAAGCCATCGCTTACCATGACACGGTTGCTCCTTATCTGGAAAAGATTCGGCATCATATTGATGACCTGGAACTGATGGTAGACAACCAGATGTGGCCGCTCCCTAAATACAGGGAATTACTATTTATCCGATAAAAGAAAGGGTGTCTTTTCAGACACCTTTACGTAGTCCCAGGAGGTAAAGGAGTTACCGGTCGCCCTGCCCGTTAGTAGTTATCAGAAACTTCGTTTCTTAGTGGATCAGTAACACTATATGTATCTAAATGAATGCTTATCTACTGACTCCTTTAACGCCCAGCGAAGCGATCACTCCTTTAACTACCCGGAAGGGTGTCCTTCAGGAACACCCTTTGTTATTTTTAATCAAGCCTGTTTAAATTCCTCACATGCTGTTGCGCATGCCCGGCAAACCCTTGCACATGTCTGGCAATGTTCATGGGAATATTTACTACATTCTTCTGCACAGGCCAGGCAGGCTTTTTTACAAAGTGCCAGCATATCCTGTGCCAGATGACTACCCGGATAAATGGTTGCCAGAGTAGCAGAGCAGACCTGTACACATTCTTTGTCTAACCGGATACATTCCGTCATCATGTTCATGTCTTCTTCATCCAGACAGGCGTTAAAACAATAATTGCAGACGTGTATACATTCGCCAAGCATACGGGCTATATGCAGACTCTCTTCTTTCATACCGGCTTAATTGTTATAATAGTCTTTGGACATACTACTCAATACGCTGTAACCTGCCAGGTTATTATTTTCGTCATACACTTCCGAACGGACAATACCTGCTTTATAGGAATACCATTCAATCCCTTTAAAGGTAGTGGTCTGGCGGGTATTACTATCATAGACGTCCACATCATACGTAATCTTGGCAGCATTAAAAGGATGAACAGGCGTATCGACCTTTTCATTTTTTTCATACCGTCTGTTATAGACTTTTACGCGCATAAATTCCTTTTTGTCATTCTTATCCTGGATCTTGAATTCTCCCCCATCCATCTCAAAGGTCTGGTCATAAGGGAATCCGGAAGCAAATGTGTTGGGATAATCCAGGAAATTACCCATAAATTCAATGTTCTGAGGGATCATGGTCTGAATACTACCCAAACTGGCCCGGTTGACAGACTTCATATAGAAATTATCATCCTGGCAACTGGTTTCCATAGTTCCCTGCTCGATTACATTCCCCATAGCATCTACGGTGGTATACCCGATTTCTGCATTATCCGCATAATAATTCTGATAGGCATCTCCTACAGTATAGGTGGTTGTACTCAGCAGATTATTATTTCCATCATAACTCTGAGTTACCAATTGTGCCCCTTTTTCTGTTGGAAAAAGGATCAGGCATCCTGTATCCTGTGCAGACACCAGACCAATCCCCATGACAGCAGCAAGAGCGATTAGAAAAAACTTTTTCATAGTTACTTCAATTAATTTATTAATAAACATGGATATTCTTCTGTTTTTTAATGATCCCTCGTAACAGGAAATCTGAAAATAAAACATTTAAGACAGAAAAAAGTTTATGGTTTTACCGGCTTTATATTATAATGTATACGAACCCGTTACCAGTCGCCGGATACGCCCTGCTGTCCCGGAGAACAAAAAAATCCTCCGGACGCTATCATACTGTCCGGAGGATATCTATTTTGTTAAAGAACAGGTTCACCACTTCACATAAGGAGCATTCATCAGGAAATCATAATAGTACTTCAGGGCATCCAGCGGAGCCATGTTATAGCGTTCCTGTTCTACGTAGTAATCTTCCAGTCCTGCCAGTTCCGCTACGGCGAACAAGGCTTCAAAATCAACCAGACCTTTGCCAAATTCTGTACTGCCTTCCCCGTCCGGATTCGCATCTTTCAAATGCCAGTTAGCAAAACGTCCCGGATACCGCCTGACATAATCATCACACTTAAAACCTCCATATACCAACTGGGCGGTATCTATCTGGAAAGTAACCAGATCTTTCTCCGTATTTTCAATCATTACATCATACGGAATCTGTCCTTCCAGTTCATGGAATTCCTCCACATGGTTATGGAAAGCAAACTTCAGCCCATTGGCTCTGGCAATCTCTCCACATCTGTTAAACTGGTCTGCCAGGCGTTTCACATCTAAAATGCTTTGTATATCCCTGACCGGATAACCGGCCTGAATCATCCATTTACAACCCAGCTCTGCCGTGTCAGCCGCATTTTTCTTCCAGAAATCCCATCCTTCCGTATCATTTGCCTCTAACAAACGGCTTCCGGTGTGCGAACCTGTCATCTTTGCTCCCAGGTCATCCAGGTATTTTTTCATCTCTACCGGCGTTTTACCGAAAAACTTACCATCCCGGTAACCAAAAGATTCCAGCCGTTTATAGCCCATATCCACTACGGCTTTCATAGTTCCGTCAAAATCTTTCTGTAAATCGTCCCGGACACTGTACAATTGAACCCCAATTGCTTTTTCTTTAGATGGGAAGACTGCTGCAAACCCTTTGGGCATAACACTCAATGCAGCTACTGCGGCGCTTGTTTTTAAAAATCCTCTACGTGTGACCATATGTTTTGTTACTTTAAGATTAACAGGCCTAAAGGTAAAAAATTATTCCTATTTTTGCACCAAATTTCAGAGAAGAAACATGCAAGGAACAAAAGACCTGACGCAGGGTCCTATCAGACGTCAACTATTTAATCTCGCCTTGCCCATCATGGGTACTTCTTTCATTCAGATGGCTTACAGTATAACAGATATGATCTGGGTAGGACGTCTGGGGAGTGAGGCAGTGGCAGCTATCGGCGCAGTGGGGATCCTGACCTGGATGACTTCCTCTATTTCCCTCTTAAATAAAGTAGGCTCTGAGGTGAGTGTAGGACAAAGTATTGGTGCCCAGGACACGAAGAATGCCCGTACCTATGCATCTCATAATATTACGATCTCTTTACTGATTGCCTGCCTATGGGGGCTTCTCTTGTTTATTTTTGCAAATCCGATCATTTCTTTTTATAAACTGGATGCTGCGATTGCTTCCGATGCCTCTATCTACCTGAGGGTTATTTCCACAGCCTTTCCCTTCTATTTTCTGTCTATAGCTTTTACCGGAATTTACAATGCTTCGGGACAGAGTAAGATTCCTTTTCTGATCAGTGGTTCCGGATTAGTCGTAAACATGCTGTTGGACCCGCTCTTTATCCTGGGGTTTGGCTGGGGAACTACGGGAGCAGCCATGACCACCTGGATTGCAGAAAGTGTAATTTTCTGTACGTTTGTCTATCAACTCAAAAAGCGCCATAAACTATTAGGAGGTTTTCCTTTTCTAACCCGGCTGAAAGGAGTATATACCAAACGGATTTTTATTCTCGGCATACCGGTAGCCCTGTTAAATACCTTTTTTGCGGTCATTAACCTGTTTATGGGACGTACTGCCTCTACCCAGGGAGGACATCTGGGATTAATGACTCTGACAGCCGGAGTACAAATAGAAGCAATTGCCTGGAATACGTCCCAGGGATTCAGTACAGCACTCAGCACTTTTGTGGCACAGAATTTTACAGCCGGTAAAAAGGACAGGTTAAGAGGCGCTTATCATACCACGCTGTTAATGACTTCTGTATTTGGTTTATTCTGTACCATCCTGTTTGTCTTTTTCGGCACGGAAGTATTTTCATGGATCATACCGGAAAGAGAGGCTTATCTTGCCGGAGGGATATTCCTACAGATAGATGGTTATTCCATGCTTTTTATGATAATTGAGATTACCATCCAGGGATTATTCTATGGAACCGGACGTACGATCCCTCCTGCGATTATCAGCATTACCTTTAACACCCTGCGTATTCCGCTAGCCATCCTGCTCTCTTCTATAGGCTTAGGAGTGGAAGGTGTATGGTGGGCCATATCCATTTCCAGTATAGCCAAAGGAATCGTCTCTTTCATCTGGCTCCGGACCCTGCAAAAAAAGATATTCTGAACCAGTCCTGTTGAAACAGAGCCGGGAATGACTGAAGCTGCCTGTGTTTATTTCCCCGTGTGCTTATCGGCTTTTTCCCGCATGCGAACCGCACGTTTTTCACTATCCGGATGTGTGGAAAACATGCTCTGAATAGAAGAGGCTTTTTCCCCTCCTGCGTTGCTTAACTCCACTAATTTATCCAGGGCATCCGCCATTCCATAAGGATCTAGTCCATTTTTAACACAAAAGTCAAAGGCATAATCATCGGCTGCATATTCTTGTTTCTGGGAATATTGAGCTCCGGATAAAGCCTGCGCTAAAGAACCCAGGTCTGAGTCGGTTAATTTCTGCACAGTCCCTTCTGCCACACTCATAGCATTCTTAGCGGCAGAAGTCAGGTAAGCATTTTTCATGGCGTTCTTCACATCTGTGTGCACCACGTGACCTATTTCATGGCCTATAACTGCCATTACTTCTGCATCCTCCATGACCTGCATCAGACCGCCACATACCCGGATACTTCCATCTCCACAGGCAAAAGCATTGACATCTATTACATGATAAACCTTAAAATTAAGGGGTAATCCGTCTACCTGAATGCCGGACGTCAGACGCTCCAGCCGTTATCCCATTTCCGTGTCCGGACCTGCGACCTCATTATGGGCATCCATCCATTCGATATACTCCCGGCTGATCCTGGCAATATCGGCATCTGACAAGGTAATTGCATGGGCCACATCACTGGCTGCACCTACTACTTTTTTAGTATCAATTTTTTTCCCTCCCACTTTGGTCTGAGCAGATCCTGACACACTTATGCCTGCTACTAACATACACAATAATAAGTACTTTTTCATTTGATGAGTTGATTAGTTTAATTGCTTCAATACATATTCCAACTGGGCAAACCAGGTATCTTTTAATACCACTTTTTTATCTTTATCCAACAGGTAGAGAGTAGGGATTGCTTTGAGGTCATAGATTTCCTCCTCTTTTAAGGCCACATCCTGGTCATAGGAATTAATCCATTCCGAAGGCATAGACGCCTAATGATTCTTCCAGGCAGTCAGATCTTCATCCGGATAGACAGCCAGGATCTGTAAACGGCCGGATGAGACCATAGCCCGTACCAGCTCAGACGCTTTCAGCTCTCCGGTCAGTTCTTTACAGCTACTGCAATCCGGATTATAAAAATAGAGTAATGTATACTCACTTTCCAGGTCATATAGGGATTGCTGCCGGCCGTTGGCCAATGTGTAGGTAAAATGGGTGGCCGGCTGTCCTACCCTGTTCCGTAAAGCGACTTCCAGCAGATGGGAAGGATGGATCTTATGTATTTCCTCTATGCGGGGTGAAGCAGTCAGGAATTCCAGTACCGGAATATATAATTCCTCATTTCTCATCGGGGAATTAGGATCGTATAAATACTTTTCATACAATTCCGTCAGATAAGTAAACATATCCGGATCGGCTTCCGCTTTTTGCAGCATCCCTTTAATGGAAGCAGAAGCAGTTTCAGGCGTGACATAAGCAAGGACATCAATATAGTCGACAAACACCTGTTCCGTTACGTCCGGCAACTGGATGTAGGCACGGTCTGTAAAATCAAAATGATCCCAGTAATGGGTCACCAGATAAGCAGCCCGGTCTTCAGGCACCGTCAGTATTTCAGGGATAGAAACCATCCGGAAAGCCGGCGGATCAGTTGACACATGCTGGCTGGCCGGAGTCTGCTGGCCATTACAATTCACAAAAAGTAACAGGAATAAAAAAAGAAACAAGGTTTTCATATAAAAGCATTTAAACGGTTCTATGGAGCTTACAGACCGGATTCTTCCATCCATTTCAAGTCTCACTTATCTGCATCTGTGCACTTCATATGCCTGCATTTGTATTGAGACGACAAATATACACTTTTCTTGAAAATAATCCTTACTTTTGTCTTCCGTAAGAACCGTTAGAAGATGATCGATCAACCTACGATAGACCGGATACTGGATGCAGCAAATATTGTGGATGTAGTTTCTGAATTTGTTACCCTGCGAAGACGCGGGGTCAACTATGTAGGTTTATGTCCTTTCCATACGGATAAGTCTCCTTCTTTCTATGTATCTCCTGCTAAAAATATCTGTAAATGTTTTGCCTGTGGGGAGGGAGGTACTTCTGTCCACTTCATCATGAAGCATGAACAGCTCAACTATTTTGACGCGCTGCGTTTCTTAGCCAAAAAATACCATATTGACATCCAGGAACGGGAACTTTCGGACCGGGAGAAACAGATCCAGAGTGACCGGGAAAGTATGCTGATCGTGAATAGCTGGGCTCAAACATATTTCACTACGCAGCTATATGAACATATAGAAGGCAAAAGCATAGGCTTGCGCTATTTTTCGGAACGCGGTTTCCGGGAGGATATTATCCGTAAATTCCAGTTGGGTTACAGTCTGGAACAAAAAGATGCCCTGTATCAGGAAGCAGTAAAAAAAGGCTATAAAAAAGAATACCTGGAAAAGACCGGATTGATCGTAGCGTATGAAAACGGGAATGTGAATGACCGTTTCAGAGGGCGGGTCATCTTCCCGGTTCATGGATTGAGTGGAAAAGTCGTAGCCTTCGGAGGACGAACCCTTAAAAAAGACGATAAGACTGCCAAATATGTCAATTCACCGGAAAGTGCGATCTATCATAAAAGTAATGAACTTTACGGGATCTTTTTTGCCAAGCAGGCGATTGTCAAATCAGACCGGTGCTTTCTGGTAGAAGGATATACGGATGTGATCTCCATGTACCAGGCCGGTATTGAGAATGTGGTTGCCTCTTCCGGTACTGCACTGACACAACCCCAGATCCGGCTTATCCGCCGGTTCACCAATAATGTGACCGTATTATATGACGGAGATGCGGCCGGGATCAAAGCCGCTCTTCGTGGGATTGACCTGATCCTGGAAGAGGGGATGAATGTCAAAGTGGTACTACTTCCTGACGGGGAGGACCCGGACTCTTTTGCCCGTAAAAACAATGCCACCCGTTTTGCCGAATTTATTCAGGAAAATGAAACAGACTTTATCCGGTTTAAAACCCGGCTGCTCCTGGAAGAAGCAGGTTCGGATCCGATCAAACGTTCGTCCCTTATTTCCGATATTATCAAAACGGTAGCTATTATTCCGGATAATATTGCCCGTTCAGTCTATATCCGGGAATGTAGTACGATGATGGAGATTGAAGAACGGATCCTATTAAATGAGGTCAATAAACTCCGCCTGCAAGAAGGCGAGAAACAGGCTTCTGTCTCCCGTGCTGCTCAAAAGCAGGTAGAAAACCGGATCCCGGAACCCATACCGGGAAATATGCCTCATCCGGAAGGAGAAACAGAGCATGCTAAACCCTCTCCTTTTGAGGCCTATGAGCTGGCTTTGTTAAAATATGTGGTCAAATACGGAGGTACGGATCTGTATAAAGAGAAAGATCCGGAGACACAGGAAGAGAAAGTGATCCAATATGTCGCGGAATATATTAAAACGGAACTGGAACAGGATGACCTGACTTTTTTCACTCCTACTTATAAGCAGATGCTGGACGAATGTGTCAATCTGTGCCGGGAAGAAGGATTTATCGCCCAACGTTATTTTCTGGCCCATCCGGACCCGAATGTAAGCCGTCTGGCTGCGAATCTGATCAGTGAAAAGTATCAACTGAGTAAATATCATTCCAAACACCGGGAACTGGAACAGGAAGAGGATGTGCTGAAACAGGTGTTGGCCAAAGAACTATATTCCTTTAAGAATGCTTATATTCAACATCAGATAAAAGAAGTGCAGAACAAAATTAAACAGGCTCAGCAGGAAAACAACCCGGAAGAGATTCTGGCATTCATGAAGCAGTTAGAGCAGTTGAATATGATCAAGAGAGTCATTAGTAAAGAACTGGGAGAAAGAATTGTGATAAATTAAAGGAGATAAAATTCTCTGATTAACGAAGACTATATGTATTTTCTGGAAACAGAAGAGGTAGTTAAGCAATATGCCGGACACCTTGCCTTAAATAAAGTAAATATACAGGTTCCGGAAGGAAAGATATTCGGATTACTGGGTCCTAATGGGGCAGGCAAAACCACCCTGATCCGAATCATTAACCGTATCACGGCACCGGATAGCGGAATAGTCAGGTTTAATGGGCACCTTTCCAGGCCTGACGATGTCTATCAGATTGGTTATCTCCCGGAAGAGCGGGGACTATATAAAAAATGAAGGTGGGTGAACAAGCTGTTTACCTGGCTCAGCTGAAAGGTCTATCGCATGCAGAAGCAAAAAAAGATTAAAGAAATGGTTTGAGAAATTTGAAATTATTTCCTGGTGGAACAGACAACTGGAAGAATTATCTAAAGGCATGCAGCAGAAAGTCCAGTTTATTATTACAGTGATCCATGAACCTGCCCTGCTTATTTTTGATGAACCTTTCAGCGGTTTTGATCCGGTCAATGCCAACCTCCTGAAACAGGAGATCCTGGAATTAAAACAAGCCGGACATACCATTATTTTTTCCACTCATAATATGTCGTCTGTAGAAGAGATTTGTGACGAAATTGCCCTGATTAACCGGTCCGAAGTAGTGTTATCCGGAAATGTGGCAGCGATACGGGATCAGTTTAAAAATCACACGTTCACGCTTACCATCCGGACTCCTGAAAGAAATACTTTTTCATTACCGGAAACCATCACCACTCTTTCCCGGAAAGAAAAACCAGGGAGTATAACCCTGAAAATAAGAAAAGCGGGATCGGTAAGCAATTCCTCTTTACTTACAGAGATAGGAAAACAGGCAGAAATTCTATCTTTTACGGAAGAATTACCTTCGATGAATGACATATTTATTCATACGGTTTCTGCCACCAATCCCCAGCAGATATGAGCAAGATAGGAATTGTTATCAAAAGGGAATATCTCCGCAGAGTATCTAAAAAATCCTTTATTCTGCTTACCTTCTTTCTTCCTTTTTTATTTGTAGCTATGCTCTTTGTGCCTTTGTGGCTATCCAATCTGAAAGGAGACGACATAAAAACAGTTGCAGTAATTGATGCAACCGGGAAATACGGTTCTCTTTTTAAAGATACGGATCACTTTCATTTTATGGCTACGGATCATTCCCTGGAGGCCTACCGGAACCAATCCCATAAAGAAGTATTTGCCATCCTGAACATTACGGATGATTTACTGCTCCATCCCAAAGCGGCAACGTTATATTCAGAAAAACAGATCCCGAGGGAATTAACCCGGTTGATTGACCAGACCATCAGCCAGGCTTTAGAAAAAGAGAAATTAGACTCCTTTCAGATACCGGACCTGAAAAGAATTATGGAAGAATGCCAGATTTCATTTACTGTTCAGACCTTCAAATGGTCGCAGGATGGAACTGAGCAGGCCTCTTCCTCTACCATTGCGGCTATCGTAGGCGGGCTTTTCACCTTTATTATCTATATTTTTATTATGATGTATGGAGCTATGGTGATGCAGGGGGTAATGGAAAAGAAGACCAACCGGATCATTGAACTGATTATCTCGTCCGTCCGCCCTTTTGAACTGATGATGGGAAAGATTATTGGTATTATGCTGATAGGACTTACACAAATGATTATCTGGGAAATAATGACCGGGATATTATTGGCGGCCGGACAATTTATTTTCTTGAATGGTATGGATCCTGCGATCCTGGAAGAAAGTACTTCACAACTACAACACCCTATGTCAATCAACGCCTCCATGAATCAGGGAGCAGAGATCTTTCAGTGGATCCAAAGTATCAATTTAGGAGAAATCCTGATCTTTTTTATCATTTATTTTATCGGCGAGTATTTACTATATGCTTCTCTGTTTTCTGCTATGGGAGCCATTGCGGAACATCCGGAAGATACCCAGCAATTTATGGTACCGGTTACCTTGATCATGCTTTTTTCCTTTTATGCAGGGATTTATAGTATGGAAAATCCGAACGGTCCCTTAGCATTCTGGTGTTCCATGATTCCATTCACTTCCCCCGTGGTCATGATGATACGGATTCCCTTCGATGTTCCACTATGGGAGAAATTAGTTTCTGTCATCCTCTTATATGGCTTTGCTGTTGGTTGTGTCTGGTTTGCCGCTAAAATTTACAGGACCGGCATCCTTATGTATGGCAAAAACCCGGCATCCGGGAAATCATTAAATGGTTCAAATATAAATAACCGGGACCATCTGGAAATAAAAAAGAAAACCCTCTTTAAAGTTATATTTAAAGAGGGTTTATTCTGTTGTTCTACCAGGACTCGAACCTGGAATTTCAGGACCAGAATCTGACGTGTTACCATTACACCATAGAACAATTTATTCATCAGAACAGGATCTGTTCCAATGATGGTGCAAAGATAGAGGCTTTTTTTATTCTTACAAAAAATTGATTCAAATATTTACGATAAATAAACATTTTCTATGGGTAGTTGTTCTGATTTTATCAAGGTTATACATAATTATTATACATAAAAGATGTTTATAATAAATTAATATGAAGTATATTTACTCCCTTGAATATTATTTCAATAAATTTTAAATGGATCAAACAAAAGAATTAGTAGATACTATCGTCAAAGGTTTACAGGAAAAGAAAGCCAAAAATATTGTCATCGTAGATTTAAACCAACTATCCGGTGCCATATGCCAATATATGGTCATCAGTGAAGGAAACACTCCGACACAGGTTTCAGCTTTATCGGACTCCGTATGGGATTTTGCCAGAAAAGAAGCAAATGAAAAACCGTTATCTACCGATGGGTCACAACTTGCACAATGGATCGGTATGGATTATGGCACGGTTCTTGTTCATATATTTATTCCGGAATTACGTCAATTTTATAATCTTGAACACCTTTGGGCAGATGCCAAAGTTGTCAGGATTCCGGATATTAATTAATTTCCAATACTAACGTTAGAATATCATTTATGGAAAACAAAGATAATAAGTCCAACAAGACTCCTAAGGAAAATAAGCCCCGGATGTTCCGTTTCAATATTTATTGGATGTACGGATTCATTATCCTGATGTTAATCGGTTTATATGTTTTCAGCGGATCCTCTGTGACAAAAGAGCTGGGATGGACTGAATTCCAGCAATTGGCCCAGGACAATGTATTTGACAAATGGGTGGTTTCTTCTAAAAAAAATATTTTAGAGGCAACTGTCAAACAGGATAAAGTCAGTGAAATATTCAAAGGGGATGTATCCCGGTTGGGAGAAACTCCTAAAGTAATCGTTCAGATCCCGTCTGCAGATAAAGTGTCAGACTTTTACCAGGAGATAAAAGATGAAAACCATATAGATGCAGAGCTATCTTTCAGAGTGGATGATGATACATTCTGGAATATCTTTATTACGATGGTTCCGTTCGTATTCTTTATTATTCTATGGATCTTTCTGATGCGTAGGATGTCCGGTGGAGCAGGTAACGTCTTCAATGCAGGAAAAGCCAAAGCCCGTCTGTTCGATAAAGATAATGACAGCAAGGTGACATTTAAGGATGTAGCCGGGTTGTCAGAAGCCAAACAGGAAGTAGAAGAGATCGTATCCTTTTTAAAAGATCCGAATAAATATACGGAATTAGGAGGGAAAATTCCTAAAGGTGCCCTGCTAGTAGGCCCTCCCGGAACCGGAAAGACGCTGTTGGCAAAAGCAGTTGCCGGAGAGGCGGATGTTCCTTTCTTCTCGCTATCCGGGTCAGACTTTGTTGAAATGTTTGTCGGAGTCGGTGCTTCCCGTGTCCGGGATCTGTTCAGGCAAGCCAAAGAGAAAGCTCCCTGTATTGTATTCATTGACGAGATCGATGCAGTCGGACGGGCACGTGGTAAAAACCTGAACATGAACAGCAATGATGAGCGTGAAAATACACTGAACCAGTTACTGACAGAAATGGACGGCTTCGGTTCTAATAGCGGAGTCATCATTCTGGCTGCAACCAACCGGGCGGATGTATTAGACAAAGCCTTACTTCGTGCCGGACGTTTTGACCGTCAGATCCATGTAGAGTTACCTGACCTGAATGAAAGAAAAGAGATTTTTGGTGTGCATTTGCGCCCAATCAAAATAGATGAAAGTGTAGATGTTGAGTTCTTAGCCCGACAAACTCCCGGATTCTCCGGAGCAGATATAGCCAATGTTTGTAATGAAGCGGCCCTGATTGCAGCCCGTAACGGGAAGAAATTTGTGCAGAAAGATGACTTTATGAATGCAGTTGACCGTATTGTCGGAGGATTGGAGAAACGCTCTAAAATTACAACAGCGGATGAACGGAATAGTATTGCGAACCATGAAGCCGGACATGCTACATTAAGCTGGTTACTGGAACACGCTAACCCATTGGTCAAAGTCACGATCGTACCCCGTGGAAAAGCATTAGGGGCAGCCTGGTATCTCCCGGAAGAGAGACAGATCACTACCCGTGAGCAATTGTTAGACGAAATGTGTGCCACTCTGGGAGGACGTGCGGCAGAAGAGATCTTCTTAAAGAAAATATCAACGGGTGCATCCAATGACCTGGAAAGAGTAACCAAACAGGCCTATGCCATGGTGATCTACTTTGGTATGAGTGAAAAGCTTCCGAATCTTAATTATTATGATTCCTCCGGACAGGATTGGGGATTCACCAAACCTTACAGTGAGCAAACAGCGAAGCTGATTGATGAAGAAGTACAACGGATCGTTTCCGAACAGTATGAACGTGCAAAAAAGATCCTGCAGGAACATGCAGAAGGTCATCATCAACTGGCTCAGGTATTACTGAAACGTGAAGTGATCTATACAGAAGATGTCGAATTGATTTTTGGTAAGCGTGCCTGGGTTTCCCGGACAGAAGAGATCCTGGAGCAACAGGAAAAGTTTGCACAGGAAGAAAAAGAAAAACAGGAAGCTTTAGTAGCGGACACTAAATCTGTCACAATTGTCACTCAACCGGATGACAGTATGGCAGCACCTTCTCAGGAAACTAAATAAAAAGGATCAGTCAGTTCTTTCAAAATTATAAAAAATGATAAAAGAGCAGGATAACACTTCTTTTAAGGAAAGTTATCCTGTTCTTTTCATTTATAAATCTGTTTAGTAAATAGATAGTTTAAAGGGCTTTTATAAGTATTTCAATTTATTACTTATATTTGCATACATAAGATTCACACACCGAAAACAGGAGCATTTTGAAAAATCTGATCAAGCGAGCTATCACGGGGATTATTTTTGTCACCATATTATTTGGTGTTATTATCTATGATTCCTTTACCTTTCTTATCCTTTTTAGCCTTATTGTCGGATTCACTCTATGGGAATTCTACGGACTGATTCAGAATAATGAGGAAATAAAAACGACCCGTCCTTTGAATGTACTGGGAGGAACATTTTTATTTATTGCCAGTTTTTTATATGCCAATCAGTATACAAGCGGAGACATTTTTCTTCCTTACCTGCTGTTTTTAATGTATACCCTGATTTCTGAACTATACTATAAAGCCTCTAATCCTGTAAACAACTGGGCTATTAATCTCTTACCCCAGGTATATTGTGCCGGTTCTTTTTCCATTCTGAACTTTATTACAACTACCCAATATACGTCTCAGAATGGTAGTTTCTATACTCCTTTGTTTGTACTGGCTATCTTTATTTTTGTCTGGTTGAATGACACCGGAGCGTATCTGATAGGGACTATGTTCGGTAAGCACAGGCTTTTTGAACGTATATCTCCTAAGAAATCCTGGGAAGGCTTTTTCGGCGGATTATTGTTCGCCCTGATAGGTTCTCAGGTATTTGCCTGGTATGAACCGGAAATCAGCCGGTTAAACTGGTTCTGTCTGGCTGCTACAATTGTGATCTTTGCCACCTGGGGAGACCTGGTGGAATCCCTTCTGAAAAGGACCTTAGGGGTAAAGGATTCCGGGAATGTTTTACCTGGCCACGGAGGAATGCTTGACAGGTTTGACAGTGTCCTGATGGCGACTCCTGCCGCATATATATATATTGAATATTTTATTCGAAATTAAAGGTAAAGATGATCATCCGGGAAGTCGCTTTGGAAAGAGCGTTCGTATATTTCTGTTCCTGCACATCTATCAGGTCCGGACGGTCTTTTTCTAACAGGTCTTTTAAGCCAAAACAAAGACGGATCTCAGGGCACAGCTTAAAAAATGGTAAATAAATATCACAGCCTAACCCGACTGATAGTCCATAATCCATCCCTTTCATCAACAGTGGATTTCCCTTTTTACGTCCCAGATCAAAAGAAGTATACATCCCTCCTATCAGATAAGGACGATAATTATTCAACCTTACAGCACTGAATTTTACATCCAGTGGTAACATAAAATAATTGGAACGAACAGAAGTAGACAATTCTTCTCCCGTTTCATATTCCCGAAAAGTCACATTCTTATCCCCAAAATGTACGGTAGGTGTAAAACGCAGGTTAAAATAGGGATTCAAATACATATCTCCAATAATTCCCACACTGAATCCGGGGGAATAAGAAGGGATTTCAGCAAACCAGATCTCTCCGTCGGAAGTTACTCCTGTATGGGTTAACAGTAAATCCTGTGCATGTAGCCCCACATGAAATCCCAAATGAAAGAGTTTCATATCTGCATATGGCTGATTCTTAACCCGCTCCTTCTGTGCAGCCAGTTCAGGAATCATCCCACTAATTAAACATATAATAAGGATCAGACGTTTCAATGTATATTCTGTTTTGAATAAAACGCAAAAGTAAAAAAGTTATTGCAAAAATAAAGAACATTTAAGAAAATATGAGGTCATATATTTTTTAAATACAAATAAAGGTCTAATTTTGCACAACTAATAGTTATCAATTTAAACGTTTAAGAAAATGGCTTATTTAATTAGCGAAGATTGTATTGCATGTGGTACTTGTATCGACGAGTGTCCTGTTGGAGCAATTGCTGAAGGTGATATCTATGTGATCGATCCTGAAACCTGCACCGATTGTGGTACTTGCGCAAATGTATGCCCTACAGAAGCAATTCAGCCGGCATAATCCGGTAAAAATAGGTTAATCTGGAGAAGACTACCTATAAAATATTACGCATGGTTTTCTTTGCATATTAATAAAAGAAAATCATGCGTTTTTTATATTAAAATTCTATATTCAGCTTAATTTCCTCCAGGTTTTCTTTTGGAGATTCTTCGCTACTTATTGCTGGACTCTCCTCCGGAGTTTCCGTCCGTGTTTTCCTGATATAACCGATTACGTCGGCCATCCCTTCCATAAACTTTTCAAAATCTTCCTTGTAAAGAAATATTTTATGTTTTTCAAAAGTTATCTGGGATCCATCTTTCGGCTGAACCTTTTTACTTTCCGTAATAGATAAAAACAAATCATCCTTCAAATTTTTCTTTACATCAAGATAATAGATTCGTTTACCGGCTTTTATCGCTCTGGAATAAAGAATCTCCTTATCTCTACCTTCTGTTTGCGCTTTCTTAATTGATTCTTCCATGATAGCAGTTTCTCTTTATAAAGTCCTCACCTTTATTTATCACTCTTGCATCAAATATGTGCATTTTTTTTAAATAACAACTATTTTAACA
>JAJQFE010000017.1 GCA_021201295.1 Tannerellaceae bacterium | reverse complement strand
TATTGCAGCGAGGTCAGGCCATCGCCGTGTACACACACATCCGCATATTTTGCATCGGCATCGAAGGATTCCCGGATGATCAGTCCCAGTTTCCGGTGAGAATCGACCCCATCCCCTACAAAACCAACTTTGGCAGACAGGGAGAAATTACTTGTTTCTTTCCGGCAGGCCATAAAGAATTCATCACTATTCAGCCACATGTTTGTTCTGGCTCCCGTCAGTAAATAGGTGTTAGTCGTCGGATTATAGGTGACAGAGCCTTCCAGTTTACACTCCCCTATCGTTCCTAAAACAGGGAACAGGTTCTTTCCTGTGGCACTTGTGAGTGTCCAGATAGCCAGGCAAGTCAGCATGGCCTGTAAAAATGTTTTCTTTTTCATGTTTTAAATGTATTAGTTTATAGTTATACAATGTTTATCTTACTCCCATCCGGGGTTTTGTTTATAAAGTCCCCTGCTGAAATTGATCTCTTTGTAAGGGATCGGGAAATACTCATCTTTATTTTTGGTAAAATGAGCCGTCCGCAAATGCTCTCTCCGCACACTTTCCGTAGCGTAATAGGCATTTAGTGTTTCTGCTGCAATTCCCCAGCGAACCAGGTCAAAGCCTCTGCTGGACTCCATTGCCATTTCCAGGCGCCGTTCCCATCGCAACGCTTCGCGGGCTTCGTCCTGGCTCCTGAACTCCTGCTGATAGAGTCCCACCTTAAAGATGTTGGCATCTGCCAGGGGATTTCCATTGGCATCGATCAGTAAAGCGGTACTTTGCGCAGCCCTTTCACGGATCCGGTTGATAATCTGCCGGGCTTCACTGAGATTGGCTGCTCCGCCCAGTTCGATCAATGCTTCTGCTTTCCATAACAGGGCATCATCATACCGGATAATATCCCGGTTAAAGGAGCTGGCGTAATACCAACGGGCCTGTTTGAAACAGGGACAATCATAAACTACCGTCTCTTTGATAGATAGGAACGGACCGTAATAGATGCCTCCTTCCCGCGGAAAGGTCATATCCACGATATGCCCGGCTTTGTACTTATAGGGCAACCCAACGATAGCCACCGTATGCAGCAAACGGGGATCGACCGTCCGTCCGTACAGATCTTCGGCATACTGAATCTCGTCTCCCACCCGGTTAAAGCTGTCAAACAAAGGTAAACCGGTTTCCGGATCGGTCTTAAACGCATTGACCAACTCCTGGCTGGGAATGTGCATGCCACAGCAACCATACTCGTCTGCCATCGGATAAGACAAGGTTGAGGTCATATTCAGCCGCCCGAAATCCGTATCATCATCCTGCGAACTCTGGATAGCAAAAACCGACTCCGGACCGTTCTCTGTTTCCCAACGGAAATTATTGGCATAGTCAGAGACTAATTCGTAATGTCCTTCCAATTGATCCACTAAAGATACAACTTCCTGCAGTTTTTCCTTATTAATTTGGATCACATTATGTTTTTCATCCTGTTCATAAGCCGCATATAGAAGCGCTTTGGCCAGGTAAGCCTTCGCTGAAGAGGTATTGGCCCGTCCTATGTCTTCATTAAACACCGGCAGATGTTCTGCAGCATACCGGAAATCTTCGATGATCTTATCCCATAATTCCAGATCCGTATATTGCCGGTTGGAGGTTTTCAGTATTTCATCATCTGTCATGTTTTCATCGACCCAGACAATATGTTTGAATAATCTTTTCAACTCAAAATAGTGATGGCTCCGGACGAAACGCATTTCCGCTGCCCGGATCTGCTTTTTCGGATATTCTTCCTCGCTCAGTTTATGGATACGGGCCAGTGCGTTGTTTGCCCGGGAGATAGCATAATAGGTCCGTTCCCACTTGCGGGCTACTTCCGAATCATTTACCCGCAGGGTGTTGGCCACTTCGATACTATGGGCAAAGGCCATATCACTGGGGCCACCGCCCCCCTTATAGGCATCTCCGCTCCGTAGGTCTGAGAACAGCCAGGGAAGTATCTGTACATTATCATTTTCTACCAGCGCATAGGCTGCAATGACCATTTTTTCCACATATTCAGGCGCATCCAACTGTTCGTCAGCCAATGTTCCCTTCGGATTTAACTCCAAAAAATCCGAGCAGGAGGATAGAAGGATTCCCACTATCCCATAGATATAAATAGATTTGAAGGTTTTCATATGGATCATATTTTAGAAGGTTACATTTACACCAAAAGAAAAGGAGAACGGGATCGGATAAGCCGTATTAGGAGTTTCCGGGTCTGCACCGGTAAAACCATTATATCCCCAGGTCTTTTTGAGTTTAAGCAGATTATCTCCCCGTGCATATACACGCAGATTCTGCATACGAGCTTTGTCTGCCCATGTTTTTGCCAGCGTATACCCCAATTCAAGGCTTCTCAGTTTCAGGTAAGAACCGCTTTCCATAAAATAAGAGGAGAGTTCTTTTTCGCTGTTATTATCAAAGGCGGACAGCATCGGGATCGTGGAACCGGTATTGATGGGAGACCAGGCATCGAGCGTTCTTTTTCCATTGTTTTCTCCGGTAAAGGCAGCTCCATAGAAGTCCGTATATAATTTCGTGTTCTGTACATTGACCGTTCCCCCGAAAGCTCCATTCCAAAACATGCTGAAATCCCACTGTTTATAGACGACACTAAAGTTCATCCCATAAATAAAATCCGGGTCCTGTACGCCGATCCATGTCCGGTCGTCCGTGGTAATCCTGCCGTCTCCATTAATATCCCTGAAACGGATACGTCCTACGCCTGCTCCGGTCTGGTCTGCATGTGCCTGTACCTCCGCTTCGGACTGGAACAGGCCGTCTGCCACATATCCATAGTAAGAATTCAGGGCATGTCCTAGAATCACATCCCCGATCCCGGCATTTCCCGGATAGGCATCCCACACATCTTCCGGAAGTTCGGTTATTTTATTCCGGTAGGCTCCGATGTTCCCGGTTATGTTAAAGAATAGGTTCCCTACCTGTTTGTTGTAGGACAATATAAACTCAAATCCGGTATTTTTCATCGCGGCTCCGTTAATCGACCTGGCACTTCCTTCTCCCAGTGCTGCAAGAACCGGAGGATTCACCAGAATGTCTTTCGTTTGTTTAATGAAATAGTCGAAAGAGCCGGACAGTTGGTTATCCAGAAAAGCAAAATCGACCCCCATATTATTCTGGGTAGCGGATTCCCAGCGCAGATTCGGATTCGCTAACTGCATACGCCGGCAACCGGACGGTAACGTTCCCCGGTCAGCACCGGATATATCATAGGCTGTACCGGTAAAAAAATTACCTCCACTGGCCCAGTCACTGGAATATCTTGCTTCATATAATTCCAATGAAGCGTAATTGCCTATATCCTGATTACCGGTCCTTCCCCATCCATAGCGGATTTTGAAGTCACTGATAAAACGTAACCATCCGGTCTGGCTGAAAAAAGCCTCTTCACTGATCCTCCATCCGGTAGAAAAAGCAGGGAAGGTAGCAAAACGATTGTTTTTACCGAACCGGGAAGATCCGTCATAGCGCAGGGTAAAAGAAAGCAGATACCTGTTCAGGTAGTTATAGTTCACCTTTCCGAAGTAGGATAAAAGTGCATATTCCGTGGCACTTCCTGAGGCCCGTTGATTAGTTTCCCCTAAATCGAGATACATATAATCGGGATTCAGGTCTGCAAAATTCTTCCATTCGGCTTCCACCCGTTCCCAGCCATATTTCATCATTTCCTGTCCGGCCAGAATATTGAACTGATAGTTTTCATTTAGTTTGAAATCATAATTCAACGTATTCGTCCAGACCCAGTTCCCATACCGGTCATCCCGGTTGGTTACGACCGGCGTGTCATCACTCAGGAATCCTTCTTTGTAAGGCAGGAACATGTCCCTGTACCAGTAAAAAGAATAATCCATACCGAGGACTGTTTTCAAATGTAGTACTTTAATTACTTCCAGATCCAGGGAAGCATCCCCAAAGAGGCGAAGGATATGGTTGTCATTTCCCTTGCTCTGTTCAATCCGGCGGACCGGGTTTTCCCGGTCTCCCATACTGCCCCAGGGACCACCCCAGCCTTCCCCGTCTTCGGTCCGTACAGGAACGATCGGTTGGAGTTCGCAGGTGTTGGTGAGTATGGATCCGGCATCCAGGCGGCTCCGTTTGGTTTTGGTAATAGAAAAGTTCTCTGCCACGGTCAGCCGTCCGTTGAATAACGAATAATCGGAATTGATACGGGCTGAGATCCGTTCGTTAAAGGTCTCTTTGATGGTTCCTTTATTATCCAGATAGTCCAGTGTGAACAGGGAGCGGCCGTTCGGTCCTCCGGTAAAAACAGTCACGTTATAATTCTGGGTAACGGACGTCTGGCCTACTTCTTTGACCCAATCGGTATCCGAAGCACGCATCGTATTGTAGGGTGAATCTATAAATTCAGGCCAGGTCACTTTATCCAGCACCCAGTTCCCATTGGCATCCTGATGGTCTTCAAATTGATATAATTCGGTACGGTTCGGATCATTTCCATCGTTCCGGGCTGCCTGCCACTGGATACGTCCCCTTTTTTCTGTGTTGAGCCAGTTCAGGGGTTTGGCGTAGTTCCTCACCGTCAGAGAGGCCCGTGCACTGACAGTTGTTTTTTGCCGGTCCCCTTTTTTGGTCGTTATGATAATCACCCCATTAGCAGCACGGGAACCGTAAATACTGGCAGAAGAGGCATCTTTCAGTACCTGGATGGATTCGATATCCTGCGGGGCAATTTCATCCATTCCCCGGGTACTGGGCATCCCGTCAATAATATAGAGCGGTCCGTTGCGGGAGTTTTCTCCCATCGTCGTCACCCCGCGGATCATCACGGTGGCGGAACCATCCGGCGAACCGGTGGAGCTAATAAATACCCCCGGCACCCGTCCCTGCAGGGATTGCATGATGTTAGTAGACACCTGGCCTTCTATCTCATCTACTTTCACCACGGATACAGCTCCGGTGAGATCTTTTTTCTTCATCGTTCCGTATCCAACCACAATCACCTCATCCAGCGCCTGCATATCTTCCCGTAACTGAATGGTGAAAGTAGTCTGGTTATGGACCTTTACCTGTTCCTCTATGTAACCGATATAGGAAACAATCAGGGTGACCTCCGGACTTACCTGCAGGGTGAATCTGCCTTCAATATCCGTAATCGTTCCATTCGTCATTCCTTTTTCCACCACATTAGCACCAATCACTGGTCCCATGGCATCCTGTACCACCCCGGTCACCGTGATCTGATTCTGAGGGCGGGCCGGAACAACGGGTATAGGCTCCGGTTCTTTTCTACGTAAAGAGATGTACCGGTCCGAAAAATGATAAGTAATATCTGTTCCCCGGAAAGCTTCTTCCAGTATTTTGTTGACGGAACTGCTGGTAGCCGAAAGGGAAACGGAGCGATTTACATCTATATCAGCTTTACTAAAAATAAATAGGAATTCGGTTTAATTTTCAATCGACCCAATCAACTCATTCAAGGTAAGCGAATTTTTGTTTAGCTCCACGACAGTCTCCTGCGATAATACTTTTCCTGCATGCAGGTGAAAGATGCAGACTAAAAGAGGACAGTGGACAATTTCATAATATTCAATATTTTCTTCAGATTGAATTCTCTTCCGGGATCATGATCCCGTGATAAGTTTTTTTTCATAAGTTTGCAGAATTAATGGTGAACATACTTTTGTTTAAGGTCACATGTAAATAAGGGTATTGACTTCATCTGAAGGGGAGTGCGCCAACACTCCTCTTTTTTTGTCAACTTTCCCGGTTCAATCGGTGTTTTTCATAGGCAGTACGGATTTAAAGTGAACTACTAAAGGGTTAAAAGATCTCTATTTTGTCTTCTGTGACAATCCTGTAATTGAATTTCCCGGTCTCTTTGATGGCCTACAAAACGGTATGGATCGGATCACTCTGACGGAATTTACCGGAAAAAGTATAGGATAACATGTCCGGTTGCTGCACCTCAAACTGTATGTTATACCAGGCAGAAAGCCAATTCACAATCTCCTGTAATGTCCGGTCCTCAAAACTGAAAATGCCATTAGAGAAGTCTTGTGTAACCACATATTTGGAAAGTCCTTTCAGGATCTCTCCATTGGACAGGTAGGCCTGTTCATTCGGAAACAATTGCAGTTGTTGTGCTTTATCATCACTTTTATAGACCAAAACCGATCCTTCCACCAGATCGGTTTCAAACAGGTCGTTATCCGAATAGGCAAAGACATTGAATTTCGTACCTGTTACTTCCACACTGTATTCTTTGGAGGAAACAATAAAGGGTAGTTGCTCGTTTTTCTCTATCGTAAAGAAAGCTTCTCCATCTAATTCAACCGTACGTTCTTCCTGGTTAAACCGGTTGGAATAGGTCAGGCGGGTCCGGGAACTCAACCAGGCCTGTGATCCATCCGGAAGCATGACAAAAACTCTTTGTCCTTTCGGGACTTCAATAGAGGTATAAGCTGTTTTGGATTCGCCGGTTTACTGGTAATATCCCGCCACAAACCACGTGGTGATCAACAAAGCAACTACAGCAGCGTATCGGAGCAGGGAGAAAATGAACCGGCGTGTTTTGGTTCGCTGGGATTGCCGGTAAATTTCTTCTATTTTCCGGGTGCTCCAGGCATCGTCTGTCTCCAAAGGTGCCATGCCAATGATTGCCCACATGTGATGAAGCCGGACAAATTCCTGTAGGAGAACCGGATCATTTTCCAGCGCGGTGAATAAATCTAACTTCTCTTCCGGGGAGAGTGTTCCCGCAAAATATGCATTGAATTGTTCTCTCATACAACTCTCTTTAATCGTATGACGGAAGAATCGGTTTTACCACCAAAGAAACAGAAAAGACTTTTCGTTTTTAACGTTTTTAAAGGCTTACATCAGGAAAACTAATATCGGCAGATGGTTTTTCAATTTCTCCCTGAGTTTACGTAAAGCGATCGAGATTTGCCCTTCTATGGTATTAGTTGTAATCTGAAGTTGTTCGGCAATTTGCTTATGCTTTAATCCTTTTAAGCGGCTCAGGATAAAGATCTCCCGGCAGCGTTCCGGAAGGGAATCTATGGCATTTTGTATGATCGATTCTATTTCTGTTTCCGACAGGTTATTTTCCTCAAAGGATTGTAATGAATAGAGTTTGAATTTCAGTTCTTTCTCGTCTACTGCCGATAGTTTTTGTAAATGGATACGGTTACGTAACTGATCTATGCATCGATTTTTGACTATCGTAAAAAGAAAAGCATTTCGATTTTTCAGAGAAGCCAATAATTCAGGGTATTCCCAAAGGTATAAGAAAAAATGATTATCCGCATAATGTCCTATTATAAATTCTGGATTTGAA
>JAJQFE010000003.1 GCA_021201295.1 Tannerellaceae bacterium | reverse complement strand
ATAAACTGGATTAATCAGTTAGTTGACCCGTTGGGCAAACATATACTTATATCCCCTATTCCCGGATCAGCTCCGGGAATAGGGGATATACACTTTCCATCCGGCCACCGGATGCATCATCCTTCTCCCCATTACTGCGGATAATTAATCCGTTGCATCATCAACACATCCATATATCCTTCAGAAGTACAGATCCAATCCGTTAACGTACCCGTATTTACAAATCCGCAACGTTCAAAAAGGACTAAGCTGGCCGTATTCCGCACAGAGATATACGCATATAACTGATGCAGCTTAAGAAAGGAAAAAGCATATTCACTCAATAGGTTTACTGCCTCCATAGCAATTCCCTGGCGCTGATAAGCCAGTTCGATCACCACACCCGTACCCGCTTTCCGGTGATGAGGATCAAAATCATAGAGATCAATCATGCCGATTGCTCCCGGAACCTCCCTTAATTCAATCGCCAGCCGTAACTGGCATATTTCATAAATACTCCGGTAGGCTTCCGCAATATAATTCTTAAGTGTATACCGGGAATAAGGAATAATGGAGTCTCCGGTACTCCATAATTGGGTGTCATTCTCCAGACGGTAAAGTAATTCCAGATCTTCAGGTTCTAACGCCCGCAAGCGGATTCGTTCATTTTCTAACAGTGCCATATGATATATCAGGTGAAACTAATTGTTTATTTAACCTATTAAAAATATGATACGTGGTCTTTTTATTAACCAGGGTATCCATGAAGAAAAGCATTTGTTCGAAACGTACTTCCGGATAACAGAAAGCAATATCCGTAAATCCTTTCATCTGATTCCTGCGACAGATCGCATCCATGACCCGGTTTTCTCCCAGATCCCACTTATTCACAAACTCCAGTTGAGGCATGCGTTTTACACAAGCAGCTTTCATCTCTTCAAATTGCTCTTCTCTACAAATAACCAATAAACGGGAATGTTTGTTCTTCACCTTTTTTTTCCATCCCAGCCCACAAAAAACAGCTTTCGACCAGATACCCAGCCTGATAAACAGACCCATCACCCATCCGGAACGGGGATAATATTTTTTATAAAAAACAGCCATAGCTTCATAAAAGGCCTGGTCATACCGGGCATCTTCTTTTGTAGCCTTTTCGCCCGTATAATACAGGATACGTTCCGGAATATAATAGTTTCGGTATCCCTCCGCAACCATCCGGTAAGACAGGTCTATATCTTCTCCATACCGGTCAAAAGCTTCATCCGGCAATCCGGTCTTATCTAACGCCTCATGCCGGAGAAACAGGCAGGCACCCGACAGCACCTCCACCTGGTATTGTTTATTTTCATTCAGGTAAGGCAACGTATACCGGGAGAAAACCGGAGATTTGGAAAACAAACGGGATAGGCCGGACAATTGACAAAAAGTTACCCAGGGAGTCGGAAAACTCCGTTTACTTTCCGGCACGAACACGCCGTGTGCATCCAGCATTTTTACCCCGGCAGCTCCTGCTTTCGGATGCTCATCCATAAAAAAACAGAGGTTGCGGATCAGTTCCTCCCCTATGACCGTATCCGGTTTCAGCAGTAAAATATACTCCCCCGTACACTGGCGTATAGCCTGGTTACGGGCTTTGGCAAGTCCGATAGGTTCTTTGTTTTCCATATATACCACCTCCGGAAATACAGATCGCAGATAGTCCGGCGAACCATCGGACGAGTGATTATCCACGACAAAAATCTCTGCTTCCATCCCGGACAGGGCGGCTTTGACAGAAAAAAGGCATTGTTCGACTACATATTTGGCATTGGAATTTACGATAATAACTGAGAGCTTGGTTTCGTCGTACATAATAAAGTGATCAGGTGAGTAAGTGTATTATATTTTTATAGAGTCGTTAAAGCTGGTCCGGTTCAGGATGGAATGTCCCAGGGTGATCTCATCGGCATATTCAATCTCATCCCCGATAGAGACCCCGCGCGCAATCACCGAAATACGGATCTGATAAGGAGCCAGTTTCCGGTAAATAAAGAAATTGGTCGTATCCCCTTCCATAGTGGTACTTAAAGCCAGGATCACCTCTTTCACCTCGTCAGTAGCTACCCGTTGCACTAAACTTTCAATATGCAGGTCCCCAGGTCCGATCCCATCCATCGGAGAGATGATTCCTCCTAACACATGGTACACACCCCGGAACTGGCCGGTATTCTCTATGGCCATTACCTCTTTCACATTCTCAACCACACACACTAACGAATGGTCACGCCGGGGATCCGAACAGATCGAACAGACCTCCTGGTCGCAAATATTATGACACACTTTGCAGTATTGAATATCTCTTCGGAGGGCCAGCAGGGCAGAAGCAAAATTTTCTGTATACCCGGTGTCCCTCCTCAGCATATATAAAGCCAGCCGGAGAGCGGTTTTCCTGCCCACCCCCGGTAAAGAGGCCAGTTCATTCACTGCATTTTCTAATAAAACGGATGGATATTTCTGATTCATTGATTACAAATTCTGAGATTACAAAGATACAAAATCTCCCGCACTCTTCCATAAATGTATACAGCCAATTCCCCCATCTCAATTAAAAATAGTACCTTTGTTATACAAAATAAATATAAAGGATCGGAAGTCTTCTTAAAACCGGTTTTTCAGCCTAAGAAAAGTGACAGATGAAACAGATATTCAGCCTATTTCTACTCCTATTCCTCTTTCCGGTATGGCTACAGGCACAGTTCCGCATAAGTGACCAGGCACAGATCAGCATCCTGACCAGCAGTCCTTCGGATGATGAAGTCTTTACCATCTATGGACATACAGGCATACGCCTGAAAGATCCGGCCCATGACATGGATTATGTGTTCAATTACGGCCTGTTCGATTTCAGTAAGCCGAATTTCATATTTCGCTTTGCCAAAGGAGAAACCGACTATACATTGGGAGGAAGCAATTTCCTGGATTATATCATTGACTACCAGCTACGGGGCAGCAGTGTCACTGAACAGGTCCTGAACCTGAACCCCGGAGAAAAACAGCGGATCGTGGAGGCACTCCTGATCAATATGCGTCCCGAAAACCGGACTTACCGGTACAATTTCTTTTTTGATAACTGCGCCACCCGCCCGGTAGCCATCGTAGAGACCTATGTGGACGGAGAAGTCCTATACAACCACCCCTACCGGCCCAAAACTTTCCGGGAAATGATCCATGCCTGTTCCCGGAACAAGCCCTGGCTTACTTTTGGCTGTGATCTGGCATTAGGAAGCCCGACAGACCGGCTAGCGACGCAACATGAAGAAATGTTCCTGCCTCAATACCTGCAGGAAGCCTTTGATCAGGCAACCATCATGGAACCGGATGGCACAGTCCGGAAGTTAGTAGCTGAAACCCACCTCTTAGCAGAAGAAATTTCGGATGAGGAAACAGAGACAGAGTGGCTCACTCCTCTCCGGTGCGGATGGCTGCTGTTCCTGGTTATTCTGGGGATTACCTACCGGGAATGGAAAAAAAAAGCCTGTTATCGCTGGTTGGACTGCCTGCTCTTTTTTATAGCAGGTCTGGCCGGAACAGTTATCACTTTTCTTTGTTTTATTTCAGAGCACCCGGCCACCTGTCCGAACTGGCTGCTCCTCTGGCTTCATCCTTTTCATCTGGCCGGAGCCATCATATTTGCCGTAAAAAAGTGGAAGAAAGCGGGATATTCCTATCATTTTATTAACTTTGCGGCGCTTACGCTTATGCTGCTGGGATGGTATTTCATTCCGCAACACCTGCCTGCTGCATGTATCCCCTTAGTGGGGACCCTCTGGCTCAGGTCCGCTTATGGCGTATACAGGTATAAATCAGATTTCGCATGAGAAGATTATTAACGTCACTTATTGCCATACTGGCAGTCACCAATATAGAAGCACAGGAACGTGTTCCTAAATTAGTGGTATGCATCACAGTAGACCAGTTAAGAGGCGATTATATGGAATATTTCTACCAGACATTCGGGGAGAAAGGCTTCAAACGCCTGATGAACGACGGAATTGTCTATAATAATATCCGTTTTGAATTTTCCAACATAGACCAAGCCAGTGCATTTGCTACCTTGTTCACAGGGAGTAACCCTACTTTTCATGGCATCACAGGAAACAGCTTCTACGATTTTGATACCCACAAAGAAGTGTCCGTCCTGTATGATCCGGATTATTTAGGAAATTATACCCGGGAAAATTATTCCCCGAAAAAACTACTGGCATCCACGATCGGCGATGAACTCAAGATTGCGTCCAAAGGACGAAGTGATGTCTATGCCATCGCACCGGAACCGGAAAGTGCCATCTTAGCAGCAGGACATGCAGCCAACGGGGCTTTCTGGATCGATGACCTGAACGGGAAATGGGCTACGACGACCTACTACAAAGGGTTACCCTGGTATGTAGACTGGTACAACAGTGGTCCGGAATCCTTATCCTCCCGGCTGGACCAGATAGTCTGGGCTCCGGTCCTCCCCCTGGAAACCTACCAGGCGTTTCCGTATGTGCTGGATGAAATCCCTTTCCAGTACAGTTTCACCGAAAAGACAATCGATTGTTATCCCAGACTGAAAACCTCACCGTTTGTCAATAAAGAGATTAACCGGTTAGCTCTTCAGTTTATCGAATACGGGGCCTTTGGCACCCGTGCCTGTCCCGACCTGTTATCCATCACCTATTATGCAGGGAATTATTATACCCTGATGGATAAAGAATATACCCGGGAGATACAGGACCTCTACTATCAGCTGGATCAGGATATCGCAGAACTGATCGAAGCAATCGACAAAAAGATCGGATTGAATAACACCCTGATCGTATTCACCGGATCAGGCTATTATAAAAGCATAGAAAACTATCCGGAAGGGCTGCTGCTGAACGGGGGACATTTTCATCCCAAACGTTGTGTAGCCCTGCTCAATATGTACCTGATGGCCCTTTACGGGCAAAAACAATGGGTCACCGGATATTACAACGGGCAGGTCTACCTGAACCGGAAAACGATTGAAGACGAGAAGTTAGACCTGGAAATGATCCAGAACAAAGCGGCAGAATTTGTACTCCAGTTCAGCGGTGTGCAGCATGTCACCACAGATTTTGCCTTACGGGCAGGAAACTGGAACGAAGGAACAGCGAATTTCCGTCACGGAACTCACCATCTGAGAAGAGGAGACCTGATCATCGAATTGCAGCCGGGATGGAAAATTAACTATGAGATCCCGGGTGAAAAGGTGCAGGTCGTACGGAATAACGCCGTCATTACTCCATTAGTATTTATGGGAAACGGATTAAAACCACAACATATCTACCGCGAAGTAAAAGCGACAGAGATCGCTCCGACCGTCACACATGTGTTGAGGATCAGACCACCGAATGCAAGCCACAGCCTTCCGCTACCGGAATTAATGAGGAAATAAATCAGCGTAGTCGTCAAGAAATGAAAGGGAAAAAAGAGGAAAAGACTATCTATACGCTTTCTACCATCAATGAGTTGAGTTTCTCCTTTCCGACGAAAAAATCAGAAAAAATTAAAACAAAATTATATCATGGGATTTAATGAATTTATGACGAAGCTGTTCGGCAACAAGTCACAGCAAGACCTTAAAGAAATAACCCCTTACGTCAAAAAGATCAAGGATGTCTATCCGGGTATACAGGCACTGTCCAATGATGAGTTACGTGCCAGAACGGATGAGATCAAACAACGCATCCAGGATCATGTGGCAGAGGAACAGGCACACGTAGAAGAACTTCGCCGGGGGATTGATGAAAAAGAACTCAAAGAACGCGAAGCGATCTGGAGTGAAGTCGATAAAATTGAAAAAACCATTGTTGAAAAGATGGAAGTCGTACTGGATGAAGTACTTCCGGAAGTATTTTCCATCGTAAAGGATACCGCCTGCCGTTTCACAGAAAATGAAGAGATCATCGTTACAGCTAACGCCTTTGACCGTGACCTGGCAGCCAAACACGATTTTGTACGGATCGAAGACGATAAAGCCATTTACCAGAACCACTGGGTGGCCGGTGGAAATGAGATCACCTGGGAAATGGTACACTACGACGTGCAGCTCATCGGTGGTGTGGTACTACACAAAGGGAAGATCGCCGAAATGGCAACCGGGGAAGGGAAAACCTTAGTAGCCACCCTGCCCGTATTCCTGAACGCACTAACCCGTAACGGGGTGCATGTAGTGACAGTCAATGATTACCTGTCCAAACGTGACTCGGAATGGATGGGCCCGATCTACATGTTCCACGGCCTTTCCGTGGATTGTATTGATAAACACCAACCGAACTCAGACGCACGCCGTGCTGCTTATCATGCAGATATTACGTTTGGTACAAACAACGAATTCGGTTTTGACTACCTGCGTGACAATATGGCGGTCAGCCCAAATGACCTCGTACAGCGCAAACATAATTTTGCCATTGTCGATGAGGTAGACTCCGTATTGATTGATGATGCACGGACTCCTCTGATCATTTCCGGCCCGATCCCGCGGGGAGAAGAGCAACTGTTTGAACAGTTCCGTCCCAACGTGGAAGTAGTGGTAAATGCACAGAAAAATATGGCCACCAAACTGCTGACAGAAGCCAAACAGAAGATGGCAAGCAGTGATTCCAAAGTAGTGGAAGAAGGCAGCCTGTTGCTCTACCGTTCATTCAAAGGATATCCGAAAAACAAAGCCTTGATCAAGTTCTTAAGTGAACCGGGAATCAAAGCCCAGATGCTGAAAACAGAAGAGCTGTATATGGCTGAGAATATGCGTAACATGCATAAAGTAACAGACGAGCTTTATTTCGTGATCGATGAAAAGAACAACAGCATTGAACTGACCGATAAAGGAATCGACCTGTTAACAGGAAATACGGATGATCCCCAGTTCTTTGTATTACCCGATATTGCATCCAAACTCTCCCAGTTGGACAACATGGAGGGAAGCGAAGAGGAAAGACAGGCCAAAAAAGATGAGATCTTAGCTAACTACTCCGTGAAGAGTGAGCGTGTACATACCATCAACCAGCTTCTGAAAGCCTATACCCTATTCGACAAAGATGACGAATATGTGGTGATGGACAACAAAGTCATGATCGTAGACGAACAGACCGGCCGTATCATGGAAGGCCGCCGCTATTCAGATGGTCTGCACCAGGCAATCGAAGCCAAAGAACGGGTAAAAGTGGAAGCAGCTACCCAGACATTCGCCACCATTACTTTGCAGAACTACTTCCGTATGTATAATAAGCTGGCAGGAATGACCGGTACAGCCGAAACGGAAGCAGGGGAATTATGGGACATCTATAAATTAGATGTGGTAGTGATCCCTACCAACCGCCCGATCTCCCGTAAAGATATGAATGACCGTATTTATAAGACGAAACGTGAAAAATACAATGCGGTTATCGAAGAGATCAGTCATCTGGTAGATGCCGGACGTCCGGTACTGGTAGGTACCACCTCCGTAGAGATCTCCGAATTACTGAGCCGTATGCTTACCCTGCGGAAGATCCCGCACAATGTATTGAACGCCAAGTTACATCAACGGGAAGCAGATATCGTCGCACAGGCCGGACAGAAAGGAACCGTAACCATCGCCACCAACATGGCAGGTCGTGGTACGGACATTAAGCTATCCCCGGAAGTCAAAGCAGCCGGCGGTCTGGCGATTATTGGTACGGAACGGCATGAAAGCCGCCGCGTAGACCGTCAGTTACGAGGTCGTGCCGGACGTCAGGGAGACCCGGGCTCTTCCGTATTCTACGTCTCACTGGAAGATGACCTGATGCGTCTGTTCGCCTCTGAAAAGATCGCGGGCCTGATGGACAGATTAGGATTCCAGGAAGGAGAAGTGCTGGAACACAATATGCTGAGCAAATCCGTGGAACGTGCCCAGAAAAAAGTGGAAGAAAACAACTTTGGTATCCGTAAACGTCTGCTGGAATATGATGATGTGATGAACTCACAACGTTCGGTAGTATATACCCGCCGCCGTCATGCCCTGATGGGGGAACGTATTGGCCTGGACGTGTTAAATACGCTCTATGACAACAGTACGGCTATTGCCGAACAATATGCAGATGCCATGGATTATGAAGGCTTCAAATTAGAGCTGTTCCGCACGTTTGCGATGGAAAGCCCCTTCACAGAAGATGAATTCAGAAACACGAAAGGAAATAAACTGGCGGAAAAGCTGTTCGAAGAAGCCCTGGATTTATTCAAACGCCGCGTAGACCGTATGGTACAGGTAGCCAATCCGGTGATTAAGCAGGTATACGAACAACAGGGAGCCATGTATGAAAACATTATGATCCCGGTTACCGACGGCAAACGGATGTATAATATCTCCTGTAACCTGAAAGAAGCCTACGAAACCGAAAGTAAAGCAATAGCCAAAGCCTTCCAGAAATCCATCATCCTGCATACGATCGATGAATCCTGGAAAGAGCATCTACGCGAAATGGATGAACTGCGGCACTCCGTACAGAATGCCAGCTACGAAAATAAAGACCCGTTGCTGATCTATAAATTAGAATCCTATAACCTGTTCAAGACCATGGTAGATGCCATGAACCGCAAGACAGCCTCCGTGCTGATGCGTGGCCAGATCCCGGTTCGCCAGGAAACGACCGATGACCAGGAACATGCCCGACGCATTGCTATTCAGAAAGCAGAAGAGCAAAGACGACAGGACATGAGCCGCTACCGTACGAAAAAAAGTGAGATCGCCGGCAGCAATGCACCGTTAGCAGATGGTCCACGTCCTCCTGTGGGACCTCAGCCTAGACAACCGCAAGCCCCTGTCCGTGCAGAAAAACGGGTAGGTAGAAATGATCCTTGTCCTTGCGGAAGCGGCAAAAAATATAAAGCCTGTCACGGAAAAGGGCTATAAATAAACAGATCCTGCAACCGGAATCCTGCACAATCAGGTAAATCCCGGACAGACATTCCATACTTCAGCCCCTGGCGGTGCCAGAGGCTGACATGTTTCAGGTAACAAGGTCATCCTGAAAACATCTTTCATCCCCTACTCTCTCTAATAGTTTTTTTCATTTTTTCAGTCACCCGTCACCTTCTCCCCATTAATTAACTTAGAATAAACCTATTAACTTTAAAAAAGCAAGTGACTGAGAGGGTGACTGAGAATTTTCAGTCACCCTCTCAGTCACCACCGCTCCCCCCCACAAACACCTATCTGTTAAATTGTTATGCCTATTGCTTCCTTATAGGACCGGATGGAACTGCTCCCTTCTCCCTGTTCTTTTTTAGCAAACCGGCAGACTTACTCATCCAAAGGATAAGAAGTAGTAGGTTAAAGGTCAGAGACTACAAGGTTAAAGATCCTGAGGTATAAGGTTACACATCAGGACCTTTAACCTTATATGTCAGGAGGTTTAACCTACCGGGGCTGCATAAAAAACAGTTAGTTACGAAAAGAGAAAGAGTGTCCCGTTTTAGTTTATCTAAATGAATAACCGGGTAGTATACGAAAGAATCATCAGCGGTGAATAAAACAGGTGTCCCGTCCGGGACACCTGTTCATGGACATATATAGATCTACACTATATAGAATTGAGAATATATTATTTCTTTATCCCATAGGTAGCTGTACGGGCATCCTGAATGACTCCTTTCCAGTTCAATCCATACCCAAAATTATAGATATTACCTTCTGAATCCTAATGGCACTCCATATCAAACGGAACGTCTTCTGCCTGTTTTTCGACTGTGGCCATATGAGCAGGCATCTGGAAAGGTAACAGGCCGGAGGGTTCATATTTTCCGGAAACAATATCCAGAACGGACTGGGTAGTATTGCCGAAAGAGACCAGAATACCATCCATCTTGTCTTCAAATTCAGAGAAGATCATCGGATTGGACACATCTACCACGGCAATTACTGGTTTATCTCCCATCATTTCCCGGGTAGTCAGTAAGACATCCAGGTCATTGGAGTTGGCTGTCCGGGTAGATTTATTTTTATAAGTACAGTCTGTGATGGCCGGATCAATAACCGGATCTCCGACGGCAATACTATGTTCCCGGGCATCTACGGCGGTGTACGGGTTGTATTGCATGGAAACCGGGACATATCCGTTACCGCCTGCCTGACGGTCTGCCAACGAATAACCTCCGTTCCCGCTTTGCGGACTGGAAACAAAGACTAAAGCAAAATCGGCTTCCACCGGATTGGTGGTTACGTGGTAATATTTTCTTACGATATCCAGACTCACCGGATTATCCAGGGAAGGTTCCGTCCATATACCCCACCAGTTTTTGGAGGCAGGTTTATATACTTTGGGAACAAACACCGTTTTCTTTCCGGCAACGGGAAGTGTATTGTCCTTATTTTTAACCATCACTAAGGATTTTACCTGGGCATCATAACCGGCCTGCATAAATTCAGGATTTCCTACGACTCTGGCACTTTCTGCTGGATCTAAATAGGGGTTTTCAAATAATCCCAGACGGAAGATATTTTTCAACAGGCAAACGGCTGACTGCTCAAAACGTTTTCTCATAAAGGTTTTACCATGCTCTTTAACTCCCATCTGATAGGCTTCCAACACAGGGCCTTTGTCATTATTACCACCAAACTGGTCTACGCCGGCCATCAGGGCTACATAGTGTCTTTCGGCAATGCTCAACTCTTCTACTTCCCAGGGTTTACCGGCAAAAATATCCGGGGTTGGGCCTTCGTCATTCGTCACTCCCCAGTCTGTACAGACCACTCCGTCGTACCCATATTGTTCTCTCAACAGATCAGTGATGATATATTTACTGAACGCATTTCCGTAATTGGTGTCGTCCGGCGCCCGGTCATAGGAGATGGTGTAGTAAGGCATGACTGCGGAAGCGATTCCGGTTTTACCTGCTAATTGGAAGGCTCCTTCCGTAAACGGTTTCAAATGATCCTGGAAGTTGTCACCCGGATAGACAGCAAATTTACCGTATGCCCAGTGGCCGTCACGCCCTGCCTCTTCCGGTCCGCCACCCAGCCAGTATTTGACCATGGCGTTTATACTGTGATACCCCCAGCCATCTTTAATTTCACTACTTCCTGTGGAAGTCTGGAACCCATCCACATAGGCCCGGGCAATATCTGTAACTAACTGAGAACTTTTTCCAAATGTCATGGAAATACGATACCAGCGGGGTTCTGTGCCCAGGTCAATCTGCGGAGACAGGGCGGTACCGATTCCTAATGCCCTGTATTCGATGGAGGCGATCTCACCGAACTTCTTAATGAGAGCCGGATCAAAAGTTGCCGCCAGTCCTAATTCACGGGGCCACAGCGAGATATCCCCTCCTGCTCCGGCATTGAATTCAGCATTGCCGGTCGCTGAATGGCGCGGGTCTGTACTGGTATTTCCGGGAATACCTAACCCTAATCCTTCCACGAATGCCTGCATGGTATTATTCCAGCGGGCAGCTACTTCCGGGTTTTGTACGGTTGTAACGAGCACATGGCGCAGATGGTCTTCTTCAAGAAATTGTTTTTGAGCATTGGTCAGATCCCAGGAGTTGGCGCCGCTTTCTGCCAGCGGTTTACCCTGGTAAGTTCCTCCTCCGAATCCGGCAGACATAGCCGGGATAGCCTGATGACCACTATAAAGCATCAATCCGGCGATCTGTTCTACTGACATCCTTTTAGCTAGGTCTTTTGCCCGTTCTTCTGCCGGCAGCCGCCAGTCTTCATAAGGATCTAATTTACCATTTTTGTTCAGGTCTTTAAACTGTAATCCATCTTTTGTAATGATTTTTACTCCGGAAGCCGGGGAATATCCTAAGGTGGCTCCCCCGTCATTCTCTACCAGAACGTATCCTTCCTGTGCCTGGGCAGGTGTTTGCATGGAAAAGAATGTTGTTAAAATAAGTAGAATTGACTTTTTCATAATTATCTAATTGAATTTCAATAACAAGAGACACCTCTTGCGTCACAATGACGCAAATATAGCAGATATAATCTTTAATTTAAGTATAAATCCGCTGTTTCTAAACATTAAATTATTTTAAAAGATAAGGCAGAAAGGCGATAAATCAGGCAGGTTCTCTACTTTTAAGTATAAATTCATTTTTGTATGGAGCATAATGAAAAAAGATTTTCTTTTTCTCAGGCTGACCTTTTTCTTCCGGGGATCTCTCTGGACTGTGTGATATTCAGTTTTCATGACGGGAACCTGAACATATTACTCAACCGGTTCCTGAATTATTCCAAATGGATGTTACCGGGAGGATTCGTGCACAGAGAGGAAAGTGTGGATGAAGCGGCCGCCAGGATCCTGACTTCCCGTACCGGGATACGGGATATCTACTTGCGCCAGTTTCATTTATTTGGCGACCGGAACAGAATCAATATCGAAGAGAACCGGGATCTGCTGGTGAACAAAGCAGCCGCTGAAACGGAGCAGGTCAATGCCATCAGAGAAGAGTGGTTTCTGCAACGTTTTATCAGTGTAGGCTATTTTGCCTTTGTGGAATTTGAAAAAATCAACCTTCCGGTGAATCCCCGGGAAGATACGCAATGGTTTGATGTACATGCCATCCCGGTTTTATATGCTGACCATAATAAGATCATCGATAAAGCGATCAGCACTATCCGGGGACAACTCAACAGTATTCCGATCGGTTATGAACTGTTACCGGAAAAATTCACGCTGACGCAATTGCGTATTATCTATGAAACTATCTTAGATAAAAAGCTGGATCGCAGGAATTTCCAGCGGAAGATCCTGTCTACCGGGTTAGTGTATAAACTGGATGAAGTCTATAAGCAGTGGGGCTATAAATCTTCTGCTTTATACTCGTTTGATAAAGAAAAATACAAAGACGCAATCAAAAACGGGATTTCTCTGTTTTGAATAAATGAATGTGATAGTAGGAGTATATCCCTATAATTTTGTAATTTTGCTGTTCAAAAACAGAATCTGAGATGTATAAAGAAATATTCAAATGGATAATTGCCATTATTTCCCAGCCCGGACAGGCATGGAGATCGCTGGCAAAAAAGGAGATCAAGGGCGAGGAGTTCTTATCCCATTTTATCTACCCTTTAATAGGTCTTCTTACAGCAGTTGCCTTTTTAGGAGTGTTATTTACCCGGAAAGAATTTGATGTGGAGTTAGCCCTGAAATCGTCGATCAAGACTTTAGTGGCTGCTTTCGGAGGATTTTATCTGGCTTCTTACCTCTTGAATGAGGTGTGGCACAGCCTGTTCAAACGGGAGAAAAACATGAAGCTATGCCAGCAGTTTGTGGGCTATTCCTCTTCCCTGATGTTTTTGATCAACATGGTCCTGATGTTAATTCCTGAATTCTTTTTTCTCCGCATTTTTGTGCTGTATACATTTTACATTGTCTGGGAAGGCGCAGGTCCCTATATGCAGGTGGAAGAACCTGACAGGGTGAAATTTACGGCAATTGCCACAGCCCTGATCATTTTATTACCGGAGATCATAGGGATAGCACTCTTTATGCTGATGCCGGGACTGCATTTCTGAGAATAAATAGAACACATGAAACAGAAGATCAGTAACAACATACAAATCAAAAATAAGCGGGCAACATTTGACTATGAACTGCTCGAGACGTTTACTGCCGGCATTGTACTGACCGGAACGGAGATCAAATCGATCCGTCTGGGTAAGGCCAGTCTGGTGGACACATTTTGCCTAGTTGAAAAAGGAGAGTTGTGGGTAAAGAATATGTATATTGCCGAATATTTTTACGGTACTTATAATAATCATGCCGCCCGCCGTGACCGGAAACTACTTCTTACGAAGAAAGAATTACGAAAAATAGAAAACGAATCCAAGAACAGTGGATTTACCATTATCCCTACCCGGATGTTTATCAATGACAAAGGGTTGGCCAAGGTGGTTATAGCTATTGCCAAAGGGAAAAAGGAATATGATAAGCGGGATTCCATTAAAGAATGGGATGACAGGCGGGAAATGGATCGCGCATTTAAAAGGTAGGGATGAGTCGTATCATCGGCAGAATCTGGACATGTATCAAACAGGCTTTACCTAAAGCAGGAAAGACTTGTTTGTGGTTATTGAAGATTATTTTACCTATCTCACTGTTTGTAAGAATTCTTCAATACTCCGGTTTATTGGGTAAATTTTCTGCGGTACTGGAACCTCTCTTTTCCCTGATCGGCCTGCCAGGAGAAACAGCCATTATTTTTATTACCAGCGTATTCTGCCCTTTATATGCTCACATTGCGTTGATTACATCTATGTCACTGGGACTCAGGGAAGCCACTATTCTAAGCCTCATGTGCCTGACTTCCCATAATCTGATCGTTGAATCCTCCGTACAGGCTAAAACGGGCTCTTCTTTCTGGGGGATGACCGGTTTACGATTGGTCATGAGTTTTGTAATTGCTTTAGCACTAAATGAGATCATGCCCCGGGAAGGATGGGGGCAGATCGGGATCGCTCAAAGTGCAGGAATCTGTGACCATATAGGAGAAGTGTTTATTTTGTGGTTCACCAGCTCCATGAAAGTTGTGATCTCCATCCTGTTAATCGTGACGGCCCTTATGATCCTTCACTATCTTCTGGAAGAATTCAGACTGATGAAAGGATTATCCAGGGTGTTTGCTCCTTTGATGAAACTGTTTGGTCTCCCCAGGGAAACTGCCTTTTTGTGGCTGGTTGGAAATGTAGTCGGTCTGGCGTACGGAGGAGCTATTATGATCGATGAAATAGAACAGAAGAAGCTTTCCCACAGTAACGGGAATTTACTGAACTATCATCTGGCGATGTGTCATTCGCTGTTAGAAGATACGATCATTTTTGTAGCCATAGGTATTCCTGCTCTCTGGCTTATTATTACCAGAGTGGTCTTTGCCATGATAGTGGTCTGGCTACGGTGGGGATATATGTATATTTACACAAGAAAAATAAGAGATCTTTATGAATAAAAAAGCATTTTGTGAGCTTTTAAAGGAACGGATATTGATACTGGATGGAGGATTGGGTTCTTTGATCCAGGGTTTCAACCTGACGGAACAGGATTACCGGGGAAGCCGCTTTGCGGACTTCCCTTTTGACCAGAAAGGGAATAATGACCTGCTGTCTATTACCCGTCCGGATGTAATTAAACATATTTACCGTCAATACCTGGATGCCGGGGCTGATATTTTTTCTACCAATACGTTCAATGCAACGTCTGTTTCCATGGAAGACTATGGCATGCAGGAATATGCTTATGAGATCAATTTATCCGCTGCCCGGATCGCACGTGAAACGGCTGATCAGTTCATGGAGGAATTCCCGGACAAACAGGTATTTGTAGCCGGTTCTTTAGGCCCTACCAATAAAACAGCATCAATGAGTCCGGATGTCAATGACCCGGCTTACCGGGCTGTCACCTATATGGATATGTATCAGGCCTATAAAGAGCAGGCTGAGGGACTGGTTGACGGAGGAGTGGATATCTTTTTAATTGAAACAGTTTTTGATACCCTCAATGCCAAAGCGGCTTTGGAAGCTGTAGAGACTGTTCTGAAAAAAAAAGGGAAAGACCTACCCATTATGCTTTCGCTTACGTTATCTGCTCAGGGAGGCCGTACCTTTTCCGGACAGACTTTGGATGCTTTTTTAGCTTCCGTACAACATGCAAATATTGTCAGCATCGGATTGAACTGTTCTTTTGGGGCTTCTGAAATGAAACCTTATCTACAGGAACTGGCCCAGCAGGCTCCTTATTTTATAAGTGCTCATCCGAATGCCGGATTACCTAACAGTTTTGGTTCCTACGATGAAACCCCGGAAACCATGGCCGGGCATATCCAATCGTTTATCGATGACCAGTTAGTAAATATTGTGGGAGGATGCTGTGGTACCACACCCGCCCATATTGCTCGATATCCTGCTATCGTCAAAGGGGCTGTCTCTCACGTTCCGGTAGCGAAAAAGGAGGTCTTGTGGTTATCCGGACTGGAATTGTTAGAGGTAAAGCCGGAAAATAATTTTGTCCATATCGGAGAAAGATGCAATGTGGCCGGTTCCCGGAAGTTTCTTCGCCTGATCAAAGAGAGGAATTATGAGGAGGCCCTGACTATTGCCAGTAAACAAGTGGAAGACGGAGCGCAGGTAATTGATGTCAATATGGATGACGGTATGCTGGATGCCCGGAACGAGATGGTCACTTTCCTGAACCTGATCGCTTCCGAACCGGATATAGCCCGTGTACCGATTATGATTGATTCTTCCAAATGGGAGGTGATTGAAAGCGGACTCATGTGTACCCAGGGAAAAAGTATTGTGAACTCGATCAGTCTGAAAGAGGGAGAAGAGGCTTTCCTTGCCTATGCCACACGTATCAAACAATTGGGAGCTGCCACTGTTGTGATGGCTTTTGATGAAACAGGACAGGCAGACACCTTTGAACGAAAAATTGAAGTTTGTGAACGGGCCTACCGTTTATTAACAGAACAAATAGGATTTAACCCACAGGATATTATTTTCGACCCGAATGTCCTGGCTATTGCCACGGGGATAGAAGAACATAACGGATACGGACTGGATTTTATCCGTTCGGTGGAATGGATTAAGCAAAACCTACCGGGCGCTAAAGTCAGCGGTGGAATCAGTAATCTATCTTTTTCTTTCCGGGGAAATAATTATGTCCGGGAAGCCATGCATTCCGTATTCCTGTATCACGCTATCGGCAAAGGTATGGATATGGGAATTGTTAATCCTTCTACCTCTATTTTATATGAAGACATAGAACCTTCTTTCCAGACTTTACTGGAAGATGTGATCCTGGCCCGACGTCCGGAAGCTGCGGAAGAATTAATTACCTATGCACAGGATTTACAGGCGTCCACTTCCGGCAAACAGGAAGAGAGACAACAGGATGCCTGGCGTGAACTACCTTTAAAAGACCGGTTAGAATATGCCTTAATCAAAGGGATCGGTGATTTTCTGGAAACAGATCTGCAGGAGGCTTTACTGGAATATTCCCGGGCTGTTCATATTATTGATGGTCCGCTAATGAGTGGTATGAATAAGGTAGGTGAGTTGTTTGGTGCCGGAAAAATGTTTCTGCCTCAGGTTGTGAAAACCGCCCGTACGATGAAGAAGGCAGTGGCTATTCTTCAACCTGCCATTGAATCGGAAAGTGTTGCCGGTAATTCAGGGAAAGCCGGTAAGGTGGTATTTGCAACCGTAAAAGGAGATGTACATGACATTGGAAAAAATATCGTTTCCATTGTCCTTATCTGTAACAATTATGAAGTGATTGATTTAGGGGTGATGGTACCGGCTGATGTGATTGTTAAAACTGCTATAGAAGAAAAACCGGATCTGGTTTGTCTCTCCGGGCTGATCACTCCTTCTTTAGAAGAGATGGTACACGTAATAGAAGAAATGCAAAAAGCCGGATTGCAGATCCCGGTGATGGTAGGAGGTGCCACTACGTCCAAATTGCATACGGCTGTTAAAATTGCTCCTCACTATGATTATCCTGTCATCCATGTGCTGGATGCTTCCCAAAACCCTTTGATCGCAGCGAAATTATTGAATAAGGAAACCAGAGATACTTATATAGAGGAACTAAACCGGGAGTATGAAGAACTCCGGGCATCGTTAACAGAAAAGAAAGCGGACCTGGTTCCACTGTCGGAAGCACGGGCTAATCCACAACCCATAGACTGGAATTGCTATCAACCGGTAGTGCCGAAGCAGCTGGGTGTTCAGGTGATTTCTCATGTCCCTCTGGAAGAGTTGATTCCTTATATCAACTGGATATTCTTTTTTTCCGCATGGAAGCTGAATGGGAAATTCGCAGAGATGACTCAGATCCATAGCTATGATTCCTGCCGGGCCTCCTGGTTAGCCGGTATCCCGGAAGCAGACCGCAGCAAAGCATCGGAAGCTATGCAGTTATATAAAGATGCGGTTAAGCTATTAGATAAGTTGGTGGACATGAAAGTGGAGTACTGCAAAGCTGTATATGGTTTCTTCCCGGCAAACAGTGAAGGAGATACCCTGCAAATCGGTGATGTCACCCTGCCGGTTCTCCGCCAGCAGGCCAGGAAAACAGAACCTGTCTATAAATCTCTCGCGGATTATATTTTACCTGCTTCAACAGGAAGAACGGATTATATCGGAGCATTTACGGTAACTGCCGGTGCCGGGATGGAATATATGAAAGAAAAGCTGGAACAGGAAGGGGATACCTATACTTCTATGCTTCTCCAGACACTTTTCGACCGTTTAGCGGAAGCATTAGCGGAATACCTACATGAAAAAGTAAGAAAGGAATACTGGGGATATGCACCGGATGAATCTTTATCCGTTCCGGATCTTTTTAAAGTAAAATACCAGGGGATTCGTCCGGCTATCGGTTATCCGTCGCTTCCGGACCAGTTACTAAATACCACCATGGACCAGTTGCTGAATATGTCACAGATCGGTATTTCACTGATAGAAAACGGAGCCATGTATCCGACAGCTTCTGTCAGTGGTATTTATATAGCTCATCCGGATTCACAATACTTTATGATCGGAACAATCGGGGAAGATCAGTTGAGCGATTATACTTCCCGCAGGGGTCTACCGGAACAGGAAGTTCGTAAGGTGTTAACTAAAAATCTTTCCTGAGGATGAAAGCCGGGATCCTCTACCTGAAAGGCCATCTGATCCGGTATGCTATTCCGGCTCTGTTCCTCGTATGGATATGGTTCACGATGGCCTCTCCGGCACGGAGTGAATGGTATGCAGTACACCTTTATCCCTATGTAGCGAAGATTCTATCCAATATTTCCCGCTGGGTTCCTTTTTCTTTAGGGGATTGTTTTATTTATGGAAGTATTCTGGGTATTATACTATATATTATAGTCCGGATGATCCGGCGAAAATCTTTTTTGAAAACACTGTCCCAGGTTTTCCTTTACCTGGTATGGGTGTATATCTGGTTTTATCTGGCATGGGGGCTGAACTATTTCCGTCCTGACTTTTTTAACCGTACCCATATTCCCGCAGTTGCTTATACTCCGGAATCCTTCCAATCTTTTTTATCGGTCTATACAGACTCCCTGAATGCTTCTTATATTCCTGTGGAAACAATTCAGAAAAACATAGTTTCCCGGGACATTAAAGAGGAGTATTTACGGATCCATTCCCGTTTTGGGATGCTCTCTCCTACTTCCTATCAAGAAGCCAAGCCGATGCTTTCTTCTACCGGGATGAGTAAAGTCGGAGTATTAGGTTATATAGGTCCCTTTTTTAATGAATTCAATTTAAATACGGAACTGTTACCGGTTCAGTATCCAGCTACGTATGCCCATGAAATGGCCCATGTCCTTGGTATAGCCAGTGAAGCGGAAGCTAATCTGTACAGTTTTCTGGTATGCTCCCAATCTACTGTTCCGGAGATTAAATTTGCAGGTTACTTCTCTATTTTCCAGTATGTCCTGGGAAATGCTTATTCTTTATTAGAAAAAGAGGAGTTCATAGCCTGGCGGGATAGTATTCGTCCGGAAATAAAAGAGCTATATAATCTAAAAAATGAATATTGGCATGCCAGGTATAGTCCTTGGATCGGAGAGTTCCAGGACAAAATATATCATCTCTTTTTGCAAAGCAATAATATTCAGTCAGGAAGAAAAAACTACTCAGAAGTCGTCAGTTTACTGATCGCTTATCAACAACATATATAAAAATCCTATCTTTTTGTTCTTCTTTTTATCAAAAACTCCTTTTCAAGATATTTTTTAACTTTAATTTGTAGTGTATTCCATCTTTATTACTAATTTTAAGGTGTTAACCTCGTTAAAAGATGAAACAAATAACAGTAATTCTATTATTTATTTTGTTCTATGGACCCTTATCGGCACAAAAACCGGAACTACCCTGGGTAGAACTTTCCAATGAACAACAGGTAAAGAGCTATTTTGAAAGCGTAAATATGCAGGCGGCTATTTATTCCGGTAAAGAGCAGGTAAAATATGCCGGGCATATAAAAAATCATCCTTATTTAGCAGGAAGTGAATATGCTGAAGGATCTCTTCTTTTTGATGGAGTTTTTTACCCGAATGTATGTATGCGTCTGGATCTTTACCGGAATGAATTATTAGTCAGGACACCGGATATGCGTTATAATATTATTGTACCTAATGATCAGGTAACCTATCTGACTCTTCATTCTTATTATATTTTTTACCATTATCCGGATGAACATCCTGACAGTCCTCCGGAAGGATATTATTTGCGGCTCTATGAAGGTGAACATACTGTGCTGGAAAGAAAAAACAGGGGTTACCAGGAAAGTATCAAGGATATGAAACTGGAGGGTGAATTTGTTAACCGGGATCGGTATTATATTTATAAAGATGGAGTCTACTATTCCGTAAAAAGTAAAAATTCCATCTTAAAATTATTTGATCCGAAGAAAAGGGAGTTAAAACAATTCATCAAACAGCATAAATTAAATTTCAGGACAAATCCTGATGAAGCTATCGTTGCAGTTGTCGAACACTATGAAAAACTTACTCAATAGTATGAGAAAAATTCTATACCTGTCTATCACCATATTCCTGTTCTTCTCTTCTGTGGAAGCTCAACAAAACATATCAATTGATCTCCGGGAACAACCTATTGACCAGTTGTTTCTGGAAATAGAAAAACAAACTCCCTACCGTATATTTTGTAATCCGGAAGAGACAGATTCTCTGATCATCACCATTCAGGCGGTTCAGGAAAAACCTCTGGAGATCCTGGAAAAAGCCTTGCAACCTACGGGACTGACGCTCTCCGTGTTTAACGAACATATTTTTATTTTAAAAGAACGGATCTTACTGACCTCTTTACCGGAAGGTTACTTTGACCGGACCATCCTGTCCCAGGATAGCGACTATGATTTGTCTGGGTTTTCTCTTTCGCTAAGCCGGAGAGACCAGAAAGCAACGTCTGAGAATAAGGTATATGAGATCGGAGATGCTCCAGACAACAGTGCCGGACGGGTAACACTTACCGGAAGTGTGATAGATTTTAAAACCGGCGAACCTATGGTTGGAGTTGCCCTTTTTATTAGTGACCCGTTAATTGCTACTACAACAGATGGATTTGGCTATTATTCTATTCAACTTCCTACCGGGAGACATGAGTTGCAAATCAAAGGGATGGGGATGAAAGATACCAAACGTCAGATCTTACTTCATTCCGGAGGAAAATTAGATATCGAATTGGAAGAGCAGGTCTATACCTTAAAAGAAGTAACTGTCTCATCCGAACGGATAGAAAATGTCCGCAGTACCAACATGGGAGTAGAACGGCTCAAAATGAGAGAGATAAAAAATATTCCTACCGCATTTGGTGAAGCAGATATTATCCGGGTAGTGATGTCACTTCCGGGAGTCAAATCCGTAGGGGAAGCCTCCAGTGGATTTAATGTCCGGGGAGGTGCCACAGATCAAAACCTGATTCTGTTCAATGATGGAGTAATCTATAATCCAACTCATCTCTTCGGTTTCTTTTCCGCTTTCAACCCAGATGTGGTCAAAGATATGGAGTTATATAAAAGTAGCATTCCTTCCAAATATGGAGGACGTATCTCTTCTGTATTAGACATTACTACCCGCGAAGGAAACAAAAAAGAATTTCAGGGATCTGCCAGTATAGGATTATTAACCAGCCGGCTCACTCTGGAAGGTCCTGTGTTCAGCGAAAAAACTTCTTTTATTGTGGGGGGGGTCGTACCACCTATTCGGACTGGATCCTGAAGAAACTACCGGAGAAAAGCGAATATAAAGATGGGAATGCAGGTTTTTATGATATGAATGCCATGCTCAGTCATAAATTCAATGAATATAATAATTTGTATGTAAACGGATATTACAGCCGGGACCGGTTCAATTTTAATGCAGAAGAAAAATATGCTTACCAGAATGCCAATGCATCTGTAAAATGGAGGCATATTTTCAGCCCGAGACTGACCAGCGTGTATACGGCAGGATATGATCATTATGATTATAATACAATCTATACAGAGAATACTGCCAGTGCTTACAATCTTTCTTTTGAAATTGACCAGTTCTATGCCAAAGCGGATTTTGTATGGTATGCTAACGATAAACATACCATTGATTTCGGAATCAACACCCTTTATTATGACCTGAATCCGGGGACTTATCTTCCGGAAGGGGAAGAATCGATTGTAATGCCGGACTATATGCAAAAGGAAAAGGCAGCGGAATCTGCTATTTATATCGGGGACTGCTGGGATATCACCCCTCAATTCTCTATTAACGCAGGAATTCGTTATTCTATGTTCAATGTACTTGGCCCCAGAACTTTCAATGCATATGCAGAAGGAAATCTGCCTTCGTTAACGACTATTACGGATACAATCCAAGCCACAAGCGGTTCTTTTAAAACCTATCATGGACCTGAGTTCCGTTTATCTGCCCGGTATGAATTTGCCGATGATTTTTCGATCAAAGCCGGATACAACACAATGCGGCAAAATATCCATAAACTTTCCAATACGACTATTATGTCTCCTACCGATACCTGGAAACTGAGTGATGCCAATATTAAACCACAGACCGGTTCACAGGTAGCTGTCGGACTCTACAAGAATCTGCTGGGTAATACAATGGAAGCCTCTATTGAAGGATATTATAAAAACATGAAAAATTATCTGGATTACCGGAGTAATGCCGAACTGATCATGAATCATCATATTGAAACAGATGTGATCAGTACGGAAGGAAGAGCCTATGGTGTGGAATTCATGCTTAAAAAAGCCTTGGGGAAATTAAACGGATGGGTGAGTTATACCTATTCACGGACAGAATTACGCCAGAATGATTCAGGACTCTATGATCCGGTCAACGGCGGGGATTGGTATCCGTCGGATTATGATAAACCTCATGAAGTGAAATTAGTCGGAAACTATAAATTTACCCACCGGTTCAGTTTCTCCCTGAACTGTGATTACAGTACTGGTAGACCGATTACACTTCCTGTTTCTAAGTACCATTATGCAGGAGGCGAGTTCGTTTATTATTCAGACAGGAACCAGTATCGTATTCCGGACTTTTTCCGCATGGATGCTTCTTTTAATATAGAACCCAGTCATCATTTAACGTTATTGATCCATAGTTCCATTTCTATTGGGGTATATAACCTGACAGGACGTAAGAATGCCTATTCAGTTTATTATACTTCGGAAGACGGACGTCTAAAGGGCTATAAATTAGCCATATTTGGTATGCCAATCCCATATATTTCATATAATATCAAATTTTAACTGGATATGTGGAAAAAATATTTACATATAGTCACCCTATGCATCTTTATTTTTTCTCTCTATGGATGTATTGAATACTTTGAACATGCCGGAGTTAAGACTGTCTCAGGTCTTTTAGTAGTAGAAGGCACGATCGATCATGAAGAAACCATTATTAAATTAAGCAGAAGTGGTTATATAGGTGCAACTATTGCCGAATATGAATATGTAGAAAATGCAGAGGTATATGTAGAAAGCAGGGATGGTTTCTGATCCGAAGCCGGGATTTATACAGACAAAGGCGAATATATTATCCGGAATGGGTTGCTTTCTTCATCTACAGAATACAGACTATTTATTTCATTAGAGGGAGAAGAATATGTCTCTACTTTCCATGCTCCGCTTTTTACTCCGGAAATAGAACTTTCCATAACCAAAGAAAAAGAAGGAGCACCGGTATATGTATATGTTTCTACCCAGGATCCTCAGAATCAATCTCCCTATTATAGATGGGAATATAAAGAGAACTGAGAGGTACACGCTGATTTATATGCCAATGTAACAGTAGTCATGTTTGGTGCCAGTATAAAAGAGATCATTCGGCATGATATAGAAACCCCTAATAATAAATATCATTGTTGGGGGGCCGATAGCTCTAAAATGTTTATACTGGATTCTACTGAAAAATTAACTGAAAATGCTATACGGCAAAAAAGCTAATAGAAATGGAACCTTCTGATGACCGGCTCTCTCAACTGTATCATATTTCTATCAGGCAGATCATGTTAAGAAAAGAAGCATTTGATTATTTTTCTAATTTACAGGAAAACTTAGAGAGAACCGGAGGTCTGTTTTCTAAAATGCCATCAGAAATAAGAGGTAACATTACCTGTCTTTCCGATCCCGGGAAATCAGTAATAGGATATGTAGAAGTTTCTACCATTGAACATATTGAAAAATATGTACCTCTTAATGAAGGTTTATATGAAAGGCCTTATACTTCCTACTATTATCAGATTACAGATGACGATAAATCAACACTGCCGATCTATTATATGGAGAATGGATCTCCTCCATTAAAAGCTCCGGAGGATTGCATTGATTGCCGTCGTAAAAGAAAGGCCACTAAAAACAAACCGGATTTCTGGCCAACAGCCAATTTATAAATAACTAAAAATGAAAAGGTATTATATACATATTATTCTATTCATGTTTCTGATACAGCTTTACGGATGCATAACGGAATACGAACATACGGGGATTCAGTCGGTGACAGATATTTTTGTTGTGGAAGGCACCATAACCAATGATACTACGCTGATTAAACTCAGTAAAACCATTGCTTTGAATAATTATTTTATGGGAGATGAATATATTTCTAATGCAAATGTGTCTGTAGAGAGTGATAAGGGAGAATACTTTTCAGGAAAGCATATGCAAAAAGGAGAATATCTAATAGAAACCGGAACGTTATCTCCCAGAACCCAATACAGATTAAAAATTAACTGGGAAGGTGAAGAATATGAATCTACTTATTTAGACCCACTTTTTACTCCGGAAATAGATAGTATCTCAGTCATTAAAGAGGCACAAAAAGCTCCTGTAGGTTTCTTTGTGTCGACTCATGATCCTCTCAATCAATCCCGGTATTTCCGCTGGAGATTTAAAGAAGATTGGGAAATACACTCAGATCTCATGGCAACTATAGGCTATGAAATAATAGATGGAGAAAGTACTTTAGTGGCCTATGATTTTGGTTCAGCGAATAACAAATATTACTGTTAGGGAGTAGATAGTTCCAAAGTACTTATTTTAGAAAGCACGGAAAAACTCACAGAAAATAAGATCCTATTGAAAAAACTGTTTGAGATGGAACCTTCAGATGAAAAACTATCTTATTTATACTACATTAAAGTAAGTCAGGAGATGTTACGAAAAGAAGCGTTTGACTACTTTTCCAACCTACAGAAAAATCTGGATGCCACAGGAGGTATCTTTTCCCAAATGCCTTCTGAAGTAAGAGGAAATATTATCTGTACTACCAATCCGGAAAAAACAGTAATCGGATATATTGAAGTCACCACGACTACTACCTTAGGTCGTTTTGTCCCTTTCGATGAAGTCTATGAACGTCCTTATAATAACTGCAGTAATGAAATAACGGATGACCCGACTGCCGGACTTCCTGTTTTCACTTCAGACGGGATGGATTGGTTATATGCTCCTCCTCGTTGTATTGACTGCAGAGCAAAACCGAAGGCTTCTAAAAACAGACCGGATTTCTGGCCCAATAATCATTTATAATCAGGATAAGATATATGAAAAAACTTATATTTATATGGATCATGACAGGTGTCCTTTGCACCCATTACTCGTTTGCTTCCTATCCAACCCTTATAGCCAAAGAACGAGCTTATCTGCAAACTGATAAAAACACCTATCTGGCCGGTGAGCTTTTATGGACAAAAATGTATATTACAGATCCGGAAGGACTGCCGTTATCTTTTAGCAAAATCGGATATATAGAAATAATAGATGAACACACGGCTGTTATACAGGCAAAAATAGACCTGAAAGAAGGTATCGGTGAAGGATGCATAGAAATCCCGGCCACGCTTCCGACAGGCTATTACCGGTTAGTCGCTTATACCCGGAATATGAGGAATGAAGGGGAAAGTATCTATTTCAATAAATTGATTACCATCATCAATACATTTAAAACAGATGAGGATATTCAAGTTATCAATGATAGCATACCACCGGTCACCTCTTTTCTGATCCCGGAAAGTACCATAATGATCATCCCGGAAAAAACATGGACTACCCGGTCAACAGGTAAAATTGATTTACAGGGACTTCCGGAAAATATACATTCGATGGCCATATCCATAGCAGGAAAAGATTTGATTCCACCTCCGAAAACTACTCACATAAACCGTTGGAAACAACAATTACAAACCCTACCGGAAACGCCCTATTCAGGAGAATTCTTACCGGAGTATGAAGGACATATTGTTATAGGAAAAGCGATTAATCTTCAAACCGGAAACTCTTCTATTCCTGAAAAGATCACTCCTTTACTGGGTTTTGTCGGCGAAGAGATCCGGTTATTCGAAAGAAGTCTGAATGAGAAGGGGGAAGTTTCTTTTATTACTAAACGTATAGGGGGGAATGCAGGAATTAGTTACAACGGCCTTATCACCCTCTACTAACCAATACAGGATAGATATTGAATCGCCTTTTGCCGGTCATACGGAAAAACAATTACCTGCCATCCAATTGAATCCTGTCTGGAAAGATCAACTTCTCCAGCGAAGTATGGGGTTACAGGTATTGCATAGTTATACTGCCGATTCTTTATCCCGCATGGAACATACGGATTCCTATTTCAGATGGCAGCCGGATTGGTCTTATATCTTAGATGAATATACCCGTTTCACAACGATGGAAGAAGTGGTAATTGAATTTATTATCGGATTACGTTTTCGTAGAATAAATAATAAAACGAATCCTTTCCGTACTTACGGAAGATCGTTCCGGTTTTACTATTGGGAATTCATTGGTATTATTAGATGGCATTCCTCTTGTTGACCATGAAGTTATTTTTAAATATGACCCTCTTCTGGTTCGCCAGGTAGATGTATATAAAGGAAAATTTGTTTTTGGCGGACAATTAGTAGATGGTATAGCTTCTTTTAAAACCTATAATCTGGATTATCCGGGATTGAGCCTGGATAATACCACTCAATTTTTTGATTATGAAGGGACGCTGGCCAAACGATCTTTTTATTCCCCTTCGTATACGGAAAGTAATACAAATACCCGGATACCGGATTACCGGCATACACTTTTATGGGTACCGGAAATCCCGAAGGCCGATGGTCAGAGAACAGTATCCATACCATTCACCACTTCGGATATGAAAGGAGCGTTCGATATTGTTGTAGAAGGAATTACGACAGATGGAAAACCCATATTCGGTAAGGTTTCTATTCAGGTTAACTAAAATATGCTATTTACATGAAAAAATATGCATTACCTATTTCTGTGTTTGCATGTGAATATTTTCCAAAATGTCTTCTGAGATGAGAGGGAATATCACCTGTCTGACTAATCCGGAAAAGGCAGTGATCGGATATGTTGACGCATCCACCTCTACTACATCAGAAAAATTTGTGAAATCATCAGAGGAATTTTATGAAAAGATCTTTCGACAATTGTCCTGCTGAATCTACAGAGGAGGAAGAGTTAGGATATCCCCTGTATTATTATAATAGAAATAGTGAATTAAAGCTATTTGCACCAACTAATTGTATCGATTGCAAGACAAAAAGGAATGCCAGTAAAAACAAACCGGATTTTTGGCCTAATCCGGGTCTATATAAAAAGCTACTCCGGAAAAATTCCTGAGTAGCCTTTTATATAATATACCACAATAAAAAAGTATTAGAAAGAATAGCTTAAACCGATTGCCGGCATAAAGGCACGCACAGTGTAATGACCTCCGAACTCACGATCCAGCCCTGTCACCAGACTTTTATCCGTATACGATCCATCCCGTCCAAAACCCGTTACATACGCAAAGGGAAGATCAATTGAAAAATTGGTTACCGGACGGAAACTAAATCCTGCTGTAAGCCCCAGTTTATTCATACTTGGAGTTTCCGGATTCAGGAAATCATCTTTTACAGGAGTTTCATCTAAATAAGCACCCAGACGTACATCCATTCTGTTCGTTAAACCATATTGAGCACCTACCCGGTAAATCCGTGTATTTTTATATTCTTTACGGGCACTTTGATCATATTCCCCTAAAGTCTCCTGTGGAATAAAATGTATATCCAATTTATCATAAGCACCCCAACCAACAAATTGGACTTCTCCTGACAATAGCCATTGATTGGTAGGTTGATAGCTTACTCCCACTGAAAAATTAGAAGGTAAAGGTAACTGTGCATAAAAATAGGCTCTGTCTAATGGAGGAACTCCATCTCCTAAAACAGGTTTTAATTCAGCTTCATTCGCATAAGTAAGGGCGACATCTCCTTCAGCTACTTTCATGTTGACCTTTGAACGGAAAGAAGCACCAATAGTTACCTTATCACTAATATCAAACATAGCTCCTACATTATATCCCAGACGGATATCGGAACTACCTGATATTCCCACAGAAAGAGGAGTAATATTTTTATATTTTTCGGCTAAAGGAGCTGCATCAGGATTTGCCATGGCGACTGCAGCTAAGTCCGCAGAAGAAATAAAAGACCGGTTCAGCGTAATGTCGCCAAACATGATCATCAATCCGGCTCCTACACTTAAACGATCGGTAATTTTCCAGGCAACGGTCGGCTGTACTGAAAATGCTTTCAGGGAAATATCCTGGATCAGATGGGTTCCTTCCCAGTTTTTACCCCAGTCAATGGCACTGCCATAAGGGTTATTAATACTGATCCCGGCAGACAGGAAATCATAGATCTTAAAGCCGGCATACGCATAGAGAGGCGTACTGGGATCATTGTCTGACTGATGTTTGTAATCTCCATCTTTAAAAGTTGCTTTTGCAAATACTCCCGTAATACCAGCGGAAATATCCACCTGTTTGTCCAGGAATCCCAACCCAGCCGGATTAAAATGCATACTTTCCGCACCTAACTTCATGGCAGTTCCTACATGTCCCATACCCCCTTGCCGGGTACTCTGTGCATTTACCTGATAACCTTCCGCTGAAGCATATGAATAGGGTAACAGACAAACCCTACAAATGCGATAACTTTCTTCATAAATTTATTATTTGTTTATAATTTTATCTTAACTCATGGATATAAACAGCCACAAAGATAGCACAACATTTAAAAATATGTGCAACAATTTTCACTTTTTTGCACAAAACATCAATCCATGTGCAATAAATAAAGAATCTATTATATTCCAATAATCTTCCTTATCTTTGTAGCGAAAGAGATTTCTTTCCGTGTGCTTGATGAACCACGTATTAAAAACAAGAAAAATATGAAACAAAAAAACGCTGCGCTGGTCTGCTTCTCCGGTGGACAGGATTCTACTACCTGTCTTTTTTGGGCAAAGAAGCATTTTGCAAGAGTAGAGGCTGTCTGCTTTACGTATGGCCAAAAACACTCGCTTGAAATAAAGATTGCCCGTAAAATTGCTGATAAGGCACAGGTTTCCTTCCATTTATTAGATGTATCCCTGTTAGGCCAATTAGCTCCCAATTCACTGACAGACGCTTCTATCCCCATAGATACGGAAAAACCGGAAGAAAGCTATCCGAATACTTTCGTTCCCGGACGTAATATGGTATTCCTGACTTTTGCGGCTGTCATGGCCCGGAACAAAGGAATTTTCCATCTGGTGACGGGTGTTTCAGAAGCGGATTACAGCGGATATTCGGATTGCCGGGATACCTTTATTCGTTCACTCAATGTCACCCTTAACCTGGCTATGGACGAACAGTTCGTGATTCATACGCCATTAATGAACTGGGATAAAAAAGCAGTCTGGCAACTGTCAGATGAATTAGGAGCCTTTGATCTGGTAAGAAACCAGACCCTGACCTGTTATAATGGTATTCCTGCAGACGGATGTGGAGCCTGTCCGGCCTGCAAACTGAGACAGGAAGGATTAGAAAGTTATTTACAAACCAAAAACAGCTAAACGCCTTATGGATGAACAGAAAGAATTAAGCCTCTTAGGAGGAGCAACTGTCTATAAACAGGATTACGCTCCGGAAGTACTGGAAGCATTTATTAACAAACATCCGGAGAATGATTACTGGGTGCGTTTCAACTGTCCGGAATTCACCAGCCTGTGCCCCATCACCGGACAACCGGACTTTGCCACCATCCATATTGATTATATTCCGGATATCAAAATGGTGGAAAGTAAAAGCCTGAAATTATATTTATTCAGTTTCCGCAACCACGGAGCTTTTCATGAAGATTGTGTAAATATAATCATGAAAGATTTAATCCGGCTGATGGATCCTAAATACATAGAAGTCACCGGAATATTTACTCCACGCGGGGGCATCAATATCTATCCTTACTGCAATTACGGACGTCCGGGAACGAAATATGAATCGTTAGCAGAAACCAGGCTTTTCCATCACCAACAGTAGATTTTATCTATATAAAAGTTACAATTTACGAAAATATATGTATGTTTGTAAGGAAAGATTTTATTAAACTTAAAAATATAGTGAATACCATGAACAAGAAAAACCTTACAGCTAAGGTGACCCTTGCTGCTTTAGCATGTACATTCTGTGTAAGTACGTATGCGCAACAACAGTATCCCGAACCGGAAAGAATGACTCCGGGTATGTCTGAATACTGGACACCCCAACCTAAAATTGTAACACCGGGTGATATTTGTACAAACTCAGCACCGTCGGATGCCATTGTTCTTTTCGATGGAAAAGATCTCTCTGCATGGGAAAGTGCCAAAGGAGGTCCTGCACAGTGGACGGTAGCAGATGGCACATTTACAGTAAATAAATCTACGGGAGATATTCAGACTAAACAAAAATTTGAAAGTTTCCAGTTACATATTGAATGGCGTATACCGGAAGATATTACCGGAAAAAGCCAGGGACGTGGCAACAGTGGTGTTTTCCTTCAGGGAATGTACGAAATACAGATCCTGGATTGCTACAATAATGAAACGTATGTAAACGGTCAGACCGGTAGTGTCTATAAACAAACACCTCCTTTAGCAAACGCAATGCGTAAACCCGGCGAATGGAACGTATATGATATTATCTATACAGCACCTGTCTTCAAAGAAGATGGAACTTATCTGTATCATCCACGGGTAACCGTGATTCACAACGGAGTAGTGCTGCAAAATAATACCATTATTTTAGGTACTACTGAATATATCGGATTCCCTAAAGTAGTAAAACACGGTCCCGGTCCTATCATTCTGCAGGATCACGGTGACCCAAGTGAACCGATCAGCTTCCGTAACATCTGGTTGAGACCGCTCTAAGAAGACAGATCATATGAAAGATAAAAAAGACAGATGGGACATTGGGTTTCATCTGTCTTTTTTTATACTTTGCAGATTCACATACCCAGCCGGTCGCCTGCCAAAAAAGGGTACACCCGTTTCCCGAAAAGGGTGCATCGTTTTTATAAAAAAGGTGCGCCTGTTTTCGGAGTCTATGTATGGGTATATACGGAGGAATTATTCGATACTTAAATTAAATTCATCCCGCAACCTGCCCAGCGTCGGATTGATCTCTAATAAGTACTGATATTTTTCTGTTGCCGTGTAGGCCAGTTTCTTTTCATTAGACTCACTGATCCGGACACGCATCTGGATATGGGTATTTTTCAACTGGGAACGGAGGAAAGTAAGAATATCCATACTATTGCTGATCAATTCCTCCTGCTGACCGGGATTATGAACCGCCACTTCAAAATAGAAATTGTCCTGTAGAACAGGCCGGCAATTTCCCATGGTATTTTTCAGATAGACTTTTTTATCAATCCGGTCAGCGAACAAATTCCAGTACCGGACCAGGTCTTCTTCCTGAAATGGAGTAGCCTGTTCCTGAACTTTTGTTGTTTGCTGTGTATTTTCTTTCGGCTTCTCCTGCATTAGTTCTTTCAGAGAAGTACTTTTCGGAGACGCAGCATTTTTCTTCGGTGGTGTTGGATCAGGTCCCTGGGGCACCTGTCTATGTAAAGGAGCAGAAGAAGGCATTTGTGTAGTTACCACCTGCTGTTGAGCAGCCATTGCCTGGGGACGCTGCGGAGAAGAGGGAACAGATTGTCCCTGGCCTCCCGGTTGTACGCTGGTTCCTACCGGAGTTCCCCCACCGGAACCATGGACAGGTTGAATATTCTGCTGATGTCCCGGATGAACCGTTGTATTCTGGGATTGAGAAAGCTGGCATAACTGGATCAGCGTTAGTTCCAGTAATAACCGTTTATTCCGGCTTACCCGGTAATTCAGGTCACAGGTATTAGCCAGTTCAATAGCTTTAAAAAGTAAAGGGTCCGGACAACGTTTCGCCATTTCCCAGTAACGGTCCCGGATAGAAGCTCCCACTTCAAACAGGATCAGGGTAGCCTCATCTTTACACACCAACAAATCGCGGAAATGACCCGCCAGTCCTGTGATAATATTTTGTCCGTCAAATCCTTTGGTTAAAATTTCGTTTAACAACAAAATTGCACTCCTAACATTTCCTGCCAGCATAGCCTCTGTCAGACGAAAATAATATTCATAATCCAGGACATTCAGGTTATCAATCACCGCCTGATACGTAATATGACCATTGGTGAAACTGACCACCTGGTCAAAAATAGATAAGGCATCCCGCATACCTCCATCCGCCTTTTGGGCAATTACATTCAGGGCCTCCGGCTCTGCAGTTGCTCCTTCACACGAAGCCACATACTGCAGATGATCTACCATATCCGCAATGGATATACGGGAAAAATCATAGATCTGGCAACGGGACAGAATAGTAGGAAGTACTTTATGCTTCTCAGTAGTAGCCAGAATAAAGAGTGCATGATGAGGAGGCTCTTCCAGCGTTTTCAGGAACGCATTGAAGGCAGCCGAACTCAGCATATGCACCTCATCAATAATGAACACTTTATATTTTCCGATAGCAGGTGGAATCCGTACCTGTTCAATTAATGAACGGATATCATCTACCGAGTTGTTGGAAGCAGCATCCAGTTCATGAATATTATAGGAACGCTGTTCATTAAATGCCAGACAGGACTCACAGGAGTTACAGGCATCTCCCTCCGGAGTAGGTGTCAGGCAGTTGATCGTTTTTGCGAAAATACGGGCACAGGAAGTCTTCCCCACTCCACGAGGGCCGCAAAAAAGATAAGCATGTGCTAATTTATTTCCTGAGATTGCATTTTTTAAAGTAGTGGTAAGCGCCTTCTGTCCTACTACGCTCCGGAAAGTGGAGGGCCGGTACTTTCTGGCCGATACAATATAACTGTCCATTACCTGCTTTTTTATTAGTAACACAAAGATAAATAAAATAATTCATTTACCTTTGCAAAAACAGAGCATCCATGACACGTATTAAAGACTTTTACGATAAGTGCCGTTCCCGGGTGAATCCATATTGGCTGGTAACCATTGTGGCAGTCTTTTTTACCTTTACGGCCGGCGACAGTAATCTCTATAAGCGTTATACGTACGATGAGAAAATACGTAACCTGGAAAAAGAAATCAAATACTACCAACAGGAGATCGAGATCAACAGCAAAAAGCTCAATGACCTGCGTACGGATAAAGAAGGGCTGGAACGATTTGCCCGTGAGGAGTACTTCATGAAAAAACCCAATGAAGACATTTATCTGATCAAAAAGAAATAATGAACAACCGGATACGAACGATTATTTTTATGATCTCCGCGCTTTTACTGTTAGCAGGAGCTGCCCTTTATATCACGACTTTACCTGTCGCACCCCATCTGTTTGCTGTAGGAGCTTCCGGTATCGCCATCTGTCATTTCACTGTTCCTGTCAAAGACCTGGATTTTCGCCGCCGCCGTCTGCAAATGTTCAATGTGTTTGCCTCCATATTAATGCTGATGGCTTCTTCCCTGATGTTTATGGAACGTAAAGAATGGGTGATCTGCCTGACCATTGCCGCCCTGCTCCAGCTCTACACTGCCTTTGTCACTCCCAAAGATCCGAAGCAAACATAAGAAACCCCATCAGGGGATATATCTTACTGTCACATCTTCAATCATGCCTGCTCCCCAGATTTCGAACGGATCATTCTGCTCAAACCGGGAATGTACAGTCATTTCCTCATCACTTGCCAGGATAAGGCCGGAATAAACAATAGTACTCTTGTCATACATATTCCCTTCAATATAAAACACATAATTGCCTAACGGAACCTTTTTCCTATGCCTGTCAGTACCATCCCAGCTATATTCCAATCTGCTGGTCAAAGGAGTAGCCCCGGTATAGGCATCCACTTCCTTTTGAGGAAGGGTTTTCCGGCTCCGCCCGGTTCACCCACTTAGGCAAACAATCCAGATCGATCCGGTATCCCACGTCAGCAGTATATTGGGTAACAAACAAGGTTCTGACCACCTCTCCCACCTGATTCTGGAACCAGATGGCAAACTGATTGCTTCTTTCCACCTCATGCCGTTCAAACCGGAAAGAGATTTCCACTCTTCCAAATGTGCTCTCAGTACTTTCAGCTACTCCTTTTTTCCGGAGCCGCTTCTTTGCCAAACTGAGTAATAGCGATCAAACTGAATCCAACTATACCTGTTAACAACCTAATTTTCATACTTATCTTGTTTTAGTCCCATAAGAATAGAATTCAGAACACCCGGGTTCAAAGAACAAGTAATTTGCTGTATAGGAAGGCAACCAGGACTTTTTTATTTTATTTATCCATGAGTGGTTGCAATTCTTTTTCAAAAACATCCCGGCTGATAATCCGGTAATGAGGGGAATAGGTTTCTTCGAATAGGTGACTGTGATGCCCGACAAATTCCCCTTTTTCCAAACGTTCGTTGATCTCTGCTTTATCCGATTCATAGTCCGGCAGCGTAAGTTCCATAGAAGAAATGATGGCCTCAATGTTCTCCCATTCTTCTTTCCATACAGGAACCGGAGGAGGTTCAGTACCATTCACACTACGGATAAAAGCATCAAAGAACACATCATAAGGAATCCATCCTTCTTTAATAAGAGATAAATTGACCCGGTAAAAATTGCCTTCCCAGCCGGTAGGCTCCACTAATTCCCCATCCGAAGATGTCATAGTGGAAAGTTCCCGGCGAAGATAATTGCCAGCTCCGGTCGTATCACTGATGATATGCCCCGGTCCATATTTATCCTGAAAGAAATTTTTATACAGATCTTTCAGTGTAGATTTAGGATAAGTAGTTATCTGGCGTTCTACTGCTGCCCGGACAGCGTCTTCAAAAGGCTTCTCCGAGGCCATCATATTTCCGGTAAACCCTACCATATATATCCACAATAAAATAATAATTCGCATAGTTTTCCTTATTATTGAAGTATCTCTTTTAATGTTTCCTGCAACTCTGTACCCATGATATTATTCGCCAGAATAACGCCCTCCGGATCAATCAACACATTCCCGGGAATACTACGGATTCCATATAAAGACGGAATTTCCGAATCCCAGTAATTCAGGTCAGATACCTGGGTCCAGGTCAGATGGTCATCCGCAATGGCTTTCAGCCAACTGTTTTTATTAAAATCCAAAGATACACCTACTATCGTAAAGTTTTTATCTTTGTACGCTTCATAAGCTGACACAATATTCGGGTTTTTCTGCCGGCAGTGAGGACACCAGGCTGCCCAGAAATCAACCAAAACATATTGTCCTCTGAAATCTGACAGCGAAACCGGATTACCTTCCGTGTCCGGTAAAGTAAAATCAGGAGCAACCCGACCGACTTGTATATTTTCCAGTTGTTCAATGATGGCATCCAGTTCCCTGACATACGGAAGATCCTGCAAGGAAGAAGAAAGCCTGCCGCGGGTAGCTTTCAGTTCATCCAGAGAAAGCTGATAAGTAAAATAGCGGTATAAATAGAAAGCGGCAACCGGTGAGTTTGGATACCGGGCTACGAGACTATCAATATGATATCCTTCTTCATACACTTCCAGGATCACTCCCAGAAACAGGTCATTGGCAGGTGAATTCGTCACTGTTATCTTTCCGTCAGCATCATCCAGAACGACCTTCATCTCTGCATTTTTCACAAAGAACTGGGTGGGATAGCGCATATCTTCTGTGGCCAGTCCAAACAAAAGAGGCATTTCCACCTCACCTGTAAACATGAACTTTCCCTCCTTAATTTTAGTGGAATCGAAATCAAAGAACATTTTATTTCGGAAAGATTTCAGATAGATCATACCATCCTGCAGATTTGCTACTTCTCCGTGGATCACATACCCTTTCGGCTTTTCCTGACAACTGATCCCTAAAAAGAGCACAGAAAGAATTAAAAAAATATTTTTCATCCTATATATATCATATGATTATTTATAATCCGGGTGTACATACCGCCCCTTTTTCAAACTGATCTTCCCGTATTCAATCGCATGTACCGGACAACGGTGAATGCAGGCAGAACATTGAATACAGGTATGATTCCAGACAGGTCTGTCTTTCCTGATCCGAATCGTTTTTGTCGGACAGACCTTTTCACAAAGCCCACAGGATATACAGGCATCTGTGGCATAAAAGTCATTTTTACCCAAAGCAAAAGTAACAAAAAAAGAACGGATCACCCGACTTTTCAGAAAAGGGACAGTACCTCTGGTATACAGTTCCGTATTCTTTTTACCTTCCCGGATGGCAGTCACAATCTCTGCAACACGTCCTGCCGCAACCGTTCGTTTCTGGCTTGCCACTTCTTCAGGATCTACATCAAAACCGGGAAAAAGAATATAATTGTTCGGCATAGTGACCGAAAAACTACCAGCAAGAGAATAGCCTTTTTTCTTCAGCGAATGTTCCAGTATCTCTGTGGTATATCCACAATCATCCCCGCATGTGCAGACTGAATAGATCTTCTGCCCCTGATATCCGGCAAAAGAAAGCCGCTCTATAAATTGCCGGACAATCACAGGAGGTCCCCAGGAATGAACCGGATAGACAAAAAGAATATATTCTTCTGCTGCCAAAGGAAAATTAAATGAATCGGTTGAGGATCGCCACAGATCTGTGAGAGAGACCCATGGTTCATGTAGAGCCTTGCCAAGTGCCTGGGCTAACCAATAGGAGTTGCCTGTTCCGGTAAAGTAAAATATCATAGGAAGCGATTTGTTCAGTTCCCTGCAAAGATAGCGATCTATTTAGTATATAGCACCACTTCAGTTCTCTTTGTACGAACTGCAGGCTAAGCGAACAGCCGGGTAACCCGGCTCAGGAATTTCCTAATATTTTATTTTTAGCCACAGTAGCCACAAATTCTTTCAGGTAAAAAGGCTCAAAATAGGCCGTATCCTCAAAGTCACCCGCATGATAGGCTTTCTCTGCTAATCCGATCATATCAGTAGCCAACGGATCTACCTGATCTATAAAAAATGCAGCAGGGGATCCGATGATCTCTTTGCACTTAGCTGCACCATTGCCAAAGAAATACACGGGATGTCCTGTCAAAAAATCCGTATAGGTATCCACAGTAACAATATCAGCCTGCGTTTCCCGGACCGGTTGCATATCCCGGTCATAGATCGCAGCATAGACTTCCATCCGGCGGGCATCCAGCATAGGAATATATAAAGAACCTTCCGGACCCTGTATGAAACGGATCGCTTTAGACGCCAGTATCTCCAGCGTCGGGATGGCGATCAGAGGAATACCATATCCGAAACACAATCCTTTAGCCATAGACACCCCAATGCGTAACCCGGTATACGAACCCGGTCCACTACTGACAGCAATGGCATCCGGTGTCCGGTGCATCTCCTTCAGCAGGACCAACGCTTCTTCTACGAATACCCCTAACAGGGCAGCATGGGAAGGGCCTTCAAAAGAAGATTTTTCAAAAATAAGCTGACCCTGTTCAGATACTGCTACGGAACAAATGGTCGTGGAGGTCTCTATATGTAAAATACAAGGCATAAATACTACGATTTAAACCACAAAAGTACATTTTTCTACTGTATAGCCGGCAAAACTTGAAATAAAAAAGTAATTTTGCAAAAACTTAAGAATTAGATGATACAATCCATGACAGGCTTCGGCAAGGTTACAGCCGAACTACTGACAAAAAAAGTAACTGTAGAAATAAAGGCACTCAATAGTAAACAATTAGACCTGTCTACCCGTATTCCTTCGATCTATAAAGAAAGGGAGATGTTGATACGAAGCCAGCTCCTGAAAGAATTGGAACGTGGAAAAGTGGAATTCTCTATAGCTATCGAATATATAGGTAAAGAAACACCGGTATATATCAATGTAGCGGCAATTGAAAACTATTACAACCAAATTCAGGAAATAGCCGGCAAGCTGGGCATTGCTGTTTCGGCAGACTGGTTCCAGACTCTGCTACGTATGCCGGAAGTGATTAAATCTAAGATTGCAGAGCCGGATGAAAATGAATGGAATACCATCCAGCAGACCATTCATCAGGCCATTGCCCAGATTCATGAATTTCGTAAACAGGAAGGAGCTATATTACAAAAGCTGTTTATACAAAAAATTGAGAACATTGCCACTTTGCTGAATGAAATTGAAAAATATGAAGGAGAGCGGATCGAACGGATTAAAGTCCGCATTATGGAGAACCTGGAAAAAATAGCTGCGAAAGATTACGATAAGAACCGCTTTGAACAGGAGATGATCTACTATATCGAAAAGCTGGATGTAAACGAAGAAAAGGTCCGCCTCGATAACCACCTGAAATATTTTATCCAGACTATGGAGAATGGGCAGGGACAAGGGAAAAAATTAGGTTTTATCGTACAGGAAATCGGAAGGGAAATCAATACACTCGGTTCCAAAAGCAACCACGCCGAGATGCAAAAGGTGGTGGTTCGTATGAAAGACGAACTGGAACAGATCAAGGAACAAATATTAAATGTTTTATAAAAATGGCAGGCAGGTTAATTATCTTTTCTGCTCCGTCAGGATCAGGAAAGTCTACCATTGTTAATTATCTGTTAACACAAAATTTAGACATCCGGTTTTCCATTTCAGCGACCAGCCGTCCTCCGAGAGGAACAGAGCAACATGGAGTGGAGTATTATTTTCTGACTCCGGAAGAATTCCGTACACGCATTGAAGCCGGACATTTTCTGGAATATGAAGAAGTCTATCCGGATCGCTACTACGGAACCCTGAAAAGTGAAGTAGAGAGGATCCTGAATGAAGGACAGCATGTTATTTTCGATGTGGATGTGGTAGGCGGATGCAATATCAAAAATTACTATGGGGATCAGGCTCTTTCCATTTTTATACAACCTCCCGGCATAGAAGAATTAAGAAGACGGCTGACCGGACGGGGAACAGACGCTCCGGAAGTGATTGAAAGCCGGATCGCAAAAGCTGAGTTTGAACTGGGATTTGCCTCCCGGTTTGATGTGGTCATTGTGAATGATGACCTGGTAACAGCACAAGCGGAAACAGTAGAAGTGGTCAGAAATTTTCTTGCCAGGGTATGAAAAAAACAGGCATCTTTTCCGGCTCTTTCAACCCGGTCCACATCGGGCATTTAGCATTAGCCAACTGGGTATGTGAATACACAGAGCTGGATGAGATCTGGTTTGTAGTAACCCCTCAGAATCCACTGAAAAGCAAAGAGGGACTGCTGGATGACCAACTCCGCCTGAAAATGGTGCAAACGGCTATCGGAGATTATCCGGCTTTTCGGGCCAGTGACTTTGAATTTCATTTGCCACAGCCCACCTATACCATTGATACGCTTACCGCTTTACAGGCAACTTATCCTGACCATCACTTTTATTTTATTATGGGTGCGGACAACTGGGTGTCTATCGAAAGGTGGAAAGAATATCATACGCTAGTAGAGAACTTTCCCATACGGATCTATCCCCGTTTAGGCTACCCGATAGATATACCGCTTACCTATCCGGATATTCAGGCTGTAGAAGCTCCCGTGATAGAGATCTCTTCCACTTTTATCCGGGAATCCTTCTGGGAAGGGAAAGATGTACGGTTTTTTCTACCGGAAAGTATTTATCCATTCATCCGTTATTTCACTAAGGAATAGTTTTTTGGATTAACCTGTTTATGAGCACACCTCTTACTCCACTTTCCCCAAAGCCAACCGATCACCAGTTATGGCTCACCATACTGCGGGGCTGGGCAGTACTGCTGGTAATCATGATGCATTCCACTTTTGTTTATGAAGATAATGTCGTGGGAGAAGTAGCCTCCGTGTTCATACGGATATTTAGTTTTCGCATGCCACTCTTTTTCTTTATCTCCGGTTACCTCCTGTATTACACCAAACTTAAAAAAGGCAGTTCCTATCTTTCTACCTTAAAAGACCGCCTGCCACGCATAGGATACCCCTATTTTTTCATTACCCTGATCTGTGTTTTTATAAAAATAATATTAAACAACTATGTGCAAAGGCCCATAGAGTTATCGCCGGGTAATTTCCTGACCTATTTTTTATATCCTCAGCAAAACCCTTACTATGTCTTATGGTTTCTGAATGTCATTCTGATTTTCTTTCTATGTTATCCCCTGTTTCAACTGGCATTAAAAAACCGGTACACCCGGATTTTCTTTTGGGTTGGATTTGCCGTTATTCATTTCATCATGCCGGAAGATATCCTATGGTTAGACCTTTCCCGGGTGGGTCATTACCTGATCTATTTTTATAGTGGTGTCCTGTTTTCCTTTTACCAACCCCAACCCTATGGTACATCCAGATGGGTACCGGCCGCCTTACTTCCGGTTTTCATTCTGCTAAGCCTGTATGATGCCCCCGGGATATTACATGCTTTGTGCGGAATTGCCCTGTCCGTCTGGTTTTCGATAGCCCTGTCCAGGAGCCATCCGGATTTATTTTCCAGCTTCCGCTACTATTACTATCAGATCTATCTGTTCGGAGGTCTTTTCCAGGGTGCTTTCATCACATTCAATCAACAGATCATGAGCTCCGCTCTTTCCGTAATTCTTTTATGTGGGATAGCTTCCCTCCTGGCAGGGCTGTACCTTCCCGTCTACCTGACCCAATGTATTCTCTGGTTTAACTGGCCACCTTTGCGGAAGATAGCCGGATTAAAATAAAAAAATGACATTCCATAGCAGCCTGTGAATAGCCTCCTTTCAAAAATCAGGGGTTATCCTCCTGAATTATCCTTTCCCAATTGTTAATTATCAATTATTTTGTACTTTTGCCATGTATTATACTAAATATAATCACATAATGAATTTATTAGAACTAAGCGAACAGGAAATAATAAGACGCAGGAGTCTGGAACAAATGCGTCAACTGGGTATAGATCCCTACCCCGCAGCCGAGTATGTAACCAATGCTTATTCAACAGAAATAAAACAGAATTTTAAAGATGATGCAGCGCCCCGCACCGTATGTGTGGCCGGACGTATTATGAGCCGGCGCATTATGGGCAAAGCCTCTTTTATGGAACTCCAGGATTCGGAAGGAAGGATTCAGGTGTATATCTCCCGGGATGACCTGTGTCCCGGAGAAGATAAAGAGCTATACAATACAGTTTTTAAGAAATTGTTGGATATCGGTGACTATGTAGGGATCAAAGGATATGTATTCCGGACCCAGATGGGGGAAATATCTATCCATGCAGAAGAATTGACTGTCCTGTCCAAATCCCTCCGTCCGCTACCGGTCGTAAAAATGAAAGAGGGTGTGGTATATGATGGTTTTTCAGATCTGGAACAACGGTATCGTCAGCGCTATGTAGACCTGATCGTCAACGACCAGGTAAAAGATATTTTTATTAAACGCACTAAAATATTTAATTCCATGCGTGAGTTTTTTAACGAACGGGGATATATTGAAGTGGACACCCCGGTGCTGCAAAGTATTCCCGGAGGCGCCACCGCACGTCCGTTTATTACTCACCACAATGCATTAAACATTCCCCTATACCTCCGTATTGCCAATGAACTCTACCTGAAACGCCTGATTGTAGGTGGTTTTGAAGGAGTATATGAGTTCAGCCGGAACTTCCGTAATGAAGGGATGGACCGTACCCATAATCCGGAATTCACCGTGATGGAGATTTATGTAGCCTATAAAGACTACAACTGGATGATGAACTTTACGGAACAGATGCTGGAAAAGATCTGTATGGATGTACATGGCACAACTAAAGTCATGATCGGAGACAAAGAAATTGATTTCAAAGCTCCTTACAAACGCATTACCATGATCGATTCCATTAAAGAACATACAGGCATCGATATCAGCGGTATGAACGAAGAACAATTACGCAACGTATGTGACCAGTTAGGGGTTGAGCAGGATGAAACGATGGGGAAAGGCAAACTGATTGATGCCATTTTCGGTGATAAATGCGAAGGAAATTACATACAACCTACCTTTATTACAGACTATCCGATCGAAATGTCCCCGCTGACCAAAAAGCACCGGAACAATCCGGAACTGACTGAACGGTTTGAATTGATGGTCAACGGTAAAGAGATTGCCAATGCCTATTCGGAATTAAATGATCCGTTCGATCAGCGTGAACGTTTTGAAGACCAGCTACGCCTGAGTAAAAAGGGAGATGATGAAGCTATGTTTATCGACTATGATTTCCTCCGCGCACTGGAATATGGCATGCCCCCTACCAGTGGAATGGGGATCGGGATGGACCGGTTGGTTATGTCACTGACCGGACAGGAAAGCATCCAGGAAGTCTTATTATTCCCCCAGATGCGTCCGGAGAAATCCGCAAAGAAAGACGCACCGGAAAAATATACCGCTTTAGGCATAGAAGAAGCCTGGGTACCTGTTATCCAGAAAGCAGGTTATCTGACTGTAGATGCGCTGGCAGAAGCCAATCCGAACAAACTGAGACAAGAGTTGTGGGAATTAAATAAAAAACATATATTAGATCTTCGGAATCCGGCAGCGGAGACTGTAGAAAGCTGGGTAGCAAACGCCGGAAAACAGGGATAAACCATGAATTTGCCAGGAAAGATTGCTATTATGGGTGGTGGTAGCTGGGCTACTGCTCTGGCCAAAATAGTACTATCTACACAAGATAGTATCAACTGGTATATGCGGAAACCGGAAAGCATAGAGGAATTCAGGCAATTGAAACATAATCCTAATTACCTGACCAGTGTTCGCTTTGATACCGAAAAAATAAATTTTTACGCTGATATTAACGAGGCGATAGATCATTCGGATACCCTGATCTTTGCCACTCCGTCCCCCTTTTTCAAACAACATATGGAAAAGGTAAACACCTCTTTTGAAAATAAATTTGTAATCTCCGCCATTAAAGGACTGGTTCCGGATGAAAATGTGTTGATCACAGACTATTTTGCACAAAAGTACGGAGTGCCGGAAAGCCATATAGCTATTTTAGGAGGACCCTGCCATGCGGAAGAGATCACTTTTGAGCGCCTTTCCTATATTACATTAGGCTGTATAAACAATGAGAACCTGAATGCTGTTTCTAATGTATTCAGGAACCAGTATCTGAAAAATTCCTACAGCAATGATGTGACCGGAATTGAATATGTCGCCGTACTGAAAAATGTTTATTCCATTGTAGCCGGAATTTGCCACGGCATGAAATACGGTGATAATTTTCAGGCTGTACTGATCTGTAATGCAATCGAAGAAATGCGCAGGTTCATCGAAGCAGTCCATCCGGTAGAAAGGGATATCACAGCTTCAGTCTATTTAGGAGACCTGTTAGTAACCGCCTATTCACGATTCAGCCGGAACCGCATATTCGGGACTATGATCGGGAAAGGATATTCGGTAAAAACCGCCCAGATAGAAATGGAAATGATCGCAGAAGGATATTACGGGACTAAATGTATCCATGAGATCAATGAAAAGTATCAGGTGGACATGCCTATTTTAAATGCATTATATGAAATCCTCTACGAAAGGAAATCACCCGTCACCCTGGTAAAAAAACTAACGGAAACGTTTAAGTAAAAAAGAAAAAATAGTAGAAAGTAGTCAGGAGTTAAGGAATTAAAGGAGTAATCTACTTAACTACTAAGGAGCAAAGCGACTGGTAACTCCTTTAACTCCTGACTACTAACTACCTAAAAAGAAAAGAATATGAAGAATATCACATTAGACATTAACAAGACGTTAGGCGCTGTTACAAAAGAGCAGGTATACGCTCAGGCCGGAAAAGCCGAAGCATGTAATGCCACATTGCAAAATGGGAATGGCGCAGGGAATGACTTCCTGGGTTGGTTACACCTTCCTTCTTCTATCACAGAAGCTGAGATCGCTGAAATCGAAGAAACAGCACATGTGCTTCGCTCCAAATGTGAAGTAGTGGTAGCCATTGGTATCGGAGGAAGCTACCTGGGAGCCAAAGCAGTGCTGGAAGCCCTGAATAACAGCTTTGACCTATTACTGAAAGAACGGAAAAACCCGGTGATCCTGTATGCAGGGCATAACATCGGGGAAGACTATCTGTATGAACTGACTGAAGTGTTGAAATACAAACAATTCGGTATCATCAATATCTCTAAATCAGGGACTACCACCGAACCCGCTTTAGCCTTCCGCATCCTGAAAAAACAGTTGGAAGACGCAGTCGGAAAAGAAGAAGCCAAACACCGGATCGTAGCCATTACAGATACAAAAAAAGGAGCACTACGGACCCTGGCCACCCAGGAAGGCTACAAAACATTTGTCATTCCGGACAATGTAGGAGGCCGTTTCTCAGTATTGACTCCGGTAGGTCTGTTACCTATTGCAGTAGCAGGCATTAACATCCGTGACCTGATCGACGGAGCCGTTTCTATGGAAAAGGCAACCGGAACAGAGGTGCCTTTTGCTGATAATATCGCCACCATCTATGCAGCCGTACGCAACGAATTGTATAAGAGCGGTAAAAAAATAGAAATTTTAGCCAATTTCCATCCCAAATTGCATTATATCGGAGAATGGTGGAAACAACTATATGGTGAAAGTGAAGGAAAAGAAAATAAAGGGATTTTCCCTGCATCCGTAGACCTGACTACCGACCTGCACTCGATGGGACAATGGATCCAGGAAGGTGAACGGATCATTTTTGAAACGGTGATCTCGGTGGAGAAACCAGACCACAGCGTATTGGTACCTGCCGACGAAGCAGACTTAGATGGGCTGAACTTCCTGGCAGGAAAACATGTGGACGAAGTGAACAAAATGGCGGAATTAGGAACTCAGTTGGCACACGTAGACGGAGGAGTGCCCAATATTAAGATCACCATACCGGAAGTCAGTGCCTACTATATCGGACAGTTATTCTACTTCTTCGAAAGAGCCTGTGGCATCAGTGGCTATATATTAGAAGTAAACCCATTTGACCAGCCGGGAGTAGAAGCCTACAAAAAGAATATGTTCGCATTGCTGGACAAACCAGGCTACGAAAAAGAAAGCGAAGCGATCAAAGCCCGTTTGTGATTCATGTTTATTATTTGAATGATCATATCTCCGAAAGGGTTGTCACCTCCGTGTGGCGACCCTTTTATTTTTCCCGTTCCATTGGATTCCCTTCTGTTTTGTTATACCTTTGCAGTGATTACAAAGTGAGAAGAAAAATGATCCAACAGGCCATCGCCCGGTATCTGGAACGGACCCGGCAGACAACTTTTTCCCCTAAAGCCGTACTATTCGATATGGACGGAGTCCTATATGATTCCATGCGTTTCCATGCCCGCTCCTGGCATGAGATAGCCACCCGACACCAGTTAGTGTCTGTTCCGGAGGACTATTATATGTTTGAAGGACGCACGGGCCATAGTACCATCGACGAGCTGTTTCAACGGAGCTTCGGCCGGACAGCCACTGTTGAAGAGAAAGAACATATATACGCACAGAAAGCAGCTCTGTTCAATCAGTATAATGACGGACAGCCCATGACCGGAGCCAGAGAAGTGCTGGAACAGGTAAAAGGCTACGGGTTACAAACCTTAGTGGTCACAGGTTCCGGCCAGTTAAGCCTGATTGATAAACTCAACCACAGCTATCCCGGCTGTTTCATCCGCGCAAAGATGGTGACCGCCTACGATGTGACATATGGCAAGCCCCATCCGGAACCCTACCTGATGGGACTCGAAAAAGCAGGGGTACAAAAAAATGAAGCAATCATTATAGAAAACGCCCCGATGGGAGTACAGTCAGGAGCCGCGGCCGGGATCTTTACGATTGCAGTCAATACAGGTCCCCTACCCGACCAGGTATTAACAGAAGCAGGAGCAGACCTCCTGTATCCGGATATGAATAGTCTGGCAAAGGATTGGAAAAAGATCATGGAAAACAGCTTTAGTGCCACCCTTAACCGGAACCAGGAAGAGCAGAAACAGAAACTGTGGATAGAACTACATAAATAAAAAAGACTATCCGTGTGGATAGTCTTTTTTCTGATATACCATATCAAAGTATTATTTCACATAAGGAGCATTGTTCAGGTAGTCAAAGCTTTCCTGTACACTGGCTTCCGGATCATTTTTAGTATATTGTTCCACTTCCACATACCAGTCTTTGATGTTGTTTTCATACATCTGGTTGAAGATCGGTTCAAAGTTCATTTTCCCACTGGCACCAATTTCTTTATCATCCTTAATATGGATTGTCTTAAACTGGCTGGGACGCTCTTTCAGATAAGCAACCGGGTCACCACCCCCCATAGTCACCCAATATACGTCCATCTGGAAGAATACGTGGTTAGGACTTACATTGTCCAACAGGTAATCATAGATAGTGATTTCGTCAATCTTACGGAATTCAAAGTCGTGGTTGTGATAACCAAACTGGATACTTGCCGCTGCCGTTTTGTAACCTACTGTATTGAAATAGTCACAATACATTTTCAGGTCGTCCAAAGTGGTCTGATCATTCACAGGCATAAATGGCTGCACCATATATTTAACACCTAATTCATTATGTGCATCAATAGCCTGATCCCACCAGGACATGACTTCCGCTTCTTTATCTTTGGAGAAAGCCTGGCCCAAGTGAGAACTGCTACATTTCATCCCCAGATCATTCACTATTTTCTTGAATTCGGCAGGAGCTAAACCATAGATCTTACCATTATCATAGCTGGCAGCTTCCAGATTCTTATAACCCATTTTAGAAACTACTTCCAATGTTTTCTGGATACCATCCTCTTTTACCATATCTCTCAAAGAGTACAACTGTAAGCCAATATTTTTTGTTGTTGCAGATGTTGTTGCCGCAGCGCCACTGGTACTGCCACCACCGCAGGAAGTTAATAATTGAGGTAATACTGCACCTCCGGCAAGCATAAGAGAAGCTCGCTTTAAAAAGTCACGTCTGTTTTGCATAGCACCTATTTAATTAAGTTTACTTGAGAATATTTACAAAAGTAAAACTATATTTCGAGGTTTTATACCCGAATATGTTAAAATCATCAAAAATCGTGCATAAATGTCAAAACATATTGAATATTTTTTCTTCTTTACCTGTTTGAAATAATTTCCGGTTACGGATAAGTCTATCTTCATACTAATCAGAAGGGTTACCGGAACTTCCTGCAAAGGATTTTACCAAAGAATAAACCAACCACTCCTTTATTTTATTATCTTTGGCAAAATGAAATTTTAATAACCCACAATATCATGAAACGTATATCCATTCTTTTGACAAGTGTATGTTGTCTTATACTGGCTTCGTGCAATACCTCCGGGAGCGGTTCCCTGTTTGACGGAAACAGCACAGACAAATGGGCAACTACCGGACAGGTCTTCGTAGAAGACCAGGTACTCACATTAAAAGGAGAAAATGCCTCCGCCGTATTAAAAAACGGGAAATATAAAAATTTCACCCTGCATATGGATGTCTGCACCAGCCCGGGAGGAAAAGGGGCTGTCTGGTTTCATACCACTCCTACCCTCGGCAAGGGCTATCAGGTAGCGATCAATAACGACCGGGAAGATCCGGTCTGGTGGAAAATGAGCGGCAGCCTTATCTCCGTACGTAACCTGACCAAAAGCTTTGTCAAAGAAGAGGAATGGTACAAAATGGATATCCAGGTAGACGGAAATGCTATTTCCGTACATATTAACGGTGCCCCGGTTGTAGACTACATTGAGCCGGCTTCCCCTTACCGGGTAGGCCCCCATGCCACCGCCACCATATCAGAAGGGACATTTGCCATCGTAAGTAGCGGAGACGGAGATATCCGGATCAGAAACATAGAAGTTACCGTGCTACCGGAAAAGAATTTTACGGAAGTGAATACTCAACTCATACAAGCGGTCAATGAGCAGACAGATGAGATCATCAGACTGCATCAGGAAGATTTCCCAGTACTGGACTACCATGTCCATCTTAAAGGAGGATTAACCAAAGAAGTAGCCGCCAGACAATCCCGTCAGACAGGGATCAATTATGCCATTGCCCCTAACTGTGGGATCGGTTTCCCCATCACCAATGACCAGGAAGTCATGAAATTCCTGACTGAGATGCGTTCCGAACCTTTTATCCTAGCTATGCAGGCAGAAGGCCGTGAATGGCTGACTACTTTCTCCCAGGAAGTCCGGGACGAGTTTGACTATGTCTTTACCGATGCACTCACTTTTGCAGACCATAAAGGACGCCGCACCCGCCTGTGGATACCGGAAGAAACCTGGATCGATGAGGAAGAAAAATACATGGACCTGATTGTAGACCGGATCTGTGAAGTATTACAGGAACCTATGGCTATCTACGTAAATCCCTGTTTCCTCCCTTCACCCATGGATGAACGGTATGACGAGTTCTGGACAGAAGCACGCATGAATAAGTTTGTGGATGCACTGGCTAAAAGTGGAAAGGGACTGGAAATTAATGAGCTGTATAACATACCGAATAAAGCGATCATTCTGAAAGCCAAAGAGGCAGGCGTTAAATTCACCTTTGGAAGTAACAACGTGACCCCGGAAGTGAGCGACCTGAGCTACAGTATCCGTATGAAAAAAGAATGCGGCCTGACAGCAGAACATATGTATAAGCCCAGTATTAAGATTTAACAGATCACATTTCCTTCATAACAAGCCGGATGTAGCAATCCGGCTTTTTTATAGGGATACCCTTGGTTAGATGCAAGGATTTGCAATTCCAATTAATACGGATATAAGAATGGTTAAACATGAGGATTTGTAATCCGAACTAAAATAGATTCCCTTCAACCGTCAAATCCTCATCAACCAGAAATGAGTTAATAAATGTTTTAATAAAAATATAATCTATAATCCACCTACCAGTTTGCTAAGGAATGCCTCTCTTTCTACTGGTTAATCCAAATTATATGCTTATCTTTAGATATCAGTATCTTATTTAGGATAAGACCAGTCTTTTATTGCACATTCCCCGATTATAGGAAAAAGAAAGGCGCCGGCATGTACTTTTCTTCCGGCCATCCAGGTCTTGTATAAGAGGTCCCACCAATAAAATTTCCTTCTCTTTAAGTATACTCAATAGCATACGAATCAGCATACTCATTTTTAAATCAAAATAAAATGGCATTAAAACAAAGTTTTCCGGCTCCTAAAAAACAAAAAATCAGTTATTCCAGTGGAGATTCCGCTCATAACCAGGTAAAAATGCTTTTAAAAAACCTGAAGGAAAAAAATGGTGTAGTGATCCAGATCACCATCACAGACCGAACCACCATTGAACTTCCGGCTCATCTGTCCCAGGAGGAAATAGATGCCCGCATAGCCAATTACAGGAAATTACATACTTCAAAAATTTAAGCCGGCACACAGCGTGCCTGCCTGAGAAAGAAGATAGTTCATAATATATTTATTCACACAGCATAATACACTTATTACTAAAAAATAATAAGTGTATTATTTTTACTACTATAACTACCACCACAGGGCTTCAACACGGCACAGCTTTCTTACGGGCCACCTGTTCCTTCATAAATACATATTACTGATGAAGAAGCTTCCGGCTGCGAATGATCTGATACCGGTAGACCAAAGCAGAAGTAATAAAATAGAAGCCGACCTGCACCCATAAGGTCTGGTATTCATGGGTCACTTCGTTTAATGTAGCCCCAGCCGTATTGATCCGGACAAATCCCTGAATACCGGGTGTGGAAGGGAACAAATAACCTACCGCTTTCCAGAAAGGAGGAATGGCCTCTTTAGGCCACGAAACACCCGAAATAAATAACAGGATCGCAGAAGTAAACACAAAAACGATCATAGGAGACTCCCGGGAGGTCATAAATCCGGATATGGTCATGGAGAAGAATATACAGGCAAAAAAGTAGAGCAATATAAATAACAGGACAGTTAATGGCTCTCCTACCTGGGGCAATGAAAACAAACGGGGTACAATAACGAATACCCATAGGGAGATAATGGAATAGATAATTACATAGGCTAAGGATTTACCGAATACGATCCGTAAGGTGCCATTGAAATGGCGACTGATAGGAACTAATGTATGAAAACGGTTTCTTTCCCTGGCAGTCCCTCCCAGCATGCCAATGCCCAGTGCTAAGGTCTGCTGGATGATCAGGATCAAAATAGCCGGAACCAGAAAACTGGCAAATCCATTCTGGGAATTAAACAGCCCTATGGATTCATACGGGATCGGATTGACAGTGATTTCCTGCAATTTATCCGTAGAAGCCGGATGGCTTCTCATCTGTAGCTCTTTTCCTATATCCAGCGAAACCTCCGTAGTTGCCAGTAAAAGGGATTTATAATAGAGCAACGCACTCATATCCGTGTAGAGGGACACCGTAGTCTGTTCTCCCCGGTTCAGGTCTTTACTGAATTCAGAGGGAATATAAAGGATCCCATAGGCTTTTTTCTCATCCAGCATCCGTTTGGCCTCTTCCATACCGCCACAAACGGCAACTACGGCTACATCTGCCGTTCCATCTACCTTACGGATGAACTCCCGGCTTAAAAAAGAATCCGACTGGTCCACTACGACCATTTTGGCATTGTAGACGATCTCATTATTATAAATGAACGTATACAAAACCGGGTAGAACAGCGGTACAATAAAGATCAGGGTAATCACGCCCGCATCTTTAAAAATATTTTTCAGTTCATCCCGCCAGACATAGAAGATGTCAAAAAAGCCCTCTTTGATAATGTAACGTAACCGGTATTCTCGTGCCATACTGTTCTGTTTTTAAGGAAGGTACTTAAAATACAATAATGCCTTCTTCAGGTTCCTGCCCACCAACAGAGGAAGGATAAGAAAAGCCGCCAGGCTGGCATATTGTGCCCAGGAATAATACAGATTCCGTCCATTGAGTGCCTGGTCCACGTAGATGAGGAAATAATGCCGTAACGGGAACAGGTTGGCCACTCCCTGCAAAGTCGGGTTCATAGCCAGCAGCGGATAGGAAAAGCCGATGATGGAAAAAGAGACCATACCAAAGAGGCTGGCAAAACTTAACCCCATACGTAACGTAGGCAATACCCCGATCATGAGGATCCCGACGGACTGGGCTGCCACTACCAACAGGAAGATCGCACTTAGCATAGGAAGCCATCCGCTATTTAAAGGAAAAGCAAAATAGCCATACAAGATTGCAGCAAACATCCAGCCTAACAGCGTAAAGATCAAGGTCTGGGGTAGGATCTTCCCTACTAAACTGATGGTAATAGAATCCCCTCCCAAATGTAACCATTCACGGGAAGTGGCATATTTAATCTCTGACCCGATACTAAACACAGTTACCAAAAAGATCATTAATTGTAAAAAAGCAGGAATAATAATATTGTTCAGGTAAATAGAATAACTCAGCCAAGGGTTTCCGATAGGATGACCATCTATAGTGACCGGCTGGAGTTGTGCCATGACCTGGTCTTCCGTATAGCCCTGTGCCAGTCCGGTTTCCAGTCCGACAGCCGCACCGGCCAGTACGGACAGGGTTTTCATATCCCTGTAGAGCAGGGAAGCAGCGATCAGGTAGGTGCCATTCGTATAAAAAGAAAGCGTAGGCTGCTTTCCGGAAACGGCTTCTTTGGAGAAATCTTCCGGGATGTAGTAAATGCCATACACTTCTCCTTTTTGCATAGCTACCCGGGCCTCTTCAAAAGAAGCAGTCCGCAGGATGACCTGTACTGTCTGAAAAGCATCTAACTGACGAATCAGGCTCCGGGAAGTGGAAGAATTATCCAAATCCACCACAGCAATAGGCAGATCATGCGGCAACCCACCACTCATCAGCGACAAGAAGAAAACTGCACTGATCATGGGTGCTATCAGCATGCTGAAGAAATAGACCGGCGTGTGTGACAACCGGTAGAACTCCCGTCTGGCCACCAGCCAGATTCTATGTAAACCTTCGGTAAACGTCATAGATTCAGTGTACGCTTCTTTTCAGAATAACCGACATGCCCGGACGAAGATCAGGAATCCGTTCCATGGGGCGTGCACGGACTTCAAATGTTTTGGAATCAAACTGCCCGGTAGTCTTAGTTGCTTTCCAGGCTGCATAGGTTCCCATATCTTTCATATAATAGACTTTCACCCGGATATCCCGGTTACCCAGTGCAGGAATAAAAGCCTCCAGTTCGGTATCTATCCAGATATCTTCCAGCAGGTCTTCCCGTACGCTAAACGTTACCCACATGTCATTCAGGTCAGCAATACTCATAATAGGCGCCCCTGTTCCCACTAATTCTCCTAACTCCGGATATCGTTCGGAGATCTCTCCGTCAATAGGAGAGAGTAAAATCGATTCTTCTATATAAGATTCCACTTCATCCACAGCAGCATCTGCCTGACGCACCAACGCATTCGCCGAAGCTTTATCTTCCGAACGGGTTCCGTCCGTAGCCATATCATACTGGGATTTGGCCGCCCGTTCAGTAGCAATCATCGATTTCAGGTTGGCTTCCGCTTCATCACGGGTCTGTGCGGAAACGACACCACGTACATACAGATTTTGTATACGGTCAAACGATTTCTGGGCAATCTCCCTTCCGGCCAGTGCTTGCTGCCATAGTTCATAGGCTCCCGTAATCTCTTCCGAACGGGCGCCCCGGCGGGCTTTCAGATCCTGTACCTGGGCAGCCGAACGAGCGGCCTCTGCCTGGCGTAATTTAGCCTGTACATCGGGAACATCCAGAAAGACTAACGTGTCTCCCCGTCTGACATGATCTCCTTCATTAAAACGATAACTGTCGATACGTCCGGGAACTTTACTGGAAATACGGACCTCCGTTGCTTCTGCCTGTCCCATAATGATTTCAGGAGGCGGACTCAGAAAGAAAAACCCGGCTAATGCGACTAATCCGATCACCAGTAGTACCGCGATAAAGGCTAAGGCCATGTTACTGATCGAAAACTTTTTATTCTCGTTCATTGTGTATATAGTTTTAATGTTATTATTTTTTTAGTAGTTAAAGAAGTTATCAGTCGCTCCGCTTCTTAGGAGTTAAGTAGATTTTATATTTCCTGATTCTCTGACTCCTCTGACTTCTGGCTTATTTTATCTCTTCTGGTGTTAATCGTCCCAGGGCTTTTTCCAGATAGACTTTCGTCAGCTTGACTTCTATCTGGGAATCGATCAGCTCGGAACGGGCAGACACCCAGGCTGTCTGGGCTTCCATCAGGTTCAGGGCAGGAATGACTCCTTCCTCAAAACCATAAGTGGCATAGCGCAGGTTCTCTTCCGCACTCTCCATATTTTTATTGGAGGCCACTAATTTTTTCTTTGCTTCGTTTGCTTTATACACGGATTGGTGTACTTCCAGTTCAATGGCTTCTTTGGCCGCTTCCAGTTCCAAACGTGCAATATGGGTTTCTGCCTTTGCGGCATTTCTTTTGTAAGTGCCTTCCCACCAGCCTGTGATCGGTACGCTTACGGTCACTCCCACATGGAAGGCTCCGGCAAACTCATGCTTAAAACCATTCTGCAGGTTAGGGTTCATCACGGAATAATTGGCTAACAGCCCGACAGAGGGTAACATCTCTCCGAAAGCGATCTGTTCCTTTTTCTTAAAGATACGGGTGGTAATCTCCAGGCTTTTCAGTTCCTGGCGATTGGCAAAGGCTTCTCCGACATCCGCTACTTCCGCTTCAGAAGTAGCCGTTAAAAATTCCACATACTCATCTGCCAACGTGAAAGGCTCTTCGATAGGCAGCCCACAGATCTGTGCCAGTAGCATCTGGCTCAAGGCCAAGGCGTTTTCAGCTTTGGTTTGTGCCACTTCCGCTTCATTGAGTTTTACCCGCACAGAAAGACCTTCCACCTGCGTAGCCATTCCTTCTTCGATCATAGCCGTAACATTCCGGTCCATTTGCCGGAGTAATTCCACATAGGCATCTGCTAATTGCTTCTTATGGGTGACGGAGACTACCTGCCAGTAAGCCTGGTCGGTCAGGTAAAGCACATTCTGCAAGGTCAGGTCGTTCATGGAACGGGCCAGCTCCGTCGCATAGGCAGCAATATGGTTGTAATTCACAATCCGTCCACCGGAAAAGACAGGCTGGATCAGGGAAAACCCACCCAACCAGACATTATGTATATCAAGCGTAAAAAAGTCTTTGACATTATCAGGCAGAATCTCTCCCACTAATCCCAGCTCGCTGAAGTCAACCAGTTTGATATTTTTCTGGTTCCAGAGATAGAGTCCGGTTCCGGAGATCTCCGGAAAATATTTGGTAAAGACTGCTTTTCTTTCATTCTCAGCAACCCTGATCTGTGTTCCGGCAATTTTTAACTCCTTATTATTCCGGATAGCTAACTCGCGGCATTCTTCCAGCGTCCGGGTCTGCTGTGAGTAGATAGTTCCTGCCGATAGTAACCATACTAATACAACGACAATCCTTTTCATGTTTATCTTATTTACCATAAGGGATTACTAACCTAAGATGTTTCTCCAAAGAGATATGAGTCTATATTCATTAAAATAAAACAATCTTTTTAAAACGAATGTTCTATGTTTATACATAACTCTCCATATATATGGATTAGTCTGTAAATCCGAATACAAAATTAGAGAATCAGGGAAAATATAAAATTGAATTAATTTAATTTAAAAACACGCTTCTTGAGTTTGCAGTACCATTCCTTACTAATCCCCATATAACAGGCGATGTATTTATCCGGAATACGGTTCACTAACCAGGCATAATGGTTATACAGATGAGACATAAATTCTTCAGCCGTGCAGGACTGGCGGATGGCAAACAGCGTATATAGTTTGGAAATGATCACCAGCATAGCATTCTGGCAATAAGCAGCAAACGGAGGGTAATGCAACGATAATTCTTCTATGTCCTGTCGGGAAATACAAATCAGTTCTCCGTCTTCAATCGCTTTGATCTCAAATTCGGAAGGTGATTTGGTGAAATAGCTGAGTACGAAAAGAAAAGGATACTGGTCATCGGAAGAAAATCCGGTTACACATTCATTTCCTTTATCATTAATATATTGATTAATAAACAGTCCTTTATTGATAAAATAGGCATTCTGGCACACTTCTCCGGCACGCAGGAGATAATCCCCTTTTTTTACTGCAACACGCTTGCAACGGCTTTGCAGATCCCAGATAAATAGCAGGTCCTGGGAAAGTGGTTCAGGTAAATCAGCTAATAATCTGGCAAAATGTCCATCATCAGCCTTCATATCCGATTATTTATCTAATGCAAAGTTCTTACGTCCGATCAGGTTGCCATCAGCAAATATATCCACACGGTAGGTTCCCGGTGATAAGAATTCTTCAATATTCCAGTACATGGTAACCAGAAGTTCTTCGCCGTCATATTCCACCATCCGCTTCATGGAGTAATGGATCTCTTTCCCTTCAAAGGGGAACATGTCTCCACGGCTTTTTAGGAGAATGTCGTCATCGGGCTTCATGATCCGGACATAAATCATCTTTTTCCCTACGGGTGCCGTAATATTTTTAGCTAACGTGAAGTTCACGACAAACTGTTCCATCTGTTTGATCTTCTTCACTGTTTTGCCCCGGCCATTGACCGGCGTAACGGAAATAGCCGTAGCATCCAGGCGGCTTGCCATCGTTACCCGTTCCGTTAATTTTTCCTTTTCTTTAGTTAATTGGGCAGCCGTGCTGGCAGCTTGCTGGTATTGTCTGACAGCCTGTTGCTTTTCCACTTTGAGCTGTTCGTTCTCCCGGTTCAGGGAATCGATCTGGATCACGTATCCACGCATAATCCTGCGCAGGGTAGCCAATTCTTTATTCAACTCATTAATACGACGGGAATTCGTGGCTTTTACGGTGCGTAACTCTTCCAGCAGACGTTGCACTTTCTCCTGTTCGGTAGTCAGCAAAGCCACTAAGGAATCATTACTTACACTGAATTTATATTCTTCATATTGTAACGAGAGTTCATTAAACTCATCTTCGAGTGCCTCCTTATCCAGTTCAAAGCCCTGCACCAGATCTTCCATCTGTTTCTTTTGATGGAAGATATAATATCCTCCACCTGCGATTATCAGGACAAGCACTATCATGGCTACGATTAGCAATGACAGTTTATTGATCTCTTTATTCTCTCTTTTTTCGGCATCCATACTAATCAAGGTTATATGTAGCTGCAAAGGTATATAATTAATCGGCTTTCCGGCTATTTGTTCACGTATATTTACACTCTTTAAAAAGTTGTTAACATATATACAGATACCGGCTTTATAAAATGAGTTGCCACCCTTTCCTTGTCTGAATATTATTGCTAAATTTGCACCACTCAATTAAATAATTACATGGCATGTACGAGAAAATTATTATTCTTGACTTCGGTTCGCAAACTACCCAGTTAATTGGCCGCCGGGTCAGAGAGTTGAACACTTATTGTGAGATCGTACCCTTCAACAAATTCCCATACGGAGATCCGGCTGTAAAAGGAGTCATCCTTTCCGGAAGCCCTTACTCAGTGAATGACACCAATGCCTTCAAAGCCGACCTGGCCCAGATCCGGGGCACTTATCCGGTCCTGGGAATCTGCTACGGAGCTCAATTCCTGGCAAACACGTCCGGAGGAAAAGTAGAATCCGCCGATTCACGGGAATACGGTCGTGCACATCTTACCTATATCAATACAGACGATCCGTTATTAACAGGAATTGATTGCGGTTCACAGGTATGGATGTCTCACGGAGATACAATTACCGTACTGCCGGAGCCTTTCCGTATTATTGCCAGCACAGACGATGTAAGAACAGCAGCTTACCACATTGAAGGAGAGAACACCTGGGGGGTTCAGTTCCACCCGGAAGTATTCCACTCCATCGACGGTACGCTGATATTAGATAATTTCCTGCATATATGCGGTTGTTCCAAAGACTGGACCCCTGCGTCCTTTATTGAATCGACCGTTGCTGAATTAAAAGAACAACTGGGAGATGACAAAGTGATCCTGGCCCTTTCCGGAGGGGTGGACTCTTCCGTAACAGCCGTCCTCTTAAACAGGGCAATCGGTAAAAACCTGACCTGTATTTTTGTAGATCATGGATTGTTACGTAAGAATGAATTTGAAAACGTATTGCGGGATTATGAACATTTAGGCCTGAATGTGATCGGCGTAGATGCCAGAAAGAAATTTTACAGTAAACTGGCAGGAGTGACAGATCCTGAAACCAAACGGAAGATTATCGGTAAAGGATTCATAGATGTATTTGATGAAGAAGCTCATAAGCTGAAAGATATTAAATGGTTAGGCCAGGGCACTATCTATCCGGATGTGATCGAATCCCTGTCTATCACAGGAACAGTCATCAAGAGTCACCACAATGTAGGAGGCCTGCCGGAAAAAATGAATCTGAAACTGGTAGAACCTTTACGTTTACTGTTTAAAGATGAAGTCCGCCGCGTAGGTACGGAGTTAGGCATGATGCCTCGCCTGATCAAACGTCATCCGTTCCCGGGCCCGGGTCTGGGGATCCGTATATTAGGAGATATTACCCCTGAAAAAGTGCGTGTCCTGCAGGATGCAGATGATATCTATATGTCATTGATGCGTGAATGGGGTCTGTACGACCAGATCTGGCAGGCAGGTGCTATCCTGTTACCCATCCGTTCAGTAGGCGTGATGGGAGATGAACGGACGTATGAAAATACAATAGCCCTGCGCGCTGTCACTTCTACAGATGCCATGACTGCCGACTGGGCACAACTGCCCTATGACTTCTTAGCAAAAGTGTCCAATGAGATTATTAATAAGGTAAAAGGAGTCAACCGGGTAGTCTACGACATAAGCTCCAAACCACCGGCAACCATTGAGTGGGAATAAGCCAACGATATACCAAAGCGGGGTTTATAGGAAAACCCCGCTTTTTCTTTCTTATCTCCATATCGTAAGAACAGAAAAAAATATAGGGCTCAGACTAAACATTCAGCCGGGCTCAGCGTCTAAGGAAAGAATAGAACAAACATATAGATATACGCTACTTATGAAAAAAATCTGATTTACCTTTTATTTTCTATTTTCACATTCACTTCCTGTGGCTCACTCATGGAGACTATGCAAGTGAATAGCAACATCAAAAAAATAGAATTAGGCATGAGCAAACAACAGGTTATCTCCATCATGGGGAAGCATTACCAGGCTGTGGGAGCCTATGCCTTACCGGAAGGATCTGTTGAAATCCTGGCTTATTCCAATCATGAAAATGCGGTATATAACATCCATGTCCTGAATGATAAAGTCATACGGTGGGAGTATGAACCTGTCAGAATGAGCCCCCATACACATATACATAAACATACCCATTAACCCGTAACAGAGCCCCCTGCTTACCAGCTGGCATCTAAGGAATACGAATTTCCACTTACGATTCCCCGGCCTGATGGGTAGTGTCCGTATATCAGCCAACAAGCAGTCCCTGTTCCATGACTTTTTCCAAATCCTTTCTCTTATTTTGTTTGTTATTAGTAGTAAGTATATAACAATCAAAATAAAAGCAAAATAACTATGAAAAGTATCGTATTACTCCGGCATGGAGAAAGTACCTGGAACAAGGAGAACCATTTTACCGGATGGACAGATGTAGATCTGACAGACAAAGGGGTTGAAGAGGCGATCAAAGCCGGCAATCTGTTAAAGGAAAAAGGCTATGTGTTTGACAAAGCCTATACCTCCTATCTGAAACGTGCCGTAAAAACCCTGAATGTAGTGTTGGACCGGATGGATCTGGACTGGATACCTGTGGAAAAGAACTGGCGGCTCAATGAAAAGCATTATGGAAACCTGCAGGGATTAAATAAAGCAGAAACCGCAGAGAAATATGGAGAGGAACAAGTCATGATCTGGCGCAGAAGCTATGAGGTGGCTCCTCTTCCATTAGATGTCAATGATCCCCGGAATCCCCGCCTCAACATCCGGTATAAAAACGTACCGGATCAGGAACTGCCCCGTACCGAATCCCTGAAAGACACAGTAGACCGGATCTTACCTTACTGGAAAGAGACTATTTTCCCCAACCTGCAAACAGCCGGTCAGCTATTGGTCGCTGCCCATGGTAACAGCCTGCGGGGAATCATTAAATACCTGAAAAATATATCCAACGAAGAGATTGTCCATCTCAACCTTCCCACAGCCGTTCCCTATGTGTTTGAGTTTGATGATAACCTGCAATTAGTCAATGACTACTTCCTGGGAGATCCGAAAGAGATCAAAAAACTTATGGATGCAGTGGCAAACCAGGGGAAAAAGCAGGAATAAACTGATAGTTTCCGGTATACAGGCAACGCAGATAAAACCAATGAACACAACTTGTCAGCAGAGGCTTATATAAAACGAAGAATGCCATCGCATAGTTTTATCTGTGTGCTGTTTTTATTGGAAACAGTCTTTCAGGGAGTCCACAGCATGGCGTTGGGCAGTGAAGAAGGTTATCCGTTCAATCTCACCACTAACAGAGATTAGGGTAAACAACCTCTTGTGTCCTAACAACCAGTTCTTAATATAATCATGTCGGTTCCCGTCCACCGAGGAGATTGCATTGATCACTAGGATACGGACCATACAGAACGTATAGATATCTGATTCAATATAACACTGGTTCAGGTCCACATGTGTTTCCGAAACATAGATCGAAAGATCTTTATCCGTACCTTCAAATTTTCCGGTAACCGCCCGTTGTTCGATGTAATCAATACAGTCATATAACTCCTTCCGGATCTGTGTCAGGCTATCCTTATGGATCAATCCTAAACTGTAAAAATACCGGATGTCATTCACTACATCGGCAAATAGCTGTTTACTGAAAATATATTCCGTATGAGCAATGGCTTTATTGTGCTCATAGTTCTCCCGTAATAATTTCACATACCGTTCAGATACGACTATGTCTTCGTATTTTTTACCGGGCGAATAGTTTTTAAACTGGTAAGCCCATTTAAACACATAGAAACGGGTCAAAGCCGGAAACTTACTGACCATAGGATGCGGGATCGTATTCCATGTTTCCGTACAATGCGTAGCAGGGTCTCCGGACAATACCTTTAATAACCTCATATAACTCTCACACATTTCATAATCCTGGTGAGTAGGGGTTTCATAATCGGTTAATACCATGCTGAAAGGGCGTGCCTTAGCCAGATCAATCCCAATCAGGTTATCTAACGAGATACCTATTTCTTCTGCAATAATCGCTACTTCGGAAAAACTAAAAGCGGCTTCTCCCCGTAACCTCCGGTACACGCCTTCCCGTTCCATTTTTAGTATGTCCACCAATTTTTTCACCAATACGGACTTCACGGGATATTTTCCTTTTAGTATCCCTAATAGGTTAGCTTGTAAAATGTTGCTCTTTATTTTTCACACAAATTTAGTAAGTTAAGTTAAGGCTTATAGAATGCTTCAGATAGAATTCCTGTAATTAGTTAAGCATCACAAATATATAAAAAAGACTTTCTTTTTAGAAAAATCAGATATAATATTCGGCAGAATCAATAATTCCGGCACGTAAGGCATATTTAGTAGCCTCATGCACGTTATTTACCTGGAGTTTGCGAAAGATATTTTTCCGGTGGGTGGTAATGGTATGTATACTGGAATAGCGTTCAAAGGCTATCTCCTTCGTGGTTTTTCCTAAAGCGATCCCTTTCAGGATCTCCGTTTCCGTATGGGTCAGCACAGGGTGTTCTTCCTTTTCTTGTGGATGAACAGACAATAAATTAGTGATGCGTGAACAGATAAACGGTTGATGACGGATGGCATGATGCAAAGCTCGGTTAATTTCCTGCAGGGATGAATCTTTCAGGGCAACACTGAAATGTTCCCCGCTGAAAACTACCCGGCGAATAAAATCTTCACTTAACTCCTCACTGAACAGCACCCAGTCCACCTCTTTGAAACGGGCCTGCAAAATAAAAAGATCATCCGTACTGGTCAGGTCAAACAGTGTATAATCAAGTACTACCACAGCATCCGGGAAGTCCACCAGTACCTGCAACAGGGCTTTCCGGTTTTCCACTTCACACACCGGATGCGTGCCGGTCATCTTCTCACACAGATACCGAAGTCCGGCACGGGTGATTTCCTGATTATCAGCTAAAATAATTGTTCTCACACGCTTAACTCAAAGCTTGTGTTATATCATTAAACAAATCCTCCACCGCTTCCAGTCCGACAGACAAGCGGATCGTACAGAGACTTACATCCATTGCCTGGCGCTGTTCCTTCGTGAAGTTCCCGTAAATAGTACTTGCCGGATGGATAGCCAGGGATTTGGTATCAAACAGATTGGTTGCCCGGCGGATCAACTGCAGACGGTTCATAAAAGCAAAACAGGCTTCACGGGAAGCTAAATCAAAAGTCAGCATGGCTCCCGGACAGGGTCCGAACTGGGCACAGCTCAGTTCATAAAACGGATTATCCTTCAATCCGGTATAATTGACGGCAACAATGGGGTCCAGTGTCTGTAAACGCTCTGCCAGCGCCAGGCAGGTAGCCGCCTGTCTTTCAAAACGCAATTGCATCGTCTCCAGCCCTAAGGTCTGCATATAGGCCACCTGAGGAGTCATATAGGCTCCGATGTTCCTATGCACTTCTTTCCGCATCCGGGCTGTAAAAGCATAGGTCCCTGCTGATCCGGCCCAGTTCTTTAAAACAGGAGAATCACTCCAGTCAAACGTACCGTAATCCACGATGACTCCTCCAATGCTGGTAGCTCCCCCGGAAATATATTTCGTAGTAGAAACAATTTCAATATCTATTCCAAAGTCTTTTGCCTTAAAAGCTGAAAACGGGATAATAGTCGTATCCGCTATCAACGGGGCACCGGCAGCCGCTGCCACAGCAGAGATGGCTTTCAGGTCCACCACTTCCAGTTGAGGATTGGTAATGATCTCTAAAAACACCGCACAGGTATTTTCATCGATCTGCGCTTTGACCTCTTCCAGATTAGTCAGGTCACAGAAACGGGCTTCCACTCCAAAAGCGGCCAGGGTACTTTTCAGTAAAGAAAACGTATTACCGAACAGGTGTGGGGAAGTAACCACATTGGCTCCACTCCAGGCGATATTCATAAATGTATTCGTAACAGCTGCCATCCCTGAATTCAGGGCAGTCACTCCGGTCGCTCCGGTGATATGTCTGATCCGGTCTTCAAAATACTGGACCGTGGGATTCGTGATCCGGGAATAGGCATGGTCCGGAGTCCGTCCGCAAAAAGCTTCCTCCATCGCCTCCGCTGTCTCAAATTCATAGGCAGCAGTCTGGTAAACCGGCATGGACAAGGCCCGGTAAGCATCTTCTTTATCAAAAGGAGTATGAAGCAATTGCGCTTCAAAACTAATATTTTTCATCATTACTAAGGATTTAAATCTTTTGCAGGCACAAAAGTAGAATTACTTTACGTCAAAAAGGCACAATATGTTAGTTTTTTTCCATACGAAAGCGGTTTTTATGAATAGGATAACAGCTAAATCGTTTGGCAAAGCCTGCATGTTTCATCGTCCATCTACCCTTTTAAAAGACAGATAACTTCCATTCACCGATTATTTTTTCCATTCCCGGACCTGCTGTTTATCTTTATTTTTGAAGATATAGAAGAGAAGACATGGAATATATCGGGGAAAAACTCATGTTATTTCAGCCGGTTAGTTTAGCTGAAATGGAAAAAGTGCATCTGATGAACCGGGTGGACACCAAATACACCACCAGCTGGGAGCTTCTTATGTCCTTACTGGAAGAAATGATGGAAGCATACAACGTGCAGGAGATCCGGGGCAAACGGATCAGCCATTACCAGACCATCTACTGGGATACGCGGGAACTGGAGATGTATTTCGCCCATCAGAACGGACGCAGGACCCGGGAAAAGATCCGGGTCAGGAATTATGTGGATTCCGGGATCACCTTCCTGGAAATAAAAAATAAGAACAATAAGGGACGGACACAAAAAATACGGATCCCCACCTCCTGCTGGCCAAACCAACTGGATGAGGAATCCATCGCTTTTCTTCAGGCAAATGCCCACTATTCCCCTCAGCAACTGCATCCACATGTGCAGAACCATTTCAACCGGATTACGCTGGTCAATAAGGAACAGACCGAGCGGCTCACCATAGATACGGATATCTCTTTTGAGAACCGGATCACTGGACTGACGCATGTGTTGCCGGACTTAGTCATTATAGAACTGAAACAGCAGGGCCATGCTTTTTCGCAGGCCAAACGGCTACTGGCAGAATTGCATATCCGCCCGGTCAGTATCAGTAAATATTGCCTCGGTTCCATACTCACTCATCCCGGACTGAAACACAATCGTTTCAAAAGCAGGATCATGCAGATTAACAAACAAATCAATCATTCTTATGGATACACTCCCGGAACTAACGGATGAACTGTTCATCCTGAACACGCCTTTCTTTGACGGAGAGGGGCTGACTGTATTGCTGGTACGCTTCCTGTTTAATTGCTTAGTCATAGGACTTATCATCCATTTTTTCTATTACCCGAAAAGTCACAGGCGGGATTACTACTTTACATTTTCCCTGATCAGTGTCAGTGTTTTTTTCCTGATTTTCCTCCTGGGAAGTGTCAAGATAAAGATCGGGTTTGCCCTGGGTATCTTTGCTATCTTCGGGATCATACGCTACCGCACCGAATCCGTACCCATCCGGGAGATGACGTATCTTTTCATTATTATTGCTATTTCCGTCATCAATGCACTAGCCACACAGATCAGTCTGATGGAGTGGATAGCCACGAATACGATCTTTGTGTTAAGCATCTGGTTGCTGGAAAGTGAACGCTGGCTAAAGCATGTATCCAGCAAACTGATCCTGTATGACAAAATAGAACTCATCACTCTGGACAGACGGGAAGAGCTGCTCAGTGACCTGCGCAAACGGACAGGACTGAGCATCCGGAAGGTAGAGATCGGCCATATCGATTTCCTGAAAGACGCAGCATACATCCAGGTGTTTTATGAGCCGGAAAGCCGTGAAATCAATACAACGGAGACTTTACACCGTCTCCCCCGTGAGAATAACTAAAAAACCTATATGAACTACCTGCGATTCATCCTGTTTTCCATCCTGCTGCTACCGGGGACTTCCCTGTTGGGACAAAATGATTTCGGTTCCTCGCTGAGCATTGACCTGTCCAAAAAGATCCTGCCCGGACTGACGGCCTCCCTGGAAGAAGAGTTCCGTATGCGGGAAGACCTGGGCAAGGCAGACTGTTTCTCTACCACACTGGACCTGAACTACAAGGTCCGGGATTTCTTTAAAGTAGGGGGAGCTTATAACCTGATTAATTATAACCATGACAAAAGAGGCTGGGAAGTACGCCACCGCTACTATGTCTATGCGACCGGTTCCTACCGGGTGAACCGCTTTATCTTTTTCCTGCGGGAACGTTTCCAGAGTACCTACCGGGCAGGGGTGTCAGCCACGGCGAAAAGAGCCAACCCCAAATCCTATCTCAGAAGCCGCCTGAAAGGAGTCTATGACATCCGGAAAAGCAGTTTCAGTCCTTATGCATCTATGGAATTCTATAACACGTTAAATGATCCGCAGGAAAATAAAATGAATAAATTCCGTGTCACCGGAGGAACAGACTATAAACTCAATAAACGAAACGCGCTGGAAATCTATTACCGCTACACTAATTTTATCGACGATGACGATATCAACGGAAAACATATGATCGGAATCGGGTACAGCCATAGATTTTAAGTCCTCTGCCGGACACTGCAAAAAAGAAACATTCCCGGACACAATATATATAGTAATCCTGCTTACTATATATACTATTCCTGTATAATAAGTATCCTATGCCAGGACACTAAAAAGGGATTTACAGAATGAAAAAATAACGTCTACCTTTGCAGGCAGATCCGATAGGATAACATAGGATGGAAGCATAGTCTTCCCGTGTGCTTGCTAAACCACGTAAAAAACAAGAAATATGCAAAAGACTGTATCCGTACCCTTTATGCTATTGGGTATCCTTTTTAACATCTGCTTAGTGGCATCCAACCTGTTGGAAGCGAAAGTAATCCAGGTATTTGGCATTACCGCCACTGCCGGACTGATTGTTTTTCCCATTTCTTACATCATCAACGACTGCATTGCTGAAGTCTGGGGATTCAAAAAAGCCCGGCTGATCATCTGGAGTGGGTTTATTTCCAATTTCTTAGTAATCGGTTTTGCCCAGATAGCTGTCCGGTTACCGGCTGCTCCTTTCTGGGAAAACGAAGAAGGGTTTAACTTCGTCTTTGGCATGGCACCCCGCATAGCCTGTGCCAGTCTGATCGCCTTTTTAATAGGCTCTTTCCTGAATGCCTATGTCATGAGTAAAATGAAAATAGCCTCCGGAGGCAAGAATTTCTCCCTGCGGGCCATCGTCTCCACCCTGATCGGCGAAAGTGCAGACTCCCTGCTCTTCTTCCCGATCGCTTTCATCGGCATCATTCCACCGGCAGAACTCCTAATCATGATCGGGACACAGGCATTCCTGAAATCGCTCTATGAAGTAATCATCCTTCCAGTCACAATCCAGGTCGTAACTTACATTAAAAAGATAGAAGGAGCCGATGTGTATGATACGGATACTTCTTATCATATTCTCAAGGTGAAGGATATTTGAGCAGGAAGGAGGTAATTTATAGTAGTCAGAGGAGTTAGCAGTCGCTTTGCTCCTTAGGAGTGAAGTGCCTGCTAACTCCTCTGACTACTATAAAAGAAAGAGATGCGACCAGTCTTCCCGTGGTTCAGGAGCATAACTCCGGATTCCTAAAGATTCTGCCGTACGGCAATTCACCAGTGCATCATCTATGAATAATGTTTCTTCCGGAAGGATAGCGGCATCACGGAGTACATATTCAAAAATATCCGCATTAGGTTTCAGCATGTTTAACTCATAGGACAGATAGATCTCATTAAAAAAGTCCCTGGCGTGGTGTCCCTTGTAATGGAAGCAATTCGCTTCCGCCCACTTCCAGTGGATCTCATTCGTATTACTGAGCAAAAAGACCTTATATTTTTTCTGTAAAGCCAACAGCAGGTCCAGTTTGGCAGCAGGAATATCATCCAGCATCAGGATCCAGGCCTGGTCAATCTCCTCATCAGAGAAAGATTGTTGGGACAAATGCCGTATGCCGTCATGAAACTCAGCCATCGTCAGCGTGCCCAGCTCCAGTTGCATAAACAAATCTTTATGCTGGTAATTATTCGTGATCAGCTCCCGGATATCCGCCACACCCAACTGCTCAAATGCTTCGATACAGCGGTTGCAGGTCAGGTTGATGATCACGCCGCCAAAATCCAGAATGAGATTCTTTATTCCTTCCATTTGTTTAACTGGTCATTGAAAATATATATCTGTTTAGATGACCCCATAGGATCTCCTGTTTTATTTCGCGATTAAATATACAAAAAGCATCTGAATATGCTTCCTATTCATAGTTAATTCTTAATCAACCGTTTATTTTCAGTCTTTTCCGCCTTCGGCTCCGGTGGCGTTGTTTCTGTTTGTAGGTACGTATCTTTTTCCACACTATCCAGACCAAGAGCAAACCAAACACCAAAAAGATCAGTAAGACAAGACCTGTATTGAGATTGTCTCCTTTCACACGGCTCCACATCTCCAGCACTTCTTCTGTCTGATCCCCGAAATCACAGATCATGGCACATCGCTGCACCACTTCATAATCCGGATACTGCACTGGATCAATAGGAATATGTTCCGCTCCTTCCCCAAAGAAATAACTCAGATCATAATAGTCTGTCAACATACTATCCACCTTCGCTTCCAATATCTCCGGGGTAGCGACTGCACTTACATACCCGATCTCATCCATATTGCGTAAGGCAATGTCCGGACGGCAAAGGTAATTAATGAAATAGCTGGCAGCCTTCACATTCCGTGCATACCGGGGAATTACCCAGCCATCATACCAGATGTTACTTCCTTCCTGGGGAACCTCATAATCCAATTCAATATTCACTGCTTCCGCCTCGTCAATAGCCCAGACTGCATCACCACTCCAGGTAAAATTGATCCACGCTTTGTTCTTAGTCATCATCTCTTTCCCGAAATCCACTTCCCAACCCGCAATATTAGGCTTTAACGCTTTCAGGTACTGTTCTGCCAAAGCAATGGCTTCCGGGGAATAGTTGTTCATCAACTCCTCCACCGTGACGGTTCCCGCCTCCAGTTCGTCCGCATGGGCATAAATAATAGCCGTGCCGTAAGCATCCCGGTAGCTGTCCTTCATCAGGATCTTTTCCCGGTAGGCAGGGTCCCAGAGACAAGACCAACTCTCTACCTCCTCCGCAGAGACAAAGGCCGTATTGTAGAGTAATCCGGCAGTTCCCCACATATAGGCCACACTATAGTCATTCACCTTACGTCCCGGCTGGCTGATCTTATCCAATTGTTCCCGGATGTAAGGAGCTATATTTCCCGTATAATCCGGCGTATCCCCAAAATCCCGGTCAATAGGCAGTAACAGGTCCTTTTTCAGCATCCGCTCAATGATATATTCAGAAGGACACACCACATCGAAATCCTCGTGTCCCCGCTCGATCTTGGTCAACATGATCTCATTGATATCAAACACCTGGTAAATGATCCGGATCTCTTCTCCTGTTTGTTCCTTATACCAATAGGTAAAATCTTCCAGCACTTCCTCGTCTATATAATCCGCCCAGTTATAGATCTTCAGGATCTTCTTACGCTGTTCATCTGTCCGGTCACAGGAACACAACACGCCCGCCACTATCAGGCAAATCCCTACCATCTGTATCAGCTTCCTCATTCCCTGTTCCTGTTAATCCTTGCGGAGCGTTTATTAATAATGATCAATAACACCAGTACGGCAACAAAAATAATCGTAGACAACGGACGTAACTTCGGCGTTAGTTCCCCTTTCCGGGCATCCGCATAAATATAAGTAGAAAGGGTTCCAGTCCTTCATTACTGATCGTAAAAATAGTAACGGCAAAATCATCAATCGAAAGGGTGAAAGCCAGAATAAAACCACTGATCATACCGGGACGGATCTCCGGCATAATGATCTTCCGTAACGCCTGGAAAGGGGTAGCTCCCAGGTCCAGAGCCGCTTCATAGCTATGCTGGTTCATTTGCTGCAAACGGGGCATCACACTCAACACCACGTAAGGAGTACAAAAAGTGATATGAGCCAGTACCACGGTCGTAAAACCCTGAGAAATACCAAAACTCACAAACAACAAGAAAAGGGAAACCCCTGTAATAATATCCGGATTCAGGATCGGGATACTATTCACAAACCCTATGGCCTGCCGGGAACGGGCCCGCAGGTTATAGATACCGATCGCAGCAAGACTTCCCAACAACGTAGACACAGTAGCCGCGATCAGCGCAATCGCCAGTGTATTCCAGATCGCATTGATCAGGGAACGATGCACCCCTCCGGCAAACAAAGAGGTATATAGTTTGGTAGAAAAACCGGTCCAGTTCCCTAACATCTTCGCTTCCGTAAAAGAGAAGATCATAATGATCAGGATCGGAGCATATAATAAGACTAATAAAAACCACAGGTAGGCTTTTCTCAGATACTTCACCATTAGATCAGTCCTCCCTCATTAGATGCCTTATCTCCTTCCCCGTTAAACAGTCCGGTAATACCGATCAGCAACAGCATGATCAGTGACAAAGCAGCTCCATAGTTCCACATGCCATTATTGATATTCTCCTGAATAGTGGTTCCAAACAACTTGATATTATTCATCGTCAGTAACTCGGCAATAGCAAACGTGGAGATCGTAGGCATAAACACCATCATGATGCCGCTCACCACACCGGGCATAGATAAAGGAAATACGGTCCTGGTAAAGACCTGAAAGGGATTAGCTCCTAAATCCTGAGCCGCCTCGATCAGGTTATAATCCATTTTCTGCAATGTATTATAGATCGGATAGATCATAAAAGGAAAGAAATTATAGACCATCCCGAAAATCAGGGCTCCCTCTCCTAAGGGTACATTCAGAAAATCAAACAGTGCCACAGTAGCCAGTGTCCGGATCAGGATATTAATTCACATCGGCAGAATAAACAGGACAACCATCGTATTGGAACTTTTAAACCCCGCCCGGCTCAGAATATAAGCCGCCGGATAGCCTAACAACAGACAAGCCAGCGTAGTGATAATCGCGATCCCCACCGAATAGATAAAAGTGTTCAGCGCTTCCGGATGCTTCATAAATTTACGGAAATTATCCAGCGTAACAGACCCGTCCATATCCGTAAATGCGTACCAGGCGATCAAGAGCAGGGGCATTACCACAAAAACAAAAAGAAACAATGCGTACGGAACCGTCCAGTTCCTTCGTTTTCCCAGAAAAGCAGTGATCTTTCCCATGGCTTAGGTTCCTTTACCGGTTATGATCCGGATACTTTCCGGATCAATCGTGATCCCTACCCGGTCATTGTCATCCCAGACATCCTGCGTATCCACGAAAATATCCTCATCCCAGTCGGTAAAGACCGTCAGGTGATAATGATCTCCCTTATACAGGATAAACTTCACATCTCCCGTGATCATTCCATCCTCTTCATTGTCCTGCAGGATCACCTGCCGGAAATCCACCTCTACGGTCACCTCCGACCCGGCAGGAATATCTTTCCGTTCCGAACACTCAAACGTATGACCTAAAAACTCCACATGCGTAGCATCCACCATCTTTCCGGTAAATGTGTTGCACAGCCTTTCCTTTTCCATGACATGAATATCAAACGGCTTTACCCGCAATCCTACTTCCTGTCCCACTGGGAACTGATGGTAATCCTGTACCAGGAATTCATATCCATTCGGAGTATCCACCATCATCTCATAGTGCACGCCTTTAAAAATACAGGAAGTCACCCGGCCGGTCAGCATGGCTGCCTTCGACACTTCAAAAATATAAATATCCTCCGGACGGATCACTACATCTACTGGAGTGTCCTCTCCAAAGCTTTTATCCACACATTCAAACTCCCGCCCGGCAAACCGTACTAACTAGTCTTTCACCATGACACCGTTCAGGATATTGCTTTCTCTGATAAAATCAGCTACAAATGAATTGACTAGTTCGTTATAAATATCTACAGGAGAGCCCACCTGCTGGATCTTGCCTTCACTCATCACGACAATTCGGTCACTTAACGTCAGAGCTTCTTCCTGGTCATGGGTGACATATAGAAAGGAAATCCCTAAGGAGCGGTGCATCTGCTTTAATTCCATCTGCATATCTTTCCGCATTTTCAGGTCTAAAGCTACCAGCGGCTCATCCAGCAATAATACATCCGGCTCATTTACGATGGCCCGGGCAATAGCCACCCGTTGCTGCTGGCCTCCGAAGAGTGAATCCACATCCCGAAACTTATAATCCGTCATTCCCACAATCTTCAATGCCTATTTCACCTTCTTCTCTGTCGCCGAAGAAGAAAGCTTTTTCAGTTTCAGGCCAAAGGCAATATTATCAAATACATTCAAATGGGGGAATAAGGCATATTTCTGAAACACCGTGTTGACCGGACGTTTATAGGGAGGCGTCTGAGTCATATCCTGTCCTCCGATACAGATCACTCCTTCCGTGGCAGTCTGAAACCCGGCAATAAGCCTTAACAACGTAGTCTTACCACATCCGGAAGGTCCCAGAATAGTCACAAACTCTCCTTTGCGAACCTCTAAGCTCACGTCATCTAATACAGCCTTCTCCCCATAATATCGGGAAACATGGCTGACACTGATAATGGAATCAGACTCCTGCATATCTCTTCACCTCTACTAATCTAATTAACAATTCAATCATAGGCTTGTTCAAAGCCCGGCAAAGGTATATAAATTGGGAAACATGTAAATAAAAGAATGATCATTTTTGTCCTGGCACCAGATCATAAATGAATTCTGAGTATCCTCAAAGGTTAATGGGCAAACCTTATGAACTTTTCCTATCTGACTACATCAAATTCAGGAGTTACAGGTGCGTCATCCGAAACATGTTCAGGTCTTTCCCATTTAAGTTCTCCATTCCAGTAAACTTTTTGCATAACAGCTCTTTTTTTGATTTTAAAATCACATTCTATCAGATCCTCTTCACCTCCGGACCCCTGAATGACTGTTTTCGTTTTTGCTTCTGTATAGTTGATCCTACACGACATCTCATATCCATCATTTTCTACATAAATAAGATTTTAATAATATAAAACTGAAGATAGCAGTTTAAACTCTAAGAAAAATTCCTGCAACAGTATCTTTATCTCCTTGTAATATTTCTTTAATATAGGGTTTGTTGCTTTGCACCCAAAAGAATCTAAACATACTACAATGCTCTACAACATCAGTTTTCGAGGTATGCTAATACCCATACTTTTATTTACAATCTCTTTGAACACTATGTCAATATCTCCTGTACGTATACATTCCCATAACGATTACAGGCAATTGGTTCCCTTCTATCAGGCTTACTCCCAGCAGGTCCATTCCATTGAAGCAGACCTGTATCTGTCTCCGCATGACCCGGAACAGTTAGTAGTTGCACACGACAAGGAAGAACTGCAGACCGCACTCACATTCGAACAACTCTACCTGCAACCTCTGGTAGACCTGTTCCGCAGAAATAACGGGAAAGCCTGGGTACACACCCACGAAACACTGGATCTGCTGATTGATATTAAGAGCAACCGTCAACAGGTTATGGATCTGTTAGTAAAACAACTGGAGCAATACCCGGAAGTCTTTAACCCATTCGTTAATCCGTTAGCCGTACGTATTGTCATAAGTGGAGATGCACCTGCACCGGAAGAATTTGACCTGTATCCGGCCTATATCTTTTTTGACGGATTGATCCAACTTTCCTACACACCTGCACAACTCAACCGGGTAGCTTTTTTCAGTGAATCTTTCCGCAAATATTCCGTCTGGAACGGAAAAGGTTCCATCATTGCAGCTGAAAAAAAGAAACTGGAAGCGATCATACAAAAAGCACATGCCCAGGAAAAACCCATCCGTTTCTGGGGAAGTCCGGACTCCATGACCGCATGGAATACCTTCTACTTTATGGGAATAGACTACATCAACACCGATAAACCGGAAGCCTGCAGTGCCTTCTTCCGGAATTTTGACCAGAAAAATTTTGCTCTGAATACTTCTATAGATAATCCAGAAACTAAAAGCATACAAACAGATCGCCTGGATAAAATAACTGCCCGTTTCACTAGTTTCAGTGCCGATAGCCGTCATCTGGCAAAAGCGATTGAAATCTATAAGCCTACCTTCCTGTCAGATGGAAAAGAGCTACCCGTAAAAAATGTGATCCTGCTGATCGGCGACGGAATGGGACTGGCCCAGGTTTGTGTGGCAGATGCCGTCAACCACGGACTGAGTATGCTCCAGCTAAAACAGGTAGGATTACAACGGACCCAGGCAAAAGATGCCTATACTACAGACTCGGCAGGAGCCGGAAGTAGCCTGGCCACCGGAGAATCCAACAACAACCGGCATATCTCTATGAGCAAAACCGGAGAAGTGTATGAAACCCTGGTGGAACGATTCACCTCCCAGGGAAAAAGTTGCGGGGTAGTCACGTTCAGAAATATAGCAGATGCCACCCCAGCCGCCTTTTATAGTCATACGACTGAACGGGACCGGGCAGAAGAAATCCTACCCTGGCTGACCCACGGAGCCTTGTCCATTCTATGCGGCAGTGGAATAGAATTAATAGAAAAACTGGTACACAACCAGCCGTTGGAAAAAGAACTTACCAGACACTATGATATTATACAATCCATAGATTCACTTTCCCTTACTTCTAAAAAAGTACTCTGCATAGATGAACGGATGGGAGAAGCAACTACCGCAGAAAACCTGACCCTACTGGCAGATGCTACCCGGCAAACGATCGGGAGATTAGAAAAGAATGCCGGAAACGGATTTTTCCTGATGGTAGAAGGCGCTAAAATCGATTATGCTGGACATGCCAATTCCCTCCCTAATTCAGTGATGGAAACTCTGGGCTTTGACCTGGCAGTAGCAGAAGCCCTGAAATTTGCAGATGAGAACGGAGAAACCTTAGTGATTGTTACAGCCGACCATGAAACCGGAGGGCTGACACTGGTAGATGGAAATCCGGGACAGCATCATATGACAGCAATCCATATGACAGATGACCATACCCCGATCATGGTTCCTGTATTCGCCTATGGTCCTCAATCCCAACGCTTCACCGGTGTCTATCCGAATACACATATATTCCATAAAATAATAGAATCAACCTATCACTAATTAATTTTTTATCCCATGAAATTTTTTAATGTATTCATTTTCCTTACTTGTGTAGGTTTCACCTATGCACAGCAGATCACCCTGTCGGGAACTGTGCAGGACAGCCGTACCAAAGAACCGATTATCGGAGCTTCCATCCTGGATATCCGAACCTCTCATGGAACCATCACAGACTACGATGGGAACTACACATTGGAGGTAACACCCGAAAGTGAAGTTCAGGTAAGTTATCTGGGGTACGAAACCGTGACCACCCAAGTCAGCTCCCGGACTATCCTTCACTTTTCATTAGAAGAATCCTCCACTGCCCTGAATGAAGTAGTAGTGTTAGGATACGGACAGGAATCCCGCAAGGCCAACCTTTCAGTAGCTGCCTCCAATAAAGAAATTAACGAAAGCGTGAAAAGCCGTGCGACAGACATGATAGGCGCTCTACAGGGACAGATTACAGGGGTGACGATCAGCAGTACCGGAGGAGATCCGCTGGCTAAGCCTACGGTAACGATCCGGGGGAGAGGTTCACGCGATAGTGAAGAGCCGCTCTACGTAGTAGATGGAGTATCCGGAGCCCCTTTCAATATGGAAGATGTGGAGTCCATCACCGTATTAAAAGATGCGGCATCCACAGCTATTTACGGGACCAATGTAGATTCCGGAGGGGTGATCCTGATCACTACCCGGAAAGCCAAGGCAGGGAAAGCAACCGTAACCGCCCGGGCTAATTTCGGGATACAATCCGCCTGGCGTACACCCGAAATGCTGAATGCGGAAGAATATGTCAAAGTACGGACAGATGCAGCGAACGTCAGCGGAGTGTCCATTCCTTCCGGTATCAATCTGAAAATCTATCCCTATGGACAGGTCACCCGTACCAACTGGATCGATGAGATCTTCCGGACAGGCTTTATGCAGCGCTATGCCGTCACAGTGAACGGAGGGAGTGAAGACCTGAAAGCCTATGCTTCGGCGGAATACAGCAAATTCGAAGGAACCCTGCTGAATACGTTCGTAGAAAACTTTGGAGGAAAACTGAATGTAGACCTGAAACTGAACAGCCGGCCTACCCTGTCAGAACGGCTCAATTATAAATATCAAAACGGACAGGGAGACCTGAACACCAGCAGCCATACAGGGGTTACCGCTGCTGCCATGTTTATGCCTCCTTCTGCTACTGTCTATGAAATGGACCAGAGTGGCAACTATGTATTAGATGCCAACGGCAACAAACAATTCAGAGGAACCGTTCCCCTGTGGGCCAAAGACCTGGGAGTAGCCGGAACCTTCGGGGAAGTAAGCAACCCGGTTGCCTACCTGAAACGGTTGAACCAATACAGGCCCAAACAGACCCTGTTCTCTACTACCTCATTAGCCTTAGATGTGTGGGAAGGGCTGAAACTCCGTTCGGATTTCTCCGCCTCTACAGAAAACAAACGATATGAAGATTTCGTATCCAAAGTAACCGAAATAGGTAAAACCAATGAAGAGAACTCCCGTAAACTCCGGTATTCCAGAAAAAATACCTGGTTATGGGAAACAGTCGCCAGCTTTGACCGTACGTTTGATAAATACCTGATCAGTGCTATGGCCGGTTACTCCATGAGTTATGAAGGCTACAATGCACTGGAAGTCCAGGCCTATGACTTTTCCGATGAAAGTACCTATTCCCAACACCTGGTGAACAGTGGAGACTGGACCAAAACCAAACTGGCAGAAACAAAGACCCAGCTTTCCCAGGTTTCCGCCTATGCCAGAGCTGCCTATTCTTATGATGACCGCTACATCCTGACCGCCAGTATCCGCCGGGATGCTTCCTCCAAACTGTTTAAAGATAACAACTCCGGTATTTTCCCTGCCGTTTCCGGAGCCTGGAAAATATCTTCCGAAGAGTTCTTTCATCCGGGGACTGTTTCCCTGCTGAAAGTACGCGCAAGCTGGGGACAGATCGGAAATGTAAACGTAGTAAACAACTACTCCTATGCCAGTAACCTGGAAGAGACTGGACAATATATCTATTTAGGCAATTCCCACGAGAACCCGATCAAAGGAGTAGGACTAACCACGATTCCCAACCGGAACCTGATCTGGGAAACTTCCGAACAGACTGACTTAGGATTCGACCTAGAACTACTCTGGGGAACGGTTTACTTCTCTGCCGATTACTACATCAAAAACACCAAAGACCTGATCGAAGAGATCCCGATGCCTTCCGTAGCCGGAGTCAGAACAGATCCCTATGGCAACATCGGAAAGGTACAAAACAGGGGATGGGAATTCACCTTAGGCTATAACAACCGGACCAGAGGCGGCTTTGAATACCGGATTGACGGGAACATCGCCTTCCTGAAAAGTGAGGTAAAAGACCTGGGTGACCGTGAATTTTTCGCCCATGACAAAACCATCCGTGCCATGCAGCCGCTCCGTTCAGGGGTAGGCCAGCCCTGATACTCCTACTACCTGATCCGGACAGACGGTATCTTCCAGAGCTAGGCAGAGATCGATGCCTACACAGATGCCAACGGCAACAAGATCCAGCCCAATGCACAACCCGGAGATCTAAAATTCGTGGATGCCAACGGAGACGGCATTATCAGCGATGAAGACCGGCAATTTATGGGAAGCTACACCCCCAAAGTGACCTACGGGATCAACGGTTCATTCGCCTATAAAAATTTCGACCTGAGCTTCTCTATCCAGGGAGTAGCCGGAAATAAGATTTTCAACGGTATGAAAGTAATGACCTACGCCGCCAGACAGGGTTGGAACATGTCAAAAGATGTATTAGATGCCTGGAACTACAACAAAAATTCAGACATCCCACTGATCAGTATGTCTGATTCAAACGGAAACTTCAGCACCGTATCCGATTTCTTCCTGGAAAACGGCAGCTATGCCCGCCTAAAAAACCTGACCTTAGGGTATACTTTCCCTAAAACACTGTTCGGGAACCCCGCTTCTGCCCCTCTACTAAGAGCCTACCTGACCGGAGAGAACCTGTTTACGATCACCAACTACTCAGGCATGGACCCGGAAGTAGGAAATGAAGGAGTAGATGGAGGAAGATACCCGGTTTCCAGAGTATTCTCCGTAGGAGTGAACCTGACATTTTAAATCGTTTAAATTACAGACAGACAACATATGAAAACAATATCTTTAAGATCCATATTCGCAATCATAAGCTGCGGTATCCTTTTCACCTGCTGTGAAAACTTCCTGACCTACGACAAATATGGGGAACCCGCCAATGACAACTTCTGGCAAACCGCAGCCAATGCAGAATGGGCAGCCGACGGACTCTATTTCTGGATGGGAGAAAACGGAGTGGTAGGACGTGGCTTTATGCACTACTACAACTGTAGTGACGATGTCGTAACTGGAAGGACACAGGCAGGCTGCGCCGCTATGAAAAACTTCATAGCCGACTATTCCCGCGACGTAGTAGATAACTGGCCCATCATGTACCAGTTGATCAAACGATGCAACGACATGATCCTGAACGTGCCAGAGATGGACATCAACGACGACGTAAAAAACAAAGCACTCGGACAAGCCTATTTCTTCCGGGCCTGGGCCTATTTCTGGCTGGCACCCTACTATGGTGATAACGGCGAAAACGGAGGTATCCCTATCGTAGAACCGGGACTGAAAATCGATGAGATGGATGTGCCCCGTGCCACCAGTGTCCGGGATAACTATGCCTATTGCATAAATGATTTCAAAAAGGCTGCCGAACTGCTACCCACCTTCAGCGAATGGGGAGAAAGCCAGTATGGATGCCCCCATCAAACTGCCTGCTGGGCCTACATAGCCAAAGTGGCGTTATGGGATGCACAGTATGATCCTTCCTCCTATGCCACCGTGATTGAATATTGCGATAAAGTGATCTCCTCCGGAGCACACGACCTGGCAAGTGACTTCCACGCCCTGTTCAGTCCATCCAACAATTACAGTCCGGAATACCTCTTCTCCTTCCCCTCATCAGTCGTGTCCGGATCGATCCTACCCGGTGTGCTGCTGGAAAATAAAGGTTTGGGAGAATATAACGGATGGGGCTATTTCACTCCGACCACCGACCTGTTGAATGCATTCGACCCGGCCGATAAACGCCTTCCGGTTACTATCCTGAAACCGGGAGACACCTTCCGGTTCCTGGGACAGGAAAAGGTGTACTACTCCAACGAAAGCCTGTCAGGCATGCAGTTCAACAAATACATGCAGCCCTTTGAAGAGGAAGATGCTATCGGGAATACGGTCAACCCCAACGGAGACTATCCGACCACCAGCCTGAACATACCCGCCATGCGCTATGCAAAAGTACTGCTAATGAAAGCAGAAGCGCTGATCTGGCAGGGAGCCAACGGAGACAAGCCCCTGAACCTGGTCAGAAGAAGAGCCGGTCTTTCGGACGTAGTGAATGCCACCCGGGAAGACCTGATGAAGGAACGCAGATGCGAACTGGCAGGAGAATTCTCCCACCGCATGTTAGACCTCCTCCGCTGGGGAGTGGCCAAACAATACGTAGAAAAACCACTTTACGGTTATGCCGTGCAACTCAAAAGCGGTATAGAGATCCCCACCTCCATCGACGATATGGAAATCACCGAAATAGAAGCCTGGCCGGCCCGTAGCTTCAACGAATCCGTCAACCACGTGTTCCCTATTCCGACCAACGAGATAGCCAAAGGGAAAAACCTGGTACAGAATAAGGGATATTAACCCTTTCTTTCTTCCCACCGGACGGGTTAACGGTCTGCCAGCAGATGGATCGTACATGACATGTGTATCCTCTGTGCTGACAGATTGCTAACCCGTCCGGTGGTATAGATATTTTCTATCACAACATAAATAGAATAGATCAGGAAATACACGTCTGTATAAACAGAAGTATCTACCTTTGCTCCTTAATCGTTTACTGATGGAAACAGGTTATCCATTTTGTCAGAACTAAGAGAAAATAAATTAATTGTATTGTATGGAAACGTTTGAATAACTAACTCACGGAGACAAACCGGCATTAGTCAATTTTCACACCCACTGGTGCAGTCCATGTAAACTAATGGAACCAATCATAGACCAATTAGGAAAAGAGCAACACCAGCATGCCCGTGTACTGGAAATAGACATCGACGAGCACAGAGCCCTTACCCAACAGTATGAAGTCAGATCCATCCCCACCTTTCTCCTTTTTAAAAACGGAGAGGTCATATGGCGCAGATCCGGCATAGTAGATAAAGCTACCCTGATCCGTAAAATCCAGAAAAGTGCGGATTAATCATTGGCCATGCGAAAAAACAGGCACTGCCGGACTCTTATCCATAGGGATTGCATGTGAATCATCGTGAAATACATATATAGGAAGGTTCAAAAGATATTATTTAATTGAAAAACCAATTATTACATGTGATTGGAAGGAATTGAAAATAGGAATTTTTAATTAGTGATGTCGGAAGATTTAAAATCTACCATAAACATCTATAAATCAAATAATAATAATAATAATTTATTGATAAGCTAAGGCGTTGATTTTTATTCACAATTTTTAGAGACTTATAATTTACTATATCGACCTAAATAAATACATTTTTATGAAAAACGGAGGTTTCGAATTATAAGTAAAAGTAAATCTTATGGATTAGTTTATAATGAACTTTTTATCAATTGCTTATATAATGTATTAAATCTTCCGACCAAGCCTGAGTGCATATCTCTTTCGGCTATTGACGGTCAATCTATTCCAACTGACAGAATCATACATCCGCATGTCTTTTTCTTCTAACAACTGCTATTTATAAAGGATTTTGCTCCTGGTTGACGCTTCTTCACGGGTTATTTTCTCCTACAGCCTACAATATTTTAAAATTTATTCTGACTAAAATAATAAATAATAAAATATTTTATTGACTTTGTCTCATAAATTAACATTATTACTTTAATCCATTTGTAATGCTATGTAAAAAGATGAAAAATAACCTTCAGAAAAAGATAATATCCGGGAGGGGTTTAGTACCTACTCTTTGCCCCCCAATCTGTACCGATCCACTATAAAAAACTCTTTATATGTTTTTATCTAACCTAACAAACAATCAGAATGATTAATACTTAAAAATTTAATTAATTATGAATGCCCTTTTAAAGTTTTCACGAAAAACAATCTTCATGATTCACCAGCTGGTGATATGGACGGCAATCATGGGCCTTTCTTTTGCCGGAACTCAGCTCCTGCATGCGGAAGCTATTCCGGGTCCCCAAATGATTACTCAGGAAAAACGGATTACCGGTAAGGTAGTTGACTCTGACGGCGAACCGATTATCGGAGCGAACGTCGTGGTAAAGAATACAAATACAGGTGTGATCACAGACCTGGATGGTAATTTTGACTTAACGGTTCCTTCCGGTGCGAATACCTTAGTTATTTCTTATATCGGTTATAGCCGGGTAGAATTCTAGATTGATAACCGTACGTTCTTTCATATTGTGATAGAGCCAGATGCGGAACGGCTGGATGAGGTTGTGGTAACTGCCATGGGTATCAAACGGGAAAAGAGAGCTCTGGGATATGCCATGCAGGAGATCAAATCGGAAACATTTATGGAGACCCGTGCTCCCAGTTTATCGAATATGCTGCAGGGAAAAGTAGCCGGTGTGCAGATCGGCCAGTCTTCTTCCGGTCTGGGAGGTTCTACCCGTGTGATACTCCGTGGCCTGAACTCCTTATCGGGGAATAACAGTCCGTTGTGGGTTATTGACGGGATTCCGATTGATGACTCGGACAATGGAGAGGTTGACCAATGGGGTGGTTCCGATGTGGCAGGTGGAGCCTCAGACCTGAATCCAGATGATATTGAGAGCATTTCCGTACTGAAAGGACCGAATGCGGCTGCGTTATATGGTTTAAGAGCCTCTAACGGGGTTATTCTGGTCACTACCAAAAAAGCTCAGCAGGGCCAGCCTATTTCTGTGACTTATAACGGAAATTTCAGCTGGAGCAAAGTATATGACGGGTATGATTATCAATGGAAATACGGACAGGGTAACGGTGGCATCTTTAGTCCTGACTCTGAGACAGCCTGGGGACCGGAAATGACCGGACAGATGATCACAAACTGGAAAAACCATTATTACAGCCATTATGGATATAACCTGCCGGATTATGAAATGTTACCTCAGAAAAACTGGATTAAAGATTTCTTTAACACCGGCTCCAATGTAGCTAATAGTATTGCCATTGAAGGTGGAGGTGAACATTTGGCAGCCCGCTTCTCTTTTACGGATTCAAGAAATAAAGGGATTGTGGACAATAACAATATGACCCGTGATTATTTCGACCTGAATGTAAATTACCAGTATCAACGCCTGACTGTCAATCTGAAAGGATCTTACATGAAACAGGAAGTGAAAAACCGTGTGGGCTTAGGAGTATATGGTTTGATGCATATGTTTAACACAATGCCGGGTAATATCCGCTTGTCAGACCTAAAAGACTGGGAAGCAGTGGATGGCATGCAGATGAACTGGGCAGGAACAAGAAGTGATATTTATAACCCGTACGCACTAACTACTGATAAAAAACATAGTGTAGATGAGAGAGACCGAGTGATCGGGGTGGCTACCGTTAATTTTAAATTTACCGATTGGTTAGGGATTACCGGTAAAGCAGGTCAGGATTATATTCTGAATCATTCGAACAGTTACGGATTAAAAACGTATTTAGGTGAAAATCCGGTTTATTATATGGGTGAATACCGTATTAATGAAGGGAACTATGACATTATGTTGAATTTCAATAAAGATTTCGGCAGGTTCTCTGTATTGGCTAACGCCGGAGCTGCGATGAGACGCTGGGAAAAATATGAATTCAATGCGAACTCTGGTCACTTAGTCCTTGAAGGACTCTATCGATTATCGAATAGTGAAAAGATCAATACTTCTGTAGGAAATAATTATTATGAAAAAGAAGTTCATTCGGTCTTAGGGAATGTGCAGGTTGGATTGGATCATTGGTTGTACTTAGACTTTACGGCCCGTAATGACTGGTCTTCTACATTAAATCCAAGTAACTGGTCTTATTTCTATCCATCCATCAGTATCAGTGGGGTACTTTCCGATGTGTTTACATTACCTGATTTTATCCCCTTCCTGAAAGTGAGAGGTTCCTGGGCACAGGTAGGTAGTGATACGGACCCGTATCAACTCTATAGCAGTGTCTGGTTAAATACCATGAATGGTTCTACTAAATTCGGTGAATTACCTGGTACTAAACCTTTTTATGACCTGCAACCGGAAAAAACAAAATCCTGGGAGATTGGTGTGGATGCCCGCTTCTTGGATAACCGTTTAGGACTGGATTTTACCTATTATAAAGCGAATACGCTGAATCAGATCCTTTCGTTGGACGCCTCTCCTACCACCGGATATTACTCTCAATGGATCAATGCCGGTGAGATCAAGAGTCACGGGGTGGAACTGTCTATTACTTCTACTCCCATCAAAACACAAGACTGGCAGTGGGACCTGAATCTTAACTGGGGATTCAACCGCTCAGAATGTGTGACTTTGAATGATGAGATCAAAAGACATACCTTAGGTGGATTTAAAGTAGCAGACGTTGTGGTAGATGAAGGTGGCAAGTTTGGTGATATTGTAGGAAAAGGTTTCCTGAGAGATGATAATGGTAACATCCTGCTTCAGGACAATGGAATTCCTATTGCTACAGAAGATAATATTACGTTAGGGAATATGCTTCCGGATTGGACAGGATCTGTTTATAACATGCTACGATATAAGAACTTCACCTTCCATGCGTTACTGGATATCAAGAAAGGTGGAGACATTGTTTCTATTACGGATGCGATTGCCGCACAGAATGGTACCAGCCCCCGAACCTTAGAGGGACGTGATGGCATGGTGGTGGAAGGTATTATCCGGAGTACGGGTGAAAGAAATACCCAGTCTGTCACTGCTGAAGAGTACTAGAATGCCATCGATGGTTATAATAATGGTATTGCAGAGGAGTTTATGTATGATGGTTCTTACATTATGTTGAGAGAATTATCTATCGGGTATATGGTTCCTCAACAATACCTGGCAAAAACCAAATTTGTAAAGAAAGCCCGAGTGTCTTTCGTCGGAAGGAATCTGGGTTATCTTTTGAAAAACACTCCGGGAACTACGCCGGAAAGCGCATCGACCCGCCAAGACTGGATGCAGGCATTTGACCTGAACACATTGCCTCCCTCCCGGAACTTCGGTATCAATGTCAATCTAACATTTTAATTAGTAGAGCATTATGAAAAATATAATAAAATACGCAGCTATTGTCACCGGTCTGTTTCTTTCGTATAGTTGTACTGGTGATTTTGAAGAGATGAACAAAAGCCAGAATTCATTGGATACGATTGAAGACCCGAACTTTTATTTTCCACGGATCCAACAGAAAGCGATTCATGCTTACTATGGTGAATATCAGGTAGGAGTTAATCTCTATACAAATCAATATGCGCAATATGTAAGTAACACAGCTACTTCCTGGGCTACTGACCGGTATGCTTACCAAGATTCCTGGGCGATGAACGGATACTGGACTCCTTATTATCTGTACGTCCTGAAGTATATGTTACAAATCAAAGAGATTTGTGAAGACCGTTCTGACTTCCAGCAGATGTATCATATTGTGCGTATTATGACTGCCGAAGGTACGGGTAGAATCACCGATGTCTTCGGAGATATTCCTTACAGTGAAGCCTCCCGGGGTATTGACAAACCGAAGTACGATTCGCAAAAAGATATCTATTATGATATCCTTAAGGAATTGAAAGAGGCTACGGATGCGTTGGAAGCAGCCAATTACGGAGGTGTGCAGCAAAAAAGTTACGGAAGCCAGGACCTGGTGTACGGAGGAAGTGCAGATAGCTGGATCTGTTTAGGAAATTTATTACGGTTAAGATATGCGATGCGCCTATCTTATGTGGATCCTGAAAAAGCCAAAGCGGAAGTAGAGGATGCGCTGAGTAAACGACTGATGACAGAAGTAAGCCACAGTGCCGGGTATAAACCGGGCAGTTCTGGTGATTCCGAACATCCAATGACGGTGATCTGCCACTGGAATGAATTCCGTTTAAGTGAAACATTGGTTGATGCCTATAAGGAATTAAGCACCGTGCAGGATCCGCGTGCGTTGTTCTATGCAGGGTATACCCAGGCCTCTACGAACGATGAGGATGGACAACGAGTCCTTCAAGGACTAAGAAACGGATTGTCTGCTACAGAGTTAGGAGATGTCAACAGCACAAATTCCAATGTGTGGGGGCTGAAATGGTATCCTGTATGGAATGCGGAAGGAGAAGCTCCGAGCGGACGTTCTACGGATCCTTATTATTTCATGCTTTACTCGGAAGTTTGTTTCCTGAAAGCGGAAGCTGCGCTTCGCGGATGGGGAAATGCCGGAGATGCTCAAACCAACTATATTGAGGGGATTCAGGCCTCTTTTGCTGAAACCCGCCTGAATGTAGATGAAAGTTACTATACGACTGATGAGGATGAGACCTATTACACGACTGGTAGCGTTGCCTGGAACGAGGCGGATGACTTTAAAACTAAGCTGAAGAAAATCATTACTCAGAAATGGATCTCCATGTTTCCGAACGGGAATGAAGCCTGGGCGGAATTCAGAAGAACCGGTTATCCGGAGCTGAGACCGATTGCTCAGAGTGATGAGCCTTCTATCAATCCGGCGAATGGTGAGTTTATTAAAAAACTCCGGTATTCAGAGATTGAAAGAAGAGAAAACACGGCGAATTCAACCGCTTCTTCGCTGAACCAGGGACAAGGTGACGGTCCTAACGTACGAGTATGGTGGGATACGGGTAGATACAAATAACTCTCTTATATTATTTATTCCGGGCACAGATTACACATAAACCAGGTTATCTCTCAATAGTTCAAGCTAAATCTGATTTGTACCTTGTGGGGTCTGTGCCCATTTTATGACCTGTCTGATCATGTTAAATACGATGAATACTAACTATCTCTATCTGATCGCTATTCTTTTGTTTCCCGGTATGTTTACAGCCTGTACAGGAGAAAAACACCCTCTGGTGGAAAAACCTAAATATATGTGGTTTGATGCAGAGGCTAACTTTGAACGCTTTCAATATAAAGATTCCATTACTTATTATTTAGATAAAACCAAACAGGCTGGTTTTAACCGGATTGTGGTAGATGTACGTCCTTTGCAGGGGGATGCGTTATATACCAGTAGTCACCTGGCTCCCCTTACCCGTCTGGATGGCTACGCGGTGGAAAGGGATTGGGACTACTTACAGTTCTTCATAAAGGAGGCACGGAAAAGAGAACTGAAAGTAAGTGTTTCTACAACGATTTTCTCCGGGGGAAGGCCCTATACCCGGGACGGAATGGTCTACCACTCACATGACTGGGATGAACAAATCGCTGTCCGGTACTGGCCGGAAGGTTTGGTCAGTATGAAGGATGACTGTTCCCAGGTGGCTATCTTTTTAAATCCCCTGCTGCCGGAAGTCCGGGAATTCTGTCTCCGGTTTATCCGGGAAATCGTAGAAAAGTATGAGATAGATGGATATGCTTTGGATTACTGCCGGTATTCTGGTGTGGAAACAGATTTTTCCCATCCTTCCCGACAAGCATTTGAAGCATATATAGGGAAAGAGGTGGAACAGTTTCCCCAGGATATATTTACCTGGGAACAGGATAAGGATGGGAACTTCCGGACCGTACCCGGACCGTATTATAAACCCTGGTTTGAATTCAGAGCGCAGGTGATCCATGATTTTATAGAAAGGGCTAAACAGGAGATAAAAGCCATCAGGCCGGACGTACAGCTTGAATACTGGGCTCCTTCGTGATATCCCTCCCTCTATCTGCAAGGGCAGAACTGGGGTAGTAAGAGACATGATCCGGCACAGAAGAATGACCAGGTCTCCCCGGGATTCTACCGGACAGGTTTTGCCGAACATATGGATGTATTCATGTGTGGTACCTATCTGGAAAAGATATATGCAATGGATGAACCGGAAAGTATAGAATACGGACTGGCACGGGCTAAACGGGTCATCCGGGACGATTGCCGGATGGTGGGAAGTATTTATGCGCTGAATCATACCGATATAGAGGAAGCTGCCTATGTAGCACTGGCTCATTCGGACGGGTTAATGGTGTTTGACATTGTGCAGGTCATTGAATTTGACCTGTGGGAACCGTTAAAGAAAGGAATCAAACGGGCGGAATCGGAAGCTGGAAACTATTAATCTATTATATTTGTAGCCTGAATAGTTAATCCTAAAAAGAAATGATGGAACAAAATCCGGCTACACAAACCGCTTATCTGGCTTCGGGATGTTTCTGGGACACACAATATCATTTAAATAAAATAGAAGGGTGCTTTCTACTTCCGTGGGTTATATGGGTGGAGAGACACAGCATCCTACTTATCCGGAAGTAAAAACCGGGACTACCGGACATGTGGAAACGGTGGAAGTTGTCTTTGATCCGGCGATTACTAATTTTGAGGATATCCTGAAACTCTATTATGAAACCCATGACTTCACACAAGTGGGTGGGCAGGGACCGGATATAGGGACTCAATACCGTTCGGTGGTGTTTTATGTGAATAAGGAACAAAAGCAACTGACGGAAAAACACATAGGGTTACTCACTGAAAAAGGCTATCCGGTTGCTACTGCCTTAGAACCGGCTTCTACCTTTTGGATAGGCGAAGAGTACCACCAGCATTATTATGATAAAAAAGGCGAGACTCCTTATTGCCATATATACCGGAAGATATTTTAAATCAGGAGTTAGCAGTCGCTTCGCTCCTTAGGAGTTAAAGGAGTCAAGGAGTTAAAGTAGTTAAGTAGAATAAAGAATATATAGCATAATATCTACACAAATCTTTCTACTTGACTCCTTAACTCCTTTAACTCCTCTATTCCCTTCTTTTCCTCAATCACGTACTCCGGGCGGGCTTTGATCTCGTCGAAAAGGATACCGATATATTGGCCTAATACGCCGACTGTAATGAGTTGGACACCTCCAAAGAAGATCACGGCTATGATAATGGAGGTCCATCCGGAATCTGCATTGGTGAAACCGTAGATTTTACCTAAGATGAACCAGATGGCCAGAATAATTCCCACGACTACGGCGGTGAATCCCATACTCATAGCCAGTTTCAATGGTTTTTTGGAGAAGTAGAGTAAAGCGTTAGAGGCAAACTTAAACATTTTACTTAACGGGTACTTGGTTTCGCCTGCAATTCTTGCTTCCCGTTCATAATAGAAGGGAACCTGTTTAAATCCAAGCCAGCTAATCAGTCCGCGGATATATTTACCCCGTTCTTTGAGGCGGTCAAATTCATCCATGACTTTCCGGTCTATCAGGCGAAAGTCTCCTGTGTCCAGGGGAAAACTGACTTCACTCATGGAGTTCATCACCCGGTAAAAAAGTTTGGCGGAAAGCAGTTTAAAGAAGCTTTCCCCGTCGCGGGATTTGCGAACACAATAGACCACATTAGCCTGTTCCTGTTCCTGCAATTCCAATAAGTCCGGAATCAATTCAGGAGGATCCTGCATATCGGCATCAATAATGATTGCCAAATCGGTTGTACAGTGGTGAATTCCGGCTGTTACGGCAGGTTGATGACCAAAATTACGGGAGAAATGGAGGACTTTTACCTGCGGGTCCTGCGCTGCTATCTCATTTAACAATAGCCGGGTATTGTCCTGGCTTCCATCATTGATATAAATAATTTCAGTCTGGTTGGGCAGTTGTTGTATGACTTGTTTAGTCCGGCGATAGGATTCCGTAATCACGGCTTCTTCATTATAGCAGGGCACTATAATTGTAAGTGTTTTCATCCGTTGCTTATTTAAAAGTATAGAACTTATTCATAATAAAATTGACTACGGTATAAAAAGCCATACCGATCAACTGGTTATAATACGGATCAATGGGCAAGTGGGCATCCAGATACATAACCAGTCCTAATTGTAACAGGTAGCAAATTCCGAATACTACCCCAAAACGGATGGCACTACTACCCCATCCGGCTGAACTCTGAAAAGTCCACTGTTTGTTCCATATAAAACTATTCAAAACCCCTGCTACATAACCGGTTGCATTTGATATAACGGGGGAAAAACCACATATTTTCATCATCACCCAGATCACCAGGGCTGTGATCAGGGTATTTCCAACCCCTACAATTCCGTATTTAATCGCTTGTTTTACTGTCGTCTTCATATTTTTTCTCCAGTATCTCTGCAATCTCTCCTGCGTCCAATTCCTTTACATTAGTCACTGTAAATGTATTCGCAATAAAATTACCGTACTGGTTACATTCACCGATTATATTATCTAAAATAGCTTTTAGGTCTGCCCGGACCGGAATTAAAAATACCAGTTCCACATATTGCTCACCAAATGTCAGACGCTCAATTTCACAATCGGACTTAGGCATATAATAGGCAAATTCCCGTTCTACTACCTGACGCTGATAGAGTTCAAACGGTTTGTTTTCCGTGGCCAGCATCAATACGAAAAAACGTAATTTTTCCCCTTTACCTCCCAGACCGGTAGAGATATAGATCTGTTTCTCATCCGACATTTCTGACTCTAAGAAGATGCGGCTTTCCATTAGGGCCATATAGGCCCAGTCTGTTACGTCCGGGTCCGGATTTTCCACATATTTCTGCAAGGCCCGGTAGGCTCTTACCTCGTTAGAGGTGGCTAAGGAAGAAAGCACATACTTTTTACGTTCTGTGGTGGTCTCTCTATCCGCTAAATTATCTATATAGACTTCATATTCTGAATCTGTCATCGGGAAACCGTCTTTTCTTAACTGCTCGGAATATTTAAAATATTCCATCTGTACTTCTACCGGCACGCGCTGTTCAAGAATATGGAAATGTCCCTGCATACTGGCAAAGGAGTTTCTGAAGCGTTCGAATATATCCCCTTTTTCTCTCATAATTTTTTTTGTTTAGTGCTTACCTCAATGAAAAAAGAACAGGAACAAAGTTACGTTTTTTTCCTGAATTTTAATAGTTTTCCGACGACTTATTCGCCATAGGCCACCGGCTTCCTTTCAAAACGTAACAGACTGATCTTCTCCCTTAAACATCAGGAGGAAGAGAAAGGTTGTTCACCTCAGGGGTGCCGGATCTGCCGGAAAGCATCGGAATAAATGACGGCTTCACTAAAATTAACTGAAGCTCCGGGAACCGGATTCAGCCAGTGAAAAGTGGCCGTATGCTTCCCTTTGGGTAGCTGGTAGTTCCAGAATAAATCCGGTCGCCGGGTAGTGTAGGAAGCCGGGAGGTTAGCCGTTTCCTTGAGTTCTCCGTCAATATACATGGCTACCCGGGCTACATACGTTTCATCTGTAGCCCTTACATATCCTTTGAAAACGATACCTGTCCCTTCAAACCCTACTTCTCCTATCTCTTCTATCCCTTTTAACAGCGTCATTTTCCCTGTCGGATAGAGTCCTTCAAATGACTTTTCATAACGGACAGACACTGGTTCCTGGCAACGGATCGTGATCTGGTCTCCTTCTATCTGTCCTCCATTGCGTTCAATGACCTGCAACGCTTGGCTGAAACTCATTTCATAGGCACGGTTCAGGGAAATATCCGTATAGTCAAAAGGCAGGTCTTCTACTTCCCGGAGGTTTTTCATCCAATATTCAGGAATATGGCTGTATCCTAACATCGTTCCCAATATGCCGGCGGCAGAAGCCGGGTTGCAATCGGAGTCCTGTCTACACCGAGTGGCTATATCCATCGTTTTATAGAAATCACCCTCTCCGTAGAGTAGGCCAATAAGGATATAAGCACTGTTAATAACGGCATCAATGTTAAAAGGAAGAAATACACCATCCGGACAGCCAACCTCCTCACTCCATTTCTTTTCACATTCAAACCAAGTTTGCTTCCAGTCATCCGGATATTGTTTTTGCCAGCGGATCACATCTGCCATGCATTGATAATAGGTGCTTTCTTTAGGAATAGTCTGTAAGGCTTTTTCTACAATAAACTGAATATCATCAGAAATAAAAGCCAGGGCATACATAGCTCCGACATAGACTCCACCATACCAGCCATCTCCATAATTCATAATATGACCGATCTTATCGGAGATTTCAGAGGCCGTATTGGGCATTCCGGGAGACATAAGACCCGCATAATCCGCTTCTATCTGGTAATCAATATCATCTGCGTGGGGATTATTCCGCCAGTGTCCGGATTTCGGTGGCATCATACCCTGTAGGATATTATACCTGGCAGCCTGGTTGGCGTGCCACAAAGTATATCCGGCTGTAGCAAATGCCATGGCAAACGAATCCACAGATGCATCCAGGCCCAGACGATCAAACACCTCCACGAAAGTAAGGTCCATATACACATCATCATATAATCCCGGGAAAGTATCAAACCAATGTTTAATATACCCATCCGGCCAGTCAATCGGGACATAATCCTGTACCATCGTACCGTTATATAAAAACTCAGTAGGTCCTCCGTAGGTACAGCCAATGGTCTGTCCGGCCCAGCCTCCTTTGATCTTATCCAGGAGTTGGTCCTGTGTCAGAATATAGGTTGCGGGTATTTTATCACCGGCAGATGGATTGGAAACCGAATGACAGGCCATACAAATAATACATAAAAGGAAAAGGGAAGAAAGTAATAAACCAGTTTTTTCATTTTCTGATAGTATTTAAATTAGCATAAAACAAAGATAACAAAACTGATCTCTAGTGTAATCTTTTACTTATAAAAAGCAGACTATTTATTTTAATATCATGAAAAAAATCATTTCTTTACATGGTTAGTAAACGACAAGAAAATTATTATAAAAGACCATTATGGAGATAAATGAATATACACAATTAATGAAATTACGTCTACTATTCTCATTGTAGAAGATAAAGACGATGAAGATTTTTATAATAAAATCACATACGTAAAAGTAAACTAAAATACAGTTGTTATTATAAAGTAAGAGGCTGAATTCTAAGTCTCCCAAAACCCGGATACAGCCTCTTTTATCATTTATAAACTAATCCGGTACACCGAAAAGCTAAAAGGGAGTAATTTCACCTGCATCTGATTACTGTCCATACTGACAGAAGATTTCACCGGAGTAATACATTCCGGCTCATGGATCGTATTAGTAGCTCCAAGGCCATAGGATTGCAACAGAGTGGCCGTACCGGTATAGGTTCCAGAAGATAATCCGGCCAGTTCCAGGTGTATTTTTTGCTGACACATACCCGTATTGGCAATCTTGATAATGACTTCCTGGGTATGGGTATCGATTACTGCAGTAGCATACAGGTCATGCTGTCCGGTTAACGGTTTACCATCCTGGGTCATAGGTAACACATGGGTGCCGGCATTTTGTCCATACATTTGCTGTACATAATAATTAGGAGTTTTCATAACGGACAGATTATCAAACCAAATCAGGTCTGGTCTCCACTGCCAGGCATCCACATGGGCAAACAGGGGTGCATAGGTAGTCAGATGGACTACGTCCGCATTTCTTTCGTATCCGGTCATAAAAGCAGCTTCACTAAGAGCGGCAAGAAAATTGTTTTCCTGGTTTTTTGTATGACAGGCATATTCTCCGGCAAAGACTTTCGGTCCATTCCGGTCATACGAATCATACCGGTCTGCCCCATGCAGGAACCATTCCGGTGAGCGATAAAAATGTTCGTCTACCAGGTCTACTTCCAGCCGTTTCATTTCCGGCCATAAATAATCAAAGTCCTCTCCTTCTGATCCGGGTCCGGAACTTCCGACAATAAGAATCTCCGGATATTTTTCCCGGATGGCTTTCACAAACATTTCCAGGCATTCTGGATAAATCTCTCCCCACTGTTCATTCCCAATAGCCAGCAGTTTCAGGTTAAACGGTTCCGGATGCTCCATTTCCGAACGGATCTTTCCCCATGGGGAAGTAACAGGACCATTGGCAAATTCAATCAGATCCAGGGCATCATCCACAAAAGGTTTCAAATCTTTCAGAGCTACATGCTGGCACATATCATGATTTTCAAACTGACAGGATAACCCGCAATGTAAGACAGGTAAGGGTTCCGCACCCAGGTCTTCACTCAGGAGAAAATATTCATAAAACCCTAATCCGTAAGATTGGAAATAGTCCGGAAAATTTTATGATCAAAGGTATAATTCCAGCGATTTACATTGGTCGGACGATTTTCTACCGGACCAATCGTATTTTTCCACTGATAGCGGGTTTCCAGTGTAGTTCCTTCCACAATGCAACCACCCGGAAAACGAAAGACTCCCGGCTTCAGATCTTTTAGTGCCTGTGCCAAATCTGCCCGGAGTTCATTGGGGCGGTTATTAAATGTTTTCTGTGGGAACAGGGAAATATGTTCCAGATCTACGGTTCCTGGCGTAAGGACCTGAATCCGTAACCGTCCCAAGGCTTCTGTTTTCTGAGGACTGAATGTGGTGGTATATTTATCCCATTTCTTTTCTGAAACTTCTATTTCCCGGGTATCAAAAGGGACATTATCTTTACCTACTAATTGAATACGTAAGGTAACAGGAGTAGTAGCCAGGCTACGGGCATAGAATGAAAAATCATAGGACTCTCCTCCTTTTACGCCAATCCCTTTGAACCCTTCATTGACCAGGCCGGTACCGGTCACCTGTTTATCATATATTAACCGGGCATAATGCGGATTCTGGTCAAAACAGGGAGACTGAGTCCGGATAGAAACATCCCCAAAGGGCAACCAACCAGCCAGGGGATTATCAAATTCAAACGAACGGTTCTTAATCAGTTCAGCATATACTCCACCATCTGCCCCAAAGTTAATATCCTCAAAAATACGCCATACATGGTAGACTGGATAGGGGCTCCGGTAGCATGTACATCAATCCGGACCTGATGCACAGGTTCCCAGGGATTAGCCGGCTGGATCGCAGACAATGATCCTGTGGATGCAGTAGCTGCTCCCAAAATAGCCAGATAGGATAAAAAAGTCTTTTTCAGGGGTGTTTTCATATGAAGTATCAGTTTTAATGAATATGTATTTTTCAAATATTAGAATAATTGACAAATATACACTAATAGAAAAAGACCAGCAATTTCTTTTCTGTCATTCTATAGGAAAGATGCTGTATAACAATATTTTTAATGGCTTAAAAGAAATACAGGTCAACCAACCGGAAAGAAAATCTTAAACCGGGTCATTCCATCCGAATAACTTTGTAAAGAAAAGATGCAGGTATGTGTAAGGAGCACTTCACGAATAAAAATAAGCCCTATTCCCTGTCCTTTGGGTCTGGTAGAAAAAAGGAGTAAACAACCGGGGCTCTGTTTCTTTACTGATTCCTTTTCCTGTATCTGCAATTTCCAGGCAAACCGGGTGCTGCGTCGTCCAGATATAGATAGTTCCATCCTGGTCTATGGATTCGGCGGCATTCTTGATTATATTTAGCAGCACCTGTTCAAACAGGACAACATCTATATTTACCTGTGAGAAACCTTGATCCAAGCCCAATACAATATCTATATGCCGGTTCCGGCAAATGGTTTCCATAAAACGTTTACCGGCTACAACGACTTCATTGATATTCCGGAAACTGAACTGAGGTTCAGGAATCCGGACGACATCAGCAAAGTTAGTAATGAATTGGCTCATACTATAACAACATTCTATGGAAATACGGAGAACTTCACAGATATCTTCCATGCCGGCTGTCAACTGAAAAGTGGACTCCAGGGTATCCAGAGTAGAAGTAATCCCTGCAGTCGTGTTGTTCACCTCATGCGCAATCATACGGATCACCTTTTCATAGGCTTTCTTTTCCGCTTTGAACACTTCTTCTGTTAAGGATTCAAGCAGATAAAAGGGATGGTGAAACCCTTTATCAACAAAAGAAGAATGTGTACATTTATAAATATTGGCATCACTCAAACGTAAGGTCCGGGAATCATAGAGAGGCACTTTTTCCATTTCACTGGTCAACAGAGAATCGATTTCCGGTAATTTTTTTGTTATAGCCATTTCCGGAGAAGCCACTCTTAACATCATGTAGGTAGCCGGTTTCAGGGATAAGATCCTGTCATCCAGATCCAGAATTATTACACCCATACGAGAAGAATGGATCAACAGGTCCAGAAAATGGTTTTGTTCCCTCAGGTGTAACTGTTCATTTTTCAACTGTTCTATCATTTTGTTGAAGACATCTACTATACGGTCTGCATCTCTTTGCCCGACATAACGTAAACGGGAGCCAAAATCCTGTTCTTTCAATAGCTCCATACCATCCCCGATAATCCGTAAAGGTTTAACAATCCGTTGGTAAAAAACAATCAGGTAGAGCCCGGTCAGCAGGATCAGTCCTTCTATAGCGATAAAATAATAGAAAGAAAAGTTATAAAAAATATACCAGCTCAGGATAGCCGGAATAGCCAGTAAAAAGAAAGTTAATATCCAGAACAGACCTTTAACACGTATAACGTTTTATTTATCTGTTTGTATTCCATTCTTTTCCAACCACCGGTATAAGGCAGCCCGGCTGACTCCCAGGGCCACAGCTACATGAGAAAGATTACCTTTATAGTTTTCCAAAGCCTGTACAATAGATTGTTTCTCTAATTCTTCAAGGGTCATTCCGGCAAAAGAACCGGATACCGGTGTGTTACCGGAGGAAAGATTCCGGCTCTGCTGTTCAAAGTCACTGGCTTCCAGGCGGCTCTTGCCAGATACCAAGATGGTCTGCTCTACCAGGTTTTTCAATTCACGGATATTTCCGGAATAAGGGAGTTTTTACAGGAACATCCTGGTAAGCCATTTTTAACTCATTCAATGCGACCGCTGCATCTACTGATTGAAGCCGAGCCAACAGAATAGCTTCCTTTAACGTAAGGGTAACGATATGCTCCTGCGCCTGTGTAAAAGAAGAAAACAGACAGGCTGTGACAATTATCAGATATATCTTTTTCATAGAGTATCATCTTTATGTTCTATGACTGGCAAAAGATATGTCAAAAGGGTATCTCCCTGATTTCATTAGTTTTACTTTCCCCATGTGATGTCCGATATTGAACACTTTGTTCGTTTTTATCAAAAACCGGTAGCAGATGATAAATTATGCATAGGAAAGGATTACTTTTGCAGAAATAATTCAATTTATCTCTTTTTATGGCAAAAGGTCAATTTTTATTCCGTAAATGCATAGCAGGATTTCGCTATGCTTTTAACGGTATGCGGCTTTTACTGATTCATGAACATAATGCCTGGATCCATCTTTTGGCTGCTGTTTGTGTACTAATAGCCGGATTCTTTTTCCGGTTATCCTCTATGGAATGGAGCATCATTCTTCTGACCATCGGAGTAGTGTTTGCCCTGGAAGCAGTCAATACGGCTATCGAAAAGATAGCAGATATGATCTCTCCGGAATATTATGCCACGATTAAAGAGATTAAAGATCTGGCAGCCGGAGCAGTTTTATTTGTAGCAATCAGCGCAGCGGTGACCGGGCTGATCATTTTTGTTCCTAAAGTGATCTTCCTTTTCCGGTAAATCATATGTGTATAAATTATATATATTATAAGCGCTCCATATTAATATTCATTCCATTTACATAACTCTTAATATATCCATACACATGCGGGAAATTCTTTTTACTATTCTTCTGATTTTTATCTGCTTACCTGTTTCCAGCCAGTCCATGGAAATCAGTAGCGGACGAAAAGCTGTTAAAAGAAGCGGAGATGTGCTATTTGTAACGGCACCTGTTGTCTGTCTGAGCACGACGCTGATCCTACAGGATTGGGAAGGATTAAAACAGGGTGCCTTGTCAGGCGTTACCTCCCTGGGAACTTCCCTCATTCTGAAATATTCCATAAAAAAAGAAAGACCGGACGGAAGCGACCTGCACTCCTTTCCGTCTGCCCACACGGCTATCAGCTTCACCAGTGCAGCCTTTCTGCAACGCCGGTATGGCTGGAGCTGGGGAATCCCAGCCTATGCTTTAGCCAGTTATGTAGGCTGGAGCCGAACCTATGCAAAAAAAACATGATTGGTGGGATGTAGTAGCCGGAGCTGCGCTCGGAGCCGGAAGTGCTTATATTTTTACCCGTCCGTTTGCAGATACATATAAACTTTCTCTCAGTCCGGTGACTACCGGTAAACAGGTGGGATTATATGCTTCCCTGGTCTTTTGAATAAGAGACTGGATACCCATTCCTTTCATTCAGTCATCCCGTAATGCTTCTATCGGAGTAATCTTTCCGGCTTTCCAGACAGGATACCAGATGCTTACCATCATCACAACTGCTAAAAGGAGATAAGTTAGGAGATTAGTAATAAGCAACCGCAGGCCCATATAGTCCGGCAAAAATAAGCCTTGGGTCTCTTCTAAATACCCTAAGGTATACATCAGATCAGCATATACTAACTGTATTTCTATCAGAACAGCAGGCACCAGAATGCAGGTCAGAAGAACCATTCCTTCTGTCATAAAGAGATAATGAATTTTCTCTTTAGTGGCTCCCATAGCTCTGCGGATTCCAATCTCTTCCCGTCTTGCATTTACCCGGCACCAGAAAGTTCCCAGAACGCATAAAAGGATATTCAACAGAAAAAAACCAGTAAAGCTGTAAAAGTCCGGATCGTATTAACAGAGCCTATACTAAAGTCAAAATCGTCCATAATCTTATCATACGACACCCTATCTTTTACATAGTAATTGCCGATCCGGAGATCCCGGAGTATCTCCTGCCGGAAAGAGGCCAATTCTGTAGCAGAAAGTTTCTTTTTTAATCGAATGGACACATCTGTATCGGATACATTTTCCTCATTGACTCTTTGAAACATAAAAACAGTGCCCTCTGGCCTTTGATTGAGAGCCCTTTTGATATCTCCGACCACAGCTTTTACCACTCTCTCATTTTCAGGATTTTTCCTGTTCTGAGTCACCTGCTGTCCTAAAGCAGATTGCCCGGGAAATAAAATATCTTCCACCATTTTTGTGATAACAATTCCTTTCGGATCCGTCAGGTCTATGTCAGTCATGGAAACCACTCCATCTCCACCCTTTTCAGTGTGGCAGAAAGTACGCAGATCATCCCCGGTTGTTGCTATGGTCAGAACACTGGGATAAAATCCTCTGGTAGAATCTGTTATATTCTCAAGACGTTTACTATTGAAACTGTCAGCCCCGGATAAGACCTGGGAAAGGAAACTCCCACAAACTCCACTTCCGGATATTGCTGTAGCCTGTCAATGACCCGGTTAAAATTAATCACCTGATAAGTAGGATTACTTTCCTCAGTCTGGTATTCCGGATGCGTCTCCGGTAAAATAGTCATATGTAACAGATATACATTTTCCGTATTTCTGTGAGAAGGGACCTGTCTATTACAAGCTAACATAAAAAAGAAATAATAAAGATAATAAGAATAACGCCCATTCCAACCCCACCTCCTATTTTCAGGAGCTTCGTCCACTGTTCTTTTTTCTAACCTCTTTTGAAATCTCCCGGTCCATACTTCTATAGTTTACTTTTCGCTCCTTTAAAAGCAAAGGATATGCCAAAAACCTAAATAATTATCTATCTGAACATTACAAAAATGAACCAGTGTTCATTTCCGGACAGACTGTTCATTTTCACAGGAAATCCCCGGACGGACCGGATAAACAAAATCTTTTCCATACTGTTTTATATTTACAGGTTTCTTACTTTCATAAAATAATTATCTTTGTGGCCTGTAAGAACTAAATCTATCATATTCAGATGCTCATCCAATTAGCGTTTGTTCTAATAGCTATTATTATTGGTGCCCGTGTAGGGGGTATCGGTTTAGGTGTTTTAGGTGGGTTCGGGTTAGCCATCCTCACCTTTGGTTTCGGTCTGGAACCGACTTCTCCCCCGATCGATGTGATGCTGATGATTGCAGCCGTAATTGCAGCTGCCGGCTGTATGCAGGCCGCCGGAGGGTTAGACCTGATGGTGAAGATGGCCGAAAAGCTACTACGGAAGAATCCTAAGCAGATCACCCTCTTAAGTCCGTTAGTGACCTATCTTTTCACTTTCGTGGCAGGAACAGGGCATGTTGCCTATTCTGTACTACCTGCCATTGCGGAAGTAGCCATGGAAACCAACATACGGCCGGAACGTCCCTTAGCCATATCCGTGATTGCCTCTCAGCAAGCCATTACCGCCAGTTCGATCTCCGCTGCTACTGTAGCACTCCTAAGCTTACTGAACGGGAACGGTTATAACCTATCTCTACTGAATATCCTGATGATATCCATTCCCTGCACCCTGGCAGGCGTATTAGCAGGGGCGCTTTATTCTTTACGGGTAGGCAAAGAACTGGCAGACGACCCGGAGTTCAAAAGAAGAATAGCAGCAGGCGATTTCAACACTACCCACTATGAGACCCGGGATGTGCAAAATAAACGATCCGCCTTCCTTTCCGTATTCATCTTCATCATGGCCACCATCGGGATTGTCCTGTTTGGTTCTGTGGAAAGTCTGCGTCTCACATTTACTGTAAACGGGGAAACCACGACCTTAGGTATGGCCTATATTATCGAGATACTGATGCTTTCCGCAGCCGCCCTGATCCTGTTAGTGACCCGTACGGACGGCCTGAAAGCCGCACAGGGTTCTGTTTTCTCCGCCGGTATGCGAGCCGTAATAGCCATCTTTGGTATTGCCTGGATGGGTGACACCTTTATTGCCGGAAACATGGCGGAACTGAAAGGCTCTATCGAAAGCATTGTTACCGAAATGCCCTGGTTGTTCGGGCTGGCCCTGTTCCTGATGTCCATCCTTCTTTTCAGCCAGGCTGCTACCGTAAGGGCACTGATGCCGTTAGGGATTGCCTTAGGGCTTTCCCCTTATATGCTGATCGCCCTTTTCCCGGCGGTAAATGGCTATTTCTTTATTCCTAATTACCCGACCGTGATTGCAGCGATCAACTTCGACCGGACCGGGACCACCCATATCGGTAAGTACATTTTAAACCATTCCTTTATGATTCCCGGCTTAATTGCTACAGGGACATCTGTCGTGTTGGGATTACTACTGATTCAACTCTTTTAAAACTCCCCACCTTATCCTCCTAACAAAAAATCTCCCTGCAAGGGAATATGCTGTCATTTTAACAGAAACATTTCCTGTTTTATGCATATTTTAAAGTCAAAGGGATGTTTTTACAGATTTATTACCTTACACTCCTCCAGGGTAACAGATTAATTTATACTTTTGCGGCAACAGCAGGTGATTACTTTTAACCACTGACCCCTAAGAAGCAGAGAGAAGAACGAATTGACTATATACCATATAATATATGAAAACAAAATTTCTTTTTACAGGCTTAGTCCTGTGCATACCTTTTCTCCTGAGTGCCCAGACACGCTTACCGGAAGAGATGGCTTACAGAATTAAAGATGAGGCTTTCAACCAGTCAAAAATGGAAGAAACTGCCCAGTGGATGACAGACTTTTTAGGACCCCGGCTGGCCGCTTCTGCCAACGGACTTCGTGCGGAAGCACTGATGGAACACAAGTTAGTGGAAATGGGATTTGAGAATGCACGGAGAGAGTTGGCAGCGAATTTCCCGAAAGGTGGATGGGACAATGAAAAGACTTATGTCGCGATGACCAGCCCCTATTACGCCAGTTTTTCTGCTACCCCCAAAGCCTGGTCAGGAAGCACCGACGGACTGATCCGAAGCGAAGTCATCTACCTGGATGTGGAAAAGGAAGAAGACCTAGAAACCTATAAAGGCAAGTTAGCTGGAAAGATCGTCCTGCTTCCGGTAGTCTCTGGATATACCCTCCGTTTCGAGCCGCTGGCTTCCCGGTTAACCGAAGAAGAACTGGCAGAGCTGGCAAAAGATCCACGCCCCCAACCGGCACGCCCCTACCGCCGCCGCTTCAATCCGCTACTGACTAAGATTCATGAGTTCTTAGCGAACGAAAAACCGGCAGCTATTTTCGGAGGTAACGGCACCTTCAACGTACCGGGTTCAAGAGGAGTAGCCTACAAAGCCGGGGATCCGGAGCCGGTTCCGGAGATCAACCTGTCCATAGAGAACCATGGCCGGATGGCACGCCTGCTTCAAAAAGGGGTACCGGTTGAAATGGAAGTGGAAATAAAAAACCGCTTTACTCCTGCCGACACTATGATTTATAATGTAGTAGCCGAAATACCGGGAACAGATCCTAAATTAAAAAACGAAATCGTCCTGATCGGTGCTCATTTTGACTCCTAGCATGGAGGTATCGGAGCAGCCGATAACGCCTCCGGATGCTTGGTGATGGTAGAAGCGATGCGCATTCTGAAAGAATTGAACATCTCCCCGCGCCGGACGATCCGCATTGCGCTGTGGGGCGGCGAAGAGCAGGGCTTATATGGTTCCAGAGGCTATGCTCAGCACTTTCTGTATGACCGCGCCCAGGCTGCAAAACTGCCCGGGTATGACCAGTTTGTGTTATACCTGAATATGGATAACGGTTCAGGCCGTTTCCGGGGTATCTATCTGGAAGAAAATGATATGGCAGTCCCTTTTTTTAAAACCTGGATGACTCCGTTTGAAGCCTCCGGCTTTACCACTCTTTCCCCGCGTCGTACCGGATCTACCGACCATGTAGCCTTCAACGTCCTGGGATTACCGGCCTATCAGTTTATACAGGATGAATTGGAATATAACCGTACCTATCACACCCTGATGGACACCTATGAACGTCTGTCCTTAGACGATTTACGGTTAAACGCGGCTATGGTAGCCTGGTTTGCACTGAATGCAGCCAATGACCCGGCACGCATACCGGTCAAACCCGGAGTACTGGAAAAACTGCAAAAAGTGTCTGACTAAGCATAGGGGAAAGATAGCCTGTTACTGATTAGTCTTTTATCATCCACTATTTCCTGAATTATTTGGAGACAGTTGGTATAAAAGACTAATTTTTTATCCTATTTTTGCAACCTTAATCCGGAATCAATCGTCTATTTATATAGAAACAATTAAATAAAAAAGCGATGAAAGTGAAAGGTATACTTTTAGTTGCTCTTATCTTTAGCTTTACCACCTGCGTAACAGCTGCCAAAAGAAAAGATGGAAATGGTAACCTGGTTACCAAAGAACTATCCGTAAAGGAATTTACCAGTATCATTCTAGATGATAAAATTGCCTATGAAGGAAAAATAATGAGAAAGCTTTTCGGAAATAAAACCACCACGCCCGCTTTCCACTATGAACAAACAACCGGTTATGCCTCCCTGCAGGTAACGATCGATGAAAACCTGTTCGATCTGTTAGCTGTGGAACAGAACGGGACCCGGTTGAAGATCACCACCAAAGATAAAAGTAAGATCGCCCCGTCCCAGTTGGAATTTAAAGGCTGTCCCCAAACGATTAACGGACTGGAAATTCATGGTGTGGCCAACTTTTATGCCAGGCAAACCGTAAAGACCAACAACTTAAACTTAAAAATAAGTGGAGTCGGCGATATCCATTTTGACGCCTTAGAGTGTGAGAACTTAGATTGTGTGTTGACTGGAGTCGGCAGCATCACTTTAAGCGGTGAAGCTTAAAAAGCCTCCTATAAATTAACCGGAGTCGGTGACATCAAAGCCTATGACCTGGATGCCCAAACCCTGGACTACACCCTGACCGGAGTCGGCAACATGCAGGTCTATGCCAGTGAACAACTCAATGCCAACCTGTCCGGAATCGGCGACATCCGTTACAAAGGAAACGCCAGTGTCAACAGTTCTGCCTCCGGCATGGGTAAGATCAAAAAAGCAGATTAACAGAGCAGCCGGACTCCAGAAACAGGAAGATCCACCCCCGGCCTCCTTTCAAACCGGGAGCCATTCTTCACGAAATAAACCGATGTATTCATGTAAAATAGTATACTTATTAAATACAAATAATAAGTATACTATTTCCATATAGATCCTATATAAAATAGTGAAAATAAAGATCTCTGTCAGAAAAAGAAATTCCGGAAGAAAAGACCTGCCCTTTCCTTTACCTATCCACCGCAACCAGAATGCTCAAAAAAACCTAAAGTGTGCACTTTCTTACTGAAAGCCCTTTGATTTAAAGAATGTTTGATTACATTTGCATCGTGATGAAAAAAATGATAGATAGCCTATCTAACACACTAAAAATTTAATATCATTTAGTTATGAGTTTAAAAATAATCGTATTGGCAAAACAGGTTCCGGACACCCGCAATGTGGGTAAGGATGCGATGAAAGCGGATGGTACAGTCAACCGTGCCGCACTTCCTGCTATCTTTAATCCGGAAGACCTGAATGCGCTGGAACAGGCACTACGCCTGAAAGACACCTATCCCGGAACAACCGTTACGCTGGTCACGATGGGTCCGGTCCGTGCTGCTGAAATTATCCGTGAAGGATTGTATCGTGGAGCAGACGGTGGGTATTTACTAACAGACCGTGCCTTCGCAGGTTCTGATACATTAGCCACTTCCTATGCCATTTCCATGGCCATTCGCAAAATAAAAGACTATGATCTGATTATATGCGGACGTCAGGCCATTGACGGAGATACGGCACAGGTAGGTCCCCAGGTGGCTGAGAAATTAGGGATCAACCAGGTTACCTATGCAGAAGAGATCCGGAAAGTAGAGGATGGGAAAATAACGATCAAACGCCGGCTGGAACGGGGCATTGAAGTGGTGGAAACCCAATTGCCGTTAGTGGCGACTGTGAACAGCAGTGCACCGGAATGCCGTCCCCGCAATGCCCGGTTTGTTCAGAAATACAAACATGCCAAAACAGTGACAGAAAAACAGGAAGCAGATACGGACTATACGGAACTGTATGACATCCGTCCTTACCTGAGCTTAGTGGAATGGAGCGTAACGGATGTGCAGGCAGATACCCAATGGTGTGGTCTTTCCGGCTCACCCACCAAAGTAAAGAAAATCGAGAACGTCATCTTCCAGGCCAAAGAAAGCAAAACATTGCAGCCTACTGACGGAGAGATAGATGAATTAATGAAAGAATTAATAGCAAACCACACAATCGGTTAAATCAGTAGTCAAGGAGTTAAAGAAGTCAGGTAGCCAGTAGAACTACTTAACTCCTTTAACTCCTTAACTCCTTTAACTACTCAAACAATTATGAACAATCTATTTGTATATTGCGAAATTGAAGATGGCATAGTAGCCGATGTGAGTCTGGAGTTATTGACCAAAGGACGTTCATTAGCGACCACATTAGGATGTAAACTGGAAGCAGTGGCTATCGGCCATGAACTGGGAGGTATCGGGGCACAGGTATTCCCTTACGGGGTAGATGTCCTGCACCTGTTTGATGATGCCCGTTTGTATCCCTATACCACCTTGCCGCACACCGCAGTACTGATTAAACTATTCCGGGAGGAAAAACCGCAGATCGCCCTCATGGGTGCTACCAGCATCGGACGTGATTTAGGGCCTCGTGTCTCTTCCGCCTTGTTTAGTGGGTTAACGGCAGACTGTACGTCCCTGAAAATTGGCAACCACGAAGAAAAAAGAGAAAATAAAACCTACACAGATCTGCTTTACCAGATCCGTCCGGCATTTGGTGGTAATATTGTAGCCACGATTATCAATCCGGAATGCCGTCCCCAGATGGCGACTGTTCGTGAAGGGGTGATGAAAAAAGAAATATTGGATGCAAACTACACGGGAGAAACCAAAACATATGATGTCAATCTATATGTAAGTGCTACCGATTTTGCAGTCAGCGTGATCGACCGCCAGATGGAGAAAAGTAAAACCAATATAAAAGGCGCGTCTATCATCGTGGCAGGAGGCTACGGAGTAGGATCTAAAGAAAACTTCCGGTTATTGCATGACCTGGCAGCCGTAATTGGCGCCGAAGTAGGTGGTTCCCGTGCGGCAGTGGATGCCGGTTTCACGGAACATGAAAGACAGATCGGACAAACCGGGATAACCGTTCGTCCTAAACTCTATATTGCCTGCGGGATCTCCGGACAGATCCAGCACATGGCAGGTATGCAGGAAAGTTTCATCATTATCTCCGTAAACAATGATCCGATGGCTCCGATCAATACCATCGCAGATTATGTCATCACCGGTACGGTTGAAGAGGTACTTCCCAAGATGATCAGGTATTATAAGAAGAATACGAAATAAACAGTAGTTAAAGTAGTCAAAGAAGTTAAGTAGTCAAGTAGAAATGTCCACTCAATCCTTCGAACAATTAGTTGTATGGCAGAAAGCACATCCATATGTTCTTTCCATCTACCGGATTACCAGATCATATCCCAAAGATGAGATATTTTTCCTGGTCAATCAGATGAGACGTGCAGCTATCTCTGTCACAGTAAATATTGCAGAGGGATATATCCGGATCGGAATAAAAGAAAAGTTACGTTTCTACAACATTTTGCAAGGTTTATTGGAAGAAACCCGCAATTTCATTATCTTATCAAAAGACTTAGGTTATATTTCTATGGAAGATAAGGAAGATTTATATGAACAGGCATCTGAAGTAAGCAGGATGTTAAATGCATATTGTAAAGGGCTGATCAATAACCATGAAGAGTATATACCTACTTAACTCCTTTAACTCCTTAACTCCTTTAACTCCTAAAATTATGGCTAATTTTTATACAGATAATCCCAGTTTGAAACACCACCTGCATCATCCATTGATGAAGCGTATTGTGGAATTGAAAGAACGCAATTACACGGATAAAGATAAGTTTGACTACGCTCCCATCGATTTTGAAGATGCGATGGACAGCTATGACAAAGTATTAGAGATTGTGGGTAAAATTTGTGGTGAGATCATCGCACCGAATGCCGAAAGTGTAGATCACGAAGGACCTACCGTTGCGGACGGACGTGTAACCTATGCCAGAGGTACTCAGGAAAACCTGGATGCCGTGCGTAAAGCCGGCCTGATGGGGATTGCGTTACCCCGTCGCTATAATGGGCTGAATTTCCCTATTGTCCCCTATATGATGGCAGCGGACCTGGTGTCCCGTGCCGATGCCGGGTTTGAAAACCTGTGGGGATTACAGGACTGTGCTGAAACATTATATGAGTTTGGGAATGAAGATCAGCGCCAGCGGTTTATTACCCGTGTGTGTGACGGTGAAACCATGTCTATGGACTTAACAGAACCGGATGCAGGATCAGACCTTCAGTCGGTTATGCTGAAAGCTACCTACAATGAAGCAGACGGATACTGGTATCTGAATGGTGTCAAACGGTTTATTACCAACGGGGACGCTGATATTCACTTAGTGCTGGCCCGTTCAGAAGAAGGAACCCGTGACGGACGTGGACTGTCCATGTTCATTTATGATAAAAAAGATGGTGGCGTAACCGTTCGCCGCATTGAAAATAAATTAGGAATCAAAGGGTCACCCACTTGTGAACTGGTCTACCGGAATGCCAGGGCAGAATTATGTGGAGACCGGAAATTAGGGCTGATCAAATATGTCATGGTACTGATGAACAGTGCCCGCTTAGGAATTACTGCTCAGGCAGTAGGCTTAAGTGAATCAGCTTACCGGGAAGCCTATTCCTATGCAACCGAACGGAAGCAGTTTGGTAAAGCCATTATTGAATTCCCGGCTGTATATGAAATGATTGCCCTGATCCGTGCAAAAACAGATGCATCCCGTACACTGTTGTATGAGACAGCCCGGTTCGTAGATATCTATAAAGCCCTGGAAGATATTTCCAAAGAACGTAAACTGACACCGGAGGAGCGTCAGGAGATGAAGAAGTATGCTAAATTAGCCGATGCCTTTACTCCTATCGGTAAAGCGATGGCTACTGAATTTGCCAACCAGAACACCTATGACACGATCCAGATCCACGGTGGTTCCGGCTTCATGAAAGATTATGCCTGTGAGCGTCTCTACAGAGATGCACGTATTACCAATATCTATGAGGGAACCACCCAGTTGCAGGTAGTAGCAGCGATCCGCCATGTCACCACCGGCACGTATCTGGCAAAGATCCGTGAATATGAAGGACTGGCATATAAACCGGAACTGGATGACCTGAAAAAGAAACTGATCACTATGACGGATCAATATGAGAAAGTAGTGACCTTAGTAACGGAAACCAGGGATAATGAATATATTGATTTCCATGCCCGCCGGATGGTAGAAGCGGCAGCTCATTGTGTGATAGGACACCTGTTGTTACAGGATACGACTGTGGATGAAAGCTTCCGTCGTTCTGCCGAAGTATATATCAATTACGCACAGGCAGAGGTTAAGAAGATTGAGTCCTATATTACCAGCTTTGACCGGGAAGACCTGGGTTATTTTAAACCGCATTGATTCCTCCTGACCGTATAGAATAACGAACGGAGTTATCCAACCGGATAGCTCCGTTTTTATTTTTTCAGTAAGCAAAAAGAGACGCCTGTCAATCAACCGCCCACTGCTTCATCTCATACATATCCTGGTACTCTTCCCACTCCGGGTCCAGTTCAGTATAAATAGAGATCGGTAACAGTTCGAAAGAAGCCAGCGCCTCATTCAGCCGTTCTCCGAATACGCGCACTGTACGGGTATAATATACCCAGATCTTTTCCCCTCCTCCGGTATATACAGCCGTCAGAATAGAAAGCTTGTCTTTTTCCATAGCTTTACGCAGGGTTTCCTGCACCGCTTCCATCTGTTCAGCCAATTCATCCGAAGGCATTCCTTTCTGATTCCCTTTATAGGCCCAGGTGATCTCCACCCGTTCCTTTAACTTACCGGAATTTCGGAACTCTGTTAATTCCTCTCTGCCTGCTATCGTGATCATTTGTCCAGATTCATTTTCAGAAAGAGCTGTAAACCACACATTACTTAATCGCATATCTATTATTTTTCAATATATTTCTTTAATGGATTCTGACCGTTTTTTCACCCATAACTGATAGGAGTTGATCGTATTCTGCCATAACACATATGCAACCGGAGCAATGGAAGAGATCGGATCCAGATACGATTAAGCCATCCAAATAGCCAGGATCGTATTCTTCTGTCCCAGCCCCTGTCCGGAAGAGATAGCATCTCCATAATGTGTACCAATCCGTCTACCCAACAGGAATTGACCTACACAGATCACCAAAGCGACTACCGCGAGACTGATCTCAACACTGTAATCCGGATTTTCCTGTTGCACCAGGAACCTGACCATACTCCCCGTCACAATGGTCAAAGCCACCGCCCAAAGATAAAAGGAAAGTCCCCGTATACTCACTATTTTCTCATGGACTTTGGGAAGATAATACCGGAAGAACCAAGCTAAAAGCAAAGGCAATAACAACACAGGGCCTACCTGTTTACAAATCACCAGAAAAGAAGAAAGAAAAGAGACCTCCTCCCCGGGGACGATGAACGGAAATACCAAAGGTGCTGCCACAGCTACTGCGATATTACAAACTAACAGGTAGCTGGTCAGAAAAGCCACATTTCCTCCTAACATCCCTGTAATAACAGCGGCTGAAGTAGCCGTAGGTACCAGGACACAGATCAATCCTCCCTGTGCCACCACCGGATGGAAAAAAGATAACAATCCGTACACCCCTATACATCCGAAAATCTGAATCATTAACAACCAGATATGGGCAGGGCGGATCCGTATATCCCACGGAGAAAGCTTACTGAAAGTAAGCAACAGCATCATAAAAATAAGCCAGGGAGTGAAGACAGCTGCATAACTTATCCAGGGATAAGTAACCGCCCCCGTCAGCATAGCTAACGGAAGTGTCCAGTCTTTAATAAATTTCAGCACGCTACGATATGTTTTAAAAGCCTCATAAAGTAACGGCTAAAATATGACAGTTGCAATTTATACGAACAATAAACTCAGACTTTCAACCGTATATGTAACTTCATCAAAACCCAGGCTACACCAATGACCAGAAAAGAAAAGACCAGTAACCTGATCAATCCCGGAACACCGGATTGCAGGAAAGCCGGATAATGAAGTCCCAGCAGAGACTGAATACTGTACCAGGCATACGGAATAATATAACAGGTCAGTGTCACCGTTCCCGCAGGTTTAATCAGAACAAACCATCCGCTTTTTCCCCTGACATCTATCAACCAGTAAATAAACGCATAAAAAGGGAAGAAAATAGCGCAACAGTAGAAAAGCCAGGTAGGTGTAGCCTGCAATTTGGAAATGATCCAATACTGGTGGGAAACGATAGCAGCAACCCACATAATTACTCCACACACCCCCATCACGGTAAAGAATTTTCCCGGCCGGCGTTTATCTGCAAGCTTCTGCATGACCAGACCTGCCCACAAACCAGCCATACCAAACGCATGCAAGGTGGGTCCACCGGGAATAACATGCATTACCCCCCCCAGTCTTTAAACATTCCCTGTGCCGATACCACCGAACCAATGATTAGCAGGAAAAGGGCAAAAGTATTCAAAAGTAGATTCTCCCGGGTGACCAGGAAAATCACCGCACATACCACATAGGTCCATCCGATCAATCCCAGGATACCCCACCATTGAGGAGAAAAAGCAGTGTCATTGATCCCCACATAGATATAAAACAGATAAGCCAGTATCAGCAGACCGATCATTTTCATCAGGGAGATAAGATGCCTTCTGAATCCTTTGACCTTCGGATACACACTCCAGATAAGGAAAAAGGCAAGTACCATCAATAACGAAAACACAGGCATAGACATGCCGAAAGCTACCGGATCAATCGTATCCCGGTTCACCGTATATACACCCATCACTAAAAGGGCAATCGTACGCCAGAAAATGTGCAGCCCGACTTCCAGGGTAGTATCGCCTTTTTTATATCTGTTCTGTATGGCATAGGGAACAGCCATACCCATGGCGAACAGGAAAGCGGGAAAAATAGTATCGGAAAATCCCAGCATGTCTTCATGATAAGAAGCATGCAGTAACCAGTGAGGTATATTTTTCAGGCCGGGAATATCATTTACAAAAAGCATAAAGAACATCGTAAGTGCCCGGAAAATATCCAGTGCTTCAATGCGTGTAGTTTTCTGAACTTTCACCATAGTAATATATTTAGATTAACGGGTATATTTATGAGTAGTTAAAGGAGTTAGCAGTCGCTTTGCTCCTTAGGAGTCAAGAAGTTAAGGAGGAAAAAGAATAAAGAATATATAACATAGGATCTATAACCATCCTTCTCCTTGACTACTTTAACTACTTAACTCCTTAACATTCTGTTCTTACCGGAACATATTGGACAAAGGCTTCGATTGCCTCATAAGCAGCCAGACCTAATTGTCTGTACAATTCAGCAGTAGCCCGGTTCCGGTCTTCAGCACGCTGCCAGAACAGACGTTCATCATCTCCCAGGAACGGAGCACTCTCTGCCTGTGACTGGTGTTTCAGGATAGCATTCCGTTTGAAACGAAGTTCTTCCGGACTGATCGGAACCGCCATCTCAATATGGTCTATTTCCCATTCAGCCCATGCTCCACGATACATCCATACACGGCAATGCTTCATCCATTCTTCATCTTTGATCTCATCAATAGCCGCCAGAATAGCATCCAGACAGACCTTATGCGTACCATGCGGGTCTGCGAGGTCACCCGCAACAAACATCTGATCGGGTTTCACCTCTTCCAACAGTTCACGGATAATCTTCACATCCGCTTCACTCAGGTCTTTCTTTTTCACCAAGCCGGTTTCATAGAACGGCAAATCTAAGAAACGAATATGATCCTCCCGGGTAATGCCGAAATAACGGCATCCCGCACGAGCCTCTTCCCGGCGGATCGTACCCTTCATAAACAGGACATCTTCCTTTTCTTTTTCACCCTCTACCTTTTCAAATTTCAGATAGTGGATAATTTCTTCCGCTTTTTTCTTTACCTCATCATTACCCAGAGAATATTTATCACAAACATCACGCAGATATTCACAATACCGGATCACCTCTTCATCCCCTACGGCAATATTGCCGGAAGTCTGGTAAGCCACATACACATCATGTTTCTGGTCACATAAACGACGGAAAGTACCTCCCATCGAGATGACATCATCATCCGGATGAGGACTGAAAATAATGACCTTCTTGGGATAAGGTGTCGCACGTTCTGGACGATTGGAATCATCCACATTCGGTTTTCCCCCCGGCCATCCGGTAATGGTATGTTGTATATCATTAAAGATTTTAATATTGACATTATAAGCCGAACCATACAAAGCAAGCAGTTCGCCCAGTCCATGTTCGCTGTAATCCTTATTGGTAAGTTTCAGGATCGGCTTTCCGGTCAGCAGGTATAGCCAGACAATGGCCCGGCGGGTTAGTTGATTGTCCCAGTCACAGTTGGAGACCAGCCAGGGATGACTGATACGCGTCAACTGATAGGCAGCTCCCAGATCCACTACCACTTTTGCATTGGTATGATTTTGCAGATAGGTAGCAGGGTCTGTGTCACTCACTTTCCCTTCCACTGTCCGTTGGATAATAGCAGCTTTACTTTCTCCCCAGGCCATCAGGACAATACATTTGGATTTCAGAATAGTAGACACCCCCATCGTGATCACACTGGCAGGAACACTTTCTATGGACTTAAATATCTTGAAAGCCTCTTTCCGGTCATCATTACCTAACAAGACCAAACGGGTACCTACACTCAATGTAGAACCGGGACCATTAAAACCGATATTACCGGCATGCCTAACTCCTAACAACATATAATCAATTCCCCCTACACTTTGAATCTGGTATTCATACCTGCGGCAAAATTCATAAATATTATCCGTTAGTATCATGTTATTCGGGGAATATATATTAGCCGGATCCACATCCACATGATCCAGAAAGAAATCCTTCAGATAAGAGAGATTACTGTTTGCCTGATTAGTCAATGGATAGAACTCATAAACATTAAAAACGATTACATTGCGGAAGCTCAGTTGTTCTTCCTTATGCATACGGATCAGTTCTTTAAATACACTTTGAGGAGAACGGCCACCCGGTAGTGCAAGTACGAAAGACTGACCCGCTTCCTGTTTCTTACGGATTTGTGTGGCGATTTCGTTGGCGATAGCAAAAGATCCTTCATCGGCCGATTCATAGATGTTTGTCGGGATCTTTTCAAAACGAGTTAACACGGAGTGTTCATAAGCATTTTTCGGACGAAAATACCGGGAAGGTATACGCGTCAGGCTGATCTGAGAACTCAGGTTTGTTTTCATGTTTATTTACGATTTAGTACAACATTAGTTCATTAAAATGGACTGAATTACAAAGATAACACTTTTTCATATCCAATCGTTCGGCTCAGGCGTTTAATTCTTCCAGCTCCATAGTCAGCTCCGTCCATTGATCCATCATAAGAAAAAGCTCCTCTTTCAGAGCTGAATAACGGGTATATAACGAAGCATCCGCCGCCCCTTCCGGAGTGGCTAACCGAGCTTCTGTTTCAGCAATAGCCTGTTCCAGTTCAGCAATCTTATGTTCCGCTTCGGCAACTGCTTTTTCGACTTTACGCACCAGCCTGCTATGCTCTTTACGGGCTTCATACGAAAGCTTATTCTGAGTAGGTTCCACTTCCATTGAACGGACAGTCTGCTGAGCAGAACATTCCAGCTCCCGGAGGTTCTCCATTTTCTTCTTTTCCAGAAAGTCATAGATCCCACCCAAATGTTCCACAACCTGCTGATTGCCGAACTCATAGACTTTATCCACCAGACCATCCAGGAACTCCCGGTCATGTGACACCACAATCACTGTACCGTCAAATTCTTTCAGGGCACTTTTCAGGACATCTTTTGAACGCATATCCAGATGGTTCGTCGGCTCATCCAGGATCAGGAGGTTCACGGGATCCAGGAGCAGACGGATCATAGCCAGCCGGCTCCGCTCCCCACCGGACAACACCCGTACTTTTTTTCAGAAGCCTCGCCTCCAAACATAAAGGCACCTAAAATATCCCGTATCTTTGTACGGATATCTCCCTGCGCTACATAATCCACCGTATCAAACACTGTCATATTTTCATCTAACAACTGGGTCTGGTTCTGGGCAAAATAACCGATCTTTACATTATGTCCCAACTGTAGCTTCCCATCAAAAGGAATCTCATTCATCATACATTTAAGCAGTGTCGATTTTCCCTCTCCGTTCTTTCCGACAAAAGCCACTTTATCTCCCCTGTTGATTGTCAGTGTGACCTCCTTAAAAACTAAATGATCCCCGTATCGTTTAGCCACATTTTCAGCGATCACCGGATAGGAACCGGAACGGGGAGCCGGAGGAAATTTCAGGCTCAGGCAGGAATTATCTACATCATCCACCTCAATCTGGTCTATCTTCTCTAACTGCTTGATACGGGACTGGACCTGGACTGCTTTAGTCGCTTTATAGCGGAACCGTTCAATAAAGGCTTCCATATCCGCCAGTTTTTTCTGCTGATTTTCGTAGGCACGCAATTGCTGTTCCAGCCGCTCTTTCCGTAGTTCTACATACTGAGAATAGTGGACCTTATAATCATAGATTTTCCCTAATTCAATTTCTAATGTACGAGTAGTAGTTGCATCAATAAAGGCCCGGTCGTGAGAAACCAGGATGACGGCATTGGCACGGGTCGTAATAAAACTTTCCAGCCACTGGATAGACTCAATGTCCAGATGATTCGTCGGTTCATCCAACAGCAGGATATCCGGACGACGCAACAACAATTTGGCTAACTCTATACGCATACGCCACCCGCCACTGAATTCAGCAGTAGGACGTTCAAAATCCGTACGCTTAAACCCTAACCCTGTCAGGGTACGCTCCAGCTCCGCCTGATAATTAGCCCCTCCCATCATCTGGAAAAGCTCCGACTGGTGAGTCACCTTATCAATCAGTTGCTGATAACTACCCGATTCATAATCCGTACGTTCCGTCAGTTGCAGGTTCAATTTTTCAATCTCCTGTTCCAGCCGGTGAATAGAATCAAATGCCTGTTCCGCTTCTTCCCGTACCGTACGGGTATCCGTCAGTTGCATATGCTGCGGTAAATAACCGATTGTCAGATCTTTCGGTATACTCACCTGACCGGAAGTCGGCTGTTGAAGGCCGGCAAATATTTTCAACATTGTGGATTTACCCGCACCATTTTTCCCTACCAATGCGATACGGTCTTTTTTGTTTACCACAAACGATAACCCATCAAAAAGCATAAATCCACCAAACTCAACTGTAAGTCCTTCAACCGATATCATAGCTTCTTTAATATTTAAGATACAAAGATACAACCAGAAAAGGATTTAACAAAAGGACTCCCATAAAAGCATCCTATTAAACAAGTTAGCATATACCGGTATTAGGACGGAAGTAAATAGATGAAAACAAATAAAATAAAAAAGACAGATCTCCGTATAGAAATATAGAAATCATTTAATCCCTATATAATGAAAAGCTATTATATTTTCGTCCTTATATTTTTTTATCAGCCTGCCATAAGACTGAAGAAGAACCGGAATATACAGCCATTCCTATTGAAAAAAGCCATCCTTATGTGTTTGAGAAGTGTTCCATTGAAGATACAGACCGTGTTAAGTTTGAATTATTTAATCAAAATATATTTTTGATACACTCCATGGATCAATTAACAGAGAGCCATCTATTTAAATATTGTCCGGAGGCGCTACAGAAAGAACTGACTGCCTGCAATTTTGAATACCATACCCTGGTTTTGGCAGCTTCTTCCAGCCTTAATAAAATATATGATTTAAAGCACACAGTACTTTTCGATAATTATTTCTCAGACTATCAATACGTTCAGACATTATACATGCATGAATATAAAGAAACAATAGAATATATGTATTTTATATTAAATGCTTTTGTTATTAAAAAAATCCGGAAGATACAGACATGATGTTTATACAATCTCTTGTACTAAAAGAATAAGCCAAGCCTGCTTTCCGCTTGAGTATGACTACTTTTTTAAGATATGAAGCACCTTAGAAGTCATCAGAAGTTTTTAAATTAAAAACCAGCAGTAGATAAAAATTCTGTAATAAAAAAATGAGCATAGAACGGCGAGAGAAAAGGATAAAAATATTAAGAGAAATATTTGCCGGATAAGATATTATCACTACCTTTGCCCCACAAATTTTTTATTAATTACAAATATTAAAAAAGCATTTTATGAACAATTACGAAACCGTTTTCATTTTGACTTCCGTTTTGTCTGATGCTCAGATGAAGGAAGCGGTAGAAAAATTCACAAACCTACTGAAGGCAGAAGGTGCAGAAATTGTGAATGAAGAGAACTGGGGATTGCGCAAATTAGCTTACCCTATCGACAAGAAAACAACCGGATTCTACCAATTAGTTGAATTCAAAGCTAACCCGGAAACCATTGCAAAACTGGAAATCCAATTCCGTCGTGACGAACGTGTGATCCGTTTCCTGACTTTCCGCCAGGACAAATTCGCAGCAGAATATGCAGCTAAGAGAAGAAGTTTGAAATCATCTAAAGAAACAGTAAAGGAGAATTAATTATGGCAGCTCAATCAGAAATCAGATATTTAACTCCCCCTTCGGTTGATGTTAAAAGAAAAAAATATTGCCGTTTTAAAAAGAACGGTATTAAGTATATCGATTACAAAGACCCTGAATTCCTGAAAAAATTCCTAAATGAACAGGGTAAGATCCTTCCACGCCGTATTACTGGTACTTCTCTGAAATTCCAGCGTCGTGTGGCTCAGGCAGTAAAAAGAGCACGCCACCTGGCTTTGCTTCCTTACGTAACCGATTTGATGAAATAATAAAATTAAGAGGAGACAGAATATGCAAGTTATTTTGAAAGAAGATGTAGTAAATTTAGGCTACAAAGACGATATCGTAACAGTAAAAGACGGTTACGGACGTAACTTTCTAATCCCACAAGGAAAAGCAGTGATCGCTTCGGAGTCTGCAAAAAAAGTGTTAGCTGAGAACCTGAGACAACGTGCTCACAAACTGGCTAAGATCAAAGAAGACGCTCAGGCATTGGCTGCTAAGCTGGAAGGCGTTTCATTGACTATCGGTGCAAAAACCAGCTCTACCGGAACAATTTTCGGTTCAGTTACCAATATCCAGGTGGCAGAAGCTTTAACAAAAGCCGGTTTTGATATAGACCGCAAAGTAATCTATCTCAAAGAAGCAGTGAAAGAAGTAGGTAGCTATAAAGCAACTCTTAAACTTCACAAAGAAGTTTCTGTTGAAATTCCTTTTGAAGTAGTTTCTGAATAAGATACAATTTGAAAAAGATCTATATAAGGGTAGTTCCTCGGGACTACCCTTTCTTTTTGACTTCTATCTATTTTTTCTGGACACTTCTGTTTGAGAAATAGATAAACTGGTTATCCGGACTAACATAATTTAGAAAAATTCTACTTTTAGTCAGTAAAAAAGCATTACATTTGCTTGCAGGAACTTACAACAATCTGTAAAGTGGGCAAAAAGTTTTTTCTATATATCAATCTGTTAACTGCTTTGTTTTTCCTTATTCCGGGCCTGCAGGCTGCGGGAAATAAGTTTATGGTAGTGATTGATCCCGGTCATGGCGGAAAAGACCCCGGGGCAAGAGGTGCCACAACAGATGAAAAAACTATTAATCTGGCAGTAGCACTTAAATTAGGAAACCTGATTGCAGAAAAACATAAGGATGTAAATATTGTTTATACAAGAAAAAACGATACATTTATTGAATTGAATGAACGGGCAAACATTGCCAACCGGAATAAAGCAGATCTGTTTATTTCTATTCATACCAATGCTGTCAAGAATAGTTCAGTCAGAGGAACGGAAACTTTTACCCTGGGGCTGGCACGGACACAGGAAAACCTGGAGGTGGCGATGAGAGAAAATGCAGCCATCCTGCTGGAAGATGATTACCTGCAAAAATATGAGGGATTTGATCCTAACTCATCCGAATCTTACATCATTTTTGAATTTATGCAAAACAAACATATGGAGCAAAGTATCAGTCTGGCATCAGAAATACAAAACTCCTTCTCTTCTGCCAAACGGGGAGACCGGGGAGTGAAGCAGGCTGGTTTACTTGTACTGCGTAAGACGAGTATGCCGAGTGTACTGGTCGAGTTAGGCTTTATCTCCAACCGGGAAGAGGAGAACTTTATGAAGTTGGCTGACGGACAGAATAAACTGGCGAGAGCGATTTACTCAGCGTTCGAGAAATATAAACGTACCTATGACCGTAAACAGGGAGCACTGGCTAATGGGAATACGGTTGTGGCAAACAATAAACCAGCTGCCACAACCGGGAATGCAATAGCTACTACACCCAAAGCAACAGCAGCTGACCAGGGAAAAACCGTTTATAAGATCCAGATCCTGACCTCTGACAAAAAGCTACCGAATAATTCCCGGCAGTTAAAAGGATATAAAGATGTCAGTTTTTATCAGGAGAATGGATTATATAAATATACTTACGGAGAATCCTCTGACTTTGAAAAGATCAAGACCTTACGGAATAAGGTAGCCAAAGACTTTAAAGATGCATTCATTATCCGTTTTAAAGATGGCAGGCGAGTAGTAAATTAGAGAATAATTCTATACATTATAATATATAAGATGAAAAGTGTATTCACAAAAGAAGTAAAAATAGGTGTAGTAACCATAATAAGTTTAGCGTTATTATATTTTGGAATTAATTATCTGAAGGGGATTAATCTCTTTAAACCGGTAAACCATTATTATGTGACCTTCGATAATGTAAAGGATGTGACAGTCTCCAGTCCGGTTTTCATTGAAGGTTTTAAAGTCGGTCTGGTACGCTCGATTGCGTATGACTATTCCAATTCCGGTGAGATTGTGGTAGAGGTAAGTCTTGATGATGACATGCGTATCAATAAAGGAAGTTATTTCACTATCGTAAAAAGTTTATTAAGCGGAGGAGAACTTCATATTCACCTAAATAAATATACGAATGAATACTACAAATCCGGAGACATGATCGAAGGACGTATGGCGGATGATATTATGGAAGCTGTTCAGGACCGGTTATTACCCGGTATTGAAGGGCTGATCCCTAAAATTGATTCTATCTTGATAGGACTTCAGACAGTGATGAACCATCCTGCCCTTACTCAATCCCTAAATCACATAGAAAGAGCCACGAATAATCTGGAGGTTTCCAGCCGTGAATTGAATAGTTTATTAAATAAGGATGTACCGGTCATCGTGGATAACTTGAAAATGATCACTTCCAATTTTTCGGATATGAGTGCTGATCTAAAAGGACTGGATCTTCATTCTACGGTGAACAGTATAAATGCCACCCTGGCTAACCTGCAGCTGACTACTGACAAATTAAATTCAAAAGATAATACTATCGGCCTGTTACTAAACGATACGTCGTTGTATGAAAACCTAAACAGCACAGGAGAAAATGCCTCGAAACTGTTACTGGATTTCAGAGAAAATCCGAAACGTTATGTTCGTTTTTCTCTATTCTAAATAGAACACCAGAGAAAGAAAAAAGTTTTCCTTATTTGGAATCATTCCAATTAAGAAAAATTATTCTGGAATCTAATTTCAACCTGTTATTCTCCCTCATTTGTAAAGGGATTTACAAAATTAAAGAGGAGAAAATAAGAGTATAATATTTCAATTTAACAATCTCCAAAATCCCTTAAAACAGAGGCCTTTTGAATGTCGAGAAGTAAAAAAGCCCCTGAAATGATAAAGAATGCTAACTAATTAATCGTGAAGAATATATTAAAATATTAAATTTACCAAAGAATTCGTTACTTTTTTTTTTTGATTAAATTTCTAAACTTTGTAGAGATAAAATAATGTTATAAGGAGGCATTTAGAAAAGCAATTAAGGAAAAAGATTAAAAAGAAGCATCTTAGAAAAAGGAAACAAAAATGCAAGGAAATTGTCATACACTGTGGAGTAAATGTCTGTCTGTTATAAAGGATATCGTACCGGAAGCGGCCTATAATACATGGTTCGTCCCCATTGTTCCTTTATCATATGAGGGAAATAAGTTTACGATTCAGGTCCCTAGTCAATTCTTTTACGAATATTTGGAAGAGAAGTATGTTAACGTTCTGAAAGTTACATTGTATCGTGTAATTGGTCAGGGGACGATTCTCAACTACCGTATTATGGTAGACAAAACTACCGGAGGAACTATTGATTATCCTGCTGAGAACGGATCTGTTATAGTAAAAAAGTCAACACCCAAAGATATCGGAAAATCTCCGACTCCTTTTACACAAACTGCCCCTCAGGATCTGGACCCACACCTGAATCCTAAATATAACTTTGAGAATTATTTTGAAGGTACCAGCAATAAACTAGTTCGTACAGCCGGGGAAGCTGTTGCCCAGAATCCGGGTAAAACTACATTTAATCCCTTGTTCGTGTTTGGACCTTCAGGAGTAGGAAAAACTCATTTATGTCATGCAATCGGAACCCGAATCAAAGAACTTTATCTGGAGAAAAGAGTTTTGTATGTCTCCTCTCACCTCTTCCGTATCCAGTTTACAGATGCAATTCGTAAAAATACAACCAACGACTTTCTGAATTTCTACCAGAATATAGATGTTCTGATCCTGGATGATATTCAGGAGATGATCGGTATGGATAAAACACAGAATACATTTTTTCATATTTTCAACCACCTGCATCATTTGGGAAAACAGCTTATTCTCACTTCGGATAAAGCTCCAATAGACCTGCAAGGTATGGAAGAGCGTCTGATCACCCGCTTAAAATGGGGGCTAACTGCAGAGTTATCTCGTCCGGATCTGGACCTGCGGAAAAAAATACTGAGAAACAAGATCAGCCATGATGGTATTACTATTCCGGATGAAGTCTTTAATTTTATTGCGAACAATGTCACAGAAAATGTTCGTGATCTGGAAGGTATCCTGGTTTCATTAATGGCCAACTCGGTAATTAACAACCGGGAAATAGATCTTCCGTTGACTAAACGGGTAATCAGCCAGGCTGTCCGTCTGGAAAAGAAACAGATATCTGTACAAATGATCCAGGAAATTGTCTGCAATTATTTCAATCTGGAATTATCGGCTATCCAAACACGATCCAGAAAACGGGAAATCGTACAGGCCCGACAGATCACCATGTATTTATCTAAAAAATATACGGATTGTTCTTTTTCTCATATTGGTAAGATTGTAGGTAAAAAAGATCATGCGACCGTGTTGCATGCCTGTAAAACTATTAAAGATCAAATGGAAACTAACCGGTCTTTTTGTTTGGTAGTAGAAGAAATAGAAGGGAAACTAAAGAATTAAATATAATTCTGATATACTCATATGCAGGAAAGGTGAATCTTTTGGGGATTCACCTTTTTTGTTTACTTATTTTCCACAGGTTTTCCTTTTGGAAAATATTTTCTTTATTAAATAAATGCAATACTCTACAAAACAGATAAATAAGATTATATTTGGGAGAACTTTCGTTATACTCACTTTTTTATTTATGCATTATTTGGACAATAAATAAAGTATTTGTAAACTTGCAACATTATTAAAAACCTAATAACAGTGGATCAAAAAACTTACACTTTCGACGAAGCTTATAAAACCTCATTAGAGTACTTTACCGGTGATGAGTTGGCTGCTAAAGTATGGGTCAACAAATATGCATTAAAAGATGCATATGGAAATATTTATGAAAAATCTCCGGTAGATATGCATTGGCGTCTGGCACGGGAAATAGCCAGAATTGAGAAAAAATATCCTAACCCTCTGTCTGAACAGGAATTATTTGATCTATTTGACCATTTTAAATACATTGTTCCACAGGGAAGCCCTATGACTGGTATCGGTAATGACTTTCAGATTGCCTCTCTTTCCAACTGTTTTGTGATCGGCCTGGATGGAGATGCGGATTCTTATGGAGCTATTATCCGTATAGATGAAGAACAGGTTCAGTTAATGAAACGCCGGGGAGGCGTGGGACATGACTTGTCCCATATCCGTCCGAAAGGTTCTCCTGTAAAAAACTCTGCATTGACGTCCACCGGATTGGCACCTTTTATGGAACGCTATTCCAATTCGACCCGTGAGGTAGCACAGGATGGCCGTCGGGGAGCTCTTATGTTAAGTGTCTCGATCAAACATCCGGACTCGGAGTCTTTTATCAATGCAAAAATGATAGAGGGAAAAGTAACTGGTGCGAATGTGTCTGTAAAGATTGATGATGATTTCATGAATGCTGTTATTAACGAAACTACTTATCAACAACAATATCCAATTGATTCAGTAGACCCAACTACAGTAAAAGAAATCAATGCTTCTGAATTATGGAAAAAGATTATTCATAATGCCTGGAAATCGGCGGAACCGGGTGTTCTGTTTTGGGATACCATCCTGAAAGAATCTGTTCCGGATTCATATGCTGACCTCGGATTTAAAACCGTCTCGACTAATCCTTGCGGGGAAATTCCTTTGTGTCCTTATGATAGCTGCCGGTTATTAGCAATCAATCTCTATTCGTATGTGGTGAATCCGTTCACACAAGAAGCCTATTTTGATTTTGATCTGTTCAGAGAACATGTAGCCCTGGCCCAACGGATCATGGATGATATTATTGATCTGGAAGCGGAAAAAATTGAAAAAATCCTGGAGAAGATCGATTCAGATCCGGAATCCATGGAAGTCAGACAGACAGAACGCCATTTGTGGGAAAAGATCCAGAAAAAAACGTTGCAGGGACGCCGTACCGGTGTAGGTATTACTGCAGAAGGTGATATGCTGGCTGCCCTGAATCTCCGGTATGGAACCGAAGAGGCTACCGAATGTGCAGAAGAGGTACAGAAAACATTAGCGTTAGCTGCTTATGGATCCTCTGTTGTTATGGCTAAAGAGCGGGGCGCTTTTGAAATATATGATGCCAAACGGGAAGAAAAAAATCCCTTTATCAACCGCCTGCGTACAGCAGATCCGAAACTATATAAAGAGATGACAAAATATGGCCGCCGTAACATTGCCTGCCTGACCATTGCTCCTACCGGAACTACCAGTCTAATGACTCAGACAACATCCGGCATTGAACCTGTTTTCCTTCCGGTATACAGACGCCGCCGCAAAGTGAACCCAAACGATGCTTCTGCACGGGTGGATTTTGTGGATGAGACCGGAGATGCTTTTGAAGAATATACGGTATTCCATCATAAGTTTGTGACCTGGATGATTGCAAACGGATATTCTGCTTCTAAAAAATATTCACAGGATGAGGTTGATGCGTTAGTGGCAGAGTCTCCTTATTATAAAGCTACCTCTAATGATGTAAACTGGTTGCAGAAGGTAAAAATGCAGGGATGCATCCAAAAATGGGTAGATCACTCTATCAGTGTAACCATTAACCTGCCGAACGATGTGGATGAGGAATTGGTTAATACACTGTATATTGAAGCATGGAAATGTGGATGTAAAGGATGTACGGTTTACCGGGACGGTTCCCGGTCCGGAGTACTGATCGCTACAGAGAAAAACAAGAAAAAGGATGACTGTAATTGTATGGAACCTCCTGTAATTGTGGCAAAACGTCCACGGGAACTGGAAGCGGATGTTGTTAAATTCCAGAATAACCGTGAAAAATGGATCGCTTTTGTTGGTTTACTGAACGGACGTCCTTATGAGATCTTTACCGGGCTGGCAGATGATAATGAGGGAATTATGTTGCCGAAGAATGTGACCAAAGGAACCATTATTAAAAGTTATGATGATGACGGGAATAAACATTATGACTTCCAGTTCAAAAATAAACGGGGATATAAGATGACTATTGAAGGACTGGACGGTAAGTTTGACCCTGAATTCTGGAACTATGCAAAACTAATTTCCGGGGTGTTACGGTATGGAATGCCTATCGACCAGGTAATTAAACTGGTGCAAGGTATGGAATTAAATAATGAATCGATCAATACCTGGAAAAACGGTGTGGAACGTGCTTTGAAAAAATACCTTCCTAATGGTATGGAAGCGAAAGGACAGAAATGCCCGAATTGTAATCTGGAGACTCTAGTCTATCAGGAAGGTTGCCTGATTTGTACGAATTGTGGTGCTTCGAGATGCGGATAAACCAATAATTCCTATAATTTTATAAACAAATGCGGAGACTATACTCCGCATTTGTTATATATTCGTGTTTTTGTTCATTAAACAATCAGGTCATGATCGTATCATTTACTATAAATTACTATACTCAGCCGGGTGAACAGCTCTATATAACAGGGTCTATCCCAGCGTTAGGTCTTTGGGAAACCACGCAGGCGAAAGCTATGGATGCTGTGGGAGACGGAAATTGGCGGCTGGAAATCATGTTGCCTGACCAAGAGCAAACCATAGAGTATAAATACTTGGTTCGTACCGACCTGGGCATTCACGGGGAAGAATGGGAGGAAAATCATCAGGTCCATTTAGATAACCGATCTAACCGGTATACACTATTTGACTACTGGCAAATGGCTCCTAATTATATTGCTTTTTATTCATCAGCTTTTACCAAAAGCCTGTTTTCCCATCCTTTCGGATCTCTTCCCAACCCGCTGTCAAGTAATAAAAAATTAACGATCCGGGTCTATGCTCCACGAGTAGAGAGCCATGAATATGTATCGATTTCCGGCAACCAGGGGATAGTGGGAAACTGGCAACCTGCCCGGGCTGTCCGAATGGACAGTTCCTCTTTTCCGGTATGGACCATTCAGCTGGATGCTAATCAGATTATTTATCCTTTAGAATATAAATTCCTGATAGGAAATCAGGAACAGCCGGAGTCCTGGTATTGGGAATCCGGTATTAACCGATTTCTGTTTCTGCCTTTACAACAGACGGATGAAGAGATTATTGTTTCTGACTTATACCTACGGGATAACCGTGCGTTATGGAGAGGGGCCGGAACTGTGATTCCTGTTTTCTCCCTACGTTCCGAAAACAGTTTCGGGATAGGTGACCTGAGTGATTTACGATTAATGGTCGACTGGGTAAAAAAGACAAACCAACGGATCATTCAGATCTTACCGGTGAATGATACGACTATGACTTATACCTGGACCGACTCCTATCCGTATAGTTCGATTTCTATCTATGCTTTACATCCTATTTACATTTCTTTAAAGGCGCTGGGAAGATTAAAAAATAGTGAAAAAGAAGCATTTTTTATCCAAAAACAGATCAAGTTGAATGAGCAGGAGGCCCTAGATTATGAGGAGGTAATCCGTCATAAACTGGCATATTGCAAAGCCTATTTTGAACAGGAAAAAGAAGAAATCATCCAGGATCCGGATTTCAATACATTTATCGAGCAGAATAAATCCTGGCTGGTGCCATATGCTACCTTCTGTTATTTCCGGGACACTTATCATACCCCGGATTACAATCAATGGGGAGAATTTGCTATTTATAATAAAATGGTTGCTTCTCAACTATGCCAGCAGGGAAGTGAAACCTATCCGGATATTCTGTTTACTTTTTATTTACAATATATTCTACACTCACAGTTTAAATCTGTCTCTGATTATGCCCGTGTTCATGGAATAGTATTAAAAGGAGATTTACCGATCGGTATTAACCGGACCAGTGTGGAAGCCTGGATAGAACCGGAATATTTTAATATGAACGGACAGGCCGGAGCCCCTCCGGATGGTTTCTCGGTAGTAGGTCAGAACTGGATGTTCCCGACATATAACTGGGATATAATGGAACAGGATGGATATTCCTGGTGGAAAAAACGTTTCCATAAATTACAAGATTATTTTGATTGTTTCCGGATTGATCATATTTTAGGCTTTTTCCGGATTTGGGAGATCCCGTTAGAGTACGTTCAGGGATTATGCGGACATTTTAACCCTGCCCTACCCCTTAGCCGGGAAGAGATCGAATCGTATGGTCTTTCGTTTGATGAGGCTTGTATGACTACTCCCTGGGTTCATAAAGACCATGTACAGGAGTTATTTGGTAATTTAGCAGGTGAGGTTACCGACAGTTATCTGGCACAATCCACTTCAGATTATTATATTCTAAAACCATTTTGTGATACACAACGGAAAATCGAGGCTATTTTCAGGAATAAAACCGATGATTTTTCATTTATCCTCCGTAATGGTTTATTTACGATCGCGAATGAAGTCCTCTTTTTAAAGGATTCTTACCAGACGGATAAATTCCATCCGCGTATTTCTGTCAGTCATTCCTACCTGTACAGAAATTTATCTGAAAATGACCGGATGGCATTGGACCGGCTATATGAAGATTTCTTTTATCACCGACATAATGAATTCTGGAAAGAAACGGCTTTGAAACGATTAACCCCTTTAGTAGACAGTACGGACATATTAGTCTGTGGAGAAGACCTGGGAATGATCCCACAATCGGTATCTGAAGTGATGAATCAATTACAAATACTGAGCCTGGAAATTGAACGAATGCCAAAAGCTCCGTACAGGGAATTTACAGATATGGCTCACTTGCCTTATCTTTCGGTTTGTACCACGTCCACCCATGATATGAGTCCATTGAGAAACTGGTGGAAAGAAGATTCCGGAAAGACTCAACGTTATTATAACGAAGTGCTCCAACGGGAAGGAAAAGCGCCGGAAGAATGCACAGAAGAAATTGCCACACAGATCATCTCTAATCATTTGCATACCCCATCTATGTTAACAATTATCCCTATACAGGATTGGTTTGCAACCTATGATCTGATTAAAAATAAAAAAATAGAAGCTGAACGGATTAATGTCCCGGCTAATCCCAAACACTACTGGCGTTACCGGATGCATGTTCCGCTGGAAAAATTAATAGAGACTGAAGATTTTAATCAGAAAATCCGTTTGCTGATTGAACAAAGTGGAAGGAAATAACCACGGATAAGCAGAAAAACATATGGATTAGCAGATGTAAGAGTAAAGGGCTATCGAAACGGACAGTCATCCGGGTCATCCGTTTTTATTATTGCCTGACATATCACAAGCACCTGTAAATTTAGCGTTAGGCTCAATCTCCAGTGTAGGGGTATAAATATCTCCCTGAATCACAGCAGTCGCTTTTAATACTAAGACACCTGCCGTATGGATATCTCCCACGACTGTACCCAGAATTTCTGCATTACCTGAATTTACATTTCCCTGGATAGAGGCTTTCGGTCCTATCACTAGTTTGCCGGCACATTGAATATTTCCTTCTACATGTCCATCCAGCCGGAAATCACCATCTGTCACTACATCACCTTTGATGGTTGAACCGGCAGCTAAAGTATTATGTAATCCTCCCGGAGAGGCATCTTCTCTGTTTTTTAGTCCCATATAAATATCTATTTGTTAAAGAGATTTTGCAAAAATATAATTTTAAATTGTCAATATCCCTATCTTTATTTACTTTTACATGATAAATTATCCTAACATATGATAAGTAAAATTGAGCTTACAGATCTCAAGTTTTATGCCTATCATGGAGTCTTACCCCAGGAAACAGAGGTTGGGAACCACTTTATTGTAAATATAACCATTACCGCTCCTTTAGAAAAAGCTATCGCCGGGGATGAACTGGCAGATACGATCAATTATGCATCCGTTTACCAAATCATTGAAAAAGAGATGGGTATTCCTTCCAGATTACTCGAACATGTAGCCGGACGTATACTTCACTCCATCAAGCGAACTTTTCCCCGGATCACAGAATTAATTGTGAAGGTTTCCAAACTAAATCCTCCTTTCGGAGGAGATCTCTATAGTGCCAGTGTAATTCTTCAGGAATTCTACCCTGACTAATTACTGAACTTTATACATCTTTGTCTCTTCATCTTATAAGAGCAATAAAGAAAGCAAAAACAGGTAAAGCTTCTGCCCAGTTTATCGAAGTAATGGCTTACGAAGGGGGTTGTGTTACCAGACCCTGCATTCATGGCGACAAAGTCTCAGGCCAAAAACAATTAATGAAAGAATTAACCAGGTTCTGAGCCTTTGGATCAAAAACTCAAAAACACACGACTTATCCATATGATAGAAGGTATAAAAGTAATCGGCTTCGATGCGGATGATACCCTCTGGGTTAATGAAATCTATTTCCGGGATACAGAAGAACAATACCGGAAACTAATTACTCCGTATACACAGGATCTGGAAACGATTATCCCTAAATTATACCGTACAGAGATACAAAATTTACGTCTGTATGGGTATGGTGTAAAAGCTTTTATCTTATCACTTATGGAAACTGCCTTACGGATCACCGATGGGAACTTACCTAATCATGTGATAGAAGAAATCCTCTTGTTAGGGAAAAAGCAACTTTCTCACCCAGTGGACTTACTGGATGGAGTTAAAGATACACTGAATGCCTTAGTGGGCCGTTACCTGCTGATCCTGGTTACTGAAGGAGACCTGTTGGATCAGGAAAATAAGCTCCGGAACTCCGGACTGGAATATTTTTTCCATCATGTAGAAATTATGAGTGATAAACGTACAAGTGGCTATCAGAAGCTATTAAACCATATAGATATCCGCGCAGAGGAATTCCTGATGGTAGGGAATTCTGTCCGGTCAGATATTTTACCTCCGTTGGCTTTAGGATGTTATACAATCCATGTTCCCTATCCTATTACCTGGGAACATGAATTGGTAGCAGAACCTGTCATTCATTCCCATTTTTATGAAGTGGAATCTTTATGGGATATCATTTCGCTTCTTCCCTAACCTGACCAGCCATTTATTCCAATTTTGAGCCCTACTAAATTCTCCTTTTCATATGTTTATGAGTATGAATTGGGTTAACATTAATTGAATACATTCTACCCCGTATATCGCTGCTATATATAAAAGAATTATGTTATATTTGTTCCTGAGTTTCAAATTCTGGAAACTGGTTAATAACAAGATTAATTCTATTTATAAATGGGAAGAATTTTAATTATTGGTGCTGGAGGTGTAAGTACCGTTGCGATTAAAAAAATAGCTATGAACGCTGATGTATTTACGGATATTATGGTGGCAAGCCGGACGCAAAGTAAATGCGATCAGATTGCTGCTGATATTAAAAATATAGCTGTACAAACGGCTCAGGTAAATGCAGATCACGTGGGAGAACTGGTAGCTCTTTTCCATTCCTTCAAACCCGATCTTGTAGTCAATCTAGCACTTCCCTATCAGGATCTTACCATTATGGATGCCTGCCTGGAATATGGTGTAAGTTATCTGGATACGGCCAATTATGAACCCATCAATGAAGCTAAATATCAGTATAGCTGGCAGTGGGCTTACCAGGATCGTTTCAGGGAGGTAGGACTTACTGCTATCTTAGGATGTGGGTTTGACCCAGGTGTGACAGGGGTATTTACAGCGTATGCAGCCAAACATTATTTCGATGAGATCCAGTATCTGGATATTGTGGATTGCAATGCAGGTGATCACCATAAAGCGTTTGCAACAAACTTTAATCCCGAGATCAACATCCGTGAAATTACCCAATGGGGTAAATTCTATGAGAACGGGGAATGGATTGAAACAGATCCTTTATCCATTCACCAGCCCATTAATTATCCGAATATCGGACCGAAAGAATCTTATCTGCTTTATCATGAAGAGCTGGAAAGTCTGGTTAAAAACTTCCCGACCATCAAACGTGCCCGTTTCTGGATGACATTCGGACAAGAGTATTTAACTCATTTACGGGTAATCCAGAATATTGGTATGTCACGGATTGATCCAATCCACTATAATGGAATGGAAATTGTGCCCATCCAGTTCCTAAAAGCAGTATTACCGGACCCGGGAGAACTGGGAGAAAACTATACAGGAGAAACCTCTATCGGTTGTCGTATACGCGGTATCAAAGATGGAAAAGAACTGACTTATTATGTATATAATAATTGTAGCCATGAAACTGCTTACAAAGAAACAGGCGCACAAGCGGTAAGTTATACTACTGGCGTTCCGGCTATGATCGGTTCAAAACTATTTATGAACGGTATATGGAAAAAACCGGGAGTGTTTAATGTAGAAGAATTTGATCCGGATCCATTTATGAAAGAATTAAATGAGCAGGGGTTACCCTGGCATGAGTTATTTAATACAAATCTGGAATTATAATGGCAATAGCGATAGGTGATAAAGCTCCGGATATTTTAGGAGTAGATCAGAATGGAAAGGAGGTAAAATTAAGTGATTTCAAAGGGAAAAAGCTGATTCTTTATTTCTACCCCAAAGATAATAGCAGTAGTTGTACTGCACAGGCCTGCAACCTTCGGGATGGTTACCAAGAATTACAGGCTGCCGGTTATGAAATACTAGGGGTAAGTAAAGATAGTGAAAAGTCTCATCAGGGCTTTATTACCAAACAGGAACTGCCTTTTAATCTTATAGCTGATACAAATACAACATTACAACAAGAGTTTGGCGTGTGGGTGGAAAAAAGCATGTACGGGCGTAAATACATGGGTACGTTGCGTACAACCTTTATCATCAACGAAGATGGAATCGTAAAAAACATCATCGGGCCGAACGAGGTTAAAATCAAAGACCATGTAAATCAAATTCTCAATAAATAACAAAAATGGCAAAAGAAGAAATAGAAAAAGAAATAACAATAGCCAAAGAGGCTCCTAATGCTGATAAGATAAAAGCTCTCCGTGCGGCAATGGATAAAATCGAAAAAAGCTACGGTAAAGGCTCTATTATGAAGCTGGGTGAAGATAGTGTTGAAAATATTGAAGTTATCTCCAGTGGATCCATTGCCCTGAATGCGGCTTTAGGGGTAGGCGGTTATCCGAGAGGCCGTGTGATCGAGATATATGGTCCGGTATCTTCCGGTAAAACCACTTTGGCTATTCATGCAATCGCTGAAGCACAAAAAGCCGGTGGTATCGCGGCAATTATTGATGCAGAACATGCATTTGACCGTTTTTATGCAGAAAAATTAGGTGTTGATGTTGAAAACTTATATATCTCACAGCCGGATAGTGGGGAACAGGCACTGGAAATTACAGAACAACTGATCCGTTCTTCTGCAGTGGATATCGTAGTGATTGACTCTGTGGCTGCTTTAACTCCTAAAGCGGAGCTAGAAGGAGAAATGGGTGACAGTAAAATGGGACTCCAGGCTCGTTTGATGTCGCAGGCACTTCGTAAGCTGACTGCTGCAATTAACAAGACTAATACAACTTGTATATTTATCAATCAGTTACGTGACAAGATTGGTATTATGTTCGGTAATCCGGAAACTACAACCGGAGGTAATGCATTAAAATTCTATGCATCGGTTCGTCTGGACATCCGTCGTATCGGACAGTTGAAAGATGGAGATGAAGTGAAAGGTAACCAGGTTCGTGTGAAGGTGGTTAAAAACAAAGTGGCCCCTCCTTTCCGTAAAGCAGAGTTCGATATTATGTTTGGTGAAGGTATTTCTCATTCAGGAGAAATCGTTGATTTAGGAGCAGAATTAAACATTATCAAGAAAAGTGGTTCCTGGTATAGTTATAATGAGACTAAACTGGGTCAGGGACGTGATGCTGCGAAACAATGTATGAATGATAATCCGGAATTAGCAGAAGAACTGTCAGGCTTAATTTTTGAAGCATTGAAAGCAAAATAATGAATCTGATCAATTGACAACAGGTGATTGCTATGGACAATTATGAGACAAATAATAATTGTCAATTGCCTGTTGTCAATTGTCAATTTAATAAAGAACAATACCGCATACTTTGTCAGACCGAGGAAACTATTCCTATTTTTTCCCGTGATTGGTGGTTGGACATTGTTTGTGGAGAAAAATACTGGGATGTCTTAATCATAGAAGAAAAGGATAAGATAGTGGCTGCTTTACCGCTTTTTATTCCTTATTCAAAAGTGATTAGCATGCCTCCTTATACCCAGACTATGGGTCCCTGGTTCGCTTTTCCATCTGAGCCTACTAAACAAAACTTCCAACAAGCTTATAGACAAAATTTATGTAAATTATTTCTGGAAAAATTAAAAGCCTATCCTTTTTTCTTCCAGAATTTTCATTATACTATTACTGATTGGTTACCTTTTTACTGGGAACATTATAAACAAACCACCCGGTACACCTATCTTTTAGAAAATATAGAAAATCCAGATAAGATATGGAGTAATATGTCTGGAGGATTACAGCGTAGTATAAAAACGGCTAAAAAGAATAAAATAGAAGTACGAAGAGGAATCCCATTAAAAGACCTTCTAACAGTATTAGAAAAAACATTTAGCAGACAGGCTCTTTTCTTAAACCATATAGAGATCTTAAAAAATATCATCCAAATTTGCCAGCAAAAAAAACAAGGAGATATATGGGGAGGATATGATACAGATGGACATTTGCATGCTGCTGTTTTTGTTGCATGGCAAAAAAGTTCAGCTTATTATCTGGCAGGAGGAGGTGATCCTGTTTTTCGCAAATCATGTGCTCATAGTTTAGTATTATGGGAAAGTATTCAGACTGTAAAAGACCATACTTCTAAGTTTGATTTTGAAGGTTCTATGTTACCGGGAGTTGAATACTTCTTTCGTGGGTTTGGAGGAAAACAAATACCTTATTTTGCAATATCTAAAGGAAAAATGAGTTTATTATATAAAGCATGGCTTAAAATTAGAGGCCGGATCACCCGTTAATAAATAGATGGATACTGTTATTTCTTATATCATTGAGTTTCTTATAAAAGGAGAGAAAAGTAAAGTATATCGAAATCACATTGGTTATACTGCTAATCCCACTGAATTCCATAAATATAAGATTGTTATTATTCCTTCTTTTTTCTTTAGGGAGGATATATACGGCACTGAGGCTTCTTTACCAAACCTGCCTCTGAAAGAAATTCATGGAATTCCTCTACTTTTTGGTACTCCAAATATAGAATGGATACATGATACATTATTGGTATATGCCGATATTATAGCCAGTTCCTATTTTCTCCTTACTCGTTATGAAGAAATCAGAAAAAGAAATCAACGGGATATCCATGGAAGATTCCCCGGAAAAGCGTCTTTACCTTTTAACGCTCAATTTATTCATCGTCCCATAGTAGATGAATATGGCCACTTATTAAGAGATTGGCTTAGAGAAACAGGTATTCCGATTGAGGAACCACATAGAAAGATTAACCGTGTATGGTTAACTCATGATGTAGATATTCCTTTTTATTGCAAAAGCCTCAGAAATGTTATTCGGGAAAGTATGCATGGGAGAGGTTTTAAACAAGCCTGGAATATATATAATGCATCGTTAACAGAAGATCCTTTTTTTACTTTTCCCTGGTTAATAGATCAGAATCTTTCTTTAGAAAAAATATGGGGTAAAAGTCGATGTAAAAGTATCTTTTTCTTTAAAACCGGTGGAAAAAGTCGTCCTGATAAACCTTTTTACCATATCCAATCCAAAGATATTCAATGTCTTCTTTCTTTATGTCAACAAAAAGGAATGACTATTGGATTACATAGTAGCTATGATGCCGGCAGAAATCCGGCTTTGATTAGAAAGGAAAAAGAGAAATTAGAGAATAATTGCAAAACTCTTTTATCTTATAACCGCCATCATTATTTATCCAGTAGAGAGCCTGAAGATCTGGAATGGTTAGAAAAAGCCGGGATTACAGACGATTTCACTATGGGATATGCAGATGTGGCTGGCTTCCGTTTGGGCACTTGCCATCCTGTCCGTTGGATTAATCCGATCAATAAACGGTTATCTAATCTTATATTACATCCTTTAACTATCATGGAATGTAGTCTCAGTGATCCTGATTATATGAGTATGGACTATAGAAATGCATTAACCTATTGTCTGGGACTTGTGGACCAGGTAGAAAAAAATAATGGAGAACTTACTTTATTGTGGCATAACAACCGGGTTTCTACTCACATGAGTGTGTCTATACCATGGCAACGAACTCTTTACCAAAGATTAATTGAGGAGCTGAAAAAAAGATGAAAATACTAATATTATGTGATATGTTTCCCCCGGCTTTCGGTCCTCGAATAGGCTACTTATGCAAGTATTTAAAAAAAGCAGGTTGGCAGCCGGTAGTAGTAACAGAATATATAGAAGATAAAACTTTTTCTTTTTTAGCAAAAGAGCTGGATGTTACTTACGTAAATTTCTATAAAGCTTCCGGAACAGTTTTTCAATATATAGAGTGGCTTATGGTTTTTCTGGCAGATTTTTTATTAAATTACAAAGATCGAAAGATGACTCAGGTGGCATCTAAATTATTAGCTCAGGGTGGATATTCCGGTATTTTATGTAGTACCTATCGCACTTTTCCACTACCTGCAGCGTATCAACTGTCCAAACGTTTCCAATTACCTTTCATAGCTGATACACGGGATATACTTGAACAATATGCTTCTACGGAATATATTGCGCATTCTTTTCGCACATTTCCTTTTATTGACAAATTCATTATTGGAGTATTCAAAAAAAAATTACTCCAGGGAAGAAATAAGGCATTATCAGCTGCTAACTATATTACAACAGTTTCGCCCTGGCATGTCCAAATAATGAGTCAATTTAACTATAATGTAGCATTAATTTATAATGGGTTTGACCCTGAAATTTTTTATCCTGAAAAGATCCCAACTTCCCAGTTTCGTGTTACCTATACCGGAAGACTACTTAGTCTGACGACCCGGGATCCTCAATTACTATTTGAGGCAATCGCCTTGTTGTCTCAGAAAAATCTTATACAGCCTCAGGACTTCAGAGTACAATGGTATATTGATAAAACATCCAAAGAAATTCTCCAACAACAAGCAAACTTATATGGTGTAATAGAATTTATGGATTTTTATAACTACGTACCAGCTGCTGAAATCCCTAAAATCCTAAACCGGAGTTCTGTACTTTTACAACTAGCTAACCTGGCATCTGGAAAAGGTCCCAAAGGAATTATGACTACTAAACTTTTTGAATCCCTAGCCGTAGAGAAACCGCTCTTATGTGTCCGAAGTGATGAAAGCTATTTAGAAAAGATAATTAATAATGCCCATGCGGGTTTAGCTGCCAGAGACGTGAATCAGGTCTATAATTTCCTTTATACCTATTATCAGAAATGGAAGGAAAAAGGTTATACAACCATTCAAATAAATAAAGCCGTCGTTGATCAATTTTCCCGTCGTCAACAGGCTAAACAGTTTATGGATATATTTGAAAAGGTAGTCTAAATTTTATTTTCTATGGATAGATATTTAAATATAATAGCACTAAATATACCATGGCCACCTAATTACGGTGGTATCATTGATATTTACTATAAAATTAAAGCATTACATGCATTAGGCATAAAAATTATTTTACACTGTTTTGAATATGAAAGAGGAGCCAGTCCGGAGTTAGAATCCTTATGTGATCAGGTTTATTATTATAAACGCCGAACAGGTTTAAAAAGTAATTTTACCTATCTGCCTTATAATGTATATAGCAGAAAAAATAAAAATCTGATATTGAATCTATTAAAAAATGATTATCCTATTTTATTTGAAGGTTTACATTCCTGTTACTATATAGGGGATCCAAGATTAAAAAACAGGAAAAAAATTTTCCGGGAATGTAATATTGAGCATGATTATTACTATTATTTATATAAATCGACTGACCAACCTATAAAAAAGATCTTTTTTATGATTGAAGCTTTACGTTTCAGGATCTATCAATCTATTATTAGTCATGCTGATCTAATCCTTTCTGTTTCTAAACAAGACCAAATTTATTTACAGGAAAAATTTCCTGATAAACCCATCGCGTTTGTTCCTTGTTTTCATAAAAATGAACAAATTATTACGGAACCTGGACATTCTGATTTTATACTATATCACGGAAAATTATCTGTTTTTGAAAATGAAAAAGCTGTTCTATATCTCATAAAAAAAATATTCTGTCAGTTACCATATAAATGTATAATTGCGGGAATGAATCCTTCCTCCCGAATAAAAATTGCAGCCGCCCCTTATTCCAATATTTTTATTGAAGATAATCCTGATGAGAAAAGAATGGATTATCTAATCCGGCATGCTCAAATAAATACCTTAATCACCTTCCAGGCTACAGGTTTAAAACTTAAATTATTAAATAGTTTGTTTGCAGGCAGATATATACTTGTCAATTCTGCTATGCTTGCTGGTAGTGGGTTAGACTCGCTTTGTATAGTGGAAGATAAACCTGAAAAAATGATAGAAATTTGTCTCCAGCTGATGTCACAACCATTTAATCATAAAATACTGAAGCAAAGAAAATCTCATTTATTTCCAATTTATACAAATTCATATCAGGCCCAATGTATTTGTGAACTGATCTATGAATGAAAAATAACATAAATTTATTCCAAAGGTAAGGATTGTAGTCCATTTATCACATATTCTCTCTTTATATCCTCTTCTTTTAATATCTTTTCATTCCATTGAAGCAGATCTATATCTATAGGAATGCTTTTCCTGAATTTATCTTCAGGTTTCCAGCCTAATTCTTTCTCTAATTCCTTAAATAAAAAAAGTGTTTGGGATAAAGAAAGTGAAGTATAGGCAAGAGCTAATCGGTTTAAATAACTTTCCACTTCTGATTCGCTATTCAAAGGTCTACTTTCTATTATATCTGAAAATTTGACCTGTTCCAGACAAGAATATAGTTTCTGAGATGCAAGTTCTATGTTCTTTACTTTATTTTTATTAGAACCTAAACACAGAAGTAGCTTATTAAGCATAGAATCTTTTATTCTTTATGAGTAGTTACAAATGTATTAATAAAATCTACCAAGTGTAAATAATTTTTAGGAAGTTCTTTGATATCAGTATTTTTTATAGATATATATTTAGTTTTGTCTTTTGAAGAAAAATAAATGTGATAAAGAATATTCCCCAAAACTTCATCATCACTTTCAAAACCATAGGCATCTTTCATTTTATAAAAATTGATATTCCTCATTAACTTTTTCATCTCTTTAAACTCTTCATCTGTCATCGTTCCCTTGAGAATTACCGGAGCTTTCTTTCTTGCAAAATTATCCATATAGTAATTATGTGTTTCTATCTTATAAGTTCTATCGCTTTCAAAGGAAATGGTTTGTTTATAATTATGTATGCTTTCTATGCTATAACTAAAAGAAAAATCCTTGAGCTGTCTTCTGCAGCCTGCAATTAAAACCACTAATGCTGCAGAAATAGTCGAAATAACAATCATCTGTATTCTCATATTATGTAAAGTGAATATTTGCATACAAAGCTAAGAAAAAGAAAAGAAAAGTAAAATTCCTTCCGGCTTATTATTTTGTAAGCATCATAAAGACCGTAAACCAGACCACCAAATACCTACTAATAGGTATTGAAAAATAGCCCTTTCCAAGTATCTTTGCATAACAAATAACAAGAATGAGACTATCAGAGCTTAATACAGGAGAAAAAGGAGTGATTGTCAAGGTAATGGGCCGCGGAGCTTTTCATAAACGCATTATTGAGATGGGATTTATCAGAGGTAAAGAGGTGGAAGTAATACAAAATGCTCCTCTTAAAGACCCTGTGCATTATAAAGTGATGGGCTACGACGTTTCATTACGCCGTAATGAAGCTGCTCTAATAGAGGTAATTAGCCCTAAAGAGTTTGCTAAAGTAGCCTCAGAATCTGCCGAACAACCAGCCTTTAAAAAATCTATTATTTCTAACACCGGAGAAGATCTTCATTCGCTGGCACTTCAGAAAGGAAAAACTATTAATGTAGCCTTAGTAGGTAATCCTAATAGTGGAAAAACTTCACTTTTTAATTATGCTTCCGGAGCACGGGAACATGTTGGCAATTATGGTGGTGTAACTGTAGATGCGAAAGAAGGTATATTTCATCAGAACGGATATACATTTAAAATCGTAGATCTACCAGGCACTTATTCACTGTCAGCTTATTCTCCGGAAGAATTATATGTCCGGAAACACCTAAATGAAGAACATCCGGATGTGGTAATTAATGTAGTAGATGCTTCTAATCTGGAACGTAATCTTTACCTGACTTCTCAGTTAATAGATATGGATGTCCGAATGGTCATTGCCTTAAACATTTATGATGACCTGGAACGTAGTGGAAACAAGTTCAACCATGAAGCTTTATCCCGAATGATCGGAATCCCGATCATACCGACTATCAGTAAAAACGGATTTGGCATAGAAAATCTCTTTAACAGGATCATTAAAGTCTATGAGGAAAATGATCCGGTAATCCGGCATATTCATATTAATTACGGCGAAGAACTTGAAAAAGCCATCGGCAATGTCCGGAAAAAATTAAGTAAAAATAATAATTTATCCAAAGATATTTCCAAAAGATATCTTTCTATTAAATTACTGGAAGGTGACTGGGAAGTCGAAAACTTCGTCAAATCGCTCTCTAACTCAGGAGCAATCCTGGAGGCATGTCACCAAAATATATTACAAATAGAAGACATCCTAAAAGAAGATGCCGAAACGGCCTTTACAAATGCCCGGTATGGCTTTATTTCCGGTGCGTTATTAGAGACTTTTGAACCTAATAAAATAAAGGAAGCATCTAATACGCAGATTATTGATCTGTTCGTAACTCACAAATTATTAGGTTTTCCTCTCTTTATCCTTTTCATGTGGATTATGTTTGAAACGACTTTCCGTTTAGGAGAATATCCGATGACATGGATAGAAAACCTGGTTGAAGGTATAGGAAATTTAATCCGTAGTACGATGCCGGAAGGCCCCTTGAAAGACTTATTAGTAGATGGTATTATCGGAGGAGTCGGAGGAGTGATTGTGTTTTTACCTAATATTCTGATATTATATTTTTTTATTTCATTTATGGAAGATTCCGGTTATATGGCCCGGGCTGCTTTTATTATGGATAAGATTATGCATAAAATGGGTCTTCATGGAAAATCTTTCATTCCTTTAGTTATGGGATTTGGTTGTAATGTACCGGCAATCATGGCTTCACGTACTATAGAAAGCCGTAACAGCCGGATGATTACCATGCTAATAAACCCTCTAATGAGCTGCAGTGCCCGTTTTCCGGTATATGTTTTATTAGCAGGTGCTTTTTTCCCATCACACGCAGGCACAGTTGTTCTGATTTTATATGCAACCGGAATTATGCTGGCTGTTTGCATGGCCCGGTTGTTTAAGCGTTTTCTTTTCAAAGATGAAGATGTACCTTTTGTAATGGAATTACCTCCCTACCGGATGCCAACAGCCAAATCCATTTTTATCCATATGTGGGAGAAAGCTAAACAGTATTTAAAAAAGATGGGAGGTATTATTTTGGTTGTCTCTATTGTTATCTGGTTTTTAGGATATTTTCCCAGGAATATAGAAATAGCAAATACCTTTGATGAACAGATTTCTCAGATAGAAAATGGGAATTTAGGTAAAAATGAAAAAGTGGAAGCTATTGAGGAAGTTGAAAAACTAAAAACAGTTGTTTTACAACAAAATTCTTATATTGGTAGATTAGGACAACAAATACAACCCATATTGAAGCCTTTAGGTTTTGACTGGAAAATTAGTGTCAGTTTATTAACAGGCATGGCAGCTAAAGAAGTTGTAGTAAGTACTTTAAGCGTGTTATATACCGGAGAAGAAGAAGAGAGTCAGGCACTCACAGAAAGATTACAACAGGATAGAGATGCAGAAGGGAATCTCGTTTTTACTCCTTTAGTAGCTTTTAGTCTGATGCTTTTTGTTTTAATTTATTTTCCCTGTATTGCAACTATTACGGCGATATCTAAAGAAGCTCATTCCTGGAAATGGGGATTATTTGTAGTTATATATACCTGTTTCCTAGCTTGGATTGTTTCATTTATTGTTTATCAAACAGGTTTATTAGTTATCAATACCTTTAATTAAAGTAAATTATGTGGCAGGAAATAATTGTATATATCATAGGATTCCTTACTCTTATTCATATCATTGGAAATATATATAATTTTTTTCTTAAATGCATCAACTCTCAAAATAAATGTTTTCATTGCACCGGGTGTGCTGCAAGAGAAAAGTTAACAGTAAAAAAAATAAAATCATAAAAATAAAGTAAGAAATTTATATTTACCCTATTTCAGTAAAAGACTTTTTGATAATAGTCTTTTACTACAATAATTCTTCTAGCCTTGTTAAAATAAGATATACTTAATTGTAAATAAAAAAATAGCCATAACTTTGTTCAATGCAGGATATATAGTAAAGTTTAGTATTCTGGATATTATAAATATTTCATAATCAATGAAGTTCAAAGATGACACAAGAGTTTATAAACAAATATTTTTATTACTTTTTTATTTTTACCTTTGTTTTTAGTGTCTTACTTTACAATATTATCGGATTTAAAAGTGCAGATGAGTTATGTGGATTAGCTTTATTAGGAATTTTTATAGCCTTTGTATTTCAAACAAAAAACTGGGAATTTGATAAATCTTTTTTCATTACCATTCTTATTTTTATTTTTTATACAGGATATTCTTTTTATATAAAAAGTAATAGTTTATTTGGAATAATAACAGATCTTATTATTCAAATGAAGCCCTACCTAGCTTTTTTCGCTGTATACCAAATGAAGCCACAATTTTCTGATTCACAAAAACTATTATTAAAACAATGCTGTGTAGTTATCTGGGTGATTTTAGTGCCAATAGGTATTTATGGGATATTTGATTTTTCTATTTTCAAAGCTGTGATGGAGCATGCGACTAATTATGCTGCTTCTATTGTTTGTTTATCACTTCTTTATCTATATGGCAGTAAATTTACTTTCAAAGAAAAACTTTTTTTTATAGTTATGCTTTCTGCAGGTATTGCTTCCGGAAGATCTAAGTTCCATGGTTTTTTCGCTTTAGCAGCCTGCTTTGTCTTATATTTCAATAATATCAATAAAATAAAAATTAATTTCAGAACAGTTCTTATTTCGTTAGCTATTATAGGAATTGTATTTTTCATGGCAAAAGATAAAATAGAACTTTATTTTATTCAGTCTATTACAGGTGAAATAGACAGGAATTTATTAGCTCGTTTTGTACTATATGCTACCTCTATTGAAATATTTGTAGATTACTTTCCATTTGGAAGTGGGTTGGCAAGTTTTGCCACACATGCCTCCGGAGAATATTATTCGGATATATATATTAAATATGGAATTGATTCGATATGGGGATTAACCCCTAAAGCGACTTATTTTGTAGCAGATACCTACTATCCTTCGCTGGCTCAGTTTGGAGTTGTTGGAGTTTTACTCTATTTTTCTTTTTGGATATATCTGATCAAAAAATCATTCTCTTATTTCAGGAAATCCAAGCAAATTCAACTATTTATAGTTGCAACACTTATTGCAGGTTTTTTAGTAATTGAAAATACGGCTGATGCCTCTTTTACCAGCAATAGAGGATTTTTTATGATGTTATTCTTAGGATTAATTATGAGTGAGCAATATCATCAATGTGTTTCCAAGACAGAGCCAAGATAAAAAATGCATTATTCCATCTAGTATATCTAAACAGTTTTATATTGACATGAAAAAATATTTTAATGTATTTCTGGAATTTGATAAAGAGATCGTTCATTCAACCATTCAAAATGCAGTAAAAAATAATCACAAAGGATATGTCTGTGCAATAGAGAGCAATAATTTGTCTATTGCTAATAAAGATCCCTATTTTAATCATGTAGTTAATCAGGCTCTGATCAATGTTTGTGATGGCTCTAATATAGCCCGTTTTTTAAGCAAACTACATCATAGGCATTTTACTGCCTATATTGGAAATGATATTTTTAATTACTTTATTTCACAAAAATCTTATACTCATTATTTTCTGGGAAATACTGAATCCATTTTATTGGAATTAAAAAAACAATTATCCTCTCTTGATCCCCGAATAAATCATATGTTTTTTGAAAGTCTACCCTTTAGGAAAGTGGAAGAATTTGATTATCCAAAAATTGCAGAAAAAATTAATCAACAGAATCCGGATTTAATATGGATATCTTTAGGCGCACCTAAACAGGAATTATTTATGTACAATCTTCTTCCCTTCCTTAAACGAGGAATTATGTTTGGTGTAGGGGCTGCATTCAATTATTTAACTAAAACCGGACCGGTTAAACGCGCCCCTAAATGGATGTTAGAGGCTAAATTAGAATGGCTATATAGAGCCTGGGAAGAACCGAAAAAAAATATTCCCCGGTATTGGAATTTTATAAAAATCTTACCTTTTTTATTATATCAAGAAAGAAAATTAATTCAATCTACAAACCAGCCAAAATAGAATCAAAATTTTCAATATAAGAAGTCATAGAAAATCGACTTGTAATTGTATTCCTGGCATTTTCTCCTAATTGGTTTAGTGTTATTCTATCTTTTGACAAAAGTTCCAGAATTGTTATGATATCTTGTTTATCATTTACCAGAAAGCCATTTTGTCCATGGCAAACAACTTCAGGAATTGTGCCTACCGGAGTCACAACGGGAACTATCCGGTTATTCATGCTCTCTAAAAGTGCCATAGGCAGGCCTTCAAATCGGGAAGGTAAAAGAAATACATGGGATTTAGTAAACAAGTTCTGTTTATTATCTTCACTCACTAGGCCTTTATAAATATAATTATTAGGAATTTGCCGATTACATTCATAAATAAACCATTTTGTATCCGGGCCTACACCTCCTATATAAAAAGTAAAATCTATATTTTTTTCTTTTAAACCAACTAGTGCTTCCAAAATAAGAGATAAACCTTTATTTTTATCTATTCTTCCTAAATATAAAATATTTAGTTTAGTATCTTCTTGTTTTTTCTGAGTGAATATATCAGTACTTTTACTATCAATTGCATTAGGTAGAACATGGACTCGTGAATCTGAAAGAAAGCTATAATTATTTAAAAGAAAAGTCTTTTCTGCTTGATTTAAAACAATTATGAGTGAGGCTTTTTTCAAAAAACGGAGAATAATCTTTTTTAATAGCTTATTAACTGGCAAAGACTGTGCATAGCGTCCCCCATGAATATGTAAAACCAAAGGATATTGGTGTCTATATAAAATAGAATATATAATTATATCTCTATACAAAGAAAAGGGTTCAAAACCTATATTAAAATGAATATAAGATATAGTATGCTGCTGGAGAATCCGGATTAACCGTATAGGTGTATAAACCTGTTTTAGAATCCACTTAAAACCACGCTTTTCATTATCCTTTTTCCCCTGAATAAAATGAATATAATCAACCGTTCTATGGCAGGCTATAAGAAGGTTGGTCATAGAAGAAATTCCGCTAATGTTTTCCTCCGAATTCAACGAAGGAGAAATAATTAATACTCTTTTTTTCCTCTCCATTTAAAAGCAACCTAAAATTTTAAAAGAAGATCTTTAAGAATATTTTCTCCACAATAGGAGCAATGCCTAAATATCGATTTATATCTTCTTTATTTATTAGTCCTGCAAATTTAATATATAAAAGATATATTAAACTGAGTAAAACAGGATAAATTAATATATCCCATAAAGAAGTTTTAAAAACCAGACTTAATAATACACCTGCTATTAATAAACCAATAATAGAGAAAATCATCTTTATGATCCCTAATTTTTCTAATTCCCAATCAAACCTGAGATATTTTTTTAAATAATAAAAAGATAAAATATAAGTACAAAAATAAGCTGCTGTATTAGCATACAATATGGTATATATACCACAAATTCTATGTAAGAGTAAAAAAACTCCTGTGTTTACTACAACATTTACTAATTGAGTCAAAATGGTTTTTTCGGCCAAAGATTTCGTATACAAATATTGATAAATAGGGTAAGTTGGAGGAACAAACAGAAGAAAACCCGCACATAAAACTGCTACATAAATAGAAAGTTCTTGCAAATTCTCCTCTCCTATCCATAAATAGATTAAGATCTTAGATAGAAAAATCAGTATAATAGTAACTGGTATCACCAACAATTGAATTTTCTTTGTTACATCAATAATCATTTTATTTAAAAAGTCAGATTTAGGTTGATTAGCAATATATGGACCTAAAGGATAAATTGCTTTACTAAAGAGGCTGGCTATTTGTCCCCGGATCCTCAATGCAACATCAAAAAGAGCTACAGTGTGCAATCCTATAAAATTAGAAATCAATATTTTTGAAAGTGGTTCAAAAAAGAGATTCAATATACTTGCTGAAAAAATTTTTGAACTATATATAATCTGTTTATTCAGGATTCTTTTTACATTCTTTCTTATTCCTGTGATACGAATCTGGCCCCAGTAATGTAAAGCGATCCAAATCGTAAATATGATCCAAATTAGCGAAGAAAGTAACGAAATTTCTCCTATTCCTTTCAATCCGTTTCCATAAAAAATAGTCAATAAAATTCCTAACCAATATACCAGACTATACAAAAAATGAATATAACTATTTAGATAGACTTTCTGCAATGAATCCAAAACAGAGGCAAATGTCATTCCAATAATCATTAACCCATTAGAAAAAATCAATAAATGATACAATTTAGCGGCATCTTCATAAAAGACAATAGGGATATTAAATAAAGATAATAAAATAAATCTTTGAAAAATAAACAGGCCAAAGATTACTAAACATAATAAAAGAATTTTTATACCCAAAGCTACTATAATATCATAATTGGACTCTTTACATTTTCCCTGTTTAGACAAATAGACAATTAGTGCTCTATCCATACCTAAATCAGCCAGAGTACTTAAATTACCAATAACAGATAAAACGGCAAAAATTCCATAAATCTCCATTCCCAATTCCGAAATCAGAAATGGGACACAAACAAGAGTTAAAATAGCAGTAACAACCAACTGCACGATTCCACTCAACGAGTTTTTCAAAAGCAGTTCTTTGTCACTCATTAAAAAAGTCTATGAAGATTCTTAAAATAATAATATATTTTCATTCCAACTTTACCTAACTGAATACTAATTTTCTCTTTAAAAGATAAAGGTAAATATTTATCAGTTAGCTTTTCTAGTCCATCTAACTGTAATTCATGAAAAACTTTACTTCGAAGTTGGTATCTGGAGTTAAAATCTACAGGTTGAATGATATGTATATTGCCGGAAATTGCTTCTTCTATACTACGGGACTCACTGTTGAGTTGATTTTTAACTTTTTCATACAACTCATCACCCCGTTGATTATTCAGAAGAATAAGAGAAATACCTTTTTCCTTCTCCAGAAAACTTATTTTTTTTGAGAGCCTTACTCCCCAGAAATCCCCCATCGTAATATCCGCAACTCGAGGTAACCGACTATACTGACAGTGGTAACAGGATTGTCTTAAATTCAATCCAGCATAAAAAAAGTTCATAAAGGGATTTTCTATCGTCCGGAATTCCTTCTTTCTTTTATTACCAAACCTGTACCTACTTACAGGAATAGTCCAACAAATAGATTTAGATCTAAAAGCCACATGAGTAATTGGGGTTCGGTATTTCTGTTTTAACCAATCAATATGTTTTGAAAAAAATAAAGAAGATGGTATGCCATGACAAACTACCTCACAGGTATATAAATTTTCATATGTATTATTTAAATAGTTATATAAGCCTCCTATTTGACATGGTGTACCTGAGAAAAGAACTTTCTGCCCTTCCTGAAGTTGTTTTTTTATAGATGGAAAAAGATGATGGACTTTACTTTGAAGATATTTGGACCCCTGAATTTTTAAGAGATCCGTCTTATAAGTAACAGGAATATGCACTACTTGTAAATCCTTCTGCATAGTAGCTCCATATACAACACTTTTCTCTTCTTTTAAAAAAGTGTCTGCTAATGCAGGGAAAAAACCTCCTGACGAACTTTGCTGTCTAACTTTTTTATCTTTATTCCAACAAGCAAAAACCTGTATCTTATCTTTAGAACGATTTTTTACTGGACTTCTATCCAGGATAGGACAAAATCTTTCACATTTACCACAATTAATACATAATTCTTTTTCTATGCTTATTTGCCGGAAACCCTCCTCATCTTCTTTGAAAGAGAGACAATTATATGAACAAACCGAGATACAAACCCCGCATCCCGTGCAAAGATTTTTATCTGGTAACATATTAAGAGCTAATTATTTTTTTCAGATATAAAAGTGAATCATGTCTTTTCTGAAACAAAAGCCGACTTATTTCTTCATAATTAATATCCTCTTCCTCTATAAATTCTTCATCTTTTAAACGATTGATCAAAGAATATTCTCTTAATAGAGTAGGTATCCGACTATTATCTCCAAAAGGTTCTCCTCCTTCCCGTTTATAAAAACTATAAAAATCCCGCTTATAATTTATCGAAAAAATAGTTCCATGAAAAGAATCTGTACATACATATCGGGCATGTCTGATTAATCCCAGAAACTCTTTAGGGCCTACTCCAAATAAAGGATGATCTTCCTGCATATCCAAATAAGTAGAAACAATAAAATAAACAGGAAAATTATATTTTCTACCCAATTCTTTAGCGAAAGACCGTATACATTTTTTATATCCCAAAATATAGCATAACACATAAGGTCCTTCTATTTGTACCGGAAATTCTATCGTTTTCCAATGTTTAGGTGTTAAGAGTAAAGTTGGGTCCACCACATGTGTAACAACTCTATTTAATATTCCGGATAAACATTCACAACCAGAACTTTCACGACAGGAGATTAAATTAAAAGAAGATAAATAGTTTGCATATTTATTCTTAATTTTCTCTGACAACTCATGAACTCCAATACTTGCAGCATACGAATTTTTATTTTCATCATTTTTTAAAAAACTCAAAAAATAAGCACCATTATCTTTTAGAAAAGTAGGATTCCAGACCTGATCACTCCCTACAATATAAATATCATATTGTGGAGGTAATTGTTCTAATTCAGCCAGAGAGAAATAGGCTGTATCTGATGTATGAATATAAGTAGAAAAAAACAAATCAAATTTCTTTTTCGTTTCAACCAGTTTTTTCTTATTTAAAAAGTTATAAAAAATAGATCTATATTCTTTAGGAAGAGCTTTTAGCTTATGGATAATTTTTTTTATCCTGATTTTCAGATTAGCCTGTTTAAAAGGTATACCTTCTACATAATTAATATATTCAACATAACAAGTTTCCAATTCTTTTATAGCTTCCTGAAGTGCATACGCCTGTAACATAGTACCCAGATTATATCTGGAATGATAGGAAATAATTCCTATCCGCTTAATATGTTTATTTTTTAATTTCAACATAAAAACTTTTTATACTAAAAATTCAATAACTTTCTATATATGCTAAAGCAGTGGCAGAAATAGAAAAATTTTTCTGAGCATATTTGAAAGCCAAATCTGTTAAAGGCTTTAATTGAGAATAAGAATAATATATATTCATTATTTTTTTAGCACACTCTTTTGCATTTCCCTTATCAAAAGCAAAACCATATTGATCGGTTTGTATAATTTCGACAGGACCATCTCCCGAAACCAATACAGGAACACGGGCCAACATAGCTTCTATTACCGTAAGACCGAAACCTTCAATAATAGAAGGTTGTACAAACAAATCATAAGTAGACAGATTCTCATAAATGTACTCCCGGGATTTCAACCCCAAAAAATTTACAGAATCCTCCAGATTATATGTTTGTACCAAAGAAAGTAAATATTCCAGAGACTTTCCTTCTCCGATAAAATCTACCTTAAATTTTATATTCCGACTTTTTATAATAGATAAAGCATCTAATAAAATATGCTGTCCTTTTATCCGATAATCCAGCCGGCTCACCACTATAATCTTTAAAGGACCTAACAATTCATAAGAATCTTTCTGTCTGATTCTGTTTATGGCAACTCCATTATAAATTACAGAAGAATAGATTCCCGTTCTTTGCTTAAGTTCCTGTTGTACAGAATCTGAGATAGAAAAAATTTTTGCATATCTACCCAGAAACTTTTCAGAAACACCAGTCGTATGTAAAGTCAAAGATAGAAATTTATAAAATACCGGAGCTAACATACCAGCAATTACGCTATCATGACAATGCATAACAGCTCCTTTATATCGATAAAGCTTTGTATTTAATTTAATAATACTCCCAATATCCCGGCTTCCCGGCTTCCGACCTATTTTAATAATAGATATTTGCTTGTCCAAATAAGAAAGAAGTCTCTCTTCTACGACATCATTAATAATAAACAAAACTACCTGATGGCCTCTTGAAACCTGTTCATTTGCAATATCTACCAACATAGTTTCAGCGCCACCTGTAGTAAAGGAACAGATCAAATGAACAATTATCATTTGGGAGTATTTTTATAAGCAGAGATTAGCTCCAACATATGCTTTTTAAGAAATAATACAATCACAGGCATCAATAAAGTAAATACTATCATAAACAGACCTGCATACAATTTTCTGGGTGCTACCGGTTTCCTTTTAATATAAGGTGTATCGATAATACGTGCTTTTTGGCGATCTATTCCAATAGATAGAGCAGTCTCTTCCCGTTTCTGTAATAAAATTACATACACAGCCTGAAAAATTTCCTGTTGGCGTCTATAATCAATATATACTCTTTCCTGGCTAGGCACTTCTCCTAATTTATCCAACAAAAGTTTCTCTTTTATTTTTAAATCCGAAAGAGTAAATTCTATTGTTTTTTTCGCATTCTCAATAGATAAATAAACATTTTTCCTCAATTGATCTACCTGATTATTTATCTTAGTAATAATTGGATTGTCTCCTTTCAAATTTTGAAGAATACGGGTTCTCTCTAATAATGCTTCATTATATAATGTCAAAGAAGAAGCCCCTTCACCACTACTCTGGGTTAAGATCTGAGGCACCAGACTATATTTATTTTCCGGGTCTTTCACATACATATCTATAATATTAACCACCTGATATTGTGCTTCAGTCTCTATAATTTTAGTTTGAAGTTCTTTTATCTGCTCTGCTATAAAAATAATATCTGACTCAAGAGCTATAATTTTATTTTTAAGTTTATACTCTTCTATTGTAAATTCAATATTAGTTAATTCACTCATCACCAGACCGATCCGTTCATCAAGAAAAGCCATTGTTTTATATGCTTCTTCTTTTTTAAAAGAATTCGCATCTTCATTATAATAATAAATAAGCTTAGATAATTTATCTATACCCCGCTGTTCAACATGATCCTTGCAAGTCATTTCCAAAACATTAGATGCTTTTGTTGAGGGCTCTACCAGGAAACCCCTTTCCAGATCTTCTGCAATCCAGCTTACAGGTTGTACCAGAATGTCTATTTTATCTAACTTTTCTCCGGATGGATTATAATCTAATATAAAAGTTCCATAAAAAAAATCCAGTTCAGCAGGCAATGAAGATACTATCATATTCTTTTTACCTAAATCTGATTTAGCGGTAACCTCAATCCGATTTTCCCCCTTACGTATTACAGAAATATTCAACTCTTCATCTACTCTCATAAAAGTAGAAGAATCTGCTTTTAAAACAACCGGAGAATCCTGATACATCCTATATAAAGAATAAGGTTTTGTATAAGCTACCTGAATCCCTAAATCTAAAATCATTTTTCTAAATAATTCATTAGAAGTAAGAATCATTCTTTCATCATCTATATTTATTCTTACACTACTACCTCCACCCAGGCCAAATGACTTCATCAAACTAGTAACTTCTCCGGAACCAATACCTTCGACACCCAAGCCTTTATCTTCCTGTAATTGGATTAATGCAAATACTTCATAAGTACGGGGATAAATTGATAAATATAAATAAGCTAATACTATTGAAACAAGAAAAGCTCCTAAAAAATATTTCCATTGGTGTAAATAACCAATTATAATGGTTTTAAGTTCTAATGTTTCTTTATCTAAATCTTTAGATTCCATTCTACTCTTATTTTGAAGCATTTACAATACTGATCACCATAGCGGTAATAATAGAAATACCACTTATGATAGTTGAAAATACGGTAATACTATATTGTTGGGCCTGGCTATACCGGGCATTTTTTTTCTTCGCTTTATTAGGTTCCACATATACCACATCATTCTGCGCCAGATAGTAATAAGGAGAAGCAAACAGATCAGGACGGGTTAAATCTACCCGATGAAAACTCTTTTTTCCTTCCTTCTCACGAATAATCAATATATTCGTTCTATTTGCATTAATAGAAAGATCTCCAGCTTGTCCTAAAATATCCAAAATAGAAGCCCTGTCATTTCTCACAGTATAAGAACCGGGTTTTGCTACTTCCCCCAAAACAGTTACACGAAAATTAGTAATTTGAACATTTACTAAGGGGTCTTCCACATATTGAGAAATTTCTTTTCTCAATTTCGAAGCTAATTCCTGCTGGGTTAATCCTCCAACAAAGACTCGGCCTAAAATAGGGAAGTTTATATATCCATCTTTATCTACTAAATAAGTATACATAGATTGCGAGGCATAGACTGGTATATCTCCTTCCTCCGCATAAGCATAAGTTGGAGGATTAAAAGGAGTAACAGCAGTCGGATCCCAGGCAGTAACAGTTATACTTAACATATCTGCCGGACTGATCTTTGCGTTATAAGTCTGTTCCATTTGTGCAATTTGTTCAGCAGAAAGTGTATCAATACCCTGAAAATAGACAACATCTTTAGGGGTAGAACAAGAAGTAGAAAAAATAATAAGTAACAATATAAGTATTGGAAAAAGTTTCAATTTCATAATATCTTTCTTCAAATAAATTGCAAATATACTACTTTTATTTTAATATAAAGTTAGTAATAATAAAGAGGGTGATATTTCTTGTATATAACGATGCAAAACAAATGATATTGCTGCATTTAATTATAAAAATATAATAGGAATTATAGATCCAAATATTTAGTTTACTCTTACCTTTGTCCAAAATAGCATTTAATGATAGAAATAGGAAAATATAATAAACTAAAGATCATTAAAGATCTCAGTTTTGGCATGTATCTGGACGGAGGAGAGGATATGGAAATTTTACTTCCGGCACGGTATATTCCTAAAAATGTAAAACCAGGTGATGAAATTGACGTTTTTATTTATCATGATAACGAGGGACGTCTGATTGCAACCACAGCTCAGCCGTTGGCTACTGTAAGGGAATTTAAGTTTATGAAAGTAAATTCAGTAAATGAAACAGGAGCTTTTTTGGAATGGGGTATCATGAAAGATTTACTGGTGCCTTATAAAGAACAAAAAATGCCCATGCAGGAGGGTAAATGGTATATAGTATATGTACATCTAGACCATATTACTCAACGGATTGTGGCATCTGCCAGGATAGATAAATACCTGGGCAATGTATTACCCGACTATACCTTTAACCAGGAAGTAGATTTATTGGTGGTAGAGGAGACAGCTATCGGTTATAAAGTTATCATCAACAATCTTCACTGGGGGCTTATTTATCATAATGAAATTTTCCGTAGACTGGAAAAAAGAGAAGAAGTAAAAGGATATATTAAAGAAGTCCGTGAAGATGAAAAAAATAGATGTCAGTCTTACTCCTTTAGGCTATCAGAAAGTAGAAGGTATAAGCGGGACTATTTTAGAAGCCCTAAAACTTCATAATGGATTTTTGTCCATCCACGATAAAAGTAATCCGGAAGAAATTTATGCATTATTCCGTTGCAGCAAAAAAAGTTTTAAACAGGCAATCGGTGCCCTCTATAAACAAAAACGTATTCACATAGAGACGAATGGCATAAGACTTATAAATGAAGAGTAAACAAGGCGTCTGTTTAAGACGCCTTGTTTACTATATCAATCTAATTTCAGGACAGCCAGGAATGCTTTCTGAGGAACTTCAACAGTTCCGATCTGCTTCATTCGCTTTTTACCTTCCTTTTGTTTCTCCAATAACTTACGCTTACGGGAAATATCACCTCCATAACATTTGGCAGTTACATCCTTCCGAACAGCTTTGACAGTTTCCCGGGCAATAATCTTAGCACCAATAGCTGCCTGAATAGCAATATCAAATTGTTGACGGGGAATCAACTCCTTAAGTTTTTCACACATTCTCCGGCCAAACGTCACACTATTATCAATATGAGTCAAAGTAGATAAAGCATCTACCGGCTCACCATTTAATAAAATATCCAGTTTTACCAGCTTACTGGGACGAAAATCATGAATATGATAATCAAAAGAAGCATATCCTTTAGACACACTTTTCAGTTTATCATAAAAATCTATCACAATCTCACCTAACGGCATATCATAATGGATCTCTATACGGTCCCCTGAAATATATTCCTGTTTCAGTAAAATACCTCTTTTACCCAGACATAATGTCATGATAGGGCCAATATAAGCCGTATTAGTAATTACAGAAGCCCGTATATAAGGCTCATCAATATGTTCAATCAGGGTAGGTTCCGGAAGGCCACTTGGATTATGAACCTCCATACAGTTACCTTTTTTGTCATACACCTTATAAGATACGTTCGGAACCGTAGTGATCACATCCATATTAAATTCACGATCTAACCGTTCCTGCACAATTTCCATATGCAGTAACCCCAAAAAGCCACATCGGAATCCAAAGCCTAAAGCAGCAGAACTTTCCGGCTGAAAAGTAAGAGAAGCATCATTAAGCTGTAATTTTTCCAGAGCAGCGCGCAGATTCTCAAAATCTTCACTGTCTATCGGATATACTCCGGCAAAAACCATGGGTTTTACCTCTTCAAATCCGGCAATTGCCTCTTTAGCCCCGCCTTTCACATGGGTAATCGTATCACCGACTCTGACCTCTTTTGAAGTCTTAATACCGGAAATAATATATCCCACATCTCCCGTACGTAATTCATTCCGGGGTGACATAGATAATTTCAACACTCCAATCTCGTCCGCATAATACTCTTTACCGGTGGAAATAAATTTCACATGATCACCTTTCCAGATCACTCCATTTACGACTTTAAAATAAGCAATAATACCACGGAAAGAATTAAATACAGAGTCAAAGATCAGGCATTGCAAAGGTGCATCCGGATCTCCCTGAGGAGCAGGAACCTTTTCTACAATAGTATTTAATATATCATATACCCCTTCACCGGTTTTACCACTGGCACGCAGAATATCCTTCCGCTTACAACCCAATAGTTCCACAATCTGATCTTCCACTTCTTCCGGCATAGCACTCGGTAAATCAATCTTATTGATCACCGGAATAATTTCCAGGTCATTCTCTATAGCCATGTATAAGTTAGAAATAGTCTGGGCCTGAATCCCCTGGGCAGCATCAACGATAAGTAAAGCACCTTCACAAGCCGCAATAGAACGGGAGACCTCATAAGAAAAATCCACGTGTCCCGGAGTGTCAATCAGATTAAGGATATATTCTTCATCTGTATATGTATATTTCATCTGTATTGCATGACTTTTAATCGTGATTCCACGTTCACGTTCCAAATCCATATCATCCAATACCTGAGCTTGCATATCTTTCCCTTCTATAGTCTTGGTATACTCAAGCAAACGGTCAGCTAAAGTACTTTTACCATGATCTATATGAGCAATAATACAGAAATTACGTATATTTTTCATTTACTATTTATTTGGAGTACAAAGATACGAAATCTATAGGATTGTTTCAACAGAATTATCCGTTCCGGGGAGGAATTATGGAATAGTTTAGATAAAGAAACTAAAAACCTTGTTCCTAAACATTCTTTCCCCGTCATCTTTTATAGCATATAGTATTTTACTGCATCCACAAAAAGAAGGAACAGGAACACATTTCATTAAAAAAGCTATATATTTGGCATAGGTTTTGTTAATAATAAGATATGACAATACAGGAAATAAAAAAAGCCTATAACCGGATTACCGGTTTTTTAGATACCAGAGAGTTAAAAAATGCATTTGACTCTTTGCAATCACTGATTGTGGGTAGCCGGGAATATCTTTTTCAGGATAAAATAGAAGAATTTCAGGAAACTTACAAATATATGCTTCGCTACAGAAGTGAAGGTGCCAAAGATCCCATGCAGGAACAGATCTACACTCATTTGCTAATCTCTACTTATGAGATTGCAGACTGGATAAGAAACCGGTTACTAACACCGGAAGCTCCTTCAACGTATTATAGCCAACGACGAATCCAGCAAAGTAAACCCGATATTTCATTTGAAAAATTATATACAGACCTCTATACCAATTATGATATAGGAAACGAAGTTCAGTATGAATGGACGTTAGGACAACTTTTTAACAAGATATGGACATCTGACATTTTTACCACAGAAGACTATGTATCTGTCAAAAAGGTCCTGGATGATGATATTTTACCTAATACTGCAGGTAGTCAGGTAGTTTCGGCGTTGATGTTGGGTTTGCAATTTACATTTGACAAAGAAAAAATGAAATTACTGCTGGATGCAGCCGCTCTGTCTAATGAAGAGATCCGGATCCGTGCCCTGATCAGTGTATTGATCATTTTATACCTATATAAAAAAAGGATTCCTTTATATAAAGAAATAGAAAATCGCCTGGATAATCTGGCAGAAAAGCCAGGTTTCACGAATGATGTCCGTACGATTACCCTACGCTTTATACTAGCCCGGGAAACAGAAAAGATTACCCGTCGTCTCCAGGACGAAATTATTCCTGAAATGATGAAGTTAAGTCCTAAAATAAGTAGAAAAATAAACCTGAGTAATATTAATCCGGAACAGTTAGGAGATGAAATGAATCCGGAATGGCAAAATATCATATCCGATAGCTCATTAGGAAAAAAGATGGAAGAATTCAGTGAACTGCAACAGGAAGGTGCAGATGTGATGCACTCAACCTTTATCCACCTGAAAAGTTTTCCATTCTTCCGGGAAATCAATAATTGGTTCTTACCTTTTACAGCAGATCATTCCATTTTCAGCAATACCTTCAGGCAAGGCAGCAACGAAAAACGTATGCTTGACTCTATGACAGGAGCCGGGTTTATGTGTAACTCCGATAAGTATTCTCTCTATTTCGGTATGATGCAACTCCCGGAACAACATCGTAAAATGATGATGGGTCAATTTGACAGCCAGGCATCTGAAATGCTGCAGCAGAACCAGGAAGAACTAATTACAAAAAGAGGAAAATTTGAAATAATTGCAGGGCAATATATCCAGGACTTATATAGATTTTATAAATTATATCCCGCACACCTGGATTTTGAAGACATTTTTTCCTTGCCACTGGATTTTCACAATCTGGATACTTTATCTCCTTATATTTCAGATGAAGAAAGCCTGACTACCATAGCAGAATATCACCTAAGGAAAAATTATTTTCAGGACGCCCTGGTAATCTATAACCGATTAGCAGAAACCAATAAAGATAACGAAGTGCTGTTTCAAAAAATAGGCTACTGTAAACAAATGTTAGGAGATATAAAAGGTGCATTAGCCGCTTATTTACACGCCGATTTACTGGATTCAAAAAGCGAATGGGTGATCCGGAAAATAGCAGGATGCTACCGTACGCTTAAAATGCCGGAAGAAGCGCTTACCTATTATCACCGGTATGAACAATTAAATCCTGATAATCTATCGGTTCAGATTAGTATCGGACACTGCCACCTGGAACTAAAAGAATATAATGAAGCATTAAAATATTGTTTTAAAGTAGATTACCTGGACCCCAAAGGAACAAAAGCCTGGCGCCCTATTGCCTGGTGCTCATTCCTGACAGGCAAATATGACCAGGCCAAAAATTATTACCATAAAATATTGGAAAACAATCCTAATATGCAGGACTATCTGAATGCAGGACATACAGAATGGGCACTTCAAAATATACAGGGAGCCATTCATTACTATAGCCAGGCTATGAGATCAGACACCGGAGATTTCTATAAATTTCAGGAACAATTTATGCAGGATATTCCGGACCTGGTTGTGGCAGGGATTGAAGAAACAGAGGTACCCCTTATGCTGGATTTATTACGCTATACATTAAGTAATACGTTACAATAAATCCATTTACATAGATTCCGTAAGAATTTGTTTAATATGATTTTTGAGGATATGAAAAGCCGGTGCAGCCATAATGAACTTCGCAGTTATTATAAATATACTCCTGGGAAACAGGCCGCCGAATGGGATCATTTTTATGAGGAAGGATATATGGCTCTTACTTCTTTATCACTTCCTTTAGGAGATCTTACCCGGTATGCCACCTGGGAGGAATTGCTAAAGGCTTCCGGCTTTACGGCTGCACAGGTTCCCGGAGAGATCTGGAGTTTGTGGTTCTTTAAAAATGCGAATATCGGAGACGTGGTATTTGCCACCCGGGGAGTGAATACCTGTATGGGTGTAGGAATTATAGAAAGCAGTTATTATTATGAACCGGCTATGGATGGTTATTGTCATCACCGGAAAGTAAAATGGCTGACTAACCGTTCATATCATTTTTTATCCAGTACATTGAAGGGAAGAAAAACTCTTTTCCGCTCGGATATTTTCGGACCGGTAAAAGAATCTGGTTTTCTTTTGAACCAATATAAGGAATTATATGGGGATCTGAAAGAGACTTTCCAGGTGTCCGGATTAACAGCAAAAAGTTTATACACCGGAAAAATGGAGGAAGCACCAGCTGCTAAAGTAGCAGAGATTGTTATGGAGTATGAACGGGAAGGAAATCTTTCTTTCTGGTGGTTAAATGCAAATCCCAAAATCTGGAGTATCAGTGGCTGTCATGAAGGCCAGATCTAGGTTTATACGACCCATAATGAACGGGGGAATAAAAGGCGTATTTATAAATATTTTAAAGAGGTAAAGCCGGGTGATTTGCTGATCGGTTATGAAAGTACTCCTTCCAAACAGGTAAAGGCTATTTTAGAAATCACTAAAGGCATACATACCCGGAAAGACATAGGGGAAGTCATTGAGTTACAGGTAGCGGAAATATTTGAATATCCGGTGCATTGGAATGATCTGAAATCTATCCCAGCTCTTAAGGATTGTGAAGTCTTTATTAATAATCAGTGCAGTCTGTTTGCACTGACAGAAGAAGAGTTTGATATCATCCGGGAAGTAGTGGATGAAAAAAATATTGCAGCAGAGAAGGTCTGGAATAATAATGAGATCCGGCCTTATTCGTTTGCGAATGATCCTGACCAGCCGTTTATGAATGAACCGGAGTTCCGGCAGATTATCTCCTTATTGACGCGCAAAAAGAATATTATATTACAGGGACCACCGGGAGTCGGAAAAACCTTCCTGGCTAAAAAGATAGCCTATGAGATCATGGGTGAAACTAATGACCTTTGTATTGAAATGGTACAATTCCATCAATCTTATAGTTATGAAGATTTTATTCAGGGATTACGTCCTTCTGCCGAAGGTTCTTTTGAACTGAAAGATGGAGTTTTCCATACGTTCTGCCAACGAGCCAAAGCCCATCCGGAGAAAAAATATTTCTTTATTATTGATGAAATCAACCGGGGAAATCTTAGTAAGATCTTTGGTGAATTGATGATGCTGATTGAAACAGATAAAAGAGGGTGGGAGTTAAAACTGACCTATGCGGAAGAGGAAGATGAACGATTCTCTGTCCCTGAAAATCTCTATATTATCGGTACGATGAATACGGCAGACCGTTCACTGGCTATTGTTGACTATGCGTTACGTCGCCGTTTTGCTTTTGTCTCGCTGCAACCGGATCTGAATGAGAATTTCTGGTCTTATCTTACCATACAGGGAGTATCCCGTCCTCTGACAGAACATATCATCCGGCAGATAACTTCCTTAAATAAGGAAATCCGGGAAGATATTCATTTAGGGGAAGGCTTCCAGATCGGACATAGTTATTTTTGTACTTACAGGAAGGAAGAAGAGGAAGTTCACTGGTGGCAGGAAATCGTTACTTTTGAATTAAAACCTCTGCTGGAAGAGTTGTGGTTTGATGATCCTCATAAATGCCGTCAGATGTTACGTCTTTTAGAGTGGAATCAAATCTAATACAAGAAAGGTCTTCTTTGATTGATTTTTTCTTATATGCAGATACCTATAGAAAATATATATTATCTCTTATGTTATGCCTGGGATAATGTGAAAGAAAAGGGGAAAGTACAGATAGAGGCAGAGCAAATCGCTGCTCCCTTAGATCTGTTAGTCCATCTGTTGATCAAAGGTTCTGCGATTCTTCTCAAAAAAGGGTTGGATCATAATTATCAGGAAACAGTAAGTGAAGTCCCAGGAATAAAAGGTAAATTTCTGTTCAGCCGGACCGTTAAAACTCATTTACTTTTTCATCAGCGAACCATCTGTATGTATGATGAATTTTCTGCTGATATTTTAGCAAACCGGATTTGGATCACTACATTCAAAAATGTACTTCATATCCGGAAAGTAAATAAGCAACTGAAATATGAGATTGTAGGATTACTCCGGATGCTTCCGCCGGTCACTCCGTTACGGATCGCTTCTGCCCATTTTAATGACGTAAAGTTAAATCGTAATAACCGTTTTTATCAGTTTATTCTGAATATTTGCCGGCTTATCCATGAATGTACTGTCCCGACAGAAACAGAAGGGGAATTTCAGTTTATGGACTTCACCCGGGAGGAGAAGAAGATGGCTCTTATTTTTGAAGCATTTGTCCGGAATTTCTATAAACTGGAACAACATACTTACTCGGTCTTACGGGAGCGGCTCAAATGGCAGTTCCGGGCGAAAGAAGATAATCATCGCCGGTTCCTCCCCCGGATGGAGACGGATATTTCCTTGGAAAACGAAAAAGAAAAGATCATCATCGATACTAAATATTATACGCAGACGCTGATCTCCCACTATGACAGGGAAAAGATCTATTCCGGTAATTTATACCAGTTGTTCAGTTACCTGATGAACCTGAAAGATCAGTCGGAAAAATCCCGCCAGGCAACAGGGATTTTATTATACCCTACCGTGGAGCAGGAGTATGATCTGGAATACCAGTACCAGCAACACCCTATTCGTATCCATACGGTAAACCTGAATGCTCACTGGACAGATATTTCCCGGCGTTTAAAAGAAATTATCCGGGTAGACAGCCGGTAGACACATTCCGTTTTTATAGATAGAAAAAAGGAGTCCCTGAGTAGGAACTCCTTTGAAACATTCATGAAATGTTAAGGTCATATAGGTATACACAACATAAGAATCGATCAATAACTTTGTTCATGTACTCCTTTGATAGCACGTCCGCTGGGCTCATTCTGGTTGGTGAAGGAGGCATCCCAGGCCAGTGCTTCTGCTGTTGAACAGGCCACACTGGGAACGGACGGAACACTCCGGGCAGCGCTTTCACTGGGGAAATGTTCTTCAAAAATAGTACGGTAATGATATTCCTCTTTGTTTTGAGGCGTGTTAATAGGAAAACGTTCTTTTGCCTGTGCCATCTGTTCGTCTGTCACCTGTGAAGCGGCCACCTCTTTCAGGGTATCGATCCAGTTATAGCCTACACCATCCGAGAATTGTTCTTTTTGCCGCCAGGTAATTTCTTCCGGCAATAAATGTTCAAATGCTTCCCGGAGAATTCGTTTTTCAATCGTACGGGTTGTTCCTTTTGCCATTTTATCCTGTGGATTCAGCCGCATAGCTACATCCAGGAATTCTTTATCTAAGAAGGGAACCCGGCCTTCCACCCCCCAGGCAGCCAGACTTTTATTGGCTCGCAGACAATCGTAGAGATACAGTTTACTGATCTTACGCAAGGTTTCTTCATGGAATGCTTTGGCATCCGGGGCTTTATGGAAATATAAATAGCCTCCGAATACTTCATCTGCTCCCTCTCCACTGAGAACCATTTTAATTCCCATGCTTTTAATCACCCGGGAGATCAGGTACATCGGCGTAGAGGCACGTACCGTTGTTACATCATAGGTCTCAATATAATAAATCACATCACGGATCGCATCCAGTCCTTCCTGAATTGTATAGTGAATCTCATGGTGTACAGTTCCAATGGCATCTGCCACCTTTTTAGCCGCTTTCAGATCCGGTGAATCTTTCAGGCCAATCGCAAAGGAGTGGAGCTGAGGCCACCAGGCATCCGACTTACCGTCAGATTCAATCCGTTTGGCAGCATACTGTTTGGCGATGGCAGAAGTAATAGAAGAATCCAGCCCACCGGATAATAAAACCCCGTAGGGTACATCACTCATCAACTGTCTCTGGACAGCAGCTTCCAGTGCATCCCGTAGTTCCTCCACACTGGCAGGATTGTTTTTGACATTTTCATAATCCATCCAGTCACGTACGTACCATTTGGTAAATTCCCGGTCTTCACTGGAATAATAATGTCCCGGAGGGAACTGGTCGTAGGAGGTCGCAAAACCTTCCAGCCCTTTTAATTCGGAGGAGATCAACAGGTGTCCGGCATCATCATGTCCTATATATAAAGGAATGACTCCGATAGGATCCCGGGCAATCAGGTAACTATCTTTTTCTTCATCATATAACGCAAAAGCAAATATCCCGTTCAGATCCTCAATACATTTGATCCCTTTCTTTCTGTACAAGGCCAGGATGACTTCACAATCGGAACCTGTCTGGAATTCATATTCATCCTTTAACTGTTCACGGATTTCCCGGTGATTATAAATCTCTCCATTCACACTTAAAATCAGTTTACCATCTTTACTTTTTAACGGCTGGCCACCGGATGCCGGGTCTACGATGGAGAGACGTTCATGGGCAAGTATGGCACTCTTTCCGGAGTAAACCCCACTCCAGTCCGGACCGCGGTGACGGATCCGTTTACTCATGGTTAGTATCTGTTTCCGCAGGCTCTCTCTATCTTCACGGATGTTGAATATTGCTGTTATACCACACATAAAAAAGATGTTTTAATGGATAATTGACAATCAGCACTCTTTCTGGCAACTATCTTGTGTTTTTAATTCTTTGTAATTTAGTTCTCTGTATATATTGATTTAGGTATCAATTCTCAACCGACAGAAATTCATCGATGGCTGCTGCCGCTTTCCGGCCGGATGCCATAGCGGTTACTACTAAGCTGGCACCGGAGGTCGCGTCTCCACATGCAAAAATGTTCCCGGTGGTAGTATAACCGTTTTCATTCACAGAAATGTTTCTCCGTTCATTGGTTCCCAGGCTTAACTCTTTGATTAATCCTTCCTGTTCCGGATGGACAAATCCCATAGCCAGGAATACCAGGTCTGCTTCTATGATCTCTTTTTTCCCGGTCAGTTTCATCACTGGTTTACCCCCGTCTTCCGGAGTGATCCATTCCACCTCTTCCACTTCTACCCCTGTCAGGATATTTTTATCTTCGATAAAACGGCAGGAGGCCAGGTTCCATCTGCGTATACAGCCCTCTTCATGGCTACTGCTTGTTTTTAATACCTGGGGATACATCGGCCATGGAGTGGCCGGATTGTGGCTTATAGGGGGTTGAGGTAATATTTCAATTTGTGTTACACTGGCCGCACCATGACGGTTGGCAGTTCCTACACAGTCACTACCCGTATCACCACCGCCGATTACCAGCACTTTTTTCCCTTTGGCATTAATGATATTTTTAGCCGGGATCTTAATCCCTTCCAGCAACCGGTTTTGCTGACCCAGGAGTTCAAGAGCAAAATGGATTCCTTTCATATTACGGCCTTCAATCGCCAGGTCACGGGGAATCTCTGCCCCAATGGCAACACAAACCGCATCAAAAGTTTCCGCAATCTCTTTAGCCAGAGTATCTTTACCGATCATGGTATTCATCCGGAACTCAATGCCTTCCTCTTTCATCAGGCGGATACGACGGTCAATCACATTTTTACTTAATTTGAAATTCGGTATGCCAAAACGAAGGAGTCCTCCCGGTAGTTCATCTTTTTCAAATACAATTACTGTATAGCCTTTTCTGTTCAGTTGGTTGGCTGCTGCTAATCCGGCAGGCCCGCTTCCGATAACGGCCACTTTCCTGCCGTTCCGTACCGGAGTAACGGGTTGGATGTATCCTTCCCGGAAAGCCGCTTCAATAATAGCTGCTTCATTCTCCCGAATCGTTACAGGAGCATCTGCACTTAATTTCAGCACACAACTTTTCTCACATAATGCCGGACAGATCCGTCCGGTAAATTCCGGAAAGTCGCAGGTCTCTTCCAACACCAGATAGGCTTCTTTCCAACGGCCTTTGTAGACCAGGTCCTGCCATTCGGGTTGTTTATTGCCTAACGGACAGGCCCAATGGCAGAAAGGAACGCCACACTCCATACAGCGGGAAGCCTGTTTCTGGCGATCACTGCTGTTCAGGGTCTGTTCTACTTCACTGAAATCTTCTAATCTCTCATGTACAGGCCGGTAGCCTGCTTCTTTTCTATCTATTGTTAAGAATGCTCTTGGATTGCCCATTTTTTTAGTAGTTAGTAGTTGGTAGATAGTAGTTAGTAGAAGATCTTTTTAGTCGTTGATAGTTTTTTACTAACTACCAACTACCCGCTACTAACTACCCTTTTAATTAATAATCCCGTTGCATTTCAGCGATCCTGCGCTGCAACTTTTTTATTTGTTCTTCCTGTAATACTTTTTTGTATTCAATAGGAACAACCTGGATAAATTCATCTACATATTTGTCCCAATTCTCCAGCATTGCTTCCGCCAGGTTACTACCGGTGTAATGGTAGTGTTTCCGGATCAGTCCGTGTAATTCTTTACGGGAAGCACTGTCTTCTATCAGAGACAACTCAACCATTTCCATATTACAATAATAATCAAAGTCACCTGCCTTATTCCAGACATAGGCTACCCCACCACTCATACCGGCGGCAAAGTTACGGCCTGTCTGGCCCAGTACAACGACACGGCCTCCGGTCATATATTCACAACAGTGGTCTCCGGCTCCTTCCACTACTGCAATAGCACCACTATTACGAACACAGAAGCGTTCACCGACACGACCGTTGATATATACTTCTCCGCTGGTGGCTCCATACATCAGCGTATTACCGGCAATGGTATTCTCTTCTGCAACAAAGGTGGCTCTCACCAGAGGCATCAGGCTGATCCGTCCGCCACTTAATCCTTTTCCTAAGTAATCATTCGCTTCTCCTTCCAGGTGGAAATGAACCCCGTGAGAAAGGAAGGCTCCGAAACTTTGCCCGGCAGACCCTTTGAATTTAATCTGAAGCGTATTGTCCGGTAGCCCGGCATTGCCATATCTTTTAGCGATCTCTCCTGATAACATGGCGCCAACCGAGCGGTCCGTGTTGGCAATTGCATAATCCAGTGAGACTTCCTGTTGCCATTCAATCGCAGCTTTTGCCTGCCGGATCATATCTACATCTTTAACCGTATCAATCTGGTGAATCTGGTTAGTCGTATGTATGATGGAGTTAGTCGCAGCCTCAGCCGGAAAATGCAGCAGGCGGCTGAAATCCAGTAAGTCATGTTTCACTACTCCATCGGTTGGTTTTCTTTCGATCAGATCAACCCGTCCGATAATATCATCTAATTTGCTGTAACCCAGTTCCGCCAGATATTCCCGGACCTCTTCTGCCAGGAAGGTAAAGAAGTTAACCAGATATTCATGTTTTCCGTAGAAACGTTTCCGTAGTTCTTCATCCTGTGTGGCCACACCTACCGGGCAGGTATTCATATGACATTTACGCATCATCACACATCCCAGAACAATCAGAGCTGAAGTGGCAAAACCATATTCTTCCGCTCCTAACATAGCCATCAACAGGATGTCACGTCCGGTTTTAATCTGTCCGTCTGTCTGTAAACGTATCTGGCCACGCAAGTTGTTCATCACTAAGGTCTGCTGGGTTTCCGATAATCCTAATTCCAGAGGCAAACCTGCATAGCGGATAGAACTGATCGGAGAGGCTCCGGTTCCTCCTTCTGCTCCGGAAATAATGATCCGGTCTGCTTTGGCTTTTGCCACACCGGCAGCAATGGTGCCCACTCCGCTTTCAGCTACCAGTTTTACACTGATTTCTGCTCCCGGGTTGACATTTTTCAGGTCAAAGATTAGTTGTGCCAGGTCTTCAATAGAATAAATATCATGATGAGGAGGAGGGGAGATCAGGGAAATGCCAGGTATGGAGTGGCGCATTTTCGCAATCACCTCATTCACTTTATAACCTGGAAGCTGACCCCCTTCTCCCGGTTTTGCTCCCTGGGCAATTTTAATCTGGATCTCATCCGCATTGACCAGATATTCTGTAGTCACCCCAAAACGGCCGGATGCCACCTGTTTAATGGCAGAACGTAAAGACAATCCGTCTTCACGTGGAAGGAAACGGGTCGCGTCTTCACCCCCTTCACCTGTATTACTTCTGCCGTGAATTTTATTCATGGCCATCGCCATCGTTTCATGGGCCTCTTTACTGATGGAACCGAAACTCATGGCACCGGTTACAAACCGTTTCATGATCTCACTGGCAGGTTCCACCTGACTTAACGGAATAGATTTCCGTTTTTTGACAGTGAGGAAATCCCTCAGGAAAATAGGTTCTTCCTTCTGGTCTGTTTTGCGGGAATAATCTTTAAATAGTTTGTAGCTCCCTAACCGGGTGGCTAATTGCAGGGTGGAAATGGTTTCCGGATTCCAGGAGTGTTTTTCTCCATCTTTGCGGAAACTATATAAGCCTTTATGGTCTAATATCTCTTTTACAGATGCTCCGAATGCTTTTTGATGGAAAGCCTCGGTATCAGCAGCAATTTCATCCAGACGGATACCACCAACTTTGCTGGTGGTTCCTCCGAAATAAGTATGAGTCAGGTCTTCACTGAGTCCTACCGCTTCGAAAAGTTTGGCTCCCCGGTAACTACGGATGGTACTGATACCCATTTTACTCATCACTTTAAATAACCCTTTACAGATCGCTTTGATATACTGTTTCTCAGCCGTGCTGTAATCCATCTGGATTTCCTGCTTACTCACTAATTTGTCAAGGATAGAGAACGCCATATACGGATTCAGGGCACTGGCTCCATAACCTAATAACAAGGCTGCATGCATAACTTCACGCATCTCCCCGGTCTCTACAATCAGGGCTGTCTGGACACGTTTCTGAACAGAGATCAGATGGTGGTGTACGGCACTTACCGCTAATAAAGAAGGAATCGGTGCATGGGTGGCATCTACACTTTTGTCACTCAGGATAATATAATTTACGCCATCGGTTACCGATTGTTCAGCCTGTTTGCATAATTGATCCAATGCTTTTTTCAGTCCTTTTCGTCCTGTACCGGCTTCAAATACCATCGGTATTTTAGTCGACTTAAATCCTTTATAGCGAATATTGCAGAGCAGGTCCAGTTGGGTGTTGGTTAATATCGGATGGTTCAGGCGGACCATTTTACAGTGATTTTCATCCGGAACCAGAATATTGTTCCCTACTGCACCGATATATTCTGTTAAACTCATCACTAACTCTTCGCGGATCGGGTCGATCGGAGGGTTAGTTACCTGAGCAAATTGCTGGCGAAAATAGCTGTAAAGTAGTTGAGGCCTGGAAGATAAGACAGCCAGGGGAGTATCATTCCCCATAGAACCTATCGGCTCCGCACCTCCTGTACTCATCGGAATAAGAATGTTTTCAATATCTTCCCGGCTATACCCAAAGACCCGTAATAACTGATCATGATTTTCCATCTGGTTGGGAATTTTCCGTCCGGATTTTAATTCATCCAGTTTCACCCGGTTATTGGCCAGCCAGGTTTTGTAAGGTTTTGCTTCCGCTAACTGTTTTTTCAGGTCACCATCGTAATAAATTTCTCCTTTTTCCGTATCTACCAGAAGAATTTTACCGGGTTGCAGGCGCCCTTTTTCTTTAATTTCATTAGGTTCAAAATCCATTACTCCCACTTCAGAGGCTACTAAAAGCATATCGTTCTTCATAATCAGATAGCGGGCCGGACGAAGGCCATTCCTGTCCAACATACCTCCGGCATACCGTCCGTCACTGAATAACAGGGCCGCCGGACCATCCCAGGGTTCCATTAAGATAGAGTGATATTCATAGAATGCTTTCAAATCTTTTGAGATCGGATTTTTTTCATTGAAATTTTCCGGAACTAACATGGCCATCGCATGCGGCAGGCTCAGTCCGGATGCCACAAAGAACTCCAGTACGTTATCTAAAGAAGCACTATCACTCATACCCGGTTGGACAATCGGACGGACATCTTCTATATGCTGGATGACCGGAGAAGAAAGTACGCTTTCCCGCGCCTCCATCCAACTCCGGTTTCCTCTTACTGTATTAATCTCCCCGTTGTGAGCTAACAGGCGGAAAGGCTGTGCCAGACTCCAGGTCGGAAATGTATTCGTACTGAAACGGGAATGTACCATAGCCAGGCCACTGGTAAAATAGTTGTTGGTCAGGTCCGGGAAATAATGGCGGAGCTGCATGGACTCCAACATGCCTTTATAGATTATATTACGGGTGGAAAGAGAAGCAACGTAGAAATCACTTTTCAATGAAAGAGTAGAAGCCGCTACGATCTTTTCAATCCGTTTACGGATGATATAAAGTTTTAGTTCCAGCGTGTCCTGGTCATTACAACCTGTCACAAAGATCTGTTTGATATCCGGTTCGGTAGCTAAAGCATCCTTTCCTAAAATATCCGAATTCACAGGTACTTTCCGCAGATGCATCAGGCTAAGCCCCTCCTTTTCAATTTCTTCGATCATAATGCTCAGGATAGCGGCACGCTGATCTTCATCTTTAGGAAGAAAAACCAATCCGGTTCCATATTTTCCTTTTTTCGGTACGGGAATACCCTGCAATAAAATAAATTCATGGGGAATTTGTAAAAGGATCCCGGCTCCGTCACCGGTTTTGTTGTCGGCACCTTCAGCTCCGCGGTGACGCATATTCTCCAGTACTTTAAGGGCTGATTCAACGATGTCGTGAGATTTCTCACCATGAATGTTTACCAACATTCCCACACCACAAGCATCATGTTCATAGGCTGGGTCATACAGACCTCTTCCATTGTTAAAATGTCTTTTCTCTTTCATCTCTTGTTGACCTTATGTTTGTGTATTGCTAATTATCTTGTCAAATTGTTTACAAATATAATTTTATTTATTTCATAATGACATATCTTTTGTTTCTTTTTTTTGTAAATAATTTTCCGTTTATATTAGTCCTACTTAGAATTTGTAATGCAAATGAATGTTTTTTGAATTAATTTGATAGTTATCTCTATGATTAAGCATTAAATAGTTATTTGAAAGATCGGTGTACTATTTTTTATCAAATCTTTCATCTGAAAGACATTTGTACAGGAATTTGTCAACAAAAAAGGATTTATGATATGTTATATAGTAAAACCAAAATCAAAACTTATGAAAGTCTTACATTTTTTCCTGTTGCTGATGTTGTTCATCGGGATGGGCAGTTGTGATGAAAGTACAGAAATATCTTCCCAGGTAATTCCTGTCTCTATTCCTAACGATGCCACTTTTCAATATTCATTTGGAATCCTAGAAGACCATTTATTTACACAGGTTACCCAGGAAGCCACACATGCCAGCCTGAGCCAACTGGTAACGACAGGCGAAGGCATGACCTTTTTTTATAAAGCCCTGGAAGATTTTATCGGGATGGACTATGTGCAGATCACTTTCTATGCCCGGAATAATGATGGAACGATCTATACGGATCAGCTCCTCCGGTTTGAAATTAATGTCACGGAAAAACGGGAATAAAAACATCCTGTCAACTATGGACTAATCCGGACATCTGTATGCTTAATTCATCCAGCACAGAAACTTCAAAAGAAGCCAGGTAACGGTTCGTGGTCTGTATGTCCTTATGGCCTAAAGCTTCACTGATCAATGAAATAGGGGCTTGCGCCCGTTTCGCTAAGGTCGCCCATGTATGCCGTGACACATGGGTAGTGACTTTTTTTCTAAACCGGCTAACTGGCTTAATATTTCCAGATAAGCATTTTGTTTATTAAGGGCACTTTCATATTGCTTTCTTTCATTTATGCCCGGTTTTTGTATGATTGGAAATAAATATCTGGAATGGAGGGTTTCAGCCTCAAAAAACTAGATAATTTTTAGCATCGGGCTGGTGATCCTTACTTGCAGTAATCCACCGGTTTTTTTTGCGCCTGTAGAGTAGCATATTTCCCTGAATATCTGTTTTTTTAAATAACATAAATCTACAAAAGACATGCCCCGGGCATGATGGCAAAATAAAAAATAGTAGAGTGCTTTCCGAAGATTCAGAGAAAACTGATAGTTGGTGATACTACTTTTATACCACCGGCTGTTTTTTATCAGTCTGAGAATCCAGGAGATAGTCCATCTGTGCCAGTTGATTTAATTCATTATAGTTCAGTGTGCGTTTTTCTGATTCGGCTACCCCGGTAAATACTTTATCAAAAGGAGATTCCTCTTTGGGTAGAATGATGTTCTCTTTAATCGCTCTATTATAGATAGCCCGTAAATTCCGCATGTAAAAAGAGATGGTATTTAACTTTAACCCCTCATTCATCAGAAAACTTTCATAAGCTAATATTAAGGAAGTATCTATATCTTTTAAACCAATCTCTCTCCCTCCGGTAAATTTACAGAGACTATTGACGGCTGATCCATAGGCTCTGGCTGTTCTTTCGTGTCCGGAATGTTCCAGTTTCTTTGTAATACCTTCACAATATCTTTTCAGAGAGTCTGTTTCCGGTCCTTTCTTAAACATACGTACTATATCTTTTACCGAATATTCTCCCTGTTTTTCCAGCATCTGGATAATAGTTTGTAACCTGAATAGATCCCTGTCCATACTTTTTTTATAGTATGTAAATAATGGTGCCTGCTTAGTGTATGTGCAGGGATAGTAATCGTATGTGTATGGATATCCCATTCCTCCGGATAAATTTTGTAATCAGTAAATATATGCACCGTTTTTCGTTTGTGGATAATCCGGATGAGTAGTTGGCCTGTATGCATCCCTTTCCTCCTGGATGCTCTGAAATGAAATCTGCAACTTGTCATATGTCTCAATCTTTTAGACTGGTGTATTTAAATCTGTAGGTTAATGCAAAAATAGATTATATCCGGAATATGTGGTGTCTGTCACTTGAGAAGTGACACAGAGGAGTAAACAAGGGTAAAAGTATATTAATAAAATGAAATGAGAAATAATATTTATGTAAAAAATTACATTTTCCTTCCGTTTTTTTTACATTTTCCCTTTTTCCGTCTGTCTTTTTTACTCTATAGATGTTTTACTTTTCTCTGAATAGGATAAACATTTTCTTCAGAACACTTGATAACAAATCCCACACTATAAATGAATTAAGAATGATTAAGAATTACTTTTCTGTCACTTCTCAAGTGACAGAAAAGTAATTAAAGTAAAAATGATTATCCCTGAAGTATTCAGGGATTAACTAAAGGGAAAACCAATGATTGATAAACATCTGTTTGTACAGGACTAAAAACGAATTCAATGAAAAAAGAGAATAAGAGGTCTACAATAATTTTATTAACTTAATTAATCTGAGTATGAAATCTAAAAGTTTATTTTTTGTAGCAAGTTTGCTATTAGTACTGTTTACCAGTTGTAGTAAAGACGAGACAGATACCGGGATCATTACCGGGCCGGAAGTAACGGATACAGTAGATGGTATAGGAGATGTATATCTCCAGTTTTCCGAAGCATCCAGTAGCCAGTTTACCAAAGCTGAGGCTTTACCGGTATCCGGTGGATTACAGGTAAGGTTTGAGTACGGTACTATCTTTTTTGTAAATAGTACTACCCGGGAAATTAAAAAATCATTTACCATCGGAAGTAACGCGGAATATACGGTTCTGCAATTAACGGAAGGGGCTACTTTTACCAATATCCCGAATACTGCAAATGTAGTATACGTTATTGCCAACCACGAGATTGCAGCCAGTACGGCAGCCGGAGCAGATATGGCAACAGTCCTGGCGGAAACGACTGATCTTTCCAAACAATCGGATGACAACTATGGTGTGACCAATGTCTCCTTAGTAGGAATGGGACAGTTAACCGATTCCAGCAAACCTGGTGTTTTCAGGGAGGCGACTTTTGGAGTAGATCCGATTGTGGGCCGCATCGAACTGGCAAAGGTAAGTTCTAAAGTAACCACACCTGCTGCGGACGGTGACCGTGCTGTTACCTCTTTTAAACTGGCAGGTGTTTTTATCAACAATTTCTATTATGAAGCACCGGTATATGGTAGTCTGAGCGATGCAACCGAATAACCTTACCAGTTTGGAAAAATTGCTGCAAATTATGATGAAGCTCCGGACGGTGGCTACCTGAGTAGTTGGAAAAACTATATTTTTGATCTTTACTCTGCTTTTTCGGCAACCAATTCTACAGATGCGATTGCTTCAGTAGATGGTTCAGTAACACCTACTACAGCAAGCACCGTCTGGGCGTATAACCTGTTCCCGACTCCGGGTAATCTACCACGTATTGTGCTTCACCTGAAAGATGTAAAATATACGGAGAACAACAGCGGAACAATCTCTTCAGAAACAGATTTCCTAAATTCAGAGCATGGTGACGGAACCGCTTACCTGACCGTACAAAAATATACTTCCAGCGAAGGAAATATCGAGACTATCGCCGCAGGAAATATTTATAAAATCAGTAACCTGGAATTTGAATATGATGATTTGACTGAAAATCCGGAAGGAAAAGTAGATCCGGACGATGAAGACAAGGATAAATTCAATGTATGGGTACAGATCGAACTGATCAACTGGCAGGCTATTGAGGTAGAAGGCGGCTTCTGATCACCTTACCCCAAAAAAAATTAGATAGCAAACTCTGAAAAAGGATAAAATAATATGGATAGCAAGAGAAAGATACAGCAGGTGAATAGCCAGAAAGGAAAACAGATCCGGACTTTTATCTCATCTTTTGGCTCCCTGATTATTTTATCCTTTTTACTACTCAGTCTGCCGGGTTGTATAAAAGATCAGGTAGATGACTGTCAGAGGGAAACCCAGGCAACACTGACCCTGCAACTGGATTATGGAAATAGCTCTAAACAGCCGTTTAGTACATATATTCCATTTGTAGATATACTTCTTTTCAGCAGTGATACATTACTATTTCAACACATACGGGTGCAAAGCACAGATTTACCGGAAGAACCTGAAATCACCCTTACACTGGAACCCGATGATTATTTTATTATAGCCTGGGGATCTCACAGGAAAGAGGTATGGATCAGTAATCCGGAAAATGATCTTCACCTGAATCATTTTGTCTATCAACATGAGGAAGAGGCTATCCGTGCCGGACATCTCTATTATGCACCTGCCGGAACGCCCCGCCTTAATACACCGGATCAGTATGTGGCACAAGTCACAGAAGGCACAGAAACCATTCATCCGCTTGCTTTCATGTCTGCTACACATATCATACATACATATATACGGGGACTGGATGATATCACCCGGGCAGAAGCTTTCGTGGAAAACGTGCCCACAGGATATGATGCACACCTGACCCCTTTATACCATGGAACGGGTATCCACAGTCAGGCATGTACATCAGAAGAGATAGAAGGAGAGCTCATCTGGCACACCTCATTTTATATACCACACTTTGACAATGAAAATGAAATAACAGTGGGTGTCCGGGTAGAGGAAAAAGCATTCTACCACACCAGGGCACTCGCAGAATACATGCGTACCTACCAGCTCTCTGTGGCGGATGGGGACGCCTGTGAAATTCCTATTGTTTTTGAGTATAAGGAAGATGTACTGGTACAAATTACTTTACCCACCTGGGATAGTATTACAACAGAAGGAAAATATTAACATGAATATACAGAAAGAGATGCACAAAATAGTATATCTGGTCACCCTACCCTGCTTACTATGGACAGCTATAAGCTGCTCAGATGATACTTACTGGACTGATAATGAAGTCGATACGGCACAGCAAACCCCATACGCTACGGTCTGTCTGTCTCTGGAATTGCCCTCTTCAGGCCAGCCCTCCACTGATTCGGACATGAAAACACGCGCGACCGGTACGTATGATGGTGAGTTATATATTGAAACCATTGATGCCTTAGCCTTTGACCCGGACGATAAAACCTTATTGTTCCGTATTAAAGCAGATAGTATAATTACAGATGAGAATGATAAAACGATCACTACCTGCCGGGCAATTATGAAACGTGGTACCTATGACCTGATGGTACTGATCAATGCCAATACCGAAATTGTTGCAGCCTATTCCGATTTGACGGAAGCGGATGGATATACCCTGGAAGATATACGGAAAGATATCGTCATCCACAGCGCCAATCCCTGGAATGCCACATATGGCACTTCCGGATACACTCCTATTCCTATGTGGGGGATGAATGAAAATATAGAAGTAGACGGGGAAACCTTTGTACAGGGAAGTAATATATTTAAGATGACACGCATGCTGGCCCGTATCGACCTGTCTCTTTCAGTACAGGCACAGGAAAACTTCAACATAACAGCTATTCACCTGTATAATTATAATGACTACGGGCAATTGGTGCCTGATGAGGGGACTATGGAAAACGGATATGCCATTGTTCCCAGTATACCACCGGCAGCAACCCTCACCTTAGGCCCCTACGAATACAGGGGAACTAATTATATTACAGAAAATGGAACCGTTTGTACAGGGGTTATCTATGCATTTGAAGCCATACAAGGAACACGGGAAAAGTACTTGGACAATACCTGCCTGGTAATAGAAGGCGAATATAAAGGAGAAGCAGGACATTATTACCGGATGGACTTTACCACCAAAGCAGAAGACGGCAAAACGGTCTGGCTGGACATCCTGCGTAACCATATCTATAATGTAACTATTACTAAAGTCGACGGTCCCGGCTACAGGGATAAAGAGGATGCCTATAAGTCATTACCGGAAAATATTGAAACAGAGATTATTCAGTGGGATGCGAGTGAGATGACCAATATCATCTTTGACGGACAGTATTATATCAGTACCAGTACCAACCCGGTACTTCTGCAGGGAATGGCCGGTTCTGACGCACTCCAACTCGAAACCGACTGCCCCGGTTGGAAATATGTACTCTCCGGGAATGCCGACCCGGAAGCTACGGCAACGGCTCCCGGATGGATCACGATTACATCCGGCCATACCCAGAATATGGAATATTCCACCTCTTCGGCAGACCTTACATTCACTTTTGAGCAGAATGGCACAGGAGCTATCCGGGATGCCTATATCCACATCTGGGCCGGACGCTTTGTCGTGACTGTGACGATCCGGCAGAATCCCTGGTACATCGGCCGCGTAGCCATTACACCGGATGAAATCACGGCAGCTTCCGGTGGCGCCCAGTATACCATTACCATAGAGGGGTTCTACGATGATACCACTCCCATTCTGGTCCGGGTACGCAATGCCGACGGTACGGTAATTGACAGTAACTCGATTTACGGTACGACATCAGGCGACGTGACTTCCGGTTCCGGCACCCTGGACCTGCCTGCATACTGGCTCACCGCTGCAGGTAGCCGGCAGTTGGTATTCGAGTATGAGAATCTGATAGACGGCAAGTGGACACAGATCCTAGCCCCGCAACAGGCCGCCTACTGGATCGACATCTCCGCCTCCGACCCCGATATGAATGATTTCACAGGCTGGGGTTCCTATATGGACATCACAGTGAAAGGCAATTACCCGTCGCTGCCGATCCGGTTTTCAAATACGACGGGAACCGCGGCCGTCACGACCGGCGATCAAAAGAACCTGCCGGAAACGATCAACGATCTGGCAGGCAAAACCTACCGTGTCTATGTTCCTTATAACGACGAGGGTAATCCGGATTATCGCACCATCCAATTCCAGTACTGGGACGGAACCTATAATCAAAGTAACCAGGAAGCCTGGACATCTGCTTTCAGTATCATTCAAAGACAGGGAAACATCGTTTTGGCGGAATACGACTGGGAAGAGTATTCGGCTGCTTTCGATGGTACGAAAACCGGATGGTCACTCGGAGTCTCCCCGGCACGTAACCGGGTACTCGCCCATCAGGACTACGACCATTTGATGGGCGGGGTTTCGCTGGTCGAAAACTGGTACGAGGCAATGGGGCTGGAACCACCTCAGGGTATGGATTCGAGCACAGACGGTAATACGCCGTACCCGGACGGAACCACCTCCACGACCGGCAGTACCACTCCGGCTTACGGAATAGGAACCGCGGACGATTAGTACCTCGTATCCAATTATACCCTGGAAGTTGCAACCGGATGTGGAGCCTACTACGAGCGGGATTATAATAAGGTAACGGACTGGATGCTTCCGACCGTACTGGAGGCCAATCAGATAAAATATATGTATGCCAGCCTTCAACGCCCGGCCGGATTCAGTAATTTGGAACAGCCCGGCCTCAGCGGATTCTCTTCCATCTACGTCTCCACCGAATTGTCCGAATACTATTTCTTCGATGATATCGGACCCTCTGGCGGTTTGACCGGCTCCATTTACTCAAATATCTGGTCCGAAATCTATCTCCGATATCTTCAAACACCCTCTTCGCCACAATACACGGTGGACCTGCATAAAACAACTACCATGGTGGTTCTGGTCAATAACGGCCCGGTGACGGGTTTGGATATAAATGGTTATTATATGTTCTACTGCCGCAAGAACGGGAGTATGAAGACTACCCCTCAGACGCAGTATATCAATACCCGCTGCATGCGGCAATGGGACCCTGCCACAGACGTAGGAGGACCGGGGTATACCCCTACTTTCGGATGGTAGGTGACAGTTGATGGACCTGTCGGATTTGGCTAAGGCCGATCTTCGATTGCAATCCGACAGCACCGGGTATAAGGATCTCCGGATCCGGAATCTACGAAATACCTATCCGGATAGAACAAAAGGTATAGAAAAGCGGATCACAGATCAGTCGTGGTCGGAAAATTTACCATGTCGTTAAATAGCTGAATTTCAGAGTGTCTATTCCCCTCTCGAGAG
>JAJQFE010000053.1 GCA_021201295.1 Tannerellaceae bacterium | reverse complement strand
AATTAATTTATTAGTTAGCTTTCCAGCAGCCACACAGGAATTTCACTATTTTAAATTAGTAGAAACACCTGATATTATTGCAAATTTGGAAGTTAAAGATATGCCTTTAACTAAACTAAACTTATTAAATTGGCGATCTAGTTATTTTCGTGATGCAGATTGGGATAAAATAAAAGAGTTAGAAAGAGATAAATACCAAAATATATTTAAAAATTGTTCTACAGAAGAAGTAGAAGCATTAAAAAAATAAGAATACTTTTTTTCTAGATAATCAATTAAATGTATTATCTATTAATTTAGCTATAAGTAGTAATTATTTATCTCAATTTTCTACTATAGAAGAAAAAGTTTATAATTATATTCAATTGCATCCGAATTTAAGTTATTTAAAACCTTATTTACTTATACCGGAAGATTTTACAGGTGCTTCATTTAGAATAAGTTTAAATTGGCTATTCGAATAAATACTATAAAAAGGTTTTAAAAGAGAGAGATTTAAAGAAAAATCTCTCTCTTTTATTATTCCTTCTCCAGCAACTCAATACGTTTTTAGAATTAACATAATACTTCATTAAAAATAAATATCTACTTTTGCCTGCAGACATATAGTATACTTATATATTGACAGTTAAAAAAATGGATTTCAAACTAAATAAAGGTAGCTGCTGCATGGGAAGGAAAGGATGCAGTAAGATACAAAATAATAAACTCAACACCTACGACTGGCTTTGCGACGTACCGGATGCAGCGAATGCCACCGACTATGTAGAGGTACAATTCAAAAATACACGCAAAGGCTATTACCTCAACAGTGCAAAGATACCGCTGGAAAAAGGAGATGTCGTAGCCGTAGAAGCAAGTCTGGGACACGATATAGGAACCGTTACTCTGACCGGGAAACTGGTGCTGCTGCAAATGAAAAAGAATAATACCCGGACAGAAGGAGTAGAAATCAAACGGGTATACAGGAAAGCAAAACCAACAGATATTGAAAAATATAACGAAGCAAAAGCAAAGGAACACGAAACCATGATCCGCTCCCGGCAAATAGCCGCCGACCTCGGGCTTAATATGAAGATAGGAGATGTGGAATACCAGGGAAACGGGAACAAAGCGATCTTCTATTATATCGCAGATGAGCGGGTAGACTTCAGGCAACTGATCAAAGTACTGGCAGAAGCATTTCGCGTCCGTATCGAAATGAAACAAATCGGAGCACGGCAGGAAGCCGGACGAATCGGTGGAATTGGTTCCTGCGGAAGAGAATTATGCTGTTCAAGCTGGATGACCAGTTTTGTTTCCGTAGCTACCAGGGCAGCCCATTACCAGGATATTTCCATGAACCCACAGAAACTGGCTGGACAATGTGCCAAACTGAAATGCTGCATCAACTATGAGGTAGACGCCTATGTAGAAGCACAAAAGAGGTTGCCCTCCAAAGAAATTCCGTTAGAGACCAAAGAAAATACCTATTACCATTTCAAAACAGATATTTTCAAGCGGGAAATGACCTATTCAACCGACAAATCTTTCGGAGCCAATCTGGTGACCATTTCCGCAGACCGGGTGTTTGACATTATCTATATGAATAAAAAAGGGAACAAACCGGCTTCCCTAGAAGCCGATACCAAAATCACCCCGCCGAAAAGAGATGCACATGACATTTTAAGACAGGAAAGCCTCACCCGTTTTGATAATACGCTAAAGAAAAAGAAGAAGAAACGGAGTAACGGAAATGGGAATGGGAATAACGGAACACAGGCAGAAGCCGGAAATAACCAGTCCTCACCACGGAAAGTGGTTGCTAAAAAAGAGAACAACGGAGAAAACAACCATTCTAATCCCCGCAATCAGAATAACCGGAATAAGGGAAACAATCCGAGACCTAATAAAAACAGACAAAAAGGAACGAATGATAAACCGCAGGGTAAATCAAACAAACCTAAGCCAGAAGCTTAAAAATTTTCTTTTTATCATAATAAGCTTCTTATGCTTCTCCTGTGAAAACAAGGCTATCTATGACCAGTATCAGGCCATAGCAGACCGGACATGGGAGAAGGATAAGGAGTATTACTTCACATTCTATATAGATGACGTCACTGTCCCTTACAACCTGACCCTGGATATACGGAACAACAACCTCTATCCTTTCCAGAATCTGTGGGTCTTTTACACCATTGAACCACCCATCGGCACGCTTCAACGGGATACACTCGAATGTATGTTAGCAGATGATTTCGGTAAATGGTACGGAAAAGGGATTTCCCTGTTCCATTCCAGTTTCCCGCTACGGACCAGTTATATGTTTCCTTATGAAGGGCAATATACCTATAGTTTTAGGCAGGGCATGCGGACAGAGGTATTAAAAGGCATACAGGAAATCGGTTTCCGGGTAGAAAAAGCACGTTGATTCAAAGCCGTTCCTTCTTACCTGCATCCAGGCGGAGGAATATAAATAACAGGATAGTAAATCCCCATAAAGAAGATCCACCGTAACTAAAGAAAGGCAGAGGAATACCAATTACAGGAGCCAGGCCGGTTACCATACCTACATTAATAGCCAGATGAAAAAAGAAAATAGAGGCCACACCATACCCGTAGACTCTTCCAAAGGTACTTTTCTGCCGCTCCGCCAGTACAATCAGACGTAAAATAAACACAGCAAACAGGATAAGTACCAATGTAGCCCCGATAAAGCCCTGTTCCTCACCTACCGTACAGAATATAAAATCCGTATCCTGCTCCGGCACATACTTCAATTTCGTTTGCGTACCATTCAGAAAGCCCTTTCCGGTCAGTCCCCCCGATCCGATGGCAATCTTGGATTGATTCACATTATATCCCGCTCCCGTCGGATCATCTTCCAGTCCCAGGGAAACCTTAATACGTATCTGCTGGTGAGGCTCCAGGATCTCATCAAATACATAATCCACTGAGAACATGAACAAAACAGAACCGATAGCAAAAACAGCAATCAGCAAATAATGCCAGACCCAGCTACGGGTAGAAAGATACAGCAGGTAAAAAGCAGTAAATACAATCAACGCAACCGACACCCATACAAAATTAACCGGCATATAGAACGACACAATATAGGCCACCAGATAAGTCACAAGAGATCCTCCCAGAATAACCTTTACAGCCAACATATTCCCCCGGATGATTTGTACTAATAACACAGTGATAAGCTGGATTAAACACAAGACGATCAGTTCTCCCAAAGGAGTAATCCCAACCATAACTTCAGAATATTTCATACTCACCACAAAAAAGACGACAGCACATACACCAGTCAGTAATATATAACCAGACATTCCCTCTCTATATAATACTAAGAAAAAAGCCAGGTAAACTAACGCAGATCCCGTCTCCTGCTGCAACAGGATACAGACCATCGGTAAAAAAATGATCAGCAACGCATACGAAAAGTTTTTTACTGTAGTTAATTTAAACCCATATCCGCTGATCAGCTTCGCCAGGGCAAGCCCCGTCGCAAACTTGGCAAACTCAGCAGGTTGTAACCGGATAGGTCCCAAAACCAGCCAGGAACGGGACCCTTTTATATCAGAAGCGACAAATATTGTGACAATCAGCAAAGCAATGACCCCGATATAGATTAGCATAGAAAACACATCAAAAAAGTCACTCTCCAGCATGAGAATAATAAAGATCAGTATAAAAGCCGTACCAATCCAGATTAACTGGGAACCGGGACGGCCGGAAGGATCAAACAATCCGACATGGTCAAACTCATAACTGGCACCACAGATCGTGAACCATCCCGCCACCACTATAATCACATAGAGCAGGATAGTAAACCAGTCAATCGTCCTCCATATCTCCGTCTTCCTATAAGACATTCGTAGGTAAAATTACAGAGTTTATAATATAGTCTTCCGTATATTTATTCGCATCCGAAATCTCTCCTTTCAGGTATTTCTCCATCATCAACTTACCGACAGGAACAGCATAAGTAGCTCCGAAACCCGCATTCTCAATAAATACGGCAATCGCCACCTCCGGCTTATCATACGGGGCAAATCCAATAAAAATAGAATGGTCTTTCCCATGCGGATTCTCTGCCGTACCCGTTTTACCACACACCTCAATATCTGGCAATGCGGCACTCCGGCAGGTGCCTCCCAGTACAGCCTCCCGCATGCCTCTGGCTATATGCTCATAATGACGGGATTCAACAGAAGGATACTTTCTATTCGTATACAACGTATCCAATTCTCCTGCTTCCACCTCTTTCACAATATGCGGAGTATGAAAATATCCCCGGTTCGCAATCGTAGCCGACAGATTACAGATCTGTAAAGGAGTGGCAATAATTTCCCCCTGCCCGATAGAGATGGAAATGATCGTGCTGGAATTCCAACGGCTATTATAGAGCTTATCATATACCTTACTATTCGGAATATATCCCCGCTTCTCACCCGGTAGGTCAATCCCTAATTTATAGCCGAACCCCATACTGACAATATGATTCTTCCAGACCTCAAATGCATCCTGAACAGTCGGATAACGGCGCTTTACATCCAGCATATCCTTGAGTCCCCAGCAAAAATAAGCATTACAGGAAGTAGCCAGGGCAGCCGTCAACCCCAAAGGAGAATAGTGCCCGTGACACGCCGGCTTCCCTCCACGGAAAGGATACCCATGTGCACAGGTATACATGGTTTCAGGCGTAATAATCCCCTCCTGCAAAAAGACCAGTCCCTGAGCAGGCTTAAAAGTAGAACCGGGTGGATAATAAGACATCAGCGCACGGTCAAACAAGGGTTTCAAAGGATCTTTTTCCAGGATCGCATAGTTCTTTCCCCGCTGTCGTCCAACCAGCATCCCCGGGTCAAAAGTAGGAGCAGAAATCATGCACAACACTTCACCGGTAGCAGGCTCAATCATCACGATTGCCCCCACCTTATTCTGCATCAGTTTCTCTCCATACGCCTGCAGATCCATATCAATAGAAAGCGTCAGGTTTTTCCCGGAAACAGGAGGAATATCATGCGCCCCATCTTCATACTTCCCTTTAATTCGTCCATGGGCATCCCGTAACAGGATCTCAATGCCCTTTTCTCCCCTAAGCAACTCTTCATAGGATTTCTCCACACCGGAACGGCCGGAATAATCCCCACGCACATAGTAGGAATCCTCCTCCAGATCTTTCCTGTTTACCTCTCCAATGCTCCCTAACACATGGGCAGCATAAGGATATTCATATTCACGGATCGTCCGGTTTTGAATATAAAATCCCGGGAATTTATATAATTTCTCCTGCAGAACACCATATTCCTGAGCAGACAAATGATTCATAAAAAGTTGAGGGACATACGAAGAATATCCCGGATTAAGACGGCGGTTTTTAATATCCGTAATCCGCTTATCAAACTGCTCTTTACTAATACCCAGCGTACTACAGAAATCCAGCGTATCAAACGGCTGTACTTCCCGCATTACCACTATGACATCATAGGCCGGCTGATTATAGACCAGCAATTTCCCATTCCGGTCATAGATCATTCCGCGGGAAGGATATAATGTTTTCTTTAAAAAAGCATTACTATCCGCCCATGCTTTGTAGTCACTGTTCAGGATCTGTAAGAAAAACAGGCGGATAATAAAAATAAGAACCAGGCCGACCACCGCTGCAGAAATAATGTAACGCCTGTTCTTCAGTTTATACTTCAGATTATTCTCCACTTTTCTGTGATTCTATATTAAATGCTTCAATCGTACAAATAAGTAACGTAGTCAGGATCACACTTGAAACAATACGCAAGGTGAGAAAGAGCGGGTCAAAGAAAGTCAGGGATTCGATCATGAATAAAGCCGTGTGATGCAAAACCACACAGGTAAAGATATATTTAACAAATCCACCAAATCTAAATGTCCGGTAAGAAGGAAACACACCCTCCACCAGGTCTTTTCCCATAAACAATTCAATAATCCCTTCCCGCAGAAATCCGGTCAACGTACAGGCAGCCGCATGCATACCCGGAGTATTGGAAAAAATATCAATGACCAGACCTGTCAGGAAAGATAAAAAGACCACCAGGGAACGGGAAGTCCCTACCGGAAGTTTCAGGATAAAATAAAGATATAAAAACGGGATCGCTACCCTGAAAAAATGGATATTATTCAGGATCAGTACCTGCACCAACACAAGTATGATAAAATAGATTGTCCCCATTAGTATATGGTTAATCATGTGCCCTTGCTTCCTCTTCTAATTTCCGGCGCTCAGCCTGGTCATAATTCCGGATGATCTTCACATTCTTCAACGTATGAAAATCAGTAGCCAGCTGAACTTCCAGCGAATAAAAATTATCATCATTCTGTTTCCTGAAAGAAGAAACCGTACCCACCATCAATCCTTCCGGAAAAACCGCCGAATACCCACTCGTAATGATCGTATCTCCTTCCTGAAAGTCTACATGCCGGGGCAATTCGTCCAGATTGGCATACCGGGTGCTCCGTCTATTCCAGCTAAGCAAGCCGAAATAACTACTTCCCAACACCTTACCACTGAGACGGAATTTAGGATTCAGGACAGGAAGTACGACAGAATAATGATCCGACACCGTAGAAACAATCCCCACCACACCTCTTTCAGAAACCACCCCCATATCAATAGCTACCCCGTCTTTTCTTCCCTTGTCCAGGGTGATATAGTTAAAAATCTTAGCGACACTATTATTCACCACCCTGGCCGTAATAAAAGAATAAGGAAAATGATCCACAGAATCAACAGGAACAAAACCGGAAAACCGCACCGTATCAGCCACCATAGCCTCTATCTGGTCCTGTAAATGCAAAACAGCCATTTCAAGTTCCCCGTTCCGTTCCAGCAACTCCTTATTTACCTCTTTCAGGTGCAGATAAGCATATACATTGCCCGAAACAGAAATAACCTTCCCGAAAACAACATTAGCCGTACTGAAAATTATGTTCCGTTGATAAGCATTACTACGATAGATCAGTAATATGGAAATAATTTCAAGCAGAATAAAGAGGAACCAATGCCTTTTTCTTATCAGGAAGTCAAGCAGTTTACGCACAGTAAGATTAATTGACAATTGACAATTGACAATTAGTTAGGTACTTTTAATTATCAATTATCAATTAATTAAATTATTGAATAAGGAAATTAAATTTATCTATATTCTTTAAAGCAATCCCTGTTCCCTTGGCTACTACATGCAAAGGATCTTCCGCTACATGGAATTTAATATTGATCTTATCCGTCAGACGTTTGTCCAGTCCTCTTATCAAAGCACCACCACCTGCCAGATAAATACCATTTCGCACAATATCCGCATACAATTCCGGAGGCGTCTGTTCCAGAGCACTCAGAATAGCGACTTCCATTTTAGAGATCGATTTTTCAAGGCAATGGGCAATTTCCTGGTAAGAAACAGGAACTTCCATCGGCAGAGCTGTCATTTGGTTCGGACCATGCACAATATAATCCTCCGGTGGATTGTCTAAGAAAGTCAATGCGGACCCTACATGAATTTTGATCTGCTCAGCAGTCCGTTCCCCCACCTTCACATTATGCTGACGACGCATATACTCCATGATTTCTACAGTCAGGTCATCTCCTGCAATACGGATAGATTTATTGGACACAATACCACCCAGGGAAATAACCGCAATTTCAGTGGTTCCACCCCCTATATCCACAATCATATTCCCTTCCGGGGATTCTACATCTATACCAATACCAATAGCAGCCGCCATCGGTTCATATATCATATATACATCCCGTCCTCCGGCGTGTTCCGCAGAGTCTCTTACCGCACGGAGTTCCACTTCCGTACTTCCGGAAGGGATACAAACAACAATACGTAGGGAAGGAGAAAACCAGCGGTTCTTGGTACCGATCATTTTGATCATACCACGGATCATCTGCTCCGCAGCAAAGAAATCCGCAATCACCCCATCCCGCAACGGACGGATCGTACGAATGTTCTCGTGCGTCCTACCATGCATCTGACGGGCTTTTTCCCCAACAGCTAATACTTTATCTGTCCGTCTGTCTAACGCAACAACTGACGGTGCATCCACGACAACTTTACCATTATAAATGATAATGGTGTTCGCTGTTCCCAGATCCATCGCAATTTCCTGCATAAAAGAGAATAATCCCATAATCTTTTTTTCTTTTTTTAAAACATTAATGTTTGAAATGACGAATACCAGTCTTTACCATAGCTAATCCATGCTCATCACAATAAGCAACAGATAGTTTATCATTTATAGAACCTCCCGGTTGTATAACCGCTGTAATACCAGCTTTATCTGCGATCTCCACACAATCAGGGAAGGGGAAGAAAGCATCCGATGCCATTACAGCCCCATGCAGGTCAAAATGAAAAGAGTTAGCTTTTTCTATAGCCTGCTTTAACGCATCCACACGGGATGTCTGTCCTATCCCACTGGCACATAACTGTTTGTTTTTTACCAGGGTAATTGCGTTTGATTTACTATGCTTTACCAGTTTATTAGCAAATAACAGGTCCTCCACTTCCTGTGGAGTAGGTTGTTTTTCTGTAAGAGGTTCCAGGTCAGAAGCAGTCTGGATACTCAGGTCTTTATCCTGCACCAATACTCCATTCAACAACGAACGGAACTGTTTCGCACCTGTTTCCGTTTCTTTGCGGATCAGGATGATGCGGTTTTTCTTCTGCATCAGCACTTCCAGGGCATCCGTATCATAATCCGGAGCAATAATGACCTCAAAGAATATTTTATTGATCTCCTCCGCGGCATCTTTGGTAACCGCCGCATTCGTAACCAGGATTCCGCCAAACGCAGATACCGGGTCCCCCGCCAATGCATCCTTCCAGGCCTCAACTACTGTAGGACGGGAAGCAATACCACAGGCATTGTTATGTTTTAGAATAGCAAACGTCAACTCATCAAATTCGTCGATGAGTGACACAGCAGCGTCAATATCCAACAAATTGTTATAGGAAATTTCTTTTCCATGCAACTGTTCAAACACATCCTCAAACTTACCATAAAACTTAGCCTGCTGATGAGGATTTTCTCCATATCTCAGATGCATAGGACTATTCACGGCTACCCAACAGGCAGACTCTTCCTCACTGTCAAAATAGTTAAAAATAGCACTGTCATAAGCGGAAGAAACACCAAAAGCCTCTTTGGCAAACCATTTCCGGTCTTCTAAAGAAGTTTCCGCACCTTTTTCCTCCAAAATCTGCATCAAAGGCCCATACTGCGCTTTGGAAGCAACAATTACCACATCTTTAAAATTTTTGGCAGCGGCACGTATCAGAGAAATACCACCTATATCTATTTTTTCAATAATAGCCTGCTCTTCCGCACCGGAAGCAACGGTTTCCTCAAATGGATAGAGATCTACAATGACCAGGTCAATTTCAGGAATTTCATATTCAGAGATCTGAGTTTTATCCGTTTCATGGTCCCTACGGGTCAGAATACCACCAAATACTTTAGGATGCAGGGTCTTTACACGTCCTTCTAAAATAGAAGGATATCCGGTCAGATCCTCCACTGCATCACAAGGCAGTCCTAAAGATTCGATAAAAGTTTGGGTTCCACCCGTCGAAACAAAGCTAACACCCTCATTGTGAAGTTTATTTAAGATTTCATCCAGTCCCTCTTTGTGATAAACAGAGACCAACGCACGTTTCATTCGCTTCGTTGCAGTCATCGTTTTTTATTTACGTTATTGTTTAAGAACACAAAAATAGATATTAATTTCCAATTAAGGCAGTAGAGCGAATAAAAAATATATGCTAATTGTCTTTATTTTAGCTGAAAACCACTCGATTTCTCCTTTTCTTCCATAAGCCGGATTCACCCAAGCCTATATTCCAAATACCCAGCCGTATATACTTCCATGCAAAGCCTGCCACTAAGAGTCGGACAGTCACAGGAAGAAAACGGGAAGAGATAGGTTAGTATGCTATATACGAACCAGCTCCCTGTTTATCATCATATTTTTTCGTACCTTTGCACTCCGATAAAGCAAAATAACAGTTAAGAAAAATATGATTACAGTAAATAATCTGGATGTACAGTTCGGAAAAAGAGTCCTGTTCCAGGATGTTAATTTAAAGTTTACCCCTGGCAACTGCTATGGTATTATTGGAGCCAACGGAGCCGGTAAATCTACCTTGCTGCGCATCATTAGCGGCCAGATGGACCCTACCAGAGGTACGGTTGCGTTAGGACCGGGAGAGCGCCTTTCCGTACTTAGCCAGGACCACTTCGCATTTGATGCTTATACCGTCATGGACACCGTTTTAATGGGGCATACCACCTTATGGGAGGTGATGAGTGAGAAAAATACACTCTACGAAAAACCAGATTTCAGCGATGCGGATGGTATCCGTGTCTCAGAACTGGAAGAAAAGTTTGCAGAGATGGATGGATGGAATGCCGAAAGTGATGCAGCCAGCCTGTTAAGCGGGTTAGGGATCAGTGAAGAGTTCCACTACACCTCCATGAAAGACCTCAGTGGTAAACAAAAGGTACGGGTCCTGCTCGCAAGAGCCCTGTTTGGTAAACCGGATAACCTGTTGTTAGATGAGCCGACCAACGACCTCGACCTGGAAACGGTGATCTGGCTGGAAAATTACCTTTCCAACTTTGACCATACGGTGCTGGTTATCAGCCACGACCGTCACTTTCTGGATTCCGTATGTACTCACACAGTAGATATTGATTTCGGCAAACTGCAATTGTTTGCGGGAAACTACAGTTTCTGGTATCAATCCAGCCAGTTAGCCCTACGCCAGCAACAGCAACAAAATAAGAAAGCAGAAGAAAAGAAAAAAGAACTGGAAGAATTTATCCGCCGTTTCAGCGCGAATGTAGCGAAATCCAAACAGACTACCAGCCGTAAAAAGATGCTGGAAAAATTAAATATCAAAGAGATCAAACCCTCCTCACGCCGCTATCCGGGTATTATTTTTACCCCGGCACGTGAACCGGGCAACCAGATATTAGAGGTAAAAGGACTGACGAAAAGCATTGATGGAAAAGTACTGTTTAAGGATCTCAACTTCAATGTGGAAAGAGAAGATAAGATCGTTTTCCTGAGCCGGGATCCCCGTGCCATGACCGCGCTGTTCCAGATCATTAATGGAGAAGAACAGCCGGACGCCGGTACTTTCCAGTGGGGGCAAACCATTACAACGGCCTATCTGCCGCTGGATAATGCTAAATTTTTCAACTCTGACTATAACCTGATCGAATGGCTGAGCCAGTTTGCTTCGGATACGAATGAAGTATTCCTGAAAGGTTTTTTGGGACGGATGTTATTCTCCGGAGAAGAACTGCTGAAGAAAGTCAGTGTGTTGTCCGGAGGGGAAAAGATGCGTTGTATGATCTCACGTATGATGCTGAAAGATGCCAATACCCTGATCCTGGATACTCCGACGAACCACCTGGACCTGGAATCCATTCAGGCATTTAATAACACCCTGCAGGCTTTCAAAGAAAATATATTGTTTGCCAGCCATGACCATGAGTTCATCCAGACCGTAGCCAACCGTATTATTGAGTTAACACCGAATGGGATGATTGATAAAATGATGGATTACGATGATTACATTACAGATCCGCTGGTAGCAGAAATGCGTGAAAAACTATATAAATAAAAATTCATGTGATCCCATACAGCAATCCTGTCCCCTACGGGGCAGGATTTTTTTGTTCCTTCCCGTATCGTTTCCGTTCCGGAGTATGTACTATACTAAAAAAGGTGGCTGAACATATATTCAGCCACCTTCGCTTCTATCTTTTTTGAATAATACTAACGCACCTTACTTGGCATAACTTACTGCACGGGTTTCACGGATCACCGTGATCTTTATCTGTCCCGGATAAGTCATTTCATCCTGGATCTTTTTGGCGATCTCATTCGACAGGTTTTCCGTATCCTTATCATCGATCTTATCCGCACCTACAATGACACGGAGTTCACGCCCTGCCTGGATAGCATAGGTTTTGACTACTCCCGGATAAGACAAGGCCAGTTGTTCCAGGTCGTTCAGACGTTTGATATAGGCTTCCACGATCTCCCGGCGGGATCCCGGACGGGCTCCGGAAATAGCATCACACACCTGCACAATAGGAGCTAACAGGGTTTGCATCTCTGTTTCATCATGGTGGGCACCTACAGCATTGCAGATATCCGGCTTCTCTTTATATTTTTCACAGAGCTTCATCCCTAAAATAGCGTGTGGCAATTCCGGCTCATCATCGGATACTTTACCAATATCATGGAGCAGTCCTGCTCGTTTGGCTTTCTTAGAATTCAGTCCTAACTCAGAAGCCATCACGGCACACAGGTTAGCTGTTTCACGGGCATGTTGCAACAGGTTCTGCCCATAGGAAGAACGATATTTCATTTTACCGATCATACGGATCAGTTCCGGATGTAATCCATGGATCCCTAAATCGATTATTGTACGTTTACCGGTTTCTATCACCTCTTCTTCCACCTGTTTTTTCACTTTGGATACAACCTCTTCAATACTGGCGGGGTGAATACGTCCGTCCTGTACAAGCTGGTGTAATGCCAGGCGGGCCACTTCACGGCGAACCGGATCAAATCCGGAAAGAACGATTGCTTCCGGAGTATCATCCACTACAATCTCAATGCCGGTAGCAGCTTCCAGTGCCCGGATATTCCGTCCTTCGCGGCCGATAACACGTCCTTTGATCTCATCCGATTCAATATGAAAGACAGTTATGGAATTTTCAATCGCTGTTTCTGTGGCTACCCGTTGAATAGACTGGATCACAATCTTTTTAGCCTCTTTATTGGCTGTCATTTTTGCCTCTTCCACGATCTCATTAATATAAGAGGTGGCCTCAGACTTCGCTTCTTCTTTCAGGGATTCGATCAGGCGGCTTTTGGCTTCTTCCGCAGAAAGACCGGAGAGAGCTTCCAGTTGCTCCACCTGTTTCCGGTGCATTTTCTCCAAATCCTGTTTTTTCTTTTCTACCAGTTCAAGTTGGTTATTCAGGTTTTCTTTTACAACTTCTGTTTCCGCAGTTTTACGTTGTAATTCTTCCTGTTTCTGATTGATGGTAAGTTCTTTTTGCTTTAGTTTAGTTTCAATCGATTGAATTTTGGAATTACGAGCGGATACCTGCTTTTCCAGGTCAGCCTTCAGATGAAGGAATTTCTCCTTGACTTCCAGCAGTTTATTCTTTTTAATTACTTCCGCTTCCTTTTCCGCTTCTCTAAGTAATAAGTCATGCTTTGATTTGAAAAGAAAACGCATACACAGCCATGTAAGTAAACTACCCAATAGGATAGCTACCAGTGATATAATTATATACATTTTCATTTAACTAATAATTTATCTTTATTTATATACAAAAAAACACCACTAAACACAAGGGTTCCTGTGCAAAGTAGTGCGGTAAATATCACTTGTTTATGTTAATAAAACTATTTGTCCTTCAGGTACGATTCCAACTCTTCGTTCAGTTGTATGATCTTTTCCGTAAAGGGTGTAGTATCATTCTTATCCTCCAGTTGCAGGTTATTCATGGACAACTGGAAGGCTACCATTGCTAATAAATCTTTTACATCTACATGCGATTGAGAAAAATTCTGCCCATACTGTCGGATTTTTTCCTTTATCTGCTTCGCTGCCTTCCGGGCCAGTTCTTCATCTTCCCGCCTGATCCAGAGTCCATAGCTTTTATCCGCTATTTCCAAATGTATAAGAAATTTATTATCGTCCATCACGTCTATTCGTTTAATAGTGCAATGCACTTATCTACCTCCCGCACTAGTTTTGACAAACGCCTCTTTGCATCTTTCGCCTCTTCTTCATTTACGGAGACGATGCGTGCCGTCAGCAGATTGTCATATCTGGCTTTCAGTTCCCGGATCATTTCTATGGATTGCTGCAGTTCTGAATCTTTGACAGTTAAACGCTGATTCAGTTCATTAATTTTCTGTTCTTGTTTATCACACAAGGCCATTAAATAACGAACCTGCATTTCAAATACAGCTAACAATTGTTTATGATCTTCGGTCATTTCCCACCAAATTCTATACAAAAGTAGTTTATTGATTCGAATTTAACAACTATGAAGGAATTTATTTTGTTATAATAGGTTCAGACACAAAAAAAAGGCCGTCCAATTCCTCGAACAGCCCCTCATCATTTTTCAATCATTTTAAACTCTTAGATAAGCGTAACGTTGATTTCCCCTTCAATCTCGTCGAAAGCTAATTTTCCTTCTTTGGCTAACCAGCCTAAAGCAGCGTATAAATCCTTGTCTGCTTTAATTTTAGTTGCTTTCTTAATTGCCTTAACACTTAAAGTACCGCCTTCATTTAATGCACTCCATACAAGGCCGGCGTTAGTTCCAATTAATTCAATCATTTTTTGATTTTTTTGTTATCGGGAGCAAATTTATATAATAATCTATTAACACAAAAAAATTATATATTTTTAGCATAAAATTGACATTTAATCTGATTCAGCCCTATAATTAACTTTTTATAGACTTATTGGTATTCGATTAGAATAGGAAATCAGTTCTCCTTCCATATGATCTGCTGACACATATTGTTTTAATAAACCGGCAGCCAATCTCCCAGCATCTGCCAATCCTTCCCGCCCGACATATCCGTTGATGATCATTAACAACTTTTTTGTAGAAAGCTCAATTTTGGTCCGTTCCTCGTCACTGGTAGGAGTGCCGATTCCTCCGGCATTATCCCGGTAGACAGGTAGTCCTTCAATATTCAATTCTCCCCGGCCTATGCCGTGATATAGTTCTCCGGCCTCTCCTACTCCTAAGAATAAATGATTCCCTGCTATCTTATCCCGGTCAAAGGCGCCGATGGAATAGCCGGTTTGTATGGAGAGCAGATTCACCATATCAACTACTGTATCGATCCGGTAGAGCGGCAATTCCCGCAGGATACGCCGACACAGGGCTTCCGAAGATGGACGATAACGGTTGGGATCTTTCCCCAGCCGTTTATAGACCTGCCGGGTAGCCTGTATGGACGGGATCCTGTTAATATCACTTAGTACATACTGGCTTCTGAATTGCTTTTCTGCAGCAATGATCTCCTCCCACAGGTCCGGGTCGGACGGGGTATTGGTCAACTGGCAGCTAAGTGCCAGAATATGTACATCGGGACAGGCCCGGGCAATCTCTTCTGAAATAGTGATCCGTATCATAGGTATTGTTTATTTTCTGATCATAATAGCAGACAGGATCCGTCCGCTTTGTATGCCCAGCCGGCGGGCGGAGAAAAACAGCTCCGGATGCTGCCAGGTACACATCCAGGCGATCTCTATATGGACAGGTAATACACCGGCTTCGGTTAACTGCAACCGGTTTACTTCCCACAGATCGATATGTGCTTTTCCGGTTGCCGGATGCCGAAATCCGGTCTCAGGCAAGGAATAACCTGCTTCCCGGAAAGCCCCGGCCACCTCGTCACCCACTTCAAAAGCCTGCAGGCCGATAGACGGTCCAATCCCGGCTTGTATATGCAATGGATCCGATCCATAGAGTTCGGTCATCCGTATCACAGTTTTATATACGATTCGCTGCACCGTACCCCGCCAGCCGGCATGTACGGCAGCAACCACCTTCCGGCCAGGATCCCAGAGTAATACGGGAACACAATCTGCCGTAGAGACGCCAATGCAAACTTCCGGCAGCCGGGTGATCAGAGCATCTACACCCTCCAGAGCCTGTTTCCGGTTTTCCGGAGAAAGGGAAAAATAGTCCTCCGAAACCGCCACAATCGCAGAACCATGTATCTGGTAAGGGGTGACTAACCTGTCCGGTGGTATAGCCAGTGCTTCACATAGTAGTTCCCGATTTTTCCAGACCGCTTCCGGATCATCGCCTGCATATTCCCAGGGGTTCATCGTGGCATATGCTCCCTGGCTTACTCCTCCCTGGCGGGTAGTGACCAAATGAAAAATGTTACAATCCCTGCCAAGCCGGGGAAATTGCAACATTTCTATCTGGTTACTCGTTTGTATCTTCTTCATCGTCCCAATCATATTCTATATAATCGTCATCCAGCTCATCCTCCTCTTCATCTAACGGGATAATAAAATCTTCATCGTCGTAGAGGGAAAGAGAACTTACATCCAGATTCTTATGCACAATAGGTTCTACTTCATGGAACGTTTCCCGGTTCAGTTCTTTCCATAGCAGGTCTTTTAATTCCACGATCCCGGTCTGGGCAATAGAGGAAATAAAAACATATGGTACCTCTTCCGGCAGGTCTTCGGACAGCGCTTCCACCAACTCTTCATCCAGCATATCACTCTTGGTGATCGCTAAGACACGGTTTTTACCTGCTAAGTCTGGATTATATTTAACCAGTTCATTATTCAGGATCTCATATTCCTTCCGAATATCATCTGCATCTGCGGGTACCATAAAAAGAAGCAGGGAGTTCCGTTCAATATGCCGTAAAAACCGTAGGCCCAATCCTTTTCCTTCACTGGCTCCTTCAATAATACCGGGAATATCTGCCATCACAAAGGAACGGTTATCCCGGTAGCTGACAATACCCAGATTCGGTTCGAGGGTAGTAAAAGGATAATTGGCAATTTTAGGCTTAGCAGCGGAAACCACAGATAATAAGGTAGATTTCCCGGCATTGGGAAAACCAACCAGCCCTACATCTGCTAATAGTTTTAGCTGTAATATAACTGTTTTTTCTTCATACGGTTCTCCGGGTTGTGCATACCGGGGAGCCTGATTAGTTGCTGTTTTAAAATTCCAGTTTCCCAATCCGCCACGGACTCCCTTCAGCAACCGCACCATCTGACCGTCTTCCGTCACATCACACAGGAACTCTCCGGTTTCCGCATCAAAGACAACCGTACCACACGGCACATCTATAATACGGTCTTCCCCATCTTTCCCGGTACTGCATTTAGCACTACCGCCCATACCGTGGGTGGCCATGATATGGCGTTCAAACTTCAGATGGAGCAATGTCCAGTAATTCCGGTTACCCCGGAGATAAACATGGCCTCCTCTACCTCCATTTCCTCCGTCCGGTCCTCCTTTGGGGATATATTTCTCCCGGCGGAAATGGCTGGAGCCTCGTCCACCTTTCCCGGAACGGCAATAAATTTTTACATAATCTACAAAATTCGATTCAGCCATTGTTTATGTATTTAGTGCTTGCTTCTGCATAGCCGGTAATTCATCATTCAATATATACGTTCAATGACTAATTACCGGCTGTTTTTTACGCATTCACGCTGTTAACTGCTTCTTTGATGGAAGCAAAAATTTCCTCTATGGTACCCACACCTTTAATAGCCGCATGCTTTCCTTCCTGAATATAATATTCAGCCAAAGGAGCCGTCTGGGTGTGGTATACTTTTAACCGGGACTGGATTGTTTCCAGATTATCATCCGAACGTCCCGACACTTTGCCTCTTTCTAACAGACGGTTGATCAATTCCTCATCTTCAACCTGCAGGTTCAGCATAACGGTTACATCCGTATTCCGCTCATTCAGCATTTTCTTCAACGCTTTTGCCTGTGGGATTGTACGCGGGAACCCGTCGAAGATTACTCCTTTGGAATTTTCCTTACTGTCCAGCACCTTAGCCAGCATATCTATGATCAGTTCATCCGGAACCAATTGTCCTTTTTCGATATATTTACTGGCAATACGTCCCAGTTCGGTACCACCTTTTATTTCTGCACGTAGTACATCACCGGTAGAGATATGATCTAAACCAAACTCCTGGATGATCCGTTCACTCTGTGTTCCCTTTCCTGATCCGGGAGCACCAAAAATAACAATGTTCAACATAATCGAGTAAGTTTGTTATATATTAATACTATCAGACAATTTTATAAATATCCCGGTAGGAACGTCCCATTTCATCATAATCCAATCCATAGCCTACAATGAAATCATTCGGCATTTCCAGCCCTACATAATCGGGTTTCAGATCACATTTCAACGCATCCGGCTTGAACAGCATGGTGGCTAACCGGACATTCCGGGCCCCTTCCTGTTTCATTTTATGAATCACATGTTGCATCGTGAGCCCGGAATCCACAATATCTTCCAGCAGAATCACCGTCCGGTCTTTCACATCGGTCTGGACCGGAATGATCTCTTTGACGATCCCGGTAGTGTTGGTTCCCCGGTAAGAGGAATAACGGGCAAAAGTCAACTCATACGAATCATTCAGATGGCGCATCAACTCTGCAATGAACATAAACGCTCCGTTGAGTACTCCCACGAAAAGCGGATTCTCATGTCCCACATCTTCTTTTATCTGTTTCGCCATCTTCGCGATTGCGTCGTTTATTTCCTGTTCAGGGATAAACAGTTCAAACTCCTTATCTTTTAAGCGGATCCTGTTCATTGTTCAGTTTTAAATTAAGAGTGCACAAAGGTACTACTTTTTCAACTATACACAAACCTGACAGGGGAAGTATACTTTGCGGACAGGTATTTAAGTGAAAATATATTTAAATGTAAAAAGAAGAACCGGAAAGAAGGGGGATGGGAATAAATATTTTATAGAAAAGAAAGAAGAACAACAGGAATCTTTGTTATACTTTTGTACATGTAATAAGAAATTTTATAAATTGACCTATGATAAAAATCTTCGCTACCGATCAGGTAAAAGAGCTGGACCAATATACCATCCTTCACGAGCCTGTCAGTTCCATAGACTTAGTGGAACGGGCTTCCACGGTTTTCATGCATGAATTCTGCCGCAGGTTTTCCAAACAACACCGGATCATTGTGTTTGCCGGACAGGGGAATAACGGTGCGGATGCCCTGGCTATTTCCCGTTTGCTGAAAGATGAAGCCTACCGGGTAGAAACCTATCTCTTCAATCCGACGCATCATCTTTCTGTGGATTGTGAGATGAATAAACAACGGTTATTGGCCATGGACCAGGTGGAATTTACGGAAGTGACCGATAATTTTGCCCCTCCGGTCCTGGGAAAACAGGATGTCGTGATTGACGGGCTGTTTGGCTCCGGGCTGAACCGTCTGCTGACAGGTGGATTTGCCGGAGTAGTCGCTTATATTAACCAATCAGAGGCTACGGTGGTATCGATTGACATTCCTTCCGGACTCTTCGGGGAAGACAACCGGACGAATGAGCAGCAGGCGATCATTCAGGCGGACCTGACCCTGACGTTCGGGTTTCCCAAATTAGCCTTCCTTCTACCGGAGAATGCTGCATTTACCGGAGAATGGAAAGTACTGGATATCGGAATCCATCCGGATATTGTCAGGGAAACCTCCACGCCTTACAGCATGGTTACAGAAGAAGATATCGCACAGGTGTTCCGGCCCAGGCCTAAATTTGCCCACAAAGGGACCTTCGGGCATGCCCTTTTAATTGCCGGAAGCCGGGGGAAACTGGGTTCTTCTGTCCTTTCCGCCAAAGCCTGCTTACGGACAGGGGCAGGACTGATCACAGTACATACTCCCCAATGCGGAGAAGTGGTTTTCCAGACTGCTTTTCCGGAAGCTATGCTAAATTTTGATCCGAACCAGGAGTTTTTTACTGCTCTGCCGGACCTGTCTTCCTATGATGTCATTGGAGTAGGACCCGGCATCGGGCAACGGCTGGAAACAGGAGCAGCCCTGGAGCGGCTACTACAGGGGGCTTCCAAACCGATAGTAATGGATGCAGATGCACTGAACATTATGACATCCAATAAAGACCTGCTGCTACGGGTACCTCCCCGGAGTATTCTAACGCCTCATACCAAAGAATTTGACAGGCTGGCCGGAGACAGTGCGACGGGATATGAACGGCTGATGAAAGCGCAATCGTTTGCGCAACAATATAAAGTGTGTGTGGTACTGAAAGGAGCCTATACGGCTACGTGTACCCCCAGCGGAAAAGTCTTTTTCAACAGCACCGGAAATCCGGGCATGTCTACTGCCGGAAGCGGGGATGTGCTGACGGGAGTAATCCTGGGTCTTTTAAGCCAGGGGTATGAACCGGAAACGGCTGCTGTGGCAGGGGTATTCCTGCATGGAACAGCCGGAGACCTGGCTGCACAGGCTTACTCGGAAGAGAGTATGCTGGCAGGGGATCTGGTCAAAATGCTGGGAAAGGCTTATAAACAGATCCGGTAGATTTCTGGTCAGAACTTATTTCCGGCTTCCGTCCAGACAGGTTCCGGGAGCCTTGTCTTTCACCATCCGGAAAACAAAATTCTCTGACAGATGAAAAACCGGCTACGGAATTGATTCTTAGAATTGTTTCCTAATAAAATATTTCATAGATTTGTACGATTGTTTATTGATTTAAACGAATGTTATCATATGAAGAATTTACTCCTTATAGCCAGTCTGCTTTGTAGTATACCCTTAATGGCGCAAACCAAAGTGGTGAAAAAGACTGCGACGAAAAGTAATAATTTCGGTATTACTTACTCTTTACCCAAAACCTCGTTAGTGGTAAATGTTGAGGTTACCCAGGTGACCTGTGAAGCCGGTCCTTACTATAAATATGCAGAGAAATATTTAGGTGTCAAAGATGCCGTTACGGAAAATAAAGTCTACTATGAACTGGGTAAAGTAAACCTGATCAACAAAGGAATACCGGATCCGGATAACACCTACATCGTAGAGTTCAAGGCCGGAACCGTGGCTCCGTATGCCTGTCTGACAGAAGATGGTTTATTGTGTTCTATTAATGCAGAGTATACTCCGGAAAACAGACCGGAAGACACGATTGATCCGGCTCAGGTGTCTTCTTCCGGCCTGACGAATGCCTCCGTGTTCTCGGAAGAATTACTGATGGCAGGCTCCACAGCCCGGGAAGCAGAAGTGGCAGCCAGACAGATCTACCGGATCCGTGAAAGCCGCCTGAATATCCTGACAGGAGAAGCGGATAATATTCCTCCGGATGGGGAAGCCATGAAATTAGTGATCCAGCAACTGGAAGAGCAGGAAAAGGCTTTGACCAGTTTGTTTACCGGTAACCTGGTGAAAGAGACGACCTATTATGATATAGACATTATTCCGTATGATAATATGGAAAGAGAGGTGCTGTTCCGTTTCTCCAACCTGTTGGGAATCCTTCCGGCAGATGACCTGGGCGGTATTCCGGTCTACCTGAACCTCAAAGCCACCGACCGTGCTGCAATCCTGGATCCTAAAGAGGCAGAGAAGAAAGAGCGCTCGTTAAAAGGTGTGGTGTATAATATTCCGGGAAAGGCTTCCGTAGAAATCCTGATGAATAAAAACACCCTCTATAAAGGAGAAGTCCAGATTGTACAATTCGGAAGTAAAGAAGGGCTGGCTCCTGTGATGTTTGAAGATAAAAGAGCCCCTGTAAAAGTGTATTTCTACCCCGAGACAGGAGCGATCAGGCAGATAATTCAATAATCAAACGTATACAAAAACACTAAAAACACATGTCCAAAAATCATCCAAAAGGTTTATTGGCTGCAGCTTTAGCTAATATGGGAGAACGCTTTGGATTTTATACCATGATGGCTATCCTGGTATTATTCCTACAGGCAAAATTCGGTTTAAACGGTAAAGATGCAGGGCTGATCTATTCCGTTTTCTATTTCTCAATCTACATTCTTGCGTTTGTTGGAGGGCTGATTGCTGACAAAACTAAAAATTACAAAGGAACGATCCTCACAGGATTGGTGATTATGGCACTGGGTTACCTGATGATCGCTATTCCTACGCCTACTCCTGTGACGAACCAGGCACTTTTCCTGACCATCACCTGTATTGGTCTGTTCACGATTGCCTTTGGTAACGGTCTGTTCAAAGGGAACCTGCAGGCATTGGTAGGTCAGATGTATGACAACGAGACCTACAGCAAAATGAGAGACTCCGGTTTCTCACTGTTCTATATGTTTATTAATGTAGGAGCGATTTTTGCTCCGATGGCTGCCGTAGCAGTCCGTAACTGGTGGTTAGGTGTTTGCGGGTTTGCCTATAATGTGGATCTTCCCGCCCTTTGCCACAGCTACCTGGCTAATACGCTGACACCGGAAGCGGCAGAGACCTACAGCCAACTGGCAACCAGTGTTTCCGGGGGGCCGGTGACAGACCTGACGGCTTTTGCCAATAACTATCTGAATGCTTTCTCTACGGGATTCCATTATGCCTTTGGAGTAGCGATTATTGCTATGTTTATTTCCTTAGTCATCTACTTAGTGAATAAAAAGGCATTCCCGGATCCAAGCCAGAGACAGGTAAAAAAATCGGCTACGGATACCCAGACCATCGAAATGGATGCCACAGAGGTGCGCCAACGGATTTTAGCCTTGTTTGCCGTATTTGGTGTGGTTATTTTCTTCTGGTTCTCCTTCCACCAGAATGGTCTGACACTGACCTACTTTGCGAAGGAATATACGGATCTGTCACTCTTCGGCATGAATATATCTGCAGAGTTGTTCCAATCCCTGAACCCGTTCTTTGTGGTTGCCCTGACTCCACTGGTCATGGCGATCTTTGCCTGGCAGCGTCAACGGGGACAGGAACCTTCGACTTCTAAGAAAATTGCCATAGGGATGGGTATTGCCGCTTTTGCGTATATAGTGATGGCCTTGGGTTCGTATGTAGCGGATCTTCCTTTACACAAAGACATTGTGGAGGCAGGTACTTTCCATGTGAAAGTCACTCCTTTCCTGTTAATGATCACTTATTTTATCCTGACTGTAGCTGAGTTATATATTTCTCCGCTGGGGATCTCTTTCGTATCGAAAGTAGCTCCTTCGAAATACCAGGGGATTATGCAGGGAGGATGGCTGGGTGCTACCGCAATCGGTAACCAATTGTTATTTATCGGAGCGATTCTGTATGAATCCATTCCGATCTGGATGACATGGACCGTATTTGTAGTGGCCTGCCTGATCTCGATGTGTACCATGTTAGTCATGTTGAAATGGCTTGAAAAAATAGCGAAATAAGACTATACATATATATCATAAAACAGGGCGCCCATACGGATAGATTTCCGTATGAGCGTCATTCTTTTTTATCATGGATTTTGCTTATAACGTTCTTCCGGAAAAAAGGATGCACCCCTTCAACAAACAGTCGGCGGCTTTTGAGAAATCGGGTGCACCTTTTTCTTCAAAAGCCGCCGACTGTTTGTTGAAGGGGTGTCAGACGGATTTGTTACAAACCTTTTCGTTTGGCTTCGTCCCAGATCTCATCCATTTCTTCCAGGGTCATCTCTTGCAAAGAACGGCCTTGTTGAATGGTGTGCTGTTCCAGATAATTGAAACGGCGGATAAACTTCTGGTTGGTCTTTTCCAGTGCGTGATCGGGATCGACTTTATACAGCCGGGCTGCATTAATAATACTAAACAACAGATCTCCGAACTCATTTTCCATACTTACCGGATTCATCACATTGATCTCGTCTTTCAGTTCGTTCAATTCTTCATGGACTTTATCCCAGACCTGGTCCCGGTCTTCCCAGTCAAAGCCTACATTCCGGGCTTTATCCTGGATCCGCTGTGCTTTGACAATAGAAGGCAGAGAGGAAGGTACGCCTTCGAGGACTGTTTTATTTCCTCCTTTTTCTTTTAGTTTGAGTTGCTCCCAGCTTTGCTCTACTTGTTGACTGGTGTCTGCCGGATCATCCCCGAACACATGGGGGTGGCGGTAGATCAGCTTATCGCAGAGTGACTGACAGACGTCTTTTATGTCAAACGCACCTTTCTCCTGCCCTATCTTAGCATAAAAGATGATATGCAATAACAGATCCCCTAATTCTTTCCGGATGTTTTCGTCATCATTCCGGATCAGGGCATCACATAATTCATACGTCTCTTCAATGGTGTTTGAACGCAGGCTTTCATTGGTCTGCTTTTTATCCCACGGACACTTCTCACGCAATTCGTCCATCACATCCAGAAGCCGTCCGAAGGCTTCCATCTGCTCTTGTCTGGTACTCATCTGGTCTTCCATATTTTATTTTATCTTATCTATGTATAAAGAACAAAGACAAGGATAAATTTCCCTGTCTTTATTTTTTATTTTACTTTCTTTAATGGTTTGCCTTTTGGTTATACACTGCCAGGCCGTCCTGCAGGAATTTCACATATTTAGAGACATCCTCATCAAAAGCATAAGAGGGTCCCAGAGGATTTCCTTCGTGGTCCAGCAACACATAAAAAGGCTGGGCGTTGGCTCCGAATTTACTTCTTTGCAGGTAGCTCCACTTATCTCCGATGGTTTTCAGTTTACGGGTTTTACCGTTTTCTTCTATGGTGATCGTTTTCGGTAACCGGGTCTTATCATCCACAAACAGCGTGATCAGCACATAGTCCTTTTCCAGGAGCTGTTTCACTTTTGGATCTGTCCATACGGAGGCTTCCATCTTCCGGCAGTTCACACAGCCAAAGCCGGAGAAGTCGATCATCACCGGCTTATTAACCCTTTTGGCATAGGCCATACCGGATTCATAATCATCGAACGGAGCATGCACTTCATCTTCATACAGGCTAAAATCCTGTGTATATAAAGGCGGGGCAAAGGCACTGATCGCTTTCAATGGTGCTCCCCATAAGCCGGGAACCATGTACAGGGCAAAGGCAAAGGAGATGATGGCCATAAACAAACGGGGTACGGATACATATTTCACGTCACTGTCATGGCTGAATTTCAGTTTGCCTAACAGATAGATTCCTAACAAGACAAAAATCACAATCCATAACACCAGGAACACTTCACGGTCCAGGAGTCTCCAGCCATAGGCCAGGTCTGCCACGGACAGGAATTTCAGGGCCAGTGCCAGTTCCAGGAATCCTAACACCACTTTCACGGAGTTTAACCAGCCTCCCGATTTGGGCATACTTTGCAACATGTTCGGGAAGATAGCAAAGAAACTGAACGGAATGGAAAGGGCTAAGGCAAAGCCGAACATACCGATGGCCGGACCTATGGATGCCCCCATAGTGGCAGCATGTACCAACAAGGTTCCGATGATAGGACCTGTACAGGAGAAAGAAACCAGTACCAGCGTGAACGACATAAAGAAAATACTTAATATGCCGGTGGTGGAGTCTGCTTTGCTATCTAATTTATTCGTCCAGGAAGAGGGTAATACCAGTTCAAAGGCTCCAAAGAAGGAGATCGCAAACAGGACTAATAATAAAAAGAACAGGATATTGAAAATAGCATTCGTGGACAGGTCATTTAACGCACTGGCTCCGAAAATGCCGGTGATCAGTAAGCCCATCACTAAGTAGATGACAATAATAGACGCACCATAGGTAAGCGCATCCCGGATCGCTTTTTTCCGGTCTTTGGTCCGTTTCAGGAAGAAACTGACTGTCATCGGGATCATCGGCCAGACACAAGGCGTCAGTAAGGCGATCAATCCCCCCAGAAAGCCGGCAAAAAAGATAAACAGCCAGGAGGTATCAGTGGCAGTCAATGTGGAATCACCATAGGCTTTCAGTTCTCCGATAACCGGTCTCCACAGGTCCACCCGATCGGTTAGTTCCAGAGGGGGAACCACCACCGGTGGCGTAGGGGGTTTACGGTTAGGCGCAGCCGTAGGAGTCACCTCTCCGGAAGCCGTCTCCTCTTCCGTTTCTCCGGGCTCTTCTGCGTCCGGAGTTTCCTCCCGCTGTGTTTCTTCCGAAACATCTGTCAGGGTGATTTGTTGTTTATTGAAACTGAATTCAATCCGTTCAGGAGGCAGACAGGTTTCATCATTACAGGCCATAAACTCCACCTCTCCTACGATCCTGAATGTAGCGGCATCTGTTACTTTTATCTTTTGGGTAAAAGTGACTGTGCCTCCATACCAGCGTAGGTTCATCCCGAACAATTCATCATACACAGAAGCAGGTTCCGTAGAGGCAACGGGTGTGCCAAGCAGTTCTGCTCCAGTTAAGGTTTCAAACTCAACAGCAGTGGAAACCGGTCCACCTTCGGGCAGGTTCATATCATACAGATGCCAGCTCCGGTCCATGGTGGCAGTCAGGGTGATGGCCTTTTCAGGGGCACCGTTCGCATCATCCAGTTGAATAGTCCATTTAACCGGTGTCAGGATCTGGGCCTGGACAGTGAGGGTGATCCATAGAAGTGTCAGTATACTAAAAACCTTTTTCATCAACATCTCTTTTTAAAGGTAAGTATGCATTCTTTTTTACTAATCATTCTTTTTTACTAATGTTTTAAAGGAAGCGGGAGGCAAAGATTCAAAGCGAAGCTCTTCCTGTGTCTCCGGATGAATAAAACATATATGGTCGGCATGCAACGCCAATCGCCCTAAGGGGTTGGATTCCGAACCATTTTTAGGATCTCCTGCCACCGGATGCCCGATAGCTCCTAACAGATACCGGATCTCATTCCAGTTTCCTGCTTCCTGCTTAAGTTCCAGCCAGGAATAACGTCCATTCGTCTGGGTCATCTGATACCGCACAATAGAGGCTGTTTTTCCTGCTGCTCCGGCAAGGATCACTTTGCCATCATACAGGTTCTCCCCGGAAGAGGTCAGTAAATCCGTTTCTTTTTCCGGCTGGCCTTCCACGACTGCCACATAGGTATGCTCGGTGACTACGTGGTTCCACGAGGACTGAAAGATCTGCTGCATCGCCCGGGTCTTCGCAAACAACAATAGTCCGGAGGCTTCCCGTTCCAGCGCATTTAACACAAAGACTTTGCTCCGGGGATCATTTTTCTTCACATATTGTTCCAGCAGCAGAAGTACTGTTCGTTCTTTCACCTTGCTATTCCCTACGGTCAGGATACCGTCTTTTTTATTTACCAGGATCAAAAAGTCGTCTTCCCAAAGCACCTGGACTTTCGGGTGATTGAATTCCACTCTTCCTCTTTCATAGCTGATACTTACGGTATCGCCTGCTTCCAGAGGTGTATCAAACTGGGTCATGACTCTTTCGTTCACGGAAATCTGACCATGTTTTAACAGGCCTTTTACGGAACTTTTGCTTTGGTTTTTTAACACCTGGAACAGAAAAGCCAATAAGGTATTATTTTCCTTTACTGTGACATTCCATCCTCTCGGACTTCCGGAATGCCCTCTATATCTTTGTTTTGTGCCTCTTGCCATACTTTTTTAAAAACCGGGTCTTCTTTTATTTTAATTTGGTACAAAGATAACGCCATTTACGCAATGCCACAAGTAAGCAACACCTCGAAAACCATAAAAGATAATTAAAATAAAGCTGGAATCAGAGAAGTTAACAAAAAACATTAATTCCCTGTCATATTTCAGGTTATATGACTAATTTTGGTCAATTTTTTAAGCTTTAAATCAATATTATCCAAACAAAACTGAAATGTCAGGTGTTAATTAAGTAATTTAAGCCTGCGTATTGATGGCAATAAATAACCTGAAACAACGTTTATTAAACATTAATATTAATCATTCATGAAGAAAAAAAGTTTAACGCTACTCCTGGCCACTACAGTGGCCGGAAGTATTTTATTTTCATCCTGTATTGGTTCTTTTAACCTGACTAACAAACTGCTAAGCTGGAATAAAGAGATTGACAGTAAGTTTGTCAATGAACTGGTATTTATTGCTTTTCATATCGTTCCGGTATATGAAATTGCCGTATTGGCAGACATCTTAGTGATTAACTCCATTGAATTCTGGAGCGGAAAAAATCCGGTAGCCGAGGCGTCTAATATCCGGTCTGTGGAAACAGAAAACGGAGTCTACTTAGTTGAAATCAAAGCAGACGGGTATTCTATCCGGAAAGAAGGAGAGGACCAGGCAGTGGAATTTCTATTTGATGAAGTAGAAAACAGCTGGTCGCTGGAATTAAACGGGGAAAGCCATAAATTCCTGAAATATACAGACGGTAATGAAGTAGTGATGTACCTGCCGGACGGACAGGAAATGACTGTTGAAGCAAGCCCTGCGGGTGTATTAGCTTTCCAGCAGGTAGCGAATGGATATGCTTACTTGGCTGCCCGTTAAGGAAAAGACCGCATAAGGATATGAAAAGGAGGGTGTGCCAAAAGTGTATATGCTCTTTGACGAAGTTACAGCTTGTAAGCCCAAAGGGCTTGAATATAAATAACCGCGGGTGAAACCCGTGGCGGAAAGCAGCCACACGCTATGAACCCCGAAGCGGATTCAACCCTTTCAGGGTTGTTGTGGAGAGGGTTTCGCCTACACCCCGGGTTCCACCCGGGGTTATTCACATGTTACCCCTTTTGGGGTAACTACTTATAAATCGTAACTTTTTAATTTTCTTGTTTTACTTTTGGCACACCTTCTTCTTTTTTCCGGATAGGTACCTGTTAGTAGATACTGAAATCTACAGGTTTGATGACAAAACCTATACGGATCTTATTCTGAAACTGATTATATTCCAACAGGCTTTCTCCATATCCGTTATAATACTGAAGGAATAAAAACTGATTTTCCCGCCGGTTAAACCGGTAACTCAGTTCAATTTGCGTATTAAAGCTAAAATCCCATTTAGCCCGTTTGGTTAGGATCAGTCCGACATTAAACAGCCGTTTGTCTGTCCGGTAATTTCCGGCCAACTGCACTACTCCGTTATATTTCAGGATGTCTTTATTATTTTCCCCGTCTATAATAGGTAACCAGGCTTTGAACTGGGCTTCTATGTTTTTATTCATCACCACAGCAGTAGCAAACGTAATCCGGTTCCAGCTCCGGGACCAGATACTGTCCCTCCCGTTGGATTCATGTTCAATCATCAGGTAACCCTTTCCTATATACTTATTGTCTCTCGAAATGATGAGACGGCCCAGTCCAATACCCGGATTATAATTCAAATCCCGCATAGGCATTGATTCCTGAAACACATTCCAGAAGGCTTTCTGGGTAAACTGAATAAACAGGTATGAATCAAAAGGCAGGCGGCTTTTGGTGAGCCGCTGGGAAATACTCAACTGGAATTTTACATCAGAATTGGTACCGGTGGGTTTATGGCCTAACGTCGTACCCCCGATAAAATAGTTATCTTTAAATAAAGTAAAGTAAGGCATGTTATCCAGTTCAGCCCGTACACTGTCTGCATTATATCGATCCTTTTTATTCTCGAGTAGCTGGGCAGATAATGTGTTACAGCAGAAAAAAAGAAGTAATAGCAGAATGCCTTCCCGGGTGAAGGTTTTAAAATACATAATAGTCATTAACAAGTGTCTTTTATTTTATAAACAGATTCTGTTTCAGTATGTTCATTTTTTTACCTTTGCTTCCATGGAAAAAGTCTACGGTTATTACAGAGGTATAGTGGAAGCATATTCCCTTCGTGTCCATAATTTAACAAAGAAAATTCATCTGTTCGGAACGATCCGCCTGCTATTGGTTGCAGGGACCATGGTGGCCGTCTGGTTCCTGAAAGATACGAACTGGCAGATCCTTACCGGTACGCTTTTCCTGTTCATCATCCCTTTTGTGGCCCTGATGATGTACCATAATTTCCTGGCCAAACGAAAGGTGTATGCCGAAGAACTGATCACTGCCGCCAGAAATGAGCTGAAAGGGTTAGACTATGACTTTTCTGCCTATGATGGGGCACCGGATAAGATCAGTGGAGAACATTCCTTTAGCCTGGACCTAGACCTGTTTGGGGAACGTTCCTTTTTCCAGTCTCTCAACCGGACGGTTACCCATCCCGGCAGGGAAAGGCTGGTCCAATGGTTTCAGCATCCGCTATCCGATAAAGCAGAGATCCTGCGCCGTCAGGAAGCTGTGCAGGAGTTAGCCACACTGACCCAGCTCTGCCAGCACTTTTATGTGACGGGTCAACTCCAGTCCGGTGAAAAGAACGATACGGCGTTACTCGCTTATTTAACGACTCCCTCTTCCGCTTTTATCCGGAATAAACTCTGGCCTGTCCTGATCTGGCTGGTTCCGATGCTGTGGGTCGTGATCCTGTTGATGAGCCTGCTGGAACTTATTTCCCCGGTGATCATTGCCATTTATTTTCCCGTTTCTTTTCTTATAGCATATTGCAAAATTAAAAATATCAATGAGATACACCATAAGGTGAACAAAATGGAACATATTTTTCCATCTATTCCAGACTATTTAAAAGTATTGAGGATAACAGTTTTAAATCCGCCGAACTAAAAGAGATCAGCAGCCAGTTAATCAAAAACCAGACCACTGCCTCCCAGGCTATCCAGAAACTATCCGGTTACATCCGTATCCTGGATCAAAGGGGAAATATGGGAGGAGCAATCCTGAACCTCTTTACGATCCGGGAAAACCGTTCTGCCTGGCAGATCGAGAAATGGATGCAGGTCTACGGGACAGAAGTGAACCGGTGGTTTGATGCATTAGCCCGTTTTGATGCACTCTGTTCCTTAGGAGGGTTTGCTTTCAACCATCCGGATTATGTATATCCTGCTATTACTAACACCTATTTCCGGATGGCCGGTAAAGCCCTGGGGCATCCCCTGCTTCCGAGGGATCTATGTGTAAGGAATGATATAGCTATAGAGAAAAGCCCCTCTTTTATGATCGTAACAGGAGCCAATATGGCTGGTAAAAGTACCTTCCTGCGTACGGTCAGGATCAACTTCCTGTTAGCCCGTGTAGGCGCACCGGTCTGTGCAGAGGAGCTGACGGTCTATCCGGCTCATTTAGTGACCAGCCTCCGGACGTTCGACTCATTAGTCAGTAACGAATCCTATTTCTTTGCTGAATTAAAACGCCTGAAAATGATTATTGACCGGCTGCAACAGGGAGAAGAACTCTTTATTATTCTGGACGAGATACTCAAAGGAACCAATTCCATTGACAAACAAAAAGGCTCCTTAGCCCTGATCAAACAATTGGTTTCTTATCAAACCTGCGGCATCATTGCCACCCATGACCTGATCCTGGGAACCCTGCAGGAAGAGTTCCCGGACTATGTGAAGAACTACCGGTTTGAAGCAGATATTACCAACGAGGAACTGACCTTCTCCTATCTCCTGCGGGAAGGAATTGCCCGGAATATGAATGCCTGTTTCCTGATGCAGAAAATGGGTATCACTGTTTAGGCATATATTGCCGGGCTTCCGGCAGATATTTCTTTATTTCTGCTATGCGGTTGGCATCACTGGGGTGCGTACTGGTGAATTCAGGAGAAGCCTTTCCCTGCGCCGCCATTTTTTCCCAGAAAGTAACCGACGCATCCGGATTGTAACCCGCCATAGCCATAAAGATCAACCCCAAATGGTCTGCTTCCAGTTCATGTTTCTGGGAATAAGGCAACATTACCCCGTATTGTGCCCCTAAACCATACACAGTTCCGGCAACTGCCTGTGTGGCGGCTGAACTTCCGCGGACAGCCGTACTGAGGACAGCACTTCCGTATTGCGCCAACACCTGCTGGCTCATCCGTTCATTGGAATGTTTAGCCACGGCATGAGCCACTTCATGGCCGATCACGACCGCTAACTCATCATCCGTCGAGGTCAGTTTCAACAGCCCTTCATAGACCATGATCTTTCCTCCCGGCATACAGAAGGCATTCACCTGGTTATCTGCCACCAGGTTAAACTCCCAGGAGAAATTCTTTACTTCATCAGCCAACCCGTGGGATTTCATATAGGCTTTCGTAGCTGCTGCAATCCTTTTTCCTACCCGCACCACTTTTTCTGTACCGGCTTTATCGGTAGACAATTTAGCATGTTGGATATAATCATTATATTGGGTAAGACTGGCTGACAGGACTTCACTTTCCGGCACTAACAACACCTGTCTCCTGCCCGTTAAAGGGACACTACTACACCCACTCAGTAGCATCACCGCTACTATCAAAGAACTTATATAAGTTTTCATACGCTTTTCCTCTGACTTTTATTCTATTCGGCTATATAACAGTTCTTTTCTCCTTTTTGATCTGATATGTCCCGCAAGATAGCAAACTTCTGTGTAAAATCCAGCGGACAGGTCTTCCCGGCCGGTCCATCAGAGACCTTTCCGGGCACATCATTTATAGAACATTGTTTTAAAACAATAAAGTTTTAATTTATCAGCAAAAACAACCTCGTCATAAATAACTGTAACCAAAACCTTCTTTCCTGCTAAAAATCAGATGCGGAAAGAAAAAACAAAGATAATTCATACGGAATGGATGCCCCGGGTTGTACCTGAATCTGAAGAATATTTGCTAAGTTTACACACCTGAAAGAGGAGAAATCATAACTTATATAAATTATAGAGTATCATGGACAATGCCATTTTTAAATTTGCAAAACCAGCCAATGAACCCGTAAAGACCTATGCACCGGGTTCCAGTGAAAAAAAAGCCTTAAAACAAGCGTTAAACCAGATCGCATCCGAAGAGTGGGATATTCCTTTGATTATCGGAGGAAAAGAGATCCGGACAGGAAATACCGGGAAAGTAGTGATGCCACATGACCATAAGCATGTACTGGCCACCTATCATAAAGCCAGGGAACAGGAAGTACAAATGGCGATTGATGCAGCCATGAAAGCACATAAAGAGTGGTCGGAACTGCCCTGGGTGGAACGGGCCTCCGTCATGATGCGGATCGCTGAACTGATCTCCACCAAATACCGCTACCTGCTCAATGCCTCCGTTATGCTGGGACAAAGCAAAAACCCGATGCAGGCGGAAATAGATACCCCTTGTGAACTGATTGACTTCCTGCGGTTCAGTGCCTATTATGCAGGCGAAATTTATTCGGGGCAACCCTATTCGGAAACCGGAATCTTAAACCGGATGGAATACCGTGCCTTAGAGGGTTTCGTATTCACCCTGACCCCGTTCAACTTCACCGCTATCGCCGGTAACCTGAACCTGGCTCCGGCTATTATGGGGAATGTGGCTGTATGGAAACCATCTACTACGGCTATCCACTCCAACTACCTGCTGATGAAAGTATTCAAAGAAGCAGGGTTACCGGATGGGGTAGTGAACTTCATTCCGGGGCAGGGAAGTGTGATCGGTAAAGTAGTGACGCAAAGCCCGGATCTGGCAGGTTTCCATTTTACCGGCTCTACCGCCACATTCAATACGTTGTGGAACCAGATCGGTGCTAACCTGACTCACTACAAATCTTATCCTAAGATCGTAGGAGAAACAGGAGGAAAGAATTTCATTTTCGTTCATCCGTCTGCACATGTGGATGATATGGCAACCGCCATTGTCAGAGGCGCGTTTGAATACCAGGGACAAAAATGTTCGGCAGGTTCCCGTGCCTATATCCCGGCCTCCCTGTGGAAACAGATCAAAGAGCGGGTCGGCGATATGCTCCGAGAGATCAAAATAGGAGATGTCCGTGACTTCACCAACTTTATCAATGCCGTGATCGATGAGGTATCCTTTGATAATATTATGAACTATATCCACTATGCCAAACAAGATCCCGATACAGAAATCCTGTTTGGTGGAAACGGAGATAAATCTGTAGGTTACTTTATCGAACCGACTGTGATACAGACGAAGAACCCGACCTCCAAAACGATGGTAGAAGAGATCTTCGGTCCGGTAATTACCATTTACGTATATGAAGACCAGGCCTACGAAGAGATACTGGAGGTATGTGACAGGACCTCTATCTATGGTCTGACAGGATCTATCTTTGCGAATGACCGGTATGCCATCGAGGTGGCCATGAATACATTAAGATATGCAGCGGGTAATTTCTATATCAACGATAAACCCACAGGAGCTGTGGTAGGACAACAACCCTTCGGAGGTTCCCGGGCATCCGGTACCAATGATAAGGCAGGAGGTCCCCTGAACCTGATCCGCTGGACCAACCCCAGATCTATCAAAGAGACGTTAGTACCCCCGACAGATTATATATACCCCTTCCTGGGAGAAGAATAATTAGCGTAATTAGTGGTGGGTAGTTAGTAGATTTTTCCTCTACCAACTACTCCCTACTATCTACCAACTACCTCAAAAACATTCCCTATGTTAGACTTTAATAATACCGAGATCGCTTTTTCCTCCAAAACACGAGGTGAACTAAGAAATGCCTATTGGTTATTCAGTACGATTAAATATCCTTTCCTGGTACAAACAGCCAAAGTGGCCACCCACATTGCCTTAAAAATACACTTTCCTTTAGCCTGGGCAGTCAAACCAACGTTGTATAAACAATTTGTAGGTGGAGAAAACCTGGAAGACTGTACGAAAGCCATGGAACACCTGAGGCAATTCAATGTGAAGTCTACGCTGGATTATTCAGCCGAAGGAGAGAAAACACCGGCAGGCATACAGGCAACTTTCAAAGAGACGTTACGTTCCATTGACTTTGCCAAAGAAAATCCCAATATCGCCTATGCCGTATTTAAACCCTCTACGATCACTACCGATGAACTACTGGCAAAAGCCTCGGAGAAAAAAGAGGAACTGACGATTGAGGAGGTCAAAGCGTTCCGGGAATTCCGGGAACGGTTTATGGCGTTCTGCCAGCGGGCCTATGATAACCAGGTACGGATCCTGGTGGATGCGGAAGACTACTGTTTCCAGGATGCCATAGATGAACTGACAAACGAAGCCATGCGGAAATTCAATAAGGAACGGGCCATTGTGTTTGCCACCCTGCAGATGTACCGTCACGACCGGATGCCGTATCTGCGCCGCATCTATGCAGATGCCCTGGAAAAAGATTACTATCCGGGCATTAAGTTTGTACGCGGAGCTTATATGGAAGAAGAACGGGCCCGTGCAGCGGCCTTAGGCTATCCGGATCCGATCTGCAAAGATAAACAGGCCACCGATGACAATTATGATGAAGGTGTTCAATTCGTTGTGGACCATATAGACTGCATGGAATTGTTTATGGGAACCCATAATGAAAAGAGCAATTACAAGCTGGCCCGGCTGATGAATGAAAAAGGGCTGAAACGGGATGATCCCCGGATCTTCTTTTCCCAGTTATTGGGAATGAGTGATAATATCTCCTTCAACCTGGCACACGCAGGCTATAATGTGACCAAATACGTGCCCTATGCCAAAGTGCGGGATGTCCTGCCTTACCTGATCCGCCGGGCAGAAGAAAACACTTCCGTAGCCGGACAGACAGGACGTGAACTCCGAATGCTCCAGGCAGAACTGGACAGAAGAAAAAACAGATCCTCCAACTGACAGGACCAGGAACGGTTCCTGTCAGGGACAGGCCAGAAATCGAACGAAAGCTGCTTCACCATGCCGATCTTTTTGATCTGTTCCTCTATATCTTCCTCTTCACGGAGGCTTTTTCGTTTGATCTTACTCCGGTAATTATAGACCGTCTGGAGAGAACACCGCAGGAAATCGGCGATCTTACCGGAGTCCGTGATCCCCAACCGGATAAAGGCAAACACCCGCAACTCCGTATTCAGCAATTCCCCTTTCCGTAACTCAAACCGTTCTTCCTCCTTCAACAGGGCATTCAGGGAAGGGACAAATCCCGGATAGATATTCAGGAAAGCCCGGTCAAAATTGATATATAACTCTTTCGTCTCCTTGTCTTTATTCCGGCCGGCACCTGCCATCTTCACCAGGTCATCAAATTGCCGGGCAACAATCTTATGATAGATCTGTTTTCTGAAATCCTCCAGTTTGGTGATATACGTAGAATATAAATTCATAAAATGACCGATATACTCCTCCTTGATCAGATTGGATTCTGACAGGGCCTGATTCACCTTATTCAATTCCTCATTCTTTTCCTCCAGGTCCCAGTTCATGTCTTTCAGGTGTTCCCGTACCTTTTGTAAAACCGTCATTTGCTTCCGCACAAAAAATAAGGTAACCAGCAGAATAAGCAACAGCAAACTGATGATAACCAAAGCCAGGATCAGTTGACTTTTCTGTGTTCCCGTCCGGTGCCGGTAATCCTCGTTAATAATAGGGACAATCCGGGAGAGCTGGAAATTGCGGGTACGGGCATTATAGAAATTCGCATCATTCAGGGCATACTGGATATAGGTATAGGCACGCTCCGTATCCTGCTGTTCATACACCCGGTTCGCCACTTCCATCAATGCCCTGTGTTCCTTCACCGCATCTTTCAGGTCCGCAATCGCAGCCCGGATGGTATAGGCCACCCCTTCCTCTTCTTCCCCTTTCAATGCATGCAGGCTTCCGAGGTAATAACTCATTTTAGCATATTCATGCGTATCCGCCGGGATCTTTGCCAGGTAGGAACAGATATAGTCATAGGCAGTATCCATCTCTCATTTATCCAGGGCTATCCGGGAAAGATAAAACAAATAAGCAGGAGAATCTTTCGGCAGATAGAGGAGTACGGAATCCCGGTAGGCCGACAGTTTCTGCTCCAGCTCCACCGTAAACCGTGTATCATCCACATATTCACACCACAGGGAATAGAGCTGTTCCCTCCGCTGATAATAATCGATAAATAACTCCGGAGTAAACCACTCTTTCGATAACCGGTTCAGGTTTTCCTCGGATTCTTTAAACAGGCCGGCAGAAGAAAGGACATACGCATATTGTAAACGGGTCTTGACCTGCCAGACAGGTTCCCGGGCCAGTTCAGCCACCGAGAGGTTCTTTTCAATATAGGTCAACGCCGAATCACAGAGATAGCTTTTATGTTCTTCGATAATATCATAGCCTATTTCAAACTGTTTGGCAGGAGACAACTCCCGGTTCATCTGCTCCTTTAACCGGGCAATCCGGTTTTCTTTCTGTTCCATATAGAGGACACTATGCGTAATCGTATGATCCAGTTCCACCAGTAACGAGTCGATCCGGGAAGCCGCTGACACACCAGGCCAGCAGAAGAAAAGACTAAAGGAAACAAACAAGATAGTTTTCATGGATATAGTTTTCACAAATATATGCCTATTCAGGTAATCTGTCAACAAAAAAATGATACATTCCATAGCACATGTACCAGCCGATTACGCTATTCCTCCTGCCGGACAACACCTCATCTCCAACCTCTACCTTTGCTGACACGAATCAAAAATGTAGAACGATGGGTAAACTTTACTTCTTTATTATGAAACAGGTATAGAGAAAACCCAGGGTTTATACAGCCCAAAAGCCAGGCATGTTACTCACATTCCTGGCTTTGCTGACAGAGATCATGGACGCGCAAAATGTAAAAGGCCGTAAGCATCTTTCCTGTTGTCACCACAGCCGCATAGAACGATATCCATATTTTCAGGTATGCCGAGACATCTATCTGATGAAGTCTGAAGCCCTGGGACGCCTGGGAAGGGACGGAGAAGCACACAGAAAGATCTTCGCCATCCCATTAAATGCCTGGCAGGCCAATCCGAAACTGAAACAAAACGACGGATATCCTCCATTCTAATGCAAGAGGCTATTTAACAATCCACGACGATATAGGTACGATGAATCAGGGACTTCCCTTCGGTACGAGAGGTATAGAAGGGAAGACTGTTTTATTCCACCCGGATCAGCTTCTCACTCAAAGAGTAGCCCAGGGTTTCTATTAGGTCGATATGTTTCGTATACGGAATAGCCAGGAACAACAGGTCATTGATATATAAATTGGCACCCGAAGTGGCAAACGAAACATGATCCATCCCCTGGTAAACAGCATAACTATACCGGTTCTCCCCTGCCAGCGGATGGGTAGGGTCACCCGTTACGACCAGCCTGTTATCCGGCAAAAACTCATAAAAGATCTTATCACAGGAACGGTCTAACTTTTCCACCGGAAGTTCCGACGAATACCACCCCCAGACCACCTGCCATTTCCCTGTAATATGGTCCTTAGCACCTTCCACAGGGGTAGGGGCACACGTTAACCGCTTCAACACATAGGAAATCTCTTCTTCATACTCCGCCTCTTCTACATGCAGGCTGGAACGACTGATAGCTCCTACCTCTTCATCCTCTTTCTCACAACTCTCGATCCCCACCATCATGCCTATGACCAGGAGTCCACACAACAAACTCTTCAGCTTCATACATCCAATGCTTTTACATTCTTACTCACTTACCATCCCGCTCGTCTTTTTACAGGAGGACTTACTCAACGCTACATCCCGGGTTCAGCTTCTTCTTCTCAAGTAGTACTTCTGATAGGCAATATAAGAAATAATTTCAATTTAAAAAAATTAATCTCCAAACAATTAATATCTGATACTTTTTAGCCTTAAAAAACGAATAATTAAAACCTGCATAGTATTCCGGTGGAAAAGTGCCACCCGGAATCCGTTCTTTGACAGGAATACCGATCCATCACGGACGGTTTCCGATGATCTTCTTATCAGATCCTATGTAGTATCCTTCTATATAAATAGATGAATAAAACAAAAAATTGCTGCATGCGATGCACTCTTATTTCCTTCAACTCCCTACACGTTAGTAAAAAGAGCCGTTCCACCTTACCCTGCAAAAGCCCAACCACCCGGATGTCCCGGTAAAAAATTCCGGTAACCGGCAGAAACAGCACCGATCCTGCACCGATAGCCAAACAAAATACCGGAGAATCGACACTATATGAATTAAAAACCTATCTTTGTAGAAGACCCGCATGGGAATGCAAACGAATGGAAGACACGTCAATCCTACAGTCCCTGCAAGAGGGAGACAGAAAGGTGTATAAACAGATCTTTCTGACCTATTACTCCCCGCTGTGTGAATATGCCACCCGGTTTATTCCGGATCAGGATGCCGAAGAATTGGTGCAGGGACTGATGATGTTTATCTGGGAACACCGGGAAGACCTGGTGATTGAGAACTCCCTCAAATCCTATCTCTTCACAGCCACCCGCAACCGCTGCCTGAATGCGGTCAAAAAACAACAATACCATCAACAGATCCATACGTTCCTCTACGAAAAACTGAAAGACCAGTTTAAAGATCCGGATTATTATTTAGTCAACGAATTAGCGGAAAATATAGAAAAAGCCATTCGGGAACTCCCGGACACCTACCGGGAAACCTTTATCCTGAGCCGTTTCAGAGAACAAACCCATGCCCAGGTAGCCCAAACATTAGGCGTCTCCGTCAAAACAGTGGAATACCGCATCACCCAATCCCTCCGTATCCTCCGGGTCAAACTAAAAGACTACCTGCCGTTAATCCTGTTTCTTTTCCAGGATCTCCCCTTCGAATAAGCCCGCCATATCGGATCCAAACCAAAGCTACCCACTAACGGCCCCATGGAAAACAGCCCCTCTTATCCTTTTTCCCATCAAAAAGCATCCGGCCCATTTCGCCATAATATACTTATTATCCAGCCATAGTATACTTACTATATCCCCATACTATACTTATTAAAAAAAGAAAAAGTGCGCGCCTGTCTTTTTTTTGACAGGCACCCTATTAGTTTATATTTATATCCTATATTTATAAAGAATATTTATATATATATATTTATTAATGGTGCTGTATCAGGTGCTGTATCAGGTGCTGTAAGAGATGTTGTGCGAGGTGCTGTAAATGGACACAGATGACTGGAGATATGACTGGAGGTATGACTGGAATAATTCCAGTCACTCCCTCTCTTTTTATTTTTATCCCGTGAAAAGATCACCCGTTACACCTATACCATTTCCAGCAAAACAGCGTGTGCCAAAACCACCGGAAGTTAGTGGAAAGGGATCTGCGATCCGGTTACTCCGGAACAGATAATCCTTACTTACTTAGCGAATCTTTTGTATCAGCCTTATGGGATCTTGTCTGCAATCCCACACATGAACTATGTATATGAAATTATCTTCAATTGTATATATTACTTTAAAGTGTTGGAGTACGACTAATGATCGGAAGATTTCTATTTCATCCTCCAGTAAAGATTCTATTGGTGCTATATAAGGCAATCTTCTTAATCGTTCTGACTCTTTTTTTATTCGGTTATATATTTTATGGGCTGCATCAGGGCTTTGTTTGTAGTAGAAAAATAAATCGTTCGCAAGTCTTCTGCTGCCTGTAATGACCAGACCAGTTTTTTCATGATAAACAAAATCATCCAGTTCATCTGTTGTATAATATTTTCCTTCTCTTATCTGGTTCATTCCACACCGGACATGTTCCCTCATTTTCTCAATGGCAGGTGGATCAATTGGATCTTCTTTATGAGAGGTAAGTATGGATTGATATTCCAAAGCGGGTTCTGTTACCTGGTTTTCCTGCGGGTGGGTTTCGTTGTGTTCGGATTCCTTTTTCATGTTGCCAAATGTTTTGATTATGGTTTCCAAAGATATTATTTTTTAGTAAAGAACGCTTATAAACCTCTCTTTTTCTTTGCTGAGATAAACGTTATTTATTTTTTGATACCCAACCGTTTGACAGCAGGGAGGCTATCTCCCCGCCTGTCAGGCAGGAAAACCTCCCGGATAGGATAGAGTCGGTTGTTGACAGGATTATATCCAGTTATACAAAAAGCCGGGAAGTCGTTTAAGGAGAAAAGCTACGAAACTCCACCGGCGGGTGATATAGGTGACCGGCTTTTGTTTCCGGATAGCCTCATAGATCTGCTGGACTGCTTTTTCCGGAGAAGCCACCCAAAATAAGCCCTCTCCTTTTGCCATAGCCGTGTCAACGAAACCGGGACGAATATCCGTAATCCGGATAGGAATGTTACACAAGATGGGAAGATTTCCGGCTCCGGATATATGTATTGAATTTAATATCCATCCAACGAACTAGCCGGGGCTTGTTCTATTAATTCCAGGAACTGGTCCAGTTTGGGAGTAAAAATGATCTGTGTTCTGCGGTTTCGCTCTTTTCCTGCCGGAGTGCTGTTGGTTGCAACCGGATTGTATTCACCCCGTCCGGCAACAGTTAAACGTTTCGGATCTACACCATAGGTATTTTGCAGGGCCTGAACCACAGAGGAACCCCGTAGGACACTCAGATCCCAGTTGTTACTGATATTGTTACGGGAGATCGGATCCGTATTGGTATTTCCTTCTACCAATACATCGTAATCCCTGTAATCAATGATAATCTTAGCGATCTTGCTCAGGATCTCTCCTGCCTTATCACTGATCTCATAACTACCGGAACGATATAACATCTTATCATCCAAGGATATGTAGACCACTCCTTTTAACACCTGAATATCCAGATCCTGGCTCTCATCCGTAGTCAGCGAACGGGTCAGGTTGGTAACCATCAGTAAATTCAAGGAATCCGACCTGTTTTTAGCTTCTACCAGATGCTGGATAAACCGGTTGGATGCATTGATCTCATCTACTAATTTGCCAATATTTATATTGCCCTGGGAACTTTATGCAAGACATTGGTTCAATGCACTACGTAAATCCTCATTATTTCTTTGGGCTTCCGATAACCGGTCTTCCAGACTTTTAGCCAGGATACGGTTTTCTGTCAGCTAAAGCTGACTTTCCTGATAGTCCCTCCGTAAATCCGTATATTGTGACTGTAAGTTCCTGAACTTACCTTTGGTGACACAGCCCGTACATAGTATACTACCTGTCACTATCAGCAGCAACCAAACAGAATATTTCATATGCTATACATTTATTATATACAGCTTTGAAACAGGGATCCGGATGAATTGTTTGGACAACTTCCGTCTATTAAATTAATTTAAGTGGTTGATAGAACTACATTTACCAATAAGGCACGCTAAAATCCTAAAGAAAAATATAATTTGTAAAATAGAGCATACAGGATCCGGTTCTTTTTTCTTTTCATAACACCCCCTATTCATTTATTCAGCTAACAGTGCTTCCCTTACCTGCCGGCAGATATTTTTCATCCCGTTAACGGAAGGATGCCCGGCCTGTTTATCGATATAACGCAACCGTATATTAGGGATTTCGTAATAACGGCAGATTTCGTCCATGGAGTCTGAGACCTCCTGGGAAAGTTCCGTATTGGTAATATTATAAATTTTTGTATCCGGATACCTGGACAACATAGCATGTAGCAGATAACAAAAGGCCGGACGGAGCTTATAGAGATCCTCTGTAGTCCAGTTCGCGTATTGATACTCTCCTATAGGAACACCTGCCCAACTATCATTGGTTCCGCCAAATATAAAAATAATACCGGGGTTTCCCAGGTGATCCATACGGGTAATAAAAGAGCGATCTGAATAATCTTCATGGTTATAACCAGTGTGGCAGATCGTGGCACCGGAATAAGAGTTATTTACCTCTAACTGACCCTCCTGTTCCTGAATCAGCTGATACCACCAGGTTTCTTCCACCGTTCTGACATCATTTATTTCTTCAATATCCGGGATCCCATACCAGCAGGCATTGGTATCAGGAGTTACATATCCCAGAAAAGTGGAATAGGAATCACCGAGGATAGAAATCGTTTGCCGGACACTCTGCGCAAAGCTATCCACATTCAACAGGAAGCAACCTGCCATCACTAAAATAAAGAATCTGTTTTTCATACCATACCTGATTTATCCCTGCAAAAATAGAATAATCTGTCATATAAAAACGATTTATCCATAGGTACACATAAAATATTTATATAAGAATAAGCGAGGATTTGTTGGATATCAACAAGAATTCTGATACCTTTAACGAGCAATAATGAGAATTTAGTTGGACAGGGAAGGAAGGATTTTACCACTTTCCGGCACTAACAGAAAACACCAATTAGTTAAGTTTATATCTTATTCTAACCTATTAAAACATCCTATTATGAGTACAAGAGTGCAATTTATGTCGCTTGTCTGCTGGCTTGCATTTGCTTTGTCCGGCTGCGATACGGTAACACAAAAAACAAATGATCCTGTCGATGATGTATATATGTACATCGGGACCATAAATCCCAAAACAAGAGGAACCATCCCTGTGGTAAAAACCCCTGGAGGAAATGTAGGTTTATTTCCTGTTTTTACCCCGGGCTTTACGGATATGTATCTGGCTGATAAGATTTACGGGTTCCCATTTGGGGCGGGAAATCTGATGATCCAGGCGGGAGACCTTAAAACAAATATGAAGGACAATGCATCCGGGTACGATCATGATCATGAAACCGCTACTCCCTACTATTACCAGGTACTTTTGGAAAATTCAGATATTAATGCTGAATTTATGACTACACCGAATACGGTTATCTTTAGATTTTCCATTCCTGAAAATCAGCCGTATAACCTGTTAATGAACCTGACTGGAAACCATGCATCCATAGAAATAAAGGATAAAACTATCCTATAGGGAGAAGGAAGCAACCGGGGAGGAAAGAACTTTTTCTATGCTGAGTTAAGCAAACCTGCCGTAACCTCCGGAACCTTCCGGGAGGAATCCCCGGCAGGAGCCTATGCCAGTTTTCCGGCAGCCGGCCGCCATGAGACGCTGGAAATAAAAGTGGGGATCTCAACCAATAGCATAGAAGAAGCAAAAGGTTTCATAGAAAAAGAGATCGGGTCCTCCTCGTTTGAGCAGTTGACTAAAAAGAACCGGGAGCTATGGAATGAAGAGCTTAACCTTATCCGGGTAAAAGGGGGCACTGAAAAGCAAAGGCAATTGTTCTATACCACTCTTCACCGTACCCGCTCTCTTCGTATGGGGAATGTGCGGGATACCTACCGGTGTGCCTATCCGCTTCAAAGCCTGATCAAACCGGAAGACAATAACCAGGCAATCCGGAATTTTATCAAACGATATGAAGAGACAGGCTGGTTACCCAGTTCGGGAGCTATGATAGGCCACCATTCCACTCCGACCATCGTAGATGCTTACTTCCGGGGAGTTCGGGATTATGATATTGAAAAGGCTTACGAAGGAATGAAGAAAAATCATCTGGAAGCCACGATGATTCCCTGGAAAGATGAAATGTATATTACCGAGTTGGAGCAATGTTATTTTGACAATGGGTTCTACCCTGCCCTTCCCGTGAGAAAAGAATTTAACCCGGATGCTCCTGTGGGGAAATATGAACAATTGCCTTATCAATCCAGACGGTTACCGGAGCCGGGAGTGGAAGAATGGGTGAAAGAGGTGGATAGCTGGCATAGGAGACAGTCCGTATCTGTTACACTGGAACATGCATACGATGACTGGTGCCTTGCCCAACTGGCCAAAGAGCTTGGGAAAGAAGAAGACTATCAGTTATTTATGAAAAGAGCCCATAACTATCAGAACCTGTTCAAACCGGAGATTGGTTTAATGGCTCCCAAATCAGCTGACGGACAATGGATCGAACCTTTTGATCCTATCTTCTCCGGAAGTTTTGCCGGTGAAGGCTATTTTGCTGAAGGTAATTCATGGATATATACCTGGCATGTTCAACATGACGTGCAGGGACTTATCAACCTGATGGGTGGAAGGGAAAAATTTGTAGAGAAACTGGATTCTCTTTTTACCGTCTCTCATGACGGGGTGGATAAGCTTCAATTCCTTGCTCAGATGCCTGATATGACCGGACTTATGGGAATGTTCTGCCAGGGGAATGAACCGGCTTTCCATATCCCTTATTTATATAACTATGCCGGACAACCCTGGAAAACCCAACAAAAACTCCGGCTGATCATGGATCTGTGGTATGATACCAATCCACACGGTTTAAGTGGTGATGAAGACGGAGGGTCCATGTCGAGCTGGTATGTATTTTCTTCGATGGGGCTTTATCCACAATGTCCGGAAAGACCGATTTATGATATAGGAAGCCCTATGTTTGAAGAGGTAACAATAAACGTGGGGAATGGAAAAACATTTGTTATTGAAGCAAAGGATGTATCTGCTAAAAATAAATATATCCAGTCTGCCACGTTGAATGGTAAGAGCTGGGAGAAAACATATATTTACCATTCTGATGTAGCAGCAGGTGGAAAGTTAGTATTCTAGATGGGACCACGTCTTAACAAAGCATGGGGTAGTTCACCGGATGCAGCGGCTTCATCCATGTCTGCACCACTATAAAACAGACGTGCAAAGGTAATCCGGAGTCTTTTGAATGCTCCGGATTATTTTTTATACATCCGCTTTTTCCTTTTCCGGCTTTCCGGATATGACTGGAACGAATCCATCACATTTCCATTCCAATCTCCGACTTTCAAAGGTGACATTTCTATAGAATAGTTCTTTATTTCTGTAGTCCATGATTATTTCCTAATCTTAAATTTTAACTTGCGGGTTATTATTGAAAAAAACTTTTTTAAGCATTATGTCATCTATTATCTTTCCTCCTAAAAAAAATGTTCATCTGCGTAAAAGCTTATCCGGATGGGTACAGGCTCTCTCAGATGAATTAACGAAATGCGGCTGTTTCCGGACAGCACGTGCATACCGTACCACGTTAAAAAGTTTCCTGAACTTTTGTGGTAAAAAAGATCTGTTTCCCGGTGAGATCACAGAAAAACTGATCATCGCCTATGAGCGCTCTCTGAAAGAAAGAAAACTTTCCCTAAACACCATTTCTTTCTATATGAGAAATCTTCGTGCGATCTGTAATAAAGGGAATAAACAGGGATTATTTAATTTCCTACGGAAAATACGTTTGCACGTGTATATACCAAAGTAGCTGTATGCCGTAAAAGAGCACTGTCCAAACAGGAAATGAAAGGGCTGGAAAACCTACTGGATAATCCCCTCACACCCAATGAAGAAAAAGATCCGCTTCGGTTGTTTATGTTTGCTTTTCATGCCCGTGGTATGTCCTTTGTAGATCTGGCTTATTTAAAAAAGAGTGATATTAATCTTAAGAGGAATACATTCAGCTATTTCAGACGAAAAACCGGTCAATTCATTGAAGTAAGCCTCAATCATACACTCCGGCAAATAATCTACTATTTTACAGAAAGCAATCCCTCTTCTCCTTTTCTGTTCCCGATTATCCGGGACCCTACCCAACCTACCTATACACAATATTGTACGGGACTCAGGATACAAAACCAGCGATTAAAACAGATAGCTGTCCGGGCCAGATTAGGAAAAAGCCTGTCTACCCATCAGGCCAGACACGCATGGGCGACAATTGCCAAAAATGAAAATATTCCCATTTGGGTGATTAGTGAATGGTTAGGCCATACCTCCGTTGCAATGACCTATATTTACCTGGATTCTTTTGGAGTATCCGTATTGGATCAGGCACACCAGAAAGTATCCCGGGCCATTAGTAAAACATGTTAAATATCAAAAGATTGAATGAATATATTTAATGAGATGCTTTTTTATTTATCTTTGCACAGATGACTGATTTAGAACTCTATAAGTTTCTGTCACTTCTAAAGTGATAGGGGAATGTTCAATACAAGACCATTTTTATCCCTTGATTTTATTATTAAACAAACCGTTCAGCTAAGATTTCGATGAAATGACTCTATATTTTCTTCCGTATGGCAGTAGGGAATTTCCCAAAACGCTTCCGGCAGAAATCACTTAATTGCGATAATCCGGCAAAACC
>JAJQFE010000036.1 GCA_021201295.1 Tannerellaceae bacterium | reverse complement strand
ACCCGTTATTATCCGGCAAAGCTGAAAAAACGTATCTTAGTAAACAAAAAAATAATAGATAAGAGTTTGATTAGTAAACTCAGATCATGAAAAGATTAAGATGGAATGGGATTGTAAAGATAAGCTGGCATTGCGTGTAATTGAATATTACACACAACAGGAGCAGGCGGAAAAACAGATCATTCATACACAGGCAGTAGCTAATTATACCCGTCTGATCGCTGTTGAAGAAAAATTAGGGGAACAGACGGTTGATTTGATGGAAATGGCTGCCTGGATGCATGATATAGGCTGTCCGTCAGCTTCACTGAAATATGGAAGTACTTTGCCGGAATACCAGCAAAAAGAAGGCCGGATAATTGCTGTAGACTGGATGAAAAATATCCATTGCCTGACTCCGGATGAAAAACAATGGCTGGTAGATGTAGTAGGTTCTCACCACCAATTCCGGGCAGTCCGGGAACTTCGTTTTGAACCTTTATTTGAATCTGATCTGATCGTCAATTTATTGGAAGGCTATTATCCGAAAGAAAAACCCGTCACCTGTATGATACCCTGACTGTTACAGAATCCGGGCGAAAACTGTTCAGAACTATTTTTTCAAACATGATAGATCTTTCCGTAGGTCCTGATCGTTTATAGGCATACTCAAACAGGAACATTTTTAAGCAAACATCGTTTAATGGATAAACAACCGGTTAGGGTTGCCTATCTTTTCAGTCCGGGTGTTCCTGGCATTTATATATCCTCTCAATTTATTACATACTTTCGTGTAGTTTTCCGTTTATTATAACTAAAACAGGAATTCAATTAAAGAGTAATTTCTATTTTTATGACAGGATTATTTAAACGCTTAAAACGATGTTAGAAGTTCTGAAACAATTTGTATGTGATGAATGCGGTGCCATTATAGAATCTCCCCAGGAAGGATTTGTAGAATGGGAAAACAGAAAAGATAATAACGGTAAACGGATTGCAAGCAGTTTTCGGATTGTACATCACATTGTGACTTCTCCTTTACGGGGAATCAAACCTGAAGGATGTTACAGGTACACACAGCATTCTCCCCATAAAGAAGACCGACTTCTTTCTGCCCTCCTACCGGTGGCAACTCCGTTCCTGATGACCTTCCTGAATCCGGGCTGTTTTCATTCGCTTACGCCGGAAAGTCATTATAATAGTTGCCGGATTCTGAATTTCTATGAATTTACAGATTTTGCCAGACGCCTGACCATACCTTATTATGAAGAAGCACGTATCTATTTTGAAGAAACTCTCGAAGATGGAATTAATTTTTGTGATGAAGAAACAGTATTTGAAGAAATGAATTTATTGGCTATCATCAGAAGATATGGAATTAAATAGATATATTGAAGTCTTCTCTCACTAAAAATCAGCATTGAGTATTTGTTTATACAAATTCTGAAAAAATTGTCTTCTTCCATGGAATAAGTTATTTTTGTCTTATTCATGGAAATTTTGTGTCAGCACAGCATTTTCAACATACAAACCCGCTAAAAAATATAACATGGAAACTTTAGTAACCAGAGCTGCTATTGTCAGGGACGATTGTATCCCCTTAGAAACATTGGACCAATTGTTAACCAGGAACTTATTTACAAAGTATCAGTTTGATGATGAACCTTTGTTTAGTTTAAACGAGATCAGACAGTATCAACAATATAAAAAGTTATTTCTGGAACAGGATAGTTTTTATAGAAAAGAAGTGCTTACTAATATTCTAAACCATAATCCTAACCCTGACCGGAAAAATTCTTTTTACTTTTCTGTCCATACCCATAACCGGATAGTATATGAGTTGGTTTTAAATGACCTACTTACCAATGTGGATTATCCGGCCTTTTCCGATCTCTTTAAACAGGTTTTTCTTACGGGAAATTTTCAGCAGGTTGCTTCCAAAAGAAAGTTAGAGACAGATGTTGTTTTGTATGCCTATACCTACATACAAAATGAATTAAGAAAAATATATTCGGAAGAGTTGTGAATACTACCATAAAATTCACCTCCTGATATATCATTCTCTCTTTATTCGGTCTGAAATGGGTTAGTAGGTAAGAATCTGTCTTTCTGGGTTTGGTTATTAGCAATATTCACTTTATCTTTGCCGTTGTATATACAAAACATGGTAAGACAGAGATCCATACAAAACAGGTGGCCGGCATGGGTATTAATCATACTTTTTATGTTGCCTGTTGTGCTGAAAGCTTTTCACCAGCACGAGGAACCTCATTGCTGCCATGCTGTGGAAGATACTCAGCAGGATTCTTCAGAACATGCACATGATGATTGTCTGATCTGTCATTTCTTCTATTCCAGTTTCACCGGAATAGAATTTGATGAGGCTGAAGTCTTTTTTACGCTTATCCGGACCGAGTCTGTTTCTTATCTTTTTGCGGAAACTTTTCCTACTCCACACGCTTATTATCTACGGGGACCACCTGTGAACGCATAACTTATAATTATCAGTAATTTCCGGATTAAAGTATATTTTATCCGGACGTTATTCTATTTGTAACTCTATTTACAAACTAAAATTAGTATATGCGTATAGGTTATTTAGCAGGTGTTATACTTGCTCTATCGGCTTTATCCATATATGCCCAGGAAGCAGATACACTTACGAATGTGTCTCTTTCTGAGATCGTTGTCCACGAAACAGCAAGGCATATACGGGCTAAAAGCACTCCCTTAACCGTAGAAGTTGTCAATTCGGCATCCCTGCGTAACCATTTTACAGGAAATCTCATCCAATCACTGAAGCATCTTTCCGGTATCCAATCCATGGATATTGGTTCCGGGTTTTCCAAACCTATGATCCGGGGTTTAGGCTTTAACCGGATTACAGTAACGGAAAACGGGATTAAACAGGAAGGCCAGCAATGGGGAGCCGACCATGGACTGGAAATTGATGCGTTCCATGTTGAACAGGTGATGGTCCATAAAGGTCCGTCTTCTCTCCTATATGGTAGTGATGCCATGGGTGGAGTGATCGAAATCAACCAGTTACCTCCGCCACCGGAAAATCTTTTTTTCGGGGAAGCGATCCTTTTGGGTAAATCAGTCAACGGGACTATGGGCAGAAGTATAATGGCCGGTTTCAGGAAAGACCGCTGGTATACCAAAATTCGTTTTTCGGAACAGCATTTCGGAGACTATCGTGTACCAACAGATACGGTCATTTATCTGACACAGAAGATGCCTATTTCGAATCGCCGTCTCAAAAACACAGCAGGATATGAAAGGGATATGAATGTCTATACAGAATACAGGCATTACCGTTATCTTTCCCAATATGCGGTAAGTAATACCTATCAGAAGACCGGTTTTTTCCGGGGGCCCATGGGATTCCGGATGCCAGCCGGCTGGAAGATGATGGTAGCAGCCGGAATATAGAACTGCCTAATAGTACGGTAAACCATTTTAAAGCCTCTACCCTGCAACAATATATGTGGGATGGAGTGATATTACAATGGAGAATAGGCTATCAGAATAACAGGCGAAAAGAATGGAGTCTTTTCCATACGCACTATGGCGACCAGGCTCCACCGGAAAAAGATCCGGACAAAGAACTGGATTTTAACCTGAATACATATAGTTCCGGGATTAAACTACGGATGACAGGAAAGGAAAACTGGGAACATACAGCCGGATGGGATATTCAATATCAGCAGAACCGGATTAGTGGTTACTCTTTTCTGTTGCCGGAGTATAACCGTTTTATGAATGGTTTCCTCTGGTTGTCAACCTGGCGTCCTCATGAAAACTGGTCTTTCAGTGGTGGTCTACGGTATGACTATGGAAAACTGAAGATTTCCTCTTTTGAAGATTCCTATCTGAACAATTACCTGTATGAGCAGGGATACACCCCTGACATAGTGGAACAATATCAATGGCGAAGCTATGAAGTGAACCGGAATTTCCAGGATGTATCAGGTTCAGTCGGGATGATCTGGTATCCTTATACCGGTCATCAACTGAAAGTCAATGTCGGACGGAGTTTTCGTTTACCCGGAGCCCATGAACTGGCATCCAATGGTGTTCATCACGGCACGTTTCGCCATGAACAGGGAGATCCGGAACTAACCTCTGAACGGGGTTGGCAGATTGATGTTGCTTATACGTATGAGCAACAGGGCTGGTTAGTAACGATGAGTCCCTTTGCCAGTTGGTTTACTAATTATATATTTCTTAAACCTACGTCGGAATGGTCCCTCTTACCACATGCCGGACAGATTTACCGGTATGCCGGTGCCAAAGCTACTTTTGCAGGCATAGAGTTAGATATAAAACCCCTTCCTGGAATGGATTCAACTATCGCTTCGGAGGTGAATATGTATATACGTATAACCGGGACGAAAAGACCCCACTCAGCTTTTCGCCACCCGCTTCTATGCGGCATACGGTAGCCTGGGAAAAAGACACAGTCCGTCTGCACGCCGAATGGCAGGGAATTGCCCGTCAAAACAGAATTGCCCGTAACGAAGATCCTACTTCAGGAGCACATCTGTTACATGCGGGGATCTCGCTTAATATACCTATTGCACAGACCCAGGCTGAGATCACCTTATCAGCTCACAATTTATTAAATAAAAAATATTACAATCATTTAAGTTTCTACCGGAAAGTAGAAATACCGGAACCCGGGAGAAACATTCAGATTTTAATTAAAGTACCATTTAAAAGTATATTATGATAAAAAAAAGATTTTTTTATACAGCATTTGTGTCTTAACTCTTTCTGTTTTTTTACTTCCTGTGATGATGATGGAGATACGACTAAACCGACGATTAACTTAATATACCCTGAAGAAGGAGCATATTTGCAGATTGGAGAGGCTATTTATTTTAAAGCAGAGTTCACAGATAATGAAATGTTAGGTTCCTATAAAATAGAAATCCATAACAATTTAGAATCCCCACATGACCATGATAGTGACAATCATGATCATGTTCACGCAATGACGAAATCAGAAGCGGATCAAAATACATATTTTAGTTTTAATCAGGATTGGGATTTATCAGGGTTAAATACAACTACAGAAGAACATTATAACATTGTAATACCGGCAAATACAATTACTGGTAACTATCATTTAATTGTATATTGTTTTGATGCTGTAGGAAATGAAACTTATGTTGCACGTAGCATTAATTTAATTGATGGGGAAAGTGATCACGGCCATGAGCATGAAGACCACGACGATCATGTTCATGACCACTAAATAAACTTAGTTTAGTAAACAGATACAAGGATGACCACAGATATAGAGTAAACTATAATGTGTGGTTACTTTATTTATATATTTATTTTGCATTCATAAAATCCCGGAAAACGTTATCTTTACTTCCAATTAAATAAGAGTATAAATACATGCATACAGACATACTTTCTCCTGAAAAAGACCCAATGGGACAGGCAATTTCCGACTATTACAAACAGGGAAAAGCTGACAAACTACGTGTCTTTTCCTCGCAATTTGATGAAGATGAGATTCCTGTTAAACAACTTTTTCGTCCTCTGAAAGAATTTCCAATCTTAGAACGGACAGCTATTGACATGGCATCCGGAAAAATATTGGATGTGGGAGCCGGAAGCGGTTGCCACTCTTTAGCTTTACAACAGTTGGGAAAAGAGGTCTGTGCCATTGATATATCACCTTTGTCAGTAAAAATAATGCAGGAACGAGGTGTACATGATGTCCGTTTAATTAATTTGTTTAATGAACAGTTTGCAGGCTCGTTTGATACTATTCTGCTGTTGATGAATGGTTCCGGTATTATTGGAAAGTTAGAAAATATGTCTGCTTTTTTCCGTAAAATAAAATACTTATTAGCTCCCGGAGGCTCTGTACTGATGGATTCCAGTGACCTGCGATACCTATTTGAAGAAGAAGATGGCAGTTATTTACTGGATCTCGCAGCAGATTATTATGGAGAAATTGATTTTCGTATGAAATATAAACAGATTGAAGGGGAATCCTTCGACTGGCTCTATATAGACTACACCACCCTCAGTCTGTATGCCTCTAAAAATGGATTCCGCGCAGAACTAATCCGGGAAGGAAACCATTATGATTATCTGGTACGTTTAACGCCGGCCCCTTAACCTCATACTATTTTAAATAAACAGACCTATGAACAGACGTATTTTCCTTAAACGTTCCTGCACCGGTGCACTTTTAGCAACGTTCCCTCAGTTCCTTACTTCCTACCACATGCAAAAGAAAGTACGCTTTGGAATAGTCACAGATTTACATTATGCCGGTAGGGAGAAAGGAGGCACACGTTATTATCAGCAATCTATAGATAAATTACAAACGGCCATAGAACTTTTTAATCAATCCGACCTGGATTTTATTATTGAATTAGGAGATTTTAAAGATCAGGATATAGAGCCGGACCGGACCACGACTCTGGCCTATCTGGAACAGATCGAATCGGTTTTCCAGTATTTCAACGGCCCGGCCTACCATGTATTAGGAAATCATGATATGGATAGTATTTCCAAAGAAGATTTTTTTCAACATACTTCCTACCCCCGGCAGACCAACGGAAAAGGATACTATTCCTTTCTGACCGGAGGCATTAAATGTATTGTGTTAGATGCCAATTTCCGGAAAGACGGTAGCGATTATGATAAGGGTAATTTTGATTGGACAGATGCATTTATTCCGAAACAGGAAAAAGACTGGCTCCGGAAAGAACTTACCGGACACGATTATTCGGTCATAATTTTACTCATCAGTTATTAGATAGCTTTTCCGGAGTGGAAAAAGAATTATGCATACACAACGCTGCAGAGATTCTTCCTGTACTGGAAAAAAATGCCAATGTATTAGCTGTATTTCAGGGTCATCACCACCCCGGAAACTATAGCTTCCGGAACGGGATCCATTACTGGACTATGAAAGCTATGATCGAAGGAAGTTTACCGGAAAATAACAGTTATGCTATTGTTGAAATAGATCCAAAACTGAATATCGCTATTGACGGATATTATAATTGTGAAGATCTGGACTTACTCTACAAAAGGTAAGCCTGAAGAAGACACTTGATTTAACTTATCCCGGACAAAAGTTAACCGGTAACAGTGAATTTGTATACACAAAAAACAATTTTAAAAAACTTTCCTTTATCTTTGCCTTTGCTTTGGTGATGTGAACAGGGTTCACCTGTCACATAAAAGGGAATCCGGTGTAAATCCGGAGCAGTGTCCGCTACTGTAAGCTCTGAAAAATCTTTCGGCAATACTCACTATGCCACTGGCTTTTTAATTAATAAAGATCAATTCTACAGCCGGGAAGGCGGTTTGCAAGAAGAGCCAGCCAGGAAACCTGCCAGACATGATAGATAAGAATTATTCCCGGGGCCAGGAATAAGATTATTAATAAATTAAATGATTATCCGCATAATGTCCTATTATAAATTCTGGATTTGAAGTCGGAGT
>JAJQFE010000024.1 GCA_021201295.1 Tannerellaceae bacterium | reverse complement strand
GGTTTTGCCGGATTATCGCAATTAAGTGATTTCTGCCGGAAGCGTTTTGGGAAATCGCCTACTGCCATACGGAAAAAGAAATAACGACCCTTCCGGTCCACTTCACCTGAAAAAACAGGTCAAACAGGTAAAGAAGTAAAAAAGCCATGCTTTCCCACCTTTCTGTCACTTCCGGAGTAACAGCATCTTATGAGTCTGTCCATCAGGGGCTCTGCCCGTATTTACCTGTTCAAAGGTTCTTCATGACAACTGGCACAACTGATATGATGGATATTGTTAGGACTGTTTTTGTCCAGGTAGGTGGTATTCATCGTCATTACATCCAGCCCGCAATTCGATAAAGCCGGATGACAGGCTGTACAGGAATGACGGGTGTCCTGGCTATGAGGGCTATGACAGGCTAGGCAGCTTAACCCTTCATGGACTCCCGTAGGGGTACGGTCATCTTCACTTCCTGCCTGGTGCCAGGCATTCGGGGCATGGCATTGTAAACACAATAGAGCATTCGGATCATCCGAAGTCAGTACCTCCCGGCTTTGTTCATACATCACAGGTTTAGACAAATGGTCTGTGCGCAAATGGGATTTCTCCGCCCTGACATATACAGAAGTTTTCGGGACATCGCCGGTTTCCGTATGGATCTGATGACAAGCCAGACAGGGAACTACTGCACGGTCTGCCTGTTGCCTGTTGTTGATCAGATAGGTATCCGGCTCCCCTTCCAGGGTCATCAGTTCTTTCATGGCACCGTCGTAGAACATGCCATGGCAACGGAAACAGTCCGCATACGGTTTTTCCATCTGGTTATGGGCTTCATCCAGATAAATATCCCGGTAGGTAGCACTATGTCCACCGGATAACCAGCCGGCATGTTCGGACCGGTGACAACTGGCACGACGGTCAGCTACCGCCAGTACCTGTCTTTCGTTCAGACGAATATCCTCGTTCCGTATATCTTTGATCCAATGGGATACGACCATACGGGTTTTCTCCTGCACACTATGCAAGCCTTCGCTTAAGGCGGTTCCATGACAGTCCGTGCAGGCGATCTCCTTATGTGCAGACGTCAGCCAGGCTTCATGCGTGGCCCGGATCCATGGCATTGGGCACAGGTATGAGCCGGGTCCATCGCATTCCAGGTGGTATAACTGCCCACTATCAGGATAAATAAGGCTCCTGCTGCAACCAGTCCTATCGATAGATGTCTTTTACTCATGCTGCCTCTTTATTGATATGTCTTTACAATATAATCCCCTACCCAGTAGCCCAGTGCCATAATGGTCAACGCAAGATTAAACCCTCCGTTCGTTACCAGCAGGCTACCGTCTGCTACAAACAGGTTATCGATCTCATGGAGCTGTCCATATTTATTGGTCACTGACGTCCTGGGATCATTCCCCATCCGGCAGGTGCCCACCTGATGTTGCCCGCCGCTCAATCCATAGCCTCCCCCATGCTGCCAGGTCCGGTAGGCACCGGCTTCTTTCAGGATCTGTTCAGCCTTTTCAGCCAGAAAAGCACAATGTTTGATATCTGCCGGATGCCTGTTTCCGAAAAGAGCGGCCACCGGAATACCCCAATGATCTTTTACTGCCGGGTCTACCGTGACCCGGGCTTCAAAATGAGGGATCTCCTGAATAGGGCCGACTAACCTTCCCAGACGGTAGAAGTTCTCCCGCTGGTAATTTTTATGGGCAATCCCCCAGCGGGGTTCGCCGGAAGGACAGTTCTGGGAAAAGACATAGGGCAACGTATAAAACTCGGTTGCCAGCAATCCACCCCCCGATAATTCCTTCATTATGATGATTATAATCACAGATAGCCATGCAGGCTCCCGGTCCGGCCAGATCCAGTATATCAAAATCAAATAGTCCGGATGCTCCCGTATAGGCATGGCCCTGGAGATTCCTGCCTACCCAGTCATTATTATTTCCGGCTCCATGAGGGAACAGCCTGGATTTCGAATTCAACAATAACCGGGCGGTTTCCGTGGCAGAGCCGGCCACAACCACGATCCGGGCTTCCATCGTCCGTCCTTTTCCCTTTTCATCAAAATAGCGGACTCCGGTGGCTTTGCCCCGGTCGTCTACCAGGATTTCCGCAACCACGCAGTGGGCCCGGACTTCACAATTTCCTGTTTTGACAGCAGTGGGAATAACGGTATTGTGCGTGCCATTTTTGGCATCCACCGGACAGGCATACCCGCAACAGGTCCGGTTCCGTATACATGCCGGACGGCCATGGTAGGGAACTGAATTCCGTAACATAGGAATAGGGAAAGGATGTAGTCCCATCCGCCTACAGACCTCCGCCAGGTAAGTTCCTTCCCGGTTAAATTCAAAGGGAGGCATGGGCAAAGGTTTACTTTGAGGAGGAGCAAACGGATTCAGGGAATGATCCCCGAAAACGCCAATCTCCCACTCTGCTTTGACATAATAAGGCTCCAGTTCTTCATACGTCACCGGCCAGTCATCCAGGGTAGAATCTTCCACCATTCCATAGATCGATTTCAATTGAAAATCTTCTTTCATAAACCGCCATCCCATTGCTCCGTAACTCACTGTACCGGACCCCACGCAGGCGGCGACATGTCCATACGCACCATGACCGGCATGGATCTGATGGCGATTGCCGTGTTCATCCACCATCACCCGGGGATGTTTTTCCCAGTCCGGGCCAAAAGCAGACCCTAAGTCCTGTACCCGCTGGGAGATCAGCTCATCATGGATATGCTGATCATAGTCCGGCCAGCCTCCCCGCTCCATCAGCACGACAGAGAAACCATTTACGGCCAGCTCTTTTGCCACCACTCCACCTCCTGCTCCTGCACCGATTACGATGGCATCTACTTTTTTATCAGCCATGATTATATCTGTTTTGTCCGACTACTAAGGGAAAATCCAGCTTAAGCATCCGGTAGCTTACATAATTCTTATTTCCTCCATGCCGGAGAGATCCATAGAATCCCTGCATCGTATTCCGGATGACCTGGTTAAAGAAAGCGGAGGCTTTCTGACCGGTCCAACAGGCACCGGGAAGCTGGTCGGCTTCCATTTTTTTCATCAGGTCCACCTGCTGTTCCGGAGCCAGGGCAGTAAATGATGCCTGATACAATTCCCGGGATGAGCTTTCCAACCCTTTTAGTCCCTGTTGGTACACAGGAAGTAAGTCCGGGAAACGTTCATATAGCAATTTATCTATAAACCAGATCACGCCTGCATCCGTAGCACCCGGATCATGGTCCGCCGGGATGATCTGCTCACATAAGGCAATCAGGGTCTCGGCTTCTGCTGAGGTGAAGACACGATAGTCAGTATATTGTTTTATACAGGAAGGTAAACAGACTACACTCCCATATAATAAACCTAAGGATTGTAAAAATTTCCGACAGGTTTGCTTCATAACCATTTAGTAAAGATTCGCCTGCAAGTTACAGATTCAAATTCTTTTTTCAAAAACCTGTCCTACTTATTTCTTTTCCTTATATTTGTCCTCATAAACAGTAACCGTTCTATGCTTACAAAGGAAAAACTGAAAGGACACCTTTCCATTCTGGTCGCAAATATCCTTTTTGCAGTTAATATGCCGATTTCCAAATATCTGCTTCCTTCTCATATTACGCCGGAAGGGCTAACCATTATGCGTATGCTATCCGCCTGTGTATTATTCTGGATCACCTCCTTATTCATCAAACAGGAGAAAGTTCCCGTCAGAGATTTAGGATTACTGTTCCTGTGTGCCTTATGTGGGGTAGGATTCAACCAGGGACTGTTTATTGAAGGACTGAGCTGGACCTCTCCGGTAGACGCCTCTATTATCTCTACGGCCGGCCCTATTTTTGTGATGCTGCTGGCGGCCTTTATCCTGAAAGAGCCTATCACCAGACAAAAAACCTTCGGGGTTATCATAGGTGCCTGCGGAGGGGTTTTTCTTATTTTATCCTCTACACATGCAAGCAGCACCAGCAGTAGTCTGGATGGTGACCTGCTTATTGTTTTAAGTAGTTTCTGTTATTCTATTTACCTGGTGATCTCCCGTCCGTTAAGCCAACGGTATTCTCCCATCACGATTATGAAGTGGATGTTCCTGTTCTCTTCCTTAGTGCTGCTACCCATTATGTACAAACATATTTTAGACGCCCCGGCTTTCCACCGGATCACTCCTGACTGGAAAGAGTTGGGTGCCATTGCCTTTGTCCTGATAGGCGCCACCTTCATCCCCTATATGCTGATTCCCGTTTCTTTGAAAAGGATACGACCGACGACAGTTAGTATGTATATCTACCTGCAACCTTTCGTGGCGTCCCTGCTCGCCGTACTAATCGGCCAGGACCGTTTTACTGTGTGGAAAATTTTATCAGCAGCCCTTGTCTTTGTGGGTGTTTATCTGGTTACACAAAGTAAAAGCCGGGAAGATATTGAAAAGGAAAAGGGACAAAAAGCGGCAAAATAGTAAGCGGATAGGATTATTTTCCATCTTTTTATTCACTTATCGGGGTAAAAATGCGATCAATTGAAAAATAATGTGTAATATTGTCCCTGCAATATAATTATAAACACAAGACAGTTAGTCATGAATGCATCCCTTGCATATTACACATGGGCTTTGACAATGACCCCCTGGGGGGGTTAGAATCTGAAAACAGACAACAGCAGCGGCCACGTCCTGCGTTGTTACCACCTGAGAATATATTGCTCTACATTTCCTTAAACCGTTCATCCGGTTTCTACAAATCGATAAACTAAAAATAATATGAAAGTATTGAAGTTCGGCGGAACATCCGTAGGTTCCGTAAAGAGCATCTTAAGTGTAAAAAAGATAGTAGAGGCTATCGAAGAGCCTGTCATTGTTGTAGTATCCGCCTTAGGAGGAATTACAGATAAATTACTGAATACTTCAGACATGGCTTCCCGAGGCGAAGCGGCCTATGAAAAGGAACTGGCAGAAATCATCACCCGCCATACAGAAGTGATCGAGGGAGTGATCCCTGATCCTCATACGCGTATAGCAGTACAGAAACAGGTCATGGAACTTCTGGAGGAGTTATCCAATATTTACAGAGGGATATACCTGATCAATGACCTGTCCGCTAAAACCCGGGATACAATCGTAAGTTACGGGGAACGTCTTTCTTCTCTGATTCTTTCTTATGTGATCCGGGATGCCCATCTGTTTGACTCCCGCAAATTCATCAAGACCATCCACCAGTTCGGTAAACACATTGTCGATTTTGAACTGACGAACCAACTGATCCATGAGACATTTGATCCGCTGCCCATGGTATCTTTAGTACCAGGTTTTATTTCTTCCAACAATGAAACCGACGAAGTGACCAACCTGGGACGCGGAGGCTCTGACCATACGGCCTCTATTTTAGCCACTGCGTTAGATGCTTCTATCCTGGAAATATGGACAGATGTAGACGGATTTATGACAGCCGATCCCAGGGTGATCAGTTCTGCGTATGTGATAGACCAGTTGTCCTTTATGGAAGCGATGGAGTTATGTAACTTTGGAGCCAAAGTTATTTACCCTCCGACAATCTATCCGGTATATCATAAGAATATCCCGATCCGTATATTAAACACATTCAATCCGGAAGCTCCGGGAACCTATATTTCCAAAGAAAAAAAGCAGTCTACAGCCAAAGCTATTATTAAGGGGATCTCCTCTATTAATGATACATCTCTGATCACTGTACAGGGATTAGGTATGGTAGGAGTCATCGGGGTCAATTACCGGATTTTCAAAACACTGGCCCAGAATGGTATCAGCGTATTTATGGTATCCCAGGCCAGTTCTGAGAATAACACCACCTTTGCTGTCCGGAATGCAGATGCCGACCTGGCAGTCAAAGTTTTGAACGAGGAATTTAAATTAGAGCGTTCACAAGGTGAAATTAATGATATTACCGCCGAAAAAGAATTAGCGACCGTGGCAATCATAGGAGAAAATATGAAACGGACTCCCGGGATTGCCGGTAAATTATTCGGAACACTGGGACGTGCAGGGATCAGTGTAATTGCCTGTGCACAGGGGGCATCGGAAACCAACATTTCCTTTGTGATCAAACATAAATACTTAAGAAAAGCCCTCAACTCTATTCATGACTCCTTTTTTCTGTCCGAATACAAGGTGATGAATCTGTTTATTACAGGAATAGGGACGGTAGGGAGTAATCTGCTGGAACAAATCCGCCTGCAGCAACCGAAACTGATGGCACAAAACAGCCTGTCTTTAAGAGTCGTGGGCATAGCCAACAGTAAAAAAGTACTGTTGAAGCGGGAAGGGCTGAATCTGGATAATTGCATAGAAGAATTAAAACAAAACGAGATAGACAGTTCTCCCGCCCATTTATGTGAGGAGATCCTGAAAATGAACATTTTCAACTCCGTTTTTGTAGACTGCACCGCCAGTGCTGAGATATCCGACCTGTATGAAACTTTGTTGAATAATAATATCTCCGTAGTCACTGCCAATAAAGTGGCGGCCTCTTCCCCGTACGATAATTATATCAAATTAAAAGAAACCGCCCGTCTGAGAGGAGTTAAATTTCTGTTTGAGACGAATGTAGGAGCAGGACTACCGATCATCAACACGATGAATGGCCTGATTAACAGCGGTGACCATATTCTGAAACTGGAAGCGGTCCTATCCGGAACCCTGAACTTCATATTCAACCAGCTAAGTGCGGAGATCCCTTTAAGCAAAGCGATCCTGATGGCCAAAGAGGCAGGGTATTCCGAGCCGGATCCCCGGATCGACCTGAGTGGCAAAGATGTGATCCGTAAGCTGGTGATCCTGGCACGGGAAGCAGGATATAAGGTGGAACAGGCAGATGTAAAGAAAAAACTGTTTATTCCGGAAAAATATTTTGAAGGCGCTATCGGGGATTTCTGGAAACATATCACAGAACTGGATGCGGAATTTGAAGAAAAGAGAAAAAAACTGGAATCCGAAAACAAACACTTCCGTTTTGTTGCCAAAATGGAGAATGGTGCCTGCGAAGTAGGTTTGCAGGAAGTAGGAAGTAATCATCCATTCTATGATCTGGAAGGAAGTAATAATATTATTATGATCTCTACGGAAAGGTATCACGAATATCCGATGATCATCAAAGGATACGGGGCAGGTGCCGATGTAACAGCCGCCGGAGTTTTCGCGGATATTATTTCAATTGCAAACATTTAAAAAATGGGTCATGGATAGGTGCTACTCATGAAAAAAGCAACTATTACTTATCCATTACCTGTTACCAATCGTATGAAGACTATCATTATTTTAGGGGATGGTATGGCAGATGAGCCTATAGAGGCATTAGGAGGAAAAACTCCAATGCAATATGCCGATACCCCTTATATGGACCTGTTGGCATCCCTGGGAGTGACCGGACAGATGAAGACTGTAGCAGATGGGTTTCATCCCGGCAGTGAAGTAGCCAATCTCGCGGTATTAGGGTATGACCTATCCACGGTCTACGAAGGACGGGGCGTACTGGAAGCAGCCAGTATCGGAGTGACGCTGCAACCGGGAGAAATGGCCATGCGCTGCAATCTGGTCTGTATAGAAGGGGATCTGTTAAAAAACCATTCAGCCGGACACATTTCCACGGAAGAGGCTGACGAGCTGATCTGTTTTCTGAATCAACACTTCGCTTCGGAACAAATCAGTTTCCATACAGGCGTTTCCTACCGTCACCTGTTGGTGGTGAAAGGAGGAGATAAGCACCTGGATTGTACTCCTCCGCATGATGTGCCACTACAACCTTTCCGCTCCCTGATGATCCAACCGGAAACTCCGGAAGCAGAAAGCACTGCTCAACTGTTAAATGACCTGATCCTACGCTCACAGGAGCTATTAAAAGATCATCCGGTCAACCGGAAAAGAATAGCAGCCGGAAAAGATCTGGCCAATAGTATCTGGCCCTGGTCACCCGGATACCGTCCGGCCATGAAGACCATGCAGGACATGTATGGTTTCTCACAGGGAGCCGTTATTTCCGCAGTAGACCTGATCCGGGGGATCGGTGTTTATGCCGGTTTGAATAATATAGAAGTGGAAGGAGCTACCGGACTGTACGACACCAATTATGAAGGTAAGGCACAAGCCGCTCTGGAAGCCCTCCAGACGCATGATTTTGTCTATCTACATATAGAGGCCAGTGATGAAGCCGGACATGAAGGAGACGTAGCGTTAAAAGTCAAAACCATAGAGAACTTAGATAAACGGGTTATCCGCATTATTTATGAGGAATTAAAAAACCGGGAGGAACCGGTGGCCATAGCAATTTTGACGGATCATCCGACTCCCTGTTCGATCCGGACTCACACCTCTACTCCTGTTCCTTTCCTGATCTATAAACCGGGAGAACCGGCAGACCGGGTGTCCTGTTTTGATGAATTTTCAGTCAAAGAAGGAAAATACGGTGTCCTGGAAGGGGATGAGTTTATCCGGTTATTACTGAACTAACTATATCAAAAAATATTCACGTTAATTGTCTATTCAAACATATGAAATACTACAGTACCCATAAACAAGCCCCGCTTGCTTCCCTGAAAGAGGCAGTGGTTAAAGGGTTGGCCGGTGATAAAGGATTATATATGCCGGAACAGATCCATCCGTTTACTTCATCGGAAATAGCAGCCCTGAAAAATAAATCATTCCATGAAATAGCCTGTTCCGTAGCACAGGCGTTTTTCGGAGAAGATATAGAACCCGCGGTCTTAGATACGATCGTCAGAGAGACGCTGGCATTTAATACACCGGTGGTACAGGTGCATGACAATATCTACAGCCTGGAATTGTTCCATGGTCCTACGTTGGCTTTCAAAGATGTAGGTGCCCGTTTTATGGCCCGGTTGTTAGGTTATTTCATTGAAAAAGAAGGGAAAGAAGAAGTAAACGTGCTGGTAGCCACTTCGGGAGATACCGGCAGTGCGGTAGCCAATGGTTTCTTAGGGGTTCCGGGAATCAAGGTATATGTACTGTATCCGAAAGGGAAAGTCAGTCCTATCCAGGAGTGCCAGTTTACGACGTTAGGACAAAACATCACCGCTTTAGAAATAGACGGTACGTTCGACGACTGCCAGGCATTGGTAAAATCGGCTTTTATGGATACAGCGTTAAATCAACATATGAAGTTAACCTCTGCCAATTCGATCAATGTAGCCCGTTTTCTTCCCCAGTCTTTCTATTATTTTTATGCCTATGCCCAATTGGATAAAGCAGGCAAAGCAGATGAACTGGTGGTATGTGTGCCTAGTGGGAATTTCGGAAACATTACAGCCGGATTATTCGGTTACTTTATGGGTCTACCTATCAAACATTTTATAGCTGCTAATAACCGGAATGATATTTTTCTGGAATACCTGAAAACCGGTGAATACCATCCACGGCCTTCCGTGGCCACCCTGGCCAATGCGATGGATGTAGGGGATCCGAGCAATTTTGCCCGTATCCTGGACCTGTTCAGCAAATTTGAGCATCCTTACCAGGAGATCAAAAAGCTGATATCCGGCTACCGGTATACCAATGAAGAGATTGCCACTACGATGCAGCAGGTGTACAGCACCTACCAGTATGTATTAGATCCGCATGGAGCCTGTGGCTATCAGGCGCTGGCCGACGCGAAACTGTCTCCGGAAGAGACAGGCGTATTTCTGGAAACAGCTCATCCGGCCAAGTTCAAAGGAACAGTAGACCAGATTTTGAACAGTGACATAGAGATTCCGGAAAAACTTCAGGAGTTTATGAAAGGGACGAAACAAAGCATACCTTTGACTAAAGATTTTGAAACTTTCAAATCTTATTTATTAAAGCAATAAAAAAGAATCCTATCGCTTTTTAAAGGACGCATGGGTTTTATCAAACGGGTGCGTCCTTTGCAGCAAAAGGGTGCACCCGTTGTAACAAACAGGTGCACCTTTTTTTAGGAAATACCCGAATGTTTTGGACCCGGATAGGCAGAATTTCCTCGTATTTTTTCATAACCGGAAAACCTTCTGTCATTCTTAGATGTTTAATACATAGTTAAACAAAAAGATTAAGTAGTAAACTATGGCAACAACAGTAACATCTGCACAGAGCAACACAGCAACCAACTCTCAGAATCAGAATATGGAGATTGGAACATTTATCGAAGAAATGTTTTCTTTCAACAGTGCTATTAAATTATACCACTGGCATGTAAGCGGACCAGGCAGTTATGCACAACATATTGCTATCGACCAGGCTTTGGAAACATTGCTGGATGTCATTGACAGAATTACTGAAACCACGTATGCATTAAAGGGAGACATCAGCATCACCATTCCTGAAACTAAAACACCGACTGATATCGTAAAATTTGCCTCTGATTTCTATTCCTATGTAGAAAAACACAGAGATCTGTTCTCGGAGGATATGTCAGAGTCGATTATTGACGATTACCAGGAAGCTATTCAACAGTTGATCTATCGATTGGCGAGACTAAAATAAAGACACACTTTTTATTTTCTTAGGATTATATATTTAGGAGAAGGGCATCCGTTTCGGATGCCTTTTTTAGTATAGGTACCTGTTAAAACCCAGGTTTGACAGTCAACCAACCTTTTTTGACAGAAAACAAACCTCCGGAATGACTATTCTGCCTAATATTGCTTCCGGAAATCAATTGGAAGATATATGAAAAACACAACACTCTTTTTCTTATGCCTGCTGTCTGTGATCGCTTTTTCCACTTCTTCGCTGCAGGCACAGACTCCGGAAGAATATCCGGCTAATTATGCCAGTGCACCCCGTTTTAAAGCGCTCGTATTCTATACGACCCAGGCAGAGGAGGCCCATGTGGATTTTGCCCGCCAGGGTGTCCAATTCTTCCATCGGTTAAATTACGGAGACGGTTTTCTATTAGATACGATCACCGATTTTACCGGTTTTACGTATGAAAAATTTAATGAATATGATATTGTAGTCATGCTCAATGGATATCCCACCGGACAACAGGAACGGCTGGCTTTTCAGAAATATATGGAAAACGGCGGAGGCTGGATGGGCTTTCACGTAGCCGCCTATAATGACAGGACCACCCACTGACCCTGGTTCGTGGATTTTTTAGGGGGTGGAGTCTTTTATTGTAATAACTGGCCTCCACAACCGGTCAAAGTGGAGGTGGATACTTCTAACCATCCGGTCACTAAAAATTTACCGGCGTCCTTTATTGTTCCGGAAAGTGAATGGTACCAATGGAACCCCAGCCCAAGAGAAAATAAAGAGGTGGAAGTCTTCCTTTCCCTATCCCCGGATAATTATCCTTTAGGAATAAAGGACGTGGTCCGTTTCGGAGATTTCCCACTGGTATGGACTCATAAAAAATACCGGATGATTTACCTGAATATGGGACATGGGGACGATGAGTTTACCGATGCCGCTCAGAAGTTATTATTTATCAATGCCTTCCGCTGGGTTGTGAGTAACAGCCCTAAAGGAGATCCATTTCAAAAATAAAATTCAGTCTCCTGTATGAAAAACATAACAGCTGCCCTACTCCTTTTCTTTGTAACAGTTCATCTGGTGTACGCTTTCCCGGAACCACCTGAGAAAAAACCAGCTCCGGGACTGAAAGAAGTGATCATCCGGACAGGTGTACTGCACAGTCCCCTCCCCTTAGATCCTACCTATTCGTATGATTCCTACGGGTTAAAGAAAAAAATCTTAGACAGTACGCCTATTATTATTACTGAAAATTTAGACGGATGGGAACAGCATGGACTGGGACAGGCTGTTTTTTCCGGGGACTAGACCATTTCCGGTACCGGGAGTATCCGTCTGGAATTTCCCACCTACACCGGAAAACGGATCCAGGGTCCTCCTTCGGATCCGGACTATGCCACTTACGGGTACAGCAGTATTGAGTTACATACCCGGCAAGCCAACTGGGAAAACTACAACCGGATTGCCTTTTCTGTGTATCCGGATTGTGAAGGAGCCCGGGTCGTAAACCTGAACCTGGTCATCGAAAATGCACCGGGTTCCACTCAACCGGGACTCTCCTCCTGTTCCCATTTAATTAATCTGACCAACCGGGAATGGAACTGTTGTTTTTTGGATATCGATGACCTGCAACGGGACCAGGTCAGCAAACTGGGATTCCATGTCACCCTGAAAGGCAAAGACCGTACCACCGGAGACGTCTGCACCTATTATATAGACCAGATAGAACTCCAGCAGATAGAAGATCCGGAAATCGTCAGCGGCTGGCAACCGGGCCTTAACCGGATGGTCTATTCCACCTCCGGGTACATGGCTAACCACCGGAAAACGGCGCTGATTCATCAGGATACCCGGAACAGGCAAACGGAGTTCCGGTTAATCCGGACACACACGAACCAGATCGCCTATACCAGTAAGATCTGGCAGGAGAAGACCTCCACCGGCACATTTGATGTGTTGGATTTTACCGCTTTCGATCAACCGGGAGACTATTATTTATCCGTAGGAACTATTACTACTCCCTCCTTCCCTGTCGGAAACAACATCTGGGAAAACTCGTTGTGGTGAACCTTAAATTTCATCTTTTGTCAGCGTTGCGGATATCCGGTGCCCGGTAAACATGGTACCTGCCACCTAGATCTTTGTTCCCGTCATGATGGAAAAATGATTTCCTATGCAGGCGGGTGGCATGATGCGGGGGGACCTTTCCCAGCAAACCCTACAGACAGGAGATGTGACCTATATGTTATTAGAAGGATATACTAAACTGAAAGATCATCAGCCCCTACTGGCTATGCATTTACTGGAAGAAGCCGAATGGGGACTGGAATTTATCCTCCGGAACCGGTACGGGGATGGTTACCGGGCCAACAGTGCAGGTCTGTTGATCTGGCAGGACGGTATATCCGGTACGTTGGATGACATTACGACTGTCCGGGTTCAGAACTGTGCTTTGGATAATTTTCTGTATGCAGCTTACGAAGCGTATGCAGCCCTGACCATTGACCGGGATCCCATGCTTCAGGAATATTTGCAGCGCGTAGCGAAGGAGGACTTTGCATTCGGACTGCGGAGACATGAGGAAGTGGGCTACGGTGAATTCCATCACTTCTACGAACATACCTACAATACTTCCGAAAGCCAGTATATGGCTACTATTTCCTGGGCAGCCAGTATGCTTTATAAACTAACTCAGGATCCCTATTATGCGGAAAAAGCTGCCAAATTTATTCAATATACCCTGGACTGTCAGCGGACAGAGCCTCTGAAAGACCCTGATAAAACCCATGGTTTTTTCTACCGAGACCTGTCTAAAACTACACTGGTTCACTACAACCACCAATCCCGGGAGCAGATCTATATGCAGGCTATGATCCTGTTATGTGAAACCCAGCCTGACCATCCGGACTATACCCGGTGGGACCATTCTATCCGTATCTATGGGAATTACCTCAAAAACCTGATGCAATATACAGCTCCTTATGGGATGTTACCGAGTGGTGTATATCATATAGACGAGGTAAAAGATGAAGTCAGTTTTGACCATCAGCATCTTTTCCAGCCGGCAGATGCGAAAGAGAATTATGTAGTCCAGGTAAAGAACGGGGTTCCATTAGACCAGGGACATTATGTCAAACGCTTTCCGGTCTGGTTCAGTATCTTTAACGGAAACACGGTGGTGCACCTCTCTACCGGAAAAGCAGCAGCCATTTGCGGGAAATACCTACAGGATGAAGAGTTAATCGAGATCGGACGGGAACAGCTCTACTGAACAGTAGGTAAGAATCCCTTTGGACAATCCCTGATCTACGGAGAAGGGCGTCACTATCCCCGGTTAGATAATTTCTCTTCCGGAGAAACAGTGGGTGCCATGCCGGTAGGGATCCGGAGCTTAGGGAATGAAGATGTGCCTTACTGGCCTACGGTGAATAATGCCACTTACAAAGAAGTATGGGTGACTTCCACCGGAAAATGGATCAGTCTGGCCGTAGAATATGAAGAATAATGATCCTTATATATACACATATGAAAAACATTGGACTTTTTATCATGCTGGTCCTGCTGGTCCTTACCGGATGTAAGGAAAAGGAATCTACTCCTATCCGGCTGGCTTTTATTTCCGGGATGAACCCAATCTTTAATGAAACGCTCTACGCACCGTTACTGGAAGACTTCCGGGAAGTAACCTGGCAGGCTTATACCACAGAAGAATCCATCGAACTATTCAAACCGGACAACCGGGACCAGTATGATGTGATCATCTTCCATGACATCTGCCTGGAAGAAATTCCGGCCAGTGCGCACCAACACCTGGCCCAGGCCATTCATGAGGGTAAACCGGTGATGATTCATCACGACGGCTTGCTAACGTATAATGAATGGCCCGAATTTGCCCGGATCGCAGGTATGAAATATTTTATGAGCGAACAGGAAGTGGAAGGAGTTCCTTACGGCGTATCCACCTATAAACATAAACAGGATATTCCTATCCGGGTGGTAGATGACCAGCACTTTATTACACAGGGGATGGACAAAGAATTTGTACTCCATGATGAAATCTACGGACATATGTGGCGCTCACCGGACATTCATGTCTTATGGAAGACCACCCATCCGGATAGTGACAGCGACGTGCTGTATACTCATACATACGGAAAAGGGAAAGTGGTAGGCATCGTTATGGGACACGGCCCGGATGTATTCCAGGACAAAAACTATAAAACCGCTTTTCGCAGGTCTGTCCTGTGGCTGGTAGGTAAACATGAATAAGTAAATAAAAAATATTCCGACCTTAGATCCAAAGGGTAAAGCCAGGGGTAAAACAAGAGAGTTTTACTCACTGGTAACCCTGCAAACAGGTATGTTTACCACCATTTTTTCAAAGATTTCTCAATAAGATAAGTAAGATCCATAAAGGGAAATGATCTGACTGGCTCAGATATTCCCGGATATCTTTCAGAGCTTTTGTCATATGTTTTTCCACGGCTTTCTCACTAATCCCTAATTCAGTAGCGATTTCCCTGTTTCTCAACCCATCCTGACGACTCATTTTATACACCTTTTTCCTTTGCTCCGGAAATGCAGCTATTACCTTATCTATCTCCTCTTCCATTTCTTTCATAATCAATGTATCTAATTGATTACAGGACATGACTTCCGTATGGATTAAAAAATCGATATTATTTTCTCTCTCTGTTTTTCTTTTATTTAAAGCAAGATCCAGGTAATTTAAAGATTTATTATATGTTAAACGGTATAGAAAAGATTTTACGGAAAGAGCCGGATTAATCTCATTGATATGCACCCACAAAGCAAGAAAGACATCCTGAATAATATCTTCTGCTGCCTGCCAGTCATTTACATATCGGTATGCATAGATCACAAGCGTACGATAATGGGCATGGAACAGATCATTAAAGAGGTGCCAGTCTTCCTGGTTATTCTTCTTTTCAGCAGAGGGGGATACATGATCGTTACTCATAGGACAAATTTTTCTTAAGGGTAAAGTTACAGATTTTCAATTATAAAAATAAATAATTCTGTTTTAAGGTAGGGTTTTGTTTTTCTGAGCGGTATTAAATAAAAAAAGAGATGAAAAAACTTATAGTAAAATATTTACAGGGGGAGGCTACTTCCGTAGAAAAAAACAACTCTATGGATGGTTAAAAGAGTCTGATGAACATAAAGCCACTTATATTTCTGTCCGAGACCAGTGGCTGCAGGAAGGAGAACTCCCTGTTCATAAGGAGAGATATGTTGAAGAAGCATATTACCGGTTTCTGCTTACTACCCGGCATAAGCACAGACAGAAAAGCAGGTATCTTCCATTCAGACATATGGCAGCAGGTATTGCTATTTTATTTATTTCTACCACAGGAGCATTTTTTGCAGGGAAAGTATTTTTTCATTCTCCTGCCATGACAGCACAGGTAGTTAACCGGGTCATCATGGGAAAAGAGAATAAAGGACAAATCCTACTCCCGGATGGAACTTCTGTATGGCTGAATGCCAATAGTACCTTAGTATATCCGGAAACTTTTTCTTTACATCACCGTACTGTTCAATTGGAGGGAGAAGGATATTTTGAGGTGGTAAGAGATAAAAAACCTTTTTTTGTTGAGACCGGAGATTTGAAATTACAGGTTACAGGTACCTCATTTGATATAAAAAACTATACAAACCAGGATAGATGGGAAACGGTCCTGCTAACAAGAAGTGTTGCAGTCACTGTGAATAAAACCCAGGAACAATTTGCTCTTATACCCAATCAAAAGTTGTCCTTCCATAAAAATACGAAAGTCTATGAGTTGATTCCCGTAGAGGGCAATGAACCCATTATCTGGATACAGGATAAACTGGTGTTTAAAAATGAAAGGTTAGCCGATATTTTCCGTAAAATGGAATACTGGTTTAATATAGATATTATTTGTGAACCAGATGTATGGTTAGACCATAGACTTCACCTGACAATCAGGAAAGAAAATCCGGAAGAGATATTCAAATTATTAAAGTTGATAGCTCCTATTGATTATAAGATTCAGGATGAAATCATCCATATTTATAAAAAATAAACTGTTATTGTCTAACCCTAAATATAGTATGCCTATGAAATAAACAAATGAAATCCCGAAAATCATAAATCGGGCAAATGCGAGCACACCTACCCGATATGAGAAAGTCATAAAGGCTCTTTGTCTTCTCCTTAACAAGAGCCATGTTAAACTTAAATAACAATACAAAAGTATGAAAAAAAATCTATTGGGAAGATAAAACACGCCTTCCCTTCTTTCCTTATATTTCAAAAAATGGTCCGCGGCTTCTCTGGGATTCTCTTTTTCCAGTTGTATCTCTCCTGTTTCCAGTTACAGGCACAGGAGTCCATTAGTATTTACTGTATGGACGTATCTCTTAGTGAAGCTGTAAACAAAATAGAGAATGAAACTCCTTATGTCTTTTTTCAATCATGCGCATGTAGATATGGATAAAAAGGTATCTCTTTCCGTAACTAACGGAGACATACAGACTCTTATCCAACAGATCCTTCCGGAATATACTTGCCAGATAGAAAATTATAAAATTGTTATTCTTCCGGATAACTCCGGAAAAGCCGGGGAAGAGCAAAGGGTTATATCCGGTTCTGTTACTGATCCGGAAGGTATCCCGGTTATTGGAGCAAATGTTGTGGTAAAAGGAAAAGAATCAGGTACTATTACAGATATGGATGGACTGTTTACCCTTCAGGTATCAATAGGTGATATCCTAATTATATCCTATATCGGTTATATTTCACAGGAAATCAGGATTGATACGAGAAGGAGTTATTCTGTCCGATTACATGAAGATCATCAGACCCTGGGTGAAGTGGTGGTTGTAGGATATGGCACACAGAAAAAGGTAAATGTAGTAGGTTCCATTGCACAAATCAGTAGTGAGGAGTTAAAAAACAGATCTACTCCTCTGTTATCGAATGCCCTTACGGGGCAAATGGCAGGTGTTACTGTAATCCAGAATTCAGGACGTCCGGGAACTGGTAGCGGAGAAATCCGGGTCAGAGGAGTCGGCTCGTTTGGTGGAGAAAACAATAAATCGGATGCTCTCGTGCTGATTGATGGCATTCCTGGTTCCATCAATGATATAAACATGGAAGATGTGGAAACTATTTCTGTTTTGAAAGATGCTTCTACTGCAGCGATTTACGGAGCACGGGCAGCCAATGGTGTAATCCTGGTCACAACTAAAAACGGAAAAGAGGGAAAAGTGTCAGTCAGCTATAATGGTTATGTCGGTTTTAACCGTCCAACGGAGTTGCCGGAGTTTGTAAATACCTGGGAATATGCGACTCTGTATAATGAAGCGACAGGCAGGGAAGTCTATACTGCAGAAGAGATTCAAAAACTAAAAAACGGATCTGATCCTGATACGTATGCAAATAGTCGCTACCTGGAAGAGGTTTTATCACGGAATGGATTGCAAACAGGTCATGATATTACCATCCATGGAGGAAGCCCGGAGAATAAATACATGGTTTCTTTCGGATATCTCTCCCAGGATGGTATAGTGGAGAAGAATAACTATTCCAGGTATAATGTTCGGGTCAACCTGGTGAATGAAATCCTACCCAGGTTGACTCTTACCAGCCGTATTTCCGGTCTACATAGTCTCCGGAAGGAGCCGATGGTCACAGGAGGTGATGATGCTACAGATATGGAAGACCTGATCCAGAAAGCTGTACGCTTTCCCGGTTTAACTCCTACCCTTACTACGAATGGTGTGTTTGGTCCGGGACCTGAACAACACGGGACTCCCAAAAGCTGGATTATGAGTGAATCGTTTTTCAATAATCCGAAATATACCGGAACCATCAATATAAACCTGAACTATAATCCGGTACAGGGATTACAGCTCCATGAAATCGGAGCCTATTCTTTTACCCAGGAAGAAGAAAAAACCTATCGTTCCACTATCAAATTAGCAGGTGACCGCACCCTGGGTCCCTCATCTTTAAAAGACGAGGTCCAAAAAACAATTTATAAAACGTTCCAGGCCACTGCTGACTACAACAAAACAATTTATCAGCACGACTTTAGCATATTGGCAGGGTATGCCTGGGAACAGGAAGACTATTCATATGTAATGGGGTCCCGGGACAAATTTCCAAGTAATGACCTCCCTTATCTGAACGCCGGCTCTCCAGACAATCAACAATCAGAGGGAGGAGGTCACGGATGGGCTATTCAATCTGTATTCGGGCGTCTGAAATATAACTTTGATGAGCGGTATTTATTTGAAACCACTGTCCGGTATGATGGTTCTTCCCGTTTTCCCCAAAACCAGAAATATGGGATTTTTCCTTCTATTGCTGCAGGTTGGAGACTTTCCGAAGAACAGTTCATACAGTCAAAAGAATCCCTGAATTGGATATCCAATCTGAAACTAAAAGTTTCCTGGGGCCGTTTAGACAATCAAAATATAGGAAATTATCCTTATCAGTCAGTGTATGCACTGGGAGAGAATTATCCTTTCGGGGGAACTTATTACTAGGGAGCAGCCATCAAAACTGCAACTGATCCAACTATCAAATGGGAAGAAACGGAAACAATTGATGGAGGTTTGGAGAGTATTTTATGGAATGGCCTTTTGAGTGTAAATGCTTCTTACTTTTACAGGAAGACATATGACATTTTATATAAACCTACCAACAGTATTTCTTCCGTGTTAGGTCAGGATATATCTGAAATGAACACCGGGAAATTAAGAAATACTGGTTGGGAATTTGAGATAGGACACCGTAACCAGATTGGAGAAGTAGGTTATTCAACCCATGGAAATCTGAGTATTATTAATAATAAGCTTCTTTCGTTAGGTGTAGGAAATGTAGAACAACTGAATGGTCTGGTAGATGACGGAAGCGATTATTTTATCGGATATCCTATTAACCTGTATTACGGATATGTAACAGACGGTGTTTTTCTTAACCAGGAAGAGATTGATAACTGGTATGATCAAAGCAAAGTAAATCCAAACCCACAGGTAGGTGATATCCGTTATTTAGATATCAGCGGTCCTGACGGAGTTCCTGATGGAATTATTGACCCCAATTATGACCGGGTCTATCTGGGTTCTCAAATACCGAAATATACTTTTGGTATTAATATAGGAATTGAATATAAGAACTTTGATTTATCTATTTTACTCCAGGGAGTCGGAGGAGTGAAAGGATATCTGCAAAATGTAGCAGGATTTGCCTTTCGCCAGGAAGGAAATATACAAAGATGGCAGGCGGAAGGTCGTTTTGATCCAGCCAATCCAATCCGTTATCCGGCATATCCCCGGTTGGAAGATCTGAGTAATCAGACAACGCCGAACATTGAGATGTCAGATTTCTGGATATTAAATGCTTCTTATTTAAGAGTTAAAAATATAGTACTGGGCTATACGTTGCCTCAAAAAATAACCCGGAAGGCTCTGTTGGGTCACGTTCGATTATATGTCCAGGCAGAAAATCCTCTTACTTTTAATCAATACAGGAAAGGATGGGACCCTGAGATCAGTACGGGTGGAAAATATTATCCTATCCTGTCAACTTACACCTTTGGTATTAACCTAAAATTCTGATTATCATGAAATACATCTATAAAAATCTCACCTGTTTATTAACCGGAATTGTTTTATTGTTGCATGCCTGTGATCTGGAACGATATCCTTTGGATGAATTTGCAGATGACATCTTCTGGACAAATGAAGAAAATGCCCTCCTGGCTTTAACCGGGATCTATAAATCAGATATTACATTTAATGCTCCGGAATATGAACCTTCTGACTGGTGGACTTATGGAGGACTTATCTTCCTTGAATTTGCCACGGATAACGCGTATGACCGTCGAGGAACCAATTCTAATTTCCAACGTATGACCAACGGCACTTTACTGGCTAATAACGATTACATCAAAAAATATTGGGCAAATTCTTATACTAAGATAAGCCGCTGTAACCATTTTTTAGCCGGGATTAATCAGATGGAAGGGAGTGCGGATTTAGTAGCCAGGCTCAAGGCGGAAGCTCGTTTTCTACGTGCTACGCAATATTTTTATCTTTCTCAGTTCTTTCATGAAGTTCCTTTGGTAACGGAAGTTTTGACATGGCAGGAAGCCAATGAAGTGAAAAAAAGTTCACAGGATGATATCATTCAGTTCATTATCAGTGAATTTGAAGAAGTGGCAGCTATTTTACCCAGATTTAAGGATATCACTCCAGACGAAACCGGGCGTGCCAATAAGCAGGCTGCACTTGCTTTTCTGGGCCGGACTTATCTGGCTACTAAAAAATATGCAAAAGCGATCCAAGTGTATGAAGAGATTATGCAATACAGAGATAATTCCGTTGATCCGGATTATGTTTCTATATTTTTACCTGCCAATGAGAATAGTAATGAGAATATATTTTCTATGCAATACCTTCAGGATCTGGCGGGTAATGGTATGCCTCAACATGCATATCCTGTAAAGGATGGCGGATGGTGTATTATCAATCTGACTGCCGGACTTTTTGAAGCCTATGAATTTATTGACGGAAGTCCTTTCAGCTATGACAGTCCGCTATATAACCCGGATAAGCTGGGAGAAAACAGAGATCCCCGCCTGGATTACACTTTACTTTACAATGGATCTACTTTCAGGGGAGAAGTATATGACTGTCATCCGGATTCACCCAGTGCAGATAAGGTGGCAGGTGGACAAACCACTCAGACTGGTTTCCTGATGAGAAAGTTTTTTGATGAGAGCTATTCCGGAAATCTGAACAGTTATGGAGCTAATATTCCAATCATCCGATATGCTGAAATATTATTAAGCTACCTGGAAGCCAAATTAGAAAATGAGGAAAATATTACGCAGGAGTTACTGGATCAGACTATTAATCTCGTCCGTGGGCGTCCATCCGTTAACATGCCTCCCGTAACCTCCACTAACCCGGATGAGTTACGAACTATTTTGCGTAATGAACGGAGAGTTGAACTGGCTATGGAAGGAATCCGGTATTGGGATCTGCTTCGTTGGGAAATTGCCCATGAACAACTGAACGGAGAGGTATATGGTGCTCCCTTTCCCCATGCACAGAGAACGAATCTTAACTCAACCGGTGAAGTGGACGCATATGGACGTTGGTATGTAGATCACCGGGCATTTCGTAAGGATCAGGATTATAAATGGCCTATTCCGCAATCCGAACAGGATATTAATCCCAATTTAAGATAATTCTCCTGAGACAAAAGAGATATTTTATCGGGTATCTCTCTTGTCTCTTTAAAGTAAATCTGTATTTTTAAACTTTTATATGGAAAATATGAAGACAACATTTTTATTTAGTTTAGGAGTAACCTACTGTTTGCCTTTTTTATCTGTAGCACAGGAAAGACCCAACGTGATCATTATTCTGGCTGATGATATAGGATATGGGGATCTGAGTTGTAATGGCGAACCGACTATTCATACTCCGAATGTGGACCGGGTTGCTGCGGAAGGGATCCGTTTTACAGATGCCCATGCAGTGGCCGCTACGAGTACACCCTCCCGTTATTCCCTGTTAACCGGACAGTATGCCTGGCGTAGAAAAGACACCGGAATAGCCACAGGAGATGCGGGCATGGTGATCCGTCCGGATCAACAGACGATTGCTTCCCAATTCCGGCAGGCTGGCTATACGACCGGAGCCGTCGGTAAATGGCACCTGGGATTAGGGCTCACTGCCGGTTCACAGGACTGGAACGGCTATATTACTCCCGGTCCTTCGGATATAGGGTTTGAGTATTCTTATATTATGGCAGCTACGGGTGACCGGGTTCCCTGTGTGTATGTAGAAAACCAGCGGGTGGTCAACCAGGATCCCCGGGACCCGATTGCAGTCAGTTATGTCCAACCGTTTCCCGGAGAGCTGCTGGGAAAAGATCATCCGGAATTACTGACGGTTGTTAAACCCAGTCATGGTCATGACCAGGCCATTGTGAACGGAATTTCCCGTATCGGCTATATGAAGGGTGGAACCCAGGCCTTATGGATCGATGAACACATTGCGGATAGTATTACTGCCAAAGCTGTCCAATTCATCCACGAACATAAAGAGGAGCCTTTCTTTCTCTATTTTGCTACGAATGATATCCACGTACCCCGTGTTCCCCATCCACGGTTCAGGGGAATGACTTCGATGGGTGTACGCGGGGATGCGATCATAGAATTTGACTGGAGTGTAGGCCAAATACTGGAGGCATTGGATGTAAATGGATTAACGGAGAATACGCTGATTATTATTACCAGTGATAATGGTCCTGTGGTGGATGACGGATATGCCGATTCAGCTGTGGAACTGTTAGGGAAGCATCGTCCCTGGGGTCCCTTCCGGGGTGGGAAATACAGTATTTTCAAAGCAGGTACGCGGGTTCCTTTTATTCTGCGTTATCCGGCTCAGGTACAACCCGCCATATCCGGGGCATTAGTCTCCCATATTGACCTGTTTGCGTCGTTAAGTCAGCTGATCCAACAGCCTGTGCCCCGGGAAGCTGCTCCTGACAGCCAGGATCATTTAGCCACCTTTTTCGGGACAGATCCTTCCGGCAGGGCCTATGTCATTGAACAGGCCGGCACGTTATCGGTATATGACGGAACCTGGAAATATATAGAACCCGGAGAGGGTGAACCGTATAATCCCCTCACAGATACAGAGACTGGAGTTAGTCCAGAACCTCAGCTATATCATATCAAACAGGATAGAGGGGAACAGGAAAACCTGGCAGATATTTATCCGGAGAAAGTAAGGGAACTAAAAGAATTATTGGAAAAGGAATGGGAGAAGTAAAAGAGAAGGCTGACATCGCAATATTTAGTTAATTAATGTCCTTTTAAATGTGTAATCCGTAAATTCCGGTCAATATATACTCTTTTATGAGATTCTCTATTGCCCAATAAAATATTACCCTTATATTTGAAGTATAAACAAAAGAGTTTTTGTTCTTCTTTATCTTCTATGATCTTTTCTTAGTATTTTATTAAGACTTCTTCTATTGTCGAAATTGATCTCTTCAACTCCTTGTTTACTTTTAAAATATTAATTTTTTAGTTATTTATTTATGAACATTTACATTGGAAACCTCCATTACGGAGTAAGAGAGAATGATTTGAAAGAAATCATGGAAGAGTACGGAGTTGTTAATTCAACCAAATTGATCACAGATCGTGAAACAGGTAGATCAAAAGGATTTGCTTTTGTTGAAATGGAAAATGAAAACGAAGCCGGCAACGCTATTAACGCATTAAATGGTGCGGAATTAGAAGGACGTGCTATGGTGGTTAAAGAATCCACTCCACGTGCCAGATATTAAGAAAACCACAGTGGAATAAAATAAAAAGAAGGTGACCTTTCAGTCACCTTTATTTTATATAGAAACTGAAAAAGCCTGGATTAATAGAGTCATCTATATAATCCGGGCTTTTTATTAAGAAAAACCATATCGTTGTTGTTCATAGTTAAACAAAAAAACGAAGACCGCCGGATTCACATCCAACGGCCCTCTACACTAACCATTAACTTTAACCAATGAAAAACAATAATCTACAACTTTGTTATCTTATACAAGCCAAAGCGGCTTCATAATTCGGTTCTTCAGTAATTTCTGGAACCAGTTCCGTATACACTACCTCTCCTGCTTCATTAACTACGATCACTGACCGGGCTAATAAGCCTTTCAGCGGACCATCTGCCAGAAGCATTCCGTATCCTTCCTCAAAAGACGTATCGCGAAATACGGAAAGTGGCATTACTTTCTCAATTCCTTCTGTTGTACAAAAACGTCCCTGAGCGAATGGCAGATCTTTTGAAATAGCTAACACTACCGTGTTATGGAGTGAAGCGGCTTCTTTATTGAATTTCCTTACAGAAGTTGCACAAACTTCGGTGTCCAGACTTGGAAACACATTCAATATGACATTTTTACCTTTCAGTTCACTTAGTGCCAGTTCGGTAAGATCTCTTTTGGTACCTGTGAAATTAGGCGCCTTTGATCCGATTGAAGGTAACTCACCACATGTGTGAACTGCCTTACCTTTCATCGTTATTGTTGCCATTCTTTCTTTGTATTACATGTTTCAAATATCTCTGCAGCTCTTTCATTCCTTGCTGCTTTCATTTCTAAAACAAAACAGATTTCCTTTTGTTCCTTTCTTTAACACATTTTAACAACAAAATAGCAAAGGAGAATCTCTATCTTTGGGCTTTAAAAAACAAAAGATGGACTGGATCATTCTACTACTATTAATTTTGTTATTGGTATTCAATTAATTATACTTTTCAAAAAACAAACCGGACCCATCCATGATCCGGAAAAGATGATCTAGGAAATCCGGGAAAGTTTTGAAAGGATAGAAAAAACTTCCGGGAGGATTTCCGGCACAACCGGGAAGAAAGCCGTCTGGTTGCCAAAGATAACCGAGAGGAATTGGCGCATTCCCTGAATGAGTTCCGCCTGGCATTCGAACGGGGAATTGCTTCTTTTAATAATCTCCAGCGGGAAAAGTTTTCCTCTTTGGATGAAAAGCAACGCCAGTTGGTGGAAAGTACGGAAAAACGGCTGGAGGATATCCGGGTAACTGTAGACGAAAAGTTACAGAAAACCCTGAATGACCGGATCGGACAATCGTTCCGCCTTGTAACGGAACAACTGGAAAGCGTGCAGAAAGGGCTGGGAGAAATGCAGACGCTGGCACAGGATGTAGGAGGATTGAAAAGAGTCCTGAGCAATGTCAAGACCCGGGGAAACATCGGAGAAATTCAGCTCAGCATGCTTCTGGAACAAATCCTGGCTCCTGAACAATATGATGCGAATGTCCGGACCCGTATACAGTCGGATGAAGTTGTTGAATTTGCAGTTAAACTACCCGGACGGGATGACCAGCGGGAATTTGTCTATTTACCCATCGATGCCAAATTTCCCAAAGATGTGTACGAACATTTGCTGGATGCCTATGACACCGGAGATATACAGGCAATTGAAGCCGCGGGAAAAATACTGGAAACGACGATTAAGAAGATGGCGAAAGATATCTCAGAAAAGTATCTTTCACCCCCTGATACGACCGACTTCGGTATTATGTTCCTGCCCTTTGAGGGCATCTATGCGGAAGTGGTACGCAGGTGTACCTTGCTGGAGGACCTGTAACGGAATTATAAAGTAGTGGTGACCGGACCTACTACGCTGGCGGCTATTCTAAATAGTTTACAGATGGGATTCCGGACATTAGCGATCCAGAAACATTCCGGTGAGGTCTGGACCATTCTGGGAGCTGTCAAGAAAGAGTTCGAGAAGGTAGGCGGCATGCTTGAAAAGGCCCAACGAAACCTACAGACTGCCAGTGGCCAGATTGACGAAGTATTGGGTACCCGTACACGAGCTATCCAGCGGAAATTAAAAGATGTAGACACCTTAAACAGCCGGGAAGCACGGGCTATCTTACCGGAAATCGGGCTATTAACAGACGAAGAATCAGAAGAAGAAAGAGAAGCATGAAAAAAATAAAGATTCCTCACACCTATGTAATCCTGTTTTATATCATCCTGTTTTGTGCAGGATTGACCTGGTTTATTCCCGGAGGGGAATATGTAAAAACGATTCGGGAGAATGGAGCGGTGACCTTAGTGTATGAACCGGTAGAAAGTGTTCCCCAAAGCTGGCAGGTATTTTCTGCTTTTTATAAAGGATTTGTGGACCGGGTGGATATTATTGTTTTTATTCTGATTATCGGAGGTGCGTTCTGGATCGTGAACGACAGTAAGGCTTTTGATATGGGTACGGCCGGTTTTCTGAAGAAAGCCCGGACGTTTGAATCCAATTTTTTAATACGGAAAATCGGTGTGGAAAATTTCCTGTTAACTTCTATTATGCTTTTGTTCAGTATTTTCGGGGCGGTATTTGGTATGAGTGAAGAAACCATTGCTTTCTGTCTGGTATTGGTTCCTATGGCTATTTCTATGGGATATGATTCCATTACGGGAGTTTGCATGGTGTTTGTGGCTGCCGGTTTGGGGTTTGCCGGAGCGATTCTGAATCCTTTTACGATCAGAATTGCCCAGGGGTTAGCGGGTATACCGCTTTTCTCCGGTATCGAGTACCGGATGTTCTGCTGGTTGGTTATTAATGTGTTCGGGTTTTCCTGGATCTTACGATATGCGGCCCGGGTCAGAAAGAATCCGCAGTTGTCTCCTGTCTATGAAGAAAATCAATACTGGCGGGATCTCCATACCAATCAGGAGGAACAAATCCATTATTATACTCCCCGGGCTGCCTGGTGGACCTATGCTGGTGTAATACTTGTGCTTTGTTTCTTTTCTTTTTTCTATCCCCTGACTACGCTAAAAATAGGGAATAGTGTGGTAGAAGGTTTACCTTTACTCCCTGTCCTGACAGTACTTTTTATGATTTCCTCCTGGACAGCTTTACGGAAAACAGTCCATCTTTATATTCTGAATCTTCTCTTCTTCACTATTTTCTTCCTGATTCTGGGTGTGATGGGATATGACTGGTATATTATGGAAATAGCCACGCTGTTCTTTGCACTGGGGATTGTAGCCGGACTGGCTAACGGACGTACTCCGGATGAACTGGTAAAGTTATTTATGAAAGGCTGTAAAGATATTTTAGGGGCTGCTCTGGTAGTAGGGCTTGCCGGAGAAATTATTGTGATCCTGCAGGATGCGCATGTGATTGACACCATCCTTTTTTATTTGTCCCGGGGAATGGAAGGACTGGGACAGGTTGCCACGATTGGCATGATGTATATCATACAGAATCTGATCAATCTCATCATTCCCTCAGGCAGTGCCAAGGCTGCACTAACCATGCCGATTATGGCTCCTTTCTCAGAACTGATCGGATTATCCAAACAAGCAACTGTCATGGCATTCCAGTTTGGAGATGGGTTTACCAATCTGATCACTCCGACTTCAGGTGTACTGATCGCAGTCTTAGGAGTAAGCCGTATACCCTATGAAAAATGGGTTTGATGGGTATGGAAATTTATCCTGGCCCTTATTATTCTCGGATTCCTTTTATTAATCCCAACAGTGCTGATACCAATGAATGGATTTTAACCGATGTCCTGTATTATAGGAGTCAAAGAGAGTACCAGTTGGTAATCTGGGAAAAAATACATTGATCAGGGAAGGTTTTAACAGGACTGGAAAAAGAAATCCATAAACAGCACCGTAGAAGTGGGCATTATGGTTGATATGATCCCGGGATTGCCTGGCCATATACTGGCAGTAAGCCAGATAAAGAAAACCGAAAATAATCCCGGGTACCGGAATAATGGCAAACAGCAGGATTTTAGCCCAGGGATCAAAAAATATAGAGGAGAACAATACGGCTGAAACAGCTCCGGAAGCTCCAATGGAACTATAATAAGGGTTATCCTTATACTTAAACAGGTCATATAAAGAAGCAAATATCATTCCCCCAAAGTATAATCCCAGATACGCTCCTTTTCCAAAGCCTATGTACTGAAAATATTTTTCCATATAAGTTCCGAAAGACCAGAAAGTGAACACATTCACAAATAAATGGACCATATCAGCATGTACGAATCCATGGGTCAGAATCCGTGACCACTCTTTGGCATGGATGATGCAATACGGATTAAAAGAAAGTTTATTTAATAGATCTCTTCTTTCAAAACATAAAATGGAAACTATCACAGTAGTTCCTATAATCAGATAAGTAATCATATGCTGCTTTTTTTTAGGAAACAAAAGTAATAAACATTTTACAGAACTATTTCTCCTTTTTCATATCTCTTTTCTTTCTTCAAAATATCCTTAGAATAATTAATTTTTCACACTTTTCTATTTAATTAATAAGAATGTTATAAAATGTAAAAAGGTTAGTAAATCTTATACTTTTTAAGTAGTTTTGCAAAAGATCTATAATTACAATCAACCTAACAACGGCCCGAAATTATGATAACAAAAAAACTGAGCCTACTTATCGGATGTATGTTGTTGTTCTCAATCGTCTGTCTATCTGCTCAAAATTCAACTACTGGTTCTGAAGCAAAGGATTTGGATATAACAACAGATACTATTTCTTCTTCCATCGGAGAAGATGAACTTCGTGCAGTTACAGATATCAGAAAACAATTTAAAAAACAAAATAAAACTTACTCCAGACAAATAGGTTCCGAAGTACAGCAAAAAGGGGAAAAGGTTAAACCGGAACTATCCCCCAAAGCACTTTTCTGGGCTCATCTTAAACGGGATCCTCATTACGTGTTTCACCCTTCTGTTACATTTAAAGATACCATTATTGTAAACCCAATCTATCTTCCTCCTTTATTCTGGGAAGAAGAATACCCATATGATTTTGTGTTGTATGATCCTAATTTCGGATTAGATAAAAAACTTATTCCAGATTATTATGAACCAGATACTACGCTGTTCCGGAATTTCAAACGGGAAAGGGAACTGGAAAAACTGGCTTACCGGCATCTGGAACTAAATCATCCGGAACTGTTCCGTTATTCGGAAAGAGACCTGGTTTTAGATGCCATACCAACAGATATCATTAGAAAGAATGTCTACGAAAATCTCCCTATCCGGATAGCTGCTGACCCTAATTTCGAGGATGTCGCTCCTCCCAGTAAATTCATCCCGAACAGGCAATACTGGCAATCCCACTTTGAAAGTGCGATCCAGTTCTCGCAAAACCATGTTTCTGAAAACTGGCATCAGGGGGGAAGCAGTAACCTGAACCTGTTTGCAAAAAATTATTTGAAATATGATTATAATAAAAATAAAATTCAGTTTACAAATGAACTGGAAAGTAAGGCTAGTATCTATAATTCCCAAAAGGATACACTCCACAGATACCAGGTAGGAGAAGATGTATTCCGTGTTCACAGTAATTTCGGTTACATGGCATTCAATAAATGGTATTATACATTAGATGCAGAATTTAAAACTCAGCTTTTTAAGACTTTTGAGGAGAATACGGATAATATGCAGGCAGCTTTCCTGGCTCCTTATACTATTATCTTCGGGGTCGGTATGAAATATGACCTGAATAAAGAATTTCCCGATAAAAATAAAAAGTTGCAGCTTTCTGTGAACCTGGCTCCTTTTACATATACCTATATGTATAGCCGCAGGAAAGATATTGATCTGGGACGTCATGGTTTTGAAAAAAAAGAAGGCTGGACGGAAGAAGAACCTTTATTCAATAATTATTTAAGCCAGTTAGGTTCTTCCATCCGTGCCGACCTGACATTCAATATTTCAAAAAACGTTAGCTGGCAATCCCGTGTCTATTATTTTACTACATATGACAAGGTGATTGGAGAATTTGAAAACACCCTTATTTTAGCTGTCAGCCGTTTCTTTTCTACCCGCATTTACTGCCACCTTCGCTTTGACGACGGAGTAGAACGTGAAGATCCCGACAAAAGCTATTTTCAGGTAAATGAACTGCTGAGCTTTGGTTTTAATTACAAATTGTAAGAAAGACTAAATTATTTCCTAAATATTCTACCAGAATCTTGACATTATTACCAAATAATATGTACTTTTGCCTTGGTTTTGCTATGTTGAGATTACAAATATGGAGGGAAGTATCAATCATACCGGGGTAGTAGAAAAAATAGATAGTCATTCTGTTTTTGTCAGGATCACTCAACAATCTGCCTGTTCCGGTTGCCATGCCAAACACATGTGCTCTGCTTCCGAACAAAAAGACAAACTCATAGAAGTTCCCGATCATACCGGGCTTTATCATCTACATGAAGAGGTAATGATCTGTGGAAAAAGTTTCATGGGTTTACAGGCGGTGTTCATTGCGTTTGTTCTTCCTTTACTTTTTGTAATAGCATTAATCGCATGTGGGATACAGATGAACTGGGATGAAAGTGTCAGCGGCCTGATTGGCTTATCTTGCCTGATCCCTTACTATGGTGTACTTTATCTCCTTCGCAACCAACTGAAGAAAAAATTCGTTTTTACCCTAAAGAAACTAAATTAAGATTATACCATGATGCTATTCGCAATTGTTTCATTGGGAGGTATTGGTGCTATTGGTGCCCTATTTCTATATGCAGCATCCAAAAAATTTGAAGTCTATGAAGATCCCCGGATAGCGGATGTGCAGGTTGTTCTGCCCGGCGTTAATTGCGGTGGTTGTGGTTTTCCGGGTTGTTCTGCATTCGGTGCTGCCTGCGTAAATGCAGACACACTGGATGGTCTTTTCTGTCCCGTAGGTGGTGTGAAAGTGATGGACCAGGTTGCTTCTATTTTAGGGAAAGAAGCCGGAAGTGCCGAACTGACTATTGCAGTGGTCCGTTGTAACGGGACCTGTCAGGCCCGACCCCGTACCAACCGGTATGATGGAGCAAAAAACTGTGCAGTAGCTGCTTTCCTGTATGGCGGAGAAACAGGATGTGCGTATGGATGTTTTGGATTCGGCGATTGTGTAAATGTTTGTAGCTTTGATGCCATCCATATAAATCCGGAAACAAATCTGCCGGAAGTTTCGGAAGAAAAATGTACTGCCTGTGGAGCCTGTACAAAAGCCTGTCCCAAAATCCTGATTGAACTCCGGAAAAAGGGGCCTAAAGGAAGACGGGTATATGTTTCCTGTATGAATAAAGATAAAGGAGGAGTGGCCAGAAAAGCCTGTAGTAATGCATGTATCGGTTGCGGAAAATGTGTAAAAGAATGTCCGTTTGAAGCCATTACGCTGGAAAGTAACCTGGCTTATATTGACCCGGTAAAATGCCGGCTATGCCGTAAATGTGTAGGTGTATGCCCGACAGGAGCTATCCACGAGGTCAACTTTCCTCCCAAGAAAGAAAAGCCTGTCGTAGAAGTAACAGAAGAAATCAATTCAAATTAAATCAGATAGTATGCTAAGGACATTTCGTATCGGCGGTATACATCCCCCTGAAAATAAATTATCTGCGGGAAAAAAAATTACACCTCTGACTTTGCCGAAGCAGGTCATTATTCCTTTGAATCAGCACATCGGTGCGCCTGCTGTACCTGTTGTTAAAAAAGGAGACTTAGTCAAAACTGGAACCCTCCTTGCCAAAGCCGGAGGGTTTGTATCAGCAAATATTCATTCTTCCGTTTCCGGGAAAGTAAATAAAATAGATAATGCCCTGGATGCAAGTAGCTTCAAACGGCCGGCGGTCTACATAGATGTAGAAGGAGACGAATGGGAGGATGCTATCGACCGGAGTGAAGACTATATTAAAGATTGTGCTCTATCTGATAAAGAGATCATTGCCAGAATCAGTGAGGCCGGTATTGTAGGTCTGGGAGGTGCCACTTTTCCCATACAGGTAAAACTAACTCCTCCTCCGGGGAACAAAGCTGAGATACTGATCATTAATGCAGTGGAATGTGAACCTTACCTGACATCGGACCATTCCCTGATGATGGAAAAGGGGGGACAAATCCTGACTGGAGTTGTGCTGCTGATGAAAGCAATCTGTGTTTCCAGAGCGGTAATCGGAATAGAAAATAATAAAAAGGATGCTATCTCCCATTTCCGGCAACTGGCTAAACAGTATCAGGGAATAGAGATTATGCCCTTAAAAGTACAATATCCACAGGGAGGAGAAAAACAATTGATTGATGCTGTAATTCGCCGCCAGGTAAAAAGCGGAGCCTTACCCATTTCCGTAGGTGCGGTTGTTCAGAATGTAGGCACGGCATATGCTGTCTACGAAGCAGTCCAGAAAAATAAACCGCTGATTGAACGGGTAGTGACAGTGACCGGAAAAGCCGTCTCCTCTCCTTCTAACTTCTTGGCCCGTATCGGAACGCCGATCAGCCATCTGATTGAAGCAGCCGGAGGCTTACCGGAAAATACCGGAAAGATTATCGGCGGCGGTCCCATGATGGGCAAAGCATTAATCAGCGAAGAAGTTCCGGTGACAAAAGGGAGTTCCGGAGTCCTGATCCTTACAAAAGCAGAATCTGTCCGTAAACCCATGTATCCATGTATACGTTGCGGAAAATGTGTAAATGTTTGTCCTATGGGACTAAATCCTACTTTCCTGATGAGCCTGACGGAACTTGGGGACTGGCCCGTAGCAGAGAATAATAATATTGTAGACTGTATTGAATGCGGATCATGTAGCTATACCTGTCCCTCCAATCGTACCCTACTGGATTTTATTCGTTTAGGAAAAGGTAAAGTAATCGGCATCCAACGTGCCAGAAAGTCATAATTAGAGCATCGCATGGAAAACAATCTAATCGTATCACCTTCTCCGCATATCCATGGAGGAGATAGTATAAGTAAAAATATGTATGGGGTAATCATTGCCCTGATACCTGCTTTTCTGGTTTCACTTTATTACTTTGGTATAGGTGCGCTGGTAGTTACTGCCGTCTCTGTAATAGCCTGTGTAGGTTTTGAATATCTGATCCAGAAGTTTTTGTTCAGGCAGGAACCTACCCTCTGGGACGGATCCGCTATCCTTACCGGTTTGTTATTAGCCTTCAATTTACCTTCTAACCTTCCAATATGGATCATTCTGATCGGAGCATTAGCGGCTATCGGGATCGGAAAAATGTCTTTTGGAGGTTTAGGAAATAATATATTCAATCCGGCACTGGTGGGACGTGTTTTTCTATTGATCTCATTTCCTACACAAATGACTACCTGGCCGGTTCCGGGTAATTTTCCGCTGACTTATACAGACGCGGAAACCGGTGCCACTGTGCTATCCCTTATCAAAGGAGGAAGCCATGAATTTCCAACCTATACGGATATGTTATTAGGCAATATGGGAGGTAGTTTTGGAGAAGTAGGAGCCATAGCCCTTATATTAGGACTGATCTATATGTTAGTCCGCCGGATCATCAGCTGGCACATCCCGGTTTCAGTAATCGGCACTGTTGTAGTCTTTACCGGTATTATGTATGCGGTAGATCCGTATAGTTATGCCAATCCTCTGGTACATCTTTTGTCAGGAGGGTTACTGTTAGGAGCTATTTTTATGGCAACAGATTATGTTACGTCTCCATTAACTAAAAAGGGTATGTTACTATATGGAGTAGGCATAGGATTACTTACCAGTGTGATCCGTCTGTTCGGATCCTATCCGGAAGGAATGTCATTTGCAATCCTGATCATGAATGCCTTTACTCCACTGATCAACAGCTATATCAAACCTAAACATTTTGGAGGAAAATAAATATGGCAAAACTGAAATCCACCTTACCCAATATGTTACTATCCCTGACTGTGATCTGTATCTCAGCGGGAGCCATATTAGCAGGAGTCAATATGTATACTTCCGGTCCGATTACTGAGGCAAAAGCTGCGGCTTTACAAAGAGCAATCACACAGGTCACTCCTGATTTTGATAATGACCCGACTGCGGATGTATATAAAAGTGTGACTTCCGACGGAGATTCCCTACTGATCTATCCGGCCATAAAGGATGGTGAAACCGTAGGAGTAGCTGTAGAAAGTAACACCAAAAATGGGTTTAGCGGAGAGATCAAAGTAATCGTAGGATTTGCTCCTGATGGTACCCTGATTAATTATTCCATTCTGGAACATGCAGAGACACCGGGATTAGGTTCTAAAATGGAGGAATGGTTCCGAACAGATAAAAATAACCAGAGTGTTATCGGCCGTTCCCTGGCAGATGGAAACCTCACTGTCTCTAAAGATGGTGGGGAAATAGATGCGATCACCGCATCCACCATCACCAGCCGGGCATTCCTGAATGCGATCAACCGGGCATATAGTGCATATAAAGGAACAGATGGAAGTACCGGAGCTACCGGATCCTATTAAATAGAAAAGGAGGTTTATATGAGTAATGTAAAGATATTTTCAAACGGGATACTTAAAGAAAACCCGGTTTTTGTTTTACTGTTAGGTATGTGTCCGGCTTTAGGAACTACCTCTTCTGCAGTCAATGGTATGGGTATGGGTTTAGCGACCACGTTCGTGTTACTGTGTTCCAATATGGCCGTTTCCAGTATTAAAAACCTGATCCCAGATCAGGTACGGATTCCGGCTTATATTGTGGTAATAGCGACCTTTGTGACCGTTGTCCAAATGTGTATGGAAGCTTTCATTCCTTCTTTATATGCAAGTTTAGGTCTATTTATTCCTCTGATCGTGGTAAACTGTATCGTATTAGGGCGTGCGGAAGCTTTTGCTGCTAAAAACAAATTAATACCGTCTGCTTCGGATGGATTAGGAATTGGGCTTGGATTTACCTTCGCCCTGACGTTATTAGGTGCTACACGTGAACTGTTCGGAACCGGAAAATTATTCGGACTCCATCTCTTTCCGGAAAAATTCGGATCACTGATCTTTGTTTTGGCTCCCGGAGCATTCATTGCCCTGGGATATTTAATTGCAATCGTGGACAAACTTCGTAAAGCCTGATAAATTATGGAATATATATTGATATTTATTGCCGCTGTTTTCGTAAACAATATTGTATTGGCACAATTTTTAGGAATCTGCCCATTCCTGGGGGTATCCAAAAAAGTAGATACAGCTCTGGGAATGAGTGCAGCCGTGACTTTTGTTCTCACCATTGCTACGATCGTGACTTTCCTGATCCATAAATATATCCTGGATTCTTTCGGGTTAGGCTTCATGCAGACCATCTGTTTTATCCTGGTTATTGCCTCTTTGGTTCAGATGGTGGAAATTGTCCTGAAAAAGGTTTCTCCTGCTCTGTATCAGGCCCTGGGAGTATTTCTGCCATTAATCACCACTAATTGTTGTATTTTAGGGGTGGCTATCTTAGTGATACAGAAAGAATATAATTTATTAGAAACAATTGTTTTTGCAGTCTCCACAGCCATTGGTTTTGCGCTGGCTTTGATCATCTTTGCCGGCATCCGGGAGCAATTGGCTATGACAAAGATTCCGGACAGTATGAGAGGAACTCCTATTGCTTTGATTACTGCAGGTTTATTAGCTATGGCATTTATGGGATTCTCAGGTATTGTCTAACATACAATCTAAATATATACTCATATGAAAAAAAAGATATTGGTCACAGGAGGAACCGGTTACATTGGTTCTCATACGGTAGTAGAATTACAAAACGCCGGTTACGACGTAGTTATTGTTGATAATTTATCTAACTCAAATACTGAAGTGCTGGATGGAATTGAAAAGATCTCCGGTATCCGTCCGGTATTCGCAGAATTGGATTGCAATGATAAAACAGGATTGAAAAAACTACTGGAAGCAAATCCGGGAATTAAAGGCATTATCCATTTTGCTGCCAGTAAGGCTGTAGGTGAATCCGTAAAAATCCCGTTACAATATTATAGAAATAATATCGTCACCCTACTGAACTTATTGGAATTAATGCCGGAAGCTGGTATAGAAGGAATTGTATTCTCCTCTTCCTGTACGGTGTATGGTCAACCGGATATTCTGCCTGTTACAGAGGATGCCCCTGTCAAACTGGCTCTTTCTCCCTATGGAAATACGAAACAGATCAACGAAGAAATCATACGTGATACAATTTACGCAGGTGCTCCTTTCAAAAGTATTATTTTGCGTTATTTCAATCCTATTGGAGCACATCCCAGTGCAGAGATTGGTGAATTACCCAATGGTGTTCCCCAGAATCTGGTGCCCTTCCTCACTCAGACAGCTATGGGAATTCGGCCTGAATTAAGTGTGTTTGGCGACGACTATGATACACCTGATGGTTCATGTATCCGTGACTATATTAATGTAGTAGATTTGGCAAAAGCACACGTAATAGCCATGGACCGTATGTTAAATAATCAAACAGAGGAAAAACTGGAAATATTTAACCTGGGTACCGGACGTGGTGTATCTGTTTTAGAATTAATCGGAGCATTTGAAAAAGGAACAAGAGTCAAAGTTCCTTATAAAATTGTAGGCCGACGGGAAGGCGATATTGAAAAAGTGTGGGCTAATCCGGAACATGCAAATAAGGTATTAGGCTGGACAGCAAAAGAATCTGTAGAAGATACATTGGTGACTGCCTGGAACTGGCAATTAAAATTAAGGGAAAGAGGCATCCAGTAAAATGGATTTTCTATCCTACTAAAAACCTCCGGCAAAACAGAAATTTTACCGGAGGTTTTTCATATACCTATCGCTATTTATTCCATCAGCACAAGTATCGGATTATTCTCTTCTGATAGCATCCTTAAGGGTAAAATGTCAGAGTACCCTTTTATCGGTATATATATAGGTCAGGAAACGGAAAAACAGGATATTTTTTCCTTCATCCCTTGGTTTTTATATCCATTACCCCTTTCCGACCTTTTTCTCCATATCTTTTTACAGCTTCTTCCTCTTTATATATGTGGACACTTTCAAATGTTTCCGGATCCAGACGCTCCATCTCTTTTTGTGAAACTTCTCTACCATCGATCAGAATCAGACATTTAGTCTCCAAATCAAAGATCTCTGTATTAATTTTTATTTGTTCAAGGCCTTTCAGTTTTTCTTCCAGGTCTCCCAGTTTTGTTTGAATTATAGACTCTAATTCTTTCTGATTGAATGATAAGTCAGCTAATTCCTGCAGGTTAATCTGATTTAAAGCTTCTTCTATTCTCATATCTATCTGCATTTCAGCCAGTGCTTCAGTAATTTTCTCATGGTCAATATGTATGTCAATAAGAAGATTCTCCAGATCCAAGTTATCCAATAGGTCCATTACTTTGGATAGATCCAACTCAGGAACTACCTGAACCCGGGATTTTTGTACCGGCTTTTCCTGATAAGTAGTTACCCTAACAGTACCCCCTTTTTCCTGATTTGCTCTGGTAGTCCCTGCCTGCATATGTACACTTACCACTTCAATGGAAGACATCGGAAGACGTTTCATGTCTTCTGCTGTCACCTCCCGGTCATCTACCATATATAAAACATCTTTTTTACCGGTATCAAAAACTTCCTGAACGTTTGTAAAACGAGTGGTTTCCGGTGAAATAATTTTCTTAACAGGTTTTATTTCACTAATTTTGACTACAGAAATTTTTTCTAATTCATAAGAAATTTCCGGATGGGCAAAAGCTGTTACCATAACAGCGGCTAAAGGAAGTATATACACATACTTTACACGTGCCCAGGGACTAGATTTACTTTTTAACATCATAGTAATTCGTTTTTTAAGTTTACTGTGACTAAAGCTGTTGGCCATAGAAGTGAAGCGCTGTGAACCAACAGCTTTTTTAATTAATAATAGTTGATATTTTTTGCATCGATACCTTGGCTTAATACATGTTCATCTGCTTCATATTCATGTAGATTTTGTAATTCCTGTTTTAAGAACCACACCGCCGGATTAAACCAATGAAAAATAAGAGTAATTCCAACTAATAAAATATCCAAAAAATGTCCTGCCTGAATATGGCCCTGTTCATGTGCCACTATTTCTTTTCCACTTTCCCGCCAGTCACTTTCCGAAATAATTATATATTTCATCCAACTAAAAGGGGATATATTTCTTTTAGTAATAATTAAGACACTACCATCTTCCTGCAAATATTTTTCCTCCCGTCTGATCATAAAAAAGATCTGCAGAACTGAATATATCAGTCGTATTATAAAAAAGATTATTCCGGAGAGGTATAAAACCACTAAACTCTGAATTCCTACCGATCGTTCCGGTACGGTTCTTTCCGTAGCATAATGCGCTAACCATACTAATCGGTCCGGACTTAACACGGATCGCTCTGCAGCTTCTGCCTGAAAAAGCTGTAATTTCATAAAAGGTAAAAGAAGCGAAAAAGAATTACACTGACCAAAGCCAGACGATTAAAACGGTGGAAAGTGTCCTGGCTTAGGAGCAACCGGTAAAACAGATAAAAAGAAGCCAAACAGGCTGTTGATTTAAGGATATAAACAAAAAATGTCCATAGATATTATTTCTTATTGACCTGTTCCACTTCATCGATTAGTTTTCTCAAATCATCCACTAAAAGGTTTTCTTCCCGGATTAATGAAGAAACAACTCCCAGGTAAGAATTATTGAAATATTTGGAAATTACTCCTTTCAGCGTTTGGTTACGATATGTTTCTTCTGTCACAGTTGCACGATACTGATAAGTATTCCCATAAACTTTATGCGCCAAAAAGCCTTTCTCCTCCAATCCACGTACAATAGTAGACAAGGTATTAAAATGGGGTTTAGGTACTTCATAATATTCTAATAATTCCTTTACAAATAATGGTCCTTGTTTCCAGAACCAACCCATAATTTCTTCTTCTTTCAGAGTAAGCTGTTTCATGATCTTTGTATTTTATATCACAAATAAACTAAATAATTTAGTTTTAAAACTAAGACTTATAGTTAAAAAACTAAAATACTTAGTTAGATAGTATATAAGTTCTATACAAACATAAAAAAGGACTATCTTTGGGGATAGTCCTTTTCCATTAAATATATTTATAAGATTTATCCTAATGTTCCACCAATCAGGATCAACACCAGTAAAGCAAGAATTGCATACAATTCCGGGAATACAGCTAATACCATAGTAGCACCGAATACGTCTTTTCCGGCAGCAACACCGGCAATACCATTTGCACAAACCTGCGCCTGGCGGATAGAAGAAAATAAACCGACCAGACCTAATCCTAAACCTGCTCCGAATACAGCAGCAGCATTCAACATGGAAATAGAACTTACCAGATAAGATTGTAACATAAAGTAGCCAACAAAACCGTAAAGTCCCTGTGAACTGGGCAGCGCACTCAAAGCAATGTAAGTACCTAATGCATCCGGATTCTTTTTCATAGCTCCTACTGCAGCATTACCACAAATCGTTACACCGTAACTACTTCCGATACCGGTTAGTCCTACCATTAACGCAACACCTAAATAGGCTAATAAAATTGGTTCCATAATAACTGATTTTTTTAAATTATTTTTTATTGATTTTCTAACTGATTAAATATTATACTTTTTTGAAAGGAGTATATTCCTTACCTCCTCCCTGGAATTCTGCATTTTTATAATATTCCACAAAAGTAAGACGAAGAGGATGCACCAGTGCACTGATTGTACAAAGAGCAAAATTAAGAGAATGCCCGAATACAAGGATCAATATCATAAAAATTGCACGTGGAATAAAAGCTAATCCTTCTGTCATATCGATAGCCAGTGAATTAAACACACCTCCCAGGATAGCACCGGTCAATCCGATCGCAAATAAGCGAATATAAGAAAGCGTATCTCCTAACAAACCGGAAGCAGTATTATAGGTAGTCCACAATCCGGAACCTACATTGACAAACACATTCTTTCCCGGAGAATTGTAAAGGAGAGCTACCAGTAATCCTATAATAGCTATTCCATAGAATATAGTTATTATTGTCTCAGATAAATGAATATCGAGGATAGGTAAACCAAAAGCACATAAAAGAGCCACAATTACAAATACCCAGGCAAAAGAGGCAACACTATGTTTTACTCCACGTTGTGCCTTTGTCTGGAATGCAGCGACTATCTTACCAAAAACAATCTGTACAAGTCCCAGAATAATAGAAAGTGTCATCAAATTATCCGTTGACAGGAAATAATCCTTAATCGATTCAAAAGCCGGTACTTCTATCAGGGATACTCCAAAGAAGGAACCCGTCAGGATACCCACAAAAACAGCGGATACTCCAAAGAACTGGAATAAAGTCAGATAAGGCTTATAATTAGGTTTCACCTTTGTTTTAAAATAGGTACACACCAGGAACATGATTAATCCATAGCCACCGTCACCAAAACAAAGCCCGAAAAAGAGCATAAAGAAAGGGGCAAAAAATGGTGTAGGATCAAACTCAGTATACTTCGGCAGAGCGAACATTTTAGTAATCGGCTCATACAATTTAGTAAATTTATTGTTCTTCAGCTTAATAGGCACCTTATCTCCTTCTTCTATAGGTAACGGCTGGTAATAATATCCATCCTGCTCCAGGGCAATTTCCATAGCCGGAGCCGTATCCACAGGAACCCATCCTTCCAGAACCATTAATTTATCATCAGCCTGAGCATCTGTCTGGATTTTTACATTTGAAAGATTATATTCATCCTGCAATAGCTTATCCAGCTCTACTAATACATTATAGTCATTCACAGCACGTTCATCTAATTCCCGATTGATAAGTTCAATCTGGCTTCTGACCTGCTGATTATTAGCTTCCAGTTCAGAAAGGCCCATATCCGGCATCTTGGGACGCTCTGCATCTATATCGATCACCACATCTTTAGGAGTGATCGTAATAAAATAAGAGACAGACTGAATGTTATTGATTTCTATAACATTATATTCATCAATCCATTCCGGTTCAAAACGGGAAGACGGAGTACTGAAAAAAGTAACTTTATAACCGGCTTTCTTCAGGCGGTTCAAATCGGAATAAGAGAAATTACCCCATATCTTCATATAGTCAATCTCTTTTTCCAAAGCAGCCTGCGCAGAGGTTAATTGTTGCTTTCTTTCCTGAAGTTCTTCAATTGTTTTCAGTAACGCTAACCCTTCTTCCTTCGTGATTGAACGTGCAGGTAGTAATTCCGGTTTTTCCTTCTTATCATTCAGTTTATTAAAATCACGGAGGATCAGATCAACCCGTTTCCGTTGAGTCAAAAGTAACTGAAGATCCATATTTTCAGAGGTGGACCGTACTTCCTGAACATGTACAACCCCCAGACCACGCAATTGAGCTAAAAAGCTTTCATAGTCTTTATGATATACCATAAAGGCATATTTATTCATAGTTGAAATCATGATTCAGCCTCCTCTTTCTTTTTGCGTTTTTCCTGATTTGCCCGCATGATCTTTTGTGAAGATTTAGAAAGACTTTCTTCATCTTCCATAAACCGTTTTACTTTACGGATCGCATCACTATATCCCGGAATCTGTACTTTCTCAAACAGATTCACCTTTTGAGTAGTCTTTTTCCGGGCATGTTCCAATAACTCCAGCTTGAGACTTGTAAACTCAGCTTCAATACCAGTATGTGCCAGTTTCTTCAATAACTCTATCCCATCCGGAAACCAGGCAGGGGCATTGAATAAACTGTATTTTCCTACTTCAAATTGAATATCATCTAAAATAGGAGTTAATACTCCGGCAATTTTCTTTGTCGAAAGAGAAACATCCTTCACTGCAATCAGATCCGGTGTAAACTCATTCCACAAAGCTACCATATTTTCATAACTCTGAATTTCTTTTTCCAGCTGAAGTTCCAATCTGTTCACTTCATCTTTCGTCCGCTTCACCTCCATACGCAATGCACTCTCCTTACTTTTAATAGTAGGCAGGGAACGCACACGCATCTTCAGTTGCTTTTCCAGTTGCTGAAGTGATGTTTTATTATATTGAAACTTTATTGCCATCTTTTTTAATTGATTAAGCTTTCCAGTATTTATCCACCAATTCCTGTTTGATATTTACCTCTGCCGGTTTGAAATATTCTCCAAACAATCCCCAGGCCACATCCAACATTTCTGTAGTATCCAGGTTTACGTCAATGGCCAGTAACTTCTCAGAGTAATCTTTGGCAAACGATAACGTACGGTTATCATAATCCGTTAGGTCAAACCCGTTTTCCAGCTTAGTCTTTGCATTGGCGGCATCTGCATACAACCGAACAGTGGCATTCATCACCTGTGGATGATCTTCACGGGTTTTCTTACCGGTCACTAACTGTTTCAGACGGGACAAACTACGGAATGGGTCAACAATTACTTTACCCACATCACTATCACGACGCAGATACAACTGTCCTTCCGTAATATATCCGGTATTATCCGGTACCGCATGAGTAATATCTCCACCGGACAAAGTTGTCACCGCAATAATAGTAATCGAACCACCAGCCGGGAACTGTACGGCTTTTTCATAAATCTTAGCTAAATCCGAATAAAGGGAACCCGGCATAGAATCTTTGGATGGAATCTGGTCCATACGGTTAGACACGATTGCTAATGCATCCGCATAGTTAGTCATATCAGTCAAAAGAACCAGTACTTTTTCATTCTTTTCTACAGCAAAATACTCTGCTGCCGTAAGTGCCATATCCGGAATAAGGATTCGTTCTACTGACGGGTCTTCCGTAGTATTGATAAAACTGACAATACGGTCCAGAGCTCCGGCATTACTAAATGTATTTTTAAAGAACAGGTAATCATCATTGGTCATCCCCATCCCTCCTAAAATAATCTTGTCCGACTGGGCACGTAAAGCCACTAAAGCCATTACCTGGTTGAAAGGTTGATCCGGGTCCGCAAAGAATGGGATCTTTTGTCCTGTTACCAGCGTATTGTTCAGGTCAATACCTGCAATACCAGTGGCGATTAACTCAGAAGGCTGTTTACGGCGAACCGGGTTTACCGAAGGACCACCAATCTCCACTTCCTTACCTTCCGGTGCAGGTCCTCCGTCAATCGGATCACCATACGCATTGAAGAAACGTCCGGCTAACTGCTCCCCTACTTTCAGAGTAGGAGCCTTACCCATGAACACTACTTCTGCATTGGTACGGATCCCTCCTGTTCCTGAAAATACCTGTAGAGTAACTTCATCACCAATAATCTTTACTACCTGAGCCAGTTTACCATCCACAGATGCCAGCTCATCATACCCAACTCCTGTTGCTTTCAGTGAACAGGTAGCTTTTGTGATCTGGGTAATCTTCATATATATTTTCTGAAATACTTTTGTTGCCATATACCTGCTTATTTTTCCATACGTTCTGCCAGCAGAGCGTCCAGTTGATCATTAAAGTTCTTAAACTGCTCACTTTCATATACAGAATAGTTCATCTGCTTAAATACATTGATGATATTCTTGAAATAATCCATTACTTCCTGGAAAGTATCAAACCTGAATTCCGCCCGGCATATATTTACAATCCGGTCCAGCATAAACTCCTGACGGTTTAACGGCGTTACCGCATCAATCTCATCAAAGGCATCCTGCTGCAGGATGACAAAGTCTATTAATTCTGATTTCCAGAAAGTAACATGGTATTCTACAGGTACACCATCATCCCCAAGAATGTTGATTTGTTCTGCGATTTCTTTACCACGTAACATACGGGTTTTTACCTCTTCTACTTTCTCTACCCATGCAGGTGAAATATGATCTGCAATATATTCCTGAAACTCAGGATATTCAAGATATTTGGAATAACTATCGATCGGATTAACCGCCGGGTATCTCTTTCGGTCTGCACGTTCCTGCTCCAAGGCATAAAAACAACGCGCTACTTTCTTGGTATTTTCCGTTACAGGCTCTTTCAGGTTGCCACCCGCCGGAGATACCGTACCAATAAACGTTACAGAACCCGTAGCTCCATTATTCAAGTGAACAAACCCTGCACGCGCATAAAAGTTAGCAACGATCGCCGACAGGTCCATGGGGAAAGCATCCGGACCGGGAAGTTCTTCCAGACGGTTGGACATCTCACGAAGGGCCTGCGCCCAACGGGAAGTAGAGTCAGCCATAAGCAATACTTTCAACCCCATAGTACGGTAATACTCAGCAATAGTCATTGCTGTATATACAGAAGCCTCACGGGCTGCTACCGGCATATTGGACGTATTGGCAATAATGATCGTACGCTCCATCAATTTACGTCCGGTGTGTGGATCAATCAGTTCAGGAAATTCAGTAAAAACTTCCACAACTTCATTCGCACGTTCACCACAAGCTGCAATAATTACAATATCTGCTTCAGCCTGTTTAGAAATAGCATGCTGCAATACGGTCTTACCCGTACCGAACGGTCCGGGAATAAATCCGGTACCACCTTCCACAATCGGATTAATCGTATCAATAGTACGCACACCCGTTTCCAGTAATTTATAAGGACGTGGTTTTTCTTTATAACAGGTAACCGCTTTTTTAACCGGCCACTTTTGTATCATATTTACGTCAATATCCTTACCATTTTCATCTGTAATTACAGCTACAGTCTGGTTCACAGTATAGGTTCCGGCTTCCGCAACACTTTTCACGGTATAGGTTCCTTCCAGCACAAAAGGTACCATGATCTTATGCGGCTGATAATTTTCGTCTACCTCACCCAACCAATCTCCGGCAATCACTTTATCACCGGGTGTTGTGATCGGTTTAAAATCCCATAGTTTTTCATCATTCAGCGCATAGGTATAATCCCCCCGTTTCAGGAAAATTCCATCCATTTTATCCAGGTCATTCTGTAGTCCGTCATAGTTACGGGACAACATACCCGGACCTAAGGTTACTTCAAGCATGTGGCCGACAAATTCGGCTTCGTCACCCACTCGCATCCCGCGAGTACTTTCGAATACCTGTACAAAGGCTTCCTTTCCTATTACTTTGATTACCTCCGCCATCAGCTTTACACCTCCTACGGATATGTAACAAATTTCACTCTGAGAAACCGATCCATCGACTTCCACGGTCACCAGATTGGACACGATCCCTTTTACAAATCCTTTTGTAGCCATAAATTATTTATTATTGTTTCTTTTAAATTCTTCCAGTATGTTCTGACTGCCCTTTTTCATGGTACCGACAATCCTCCGGAATGTCTCCTCACCGGTTGTGCTATCCAGGGTGAGCCAGCGTTCTATCATTTCTAATTTAAGCAGATAGGCAAAAACACTTTCGATATCAAAGGGTTTGAAAAAAGTATTTTCTTCCAACCATTCCCATTTCAAAAGATCTATCTTTTTTTCTCTGACCATCAGGTTAGATTCTTCTGCAATCCGTTGAAGGGCCGGTAAATAGTCCAGTGTATCTCCTAAACCGAAATCACGGGCATTCGAAGTCCGTATTGCCTCTGCAATCTCATTATCCCCAATAATATAATCCGCTTTATCCAATCCATATTTCCTACAGGTATAAGCCGTAAGAATATTATTAATATTCAGATTGAATTCAAACCAGGATGCCACAAACTCATTACTATTTTTCATGGCATATGCGTAATACAAAGTTGCCAGACGATCTTCCCATGAAATAGTAGAGAGGGTTTCCTCCTGATTGTCCGAACCGGAATAAAGCCTGAGGAAATCTACAAAATAAGGCGGTATAAGTAAATTAGCAGGAAGGGTGTCATCTTCCCGGACTATTTTAATCAGATCCTGTAACTCCTCATTTGTAATACTACCTCTCATATCCCCCTCACGGTCCGGCCATGCCAGTTGAGTCAGGAGATTTTGATTATCAAATTTAAGAAAAAACAGGTCAATCAGTCTTTTGTCCTCAGCAGATAATACACCATCCAGTTCCCTCCTAAAATCCGTAATGGTATAGGTGAGTTTGCTATCATCCAATGCAATATTAGGAAGTCCGGCAACCAGATAATAATACTTACTCATAATCAGAATAGCATTTCTACCAGTTGTGGACGCAGGAATTCTGTAAAGAACGCCATAAATTCTTCGTCTCCAAAACTTACTTTATAAGAACCATCTGCAGGGATAATAGTAAAAGAGGTAGTTTTGCCATTTACCTTTTCAATTTTAACACCTTTATTCAGAAGATCTTTTGCATTCGCTTCAAAGTATTTGGTCAGTTCTTCAGCGTCAGCAGACTGAATAGTCAGGCCTTCTTTCTTTACCCATTCTTTAGCCATCTCCAGAATGACTTTCTGCATATATGCTTTATCTGCTACTGCAGCTTTTACATTAGACGAAGTAATCTCTCCTGTAATAAGATTAGCTACTTCACTTTTCAAAGCTTCCAAAGCCTGGGTTGCAAATAACTTCAATTCGCCTTCCACATTTTTCTTCAGGTCTGCCGCCTGCTTTTCTGCAGCAGCAAGGACCTGTTTTGCTTCTGCTTCTGCTTCACTTACAATAGTCTGTTTTTGGGTATTTGCTTCGGCTATAATTCGAATAGCTTCTTCGTTCCCTTTTTCCACACCTTCACGGTAGATTTTGTTAGTCAGTTCCTGAATTTTTGTATCCATTTTCTAATAATATATATGTGTTATTTTATAATGTTATCTGGTATTATGCTTCACAAAGTTATTCTTTTCTTTGTGTGGATATTTTAATAAATGTAAAATGAAATTGAAAAATCCATAAAATCTGGACGGATTTATACAAAACAGGGTGATTTTATTAATATGATTATCCGCATGATGTCCGTTGATTTATTGAACATCATATGAATGTTTT
>JAJQFE010000032.1 GCA_021201295.1 Tannerellaceae bacterium | reverse complement strand
AGGTGTACCTTTTTCTAAAAAAGCTGCCGTGAAATTAATCCATCAGGTGGAGGCGGTGGTTAACCCTGGTGAAAAATAGATACCTATAGAGGTTAGTTCTACATATAATAGGAAGTATTCCATAAGTAAATAGATTACTTTTGGGTTACATCTTTTTGTAGATAAAACTGAAAAAAAGTTTATTTCTTTGTCGATTTATTGAAATTCCATAGCTTTGATGCGGTAAATACATCTCAGTTAAAGATATCTTTTATTGATAATGTGATTAAAAAAACAAATATGAAGATTGTTAAAGGGTTAACAGGAAAAGCTCCTCTACTTATTGTTTTAGCTTTTACGCTGTTAGGTATTGGATGCCGTAAAAAGGAACAACCCTGGTTACCTTTGGTAATAGTAGAAAAACCAACCAAAGAAGACGTCCAGATTCAGGGAGAGTATGTAGGACGTATCCGTGCTTCCCGTAATGTAGAGATACATGCCCGTGTGGAAGGCTATTTAGAAGCTATGCTGTTTGAAGAAGGAAAACGAATTCAACAGAATGCACCTCTTTTTATTATTAACTCGGCTCAATATAAAGCCAGAGTAGAGAAAGCCAGAGCACAATTAAAAAAGAACGAAGCACAGGCTTCGAAAGCCCGCCGGGATGTAGAGCGTCTCAGACCTCTGTATGAACAACATGCAGCCAGTCAGGTGGACCTGGATAATGCTATTGCCGCCCTGGAAGATGCAGAAGCAAATATTGCCATGAGTAAAGCAGACCTGGACCAGGCTGAATTGGAACTGAGCTATACGGTTGTTACTTCTCCGTTGTCAGGGTATATCACCCAACGATTTGTAGATGTCGGTGCCCTGGTTGGACCCAGTAAAAACTCTAAATTGGCGGCTGTCGTAAAAACAGATACTGTATTTGTCGATTTTAAAATGACCGCTTTGGATTATTTACGTGCTGAAAGGCGGAATGTCCGGTTAGGTGAGCGTGATTCTACCCGTTCCTGGCAGCCGTCTGTGACTGTTACGCTGGCAGATAATTCAGAGTATCCCATCAAAGGACTGGTAGATTTTGCTGACCCAACTGTCGATCCCCAGACCGGAACATTTGGGGTTCGGGCAGAATTACCGAATCCGAATCAACGCTTATTACCGGGACAATTTACCCGTGTAAAAATCCTGTTAGATGTAAGGGAACGGGCCATTGTAATTCCCCGTAAAGCTCTTTCCATAGAAAAAGGAGGAGCCTTTATTTATGTGATCCGGCGGGATAACATGACAGAAAAACGTTTTGTGCAGATTGGTCCGGAAATAGGAAACAATGTAGTCATTGAACGTGGCCTGGGAGAAAATGAACGGGTTGTGGTAGAAGGCTATCATAAACTTACTCCGGGAATAGAAGTACATGCCATTGAGACTACAGATGAAGAGGCTATTGAACGTTTAAGAGAGGAGAATAAATTATGAAATCCGGCTTTTTTATAGACAGGCCGGTTTTTTCTACTGTACTTTCTATACTTATAGTACTAATCGGTCTGATTGGTATGGTACTTTTACCTATCGATCAATATCCACAGATCACACCTCCGGTAGTCCGTATCAGTGCTTCCTATCCGGGAGCCAGTGCTGTTACTATTTCCCAGGCTGTTGCCACTCCTATTGAACAGGAGATAAATGGTGCTCCGGGTATGCTTTATATGCAGAGTAACAGTTCTAATTCCGGAAGTTTGACAGTAAGTGTAACTTTTGATGTGTCAGCTGATCCTGAGCTGGCTGCGGTGGAGATCCAGAACCGGGTAAAACTGGCAGAAGCCCGTTTACCGGCTGAAGTTATCCAGAATGGGATTACTGTTGAAAAACAGGCTCCCAGTCAGTTAATGACATTAAGTTTAATTTCTGATGATCCCCGTTTTGATGAAATCTATCTGAGTAACTTTGCAACGATCAATGTCCTGGACGTTCTTCGACGTATTCCGGGAGTCGGTCGTGTCTCCAATATCGGTAGCCGTTATTATGGGATGCAGATTTGGGTCTATCCGGATCGTATGGCTAATATGGGGTTAAATGTTCAGGATCTGCAAAATGCCCTGAAAGATCAAAACCGGGAATCAGCTGCCGGAGAGATTGGTAAACAACCTGTCATCGATGTAGATATTACTTTACCGATTACAGCTCCCGGACGTCTTTCTTCTGTGGAAGAATTTGAAGAAATTGTAGTTCGTGCCAATCCGGATGGCTCTATTGTCCGGCTGCGTGATGTGGCCCGTGTGTCATTAGAAGCTTCTTCCTATGCAACAGAGAGCGGCCTGAACGGACGGAATGCAGCAATTCTGGGTATCTATATGTTACCGGGCGCCAATGCGTTAGAGGTGGCAGAGAATGTGAAAGAGGCTATGAAAGAGATCAGCCGGAACTTTCCGGAAGGACTTGAATATATGTTTCCTTTTGATATGACTGAATATATTTCCCAGTCCATCCATGAAGTCTATAAAACCTTATTGGAAGCTCTTTTCTTAGTTATTTTAGTCGTGTTCCTTTCTTTACAGAACTGGCGGGTAGCTTTAATTCCAACGATTGCTGTTCCTATTTCCCTGATTGGTACTTTTGGCTTTATGTTGATTATGGGATTTTCTCTGAACATGCTTACGCTGTTAGGACTTATTCTTGCCATTGGGATTGTAGTAGATGATGCGATTGTAGTGGTAGAAAATGTGGAACGTATTATGGAACAGGAAAATCTTCCGGCCCGTGAGGCTACTCATAAAGCTATGCAGGAATTAACCGGTGCTTTGATTGCAACCTCTTTGGTTCTGGCAGCCGTTTTTGTTCCGGTAAGCTTTTTAGGTAGTATTACAGGACTATTATACCGTCAGTTTTCAGTTACCATAGTGGTTTCGGTTTTGTTATCTACTGTCGTGGCACTTACTTTAAGTCCCGCTATGTGTGCTATTCTTTTGAAACATAAGGAAGGAAAAAAGCATTTTATTTTCCAGAAGATCAATATCTGGTTAAATATAGGAAATAAGAAATATATAAAGATCCTGCAACGGGCGATTGGCAATCCTCGTCGACTGATTGCCGGGTTTGGCATGGTACTGATTTTTATATTTGTATTAAATCGTATTATTCCCGGTAGCTTTATTCCGGAAGAAGATCAGGGATATTTTACTATTGAACTGGAAATGCCGGAAAGTGCTACTTTAGAAAGGACCCGTAAGGTTACAGACCGGGCTATTGATTATTTGCAAAGTTTACCTGCTGTGGAATATGTCCAGAATGTCACAGGAAGTAGTTCCCGGGTTGGATCTTCCCAGAGCCGTGCGATGTTGACTGTTATTCTGAAACCCTGGAAAGAGAGAAAATCTTTCGGTATGGGTGTAGCAGATGTAATGGATGCAGCCCGGAAAGAGTTTTATTATTATCCGGAGATTAAAGTCCATTTAAACAGACCACCTGTAATTCCTGGTTTAGGAGAAAGCGGAGGTTTGGAAATGCAATTGGAAGCAAGGGGAGATGCGAGTTGGGACAATCTGGTTGCTGCTACTGATACTTTCCTCTACTATGCTTCCCTGGTGCCGGAGCTTCGTAGTGTGTCGTCTGCCCTACAACCGGAAATTCCCCAGCTCTATTTCGATGTCGACCGTGACCTGGCTAAATTTCTGGGCATACCTCTTTCAGATATTTTTGCTACTATGAAAGCCTATTTAGGATCTTCCTATATTAATGACTTTAATATGTTCAACCGTATTTACAGAGTCTATATTCAGGCGGAAGCTTCTTTCCGTGCAACGAGTGATAATATCGGTCTGTTTTTTGTGCGTACTCAGAATGGAGCGATGGTTCCTCTGACCTCTTTGGGAACAGTAAGTTATACGACAGGTCCTGGTACAATTAAACGGTTTAATATGTTTTCTACGGCAGCCATTAATGCAGTGACAGCACCCGGTTATAGTTCCGGGGAGGCAATGGCAGCTATGCAAAAGATTGTGGATGAACGCCTGCCGGATAATATAGGTCTGGAATGGAGTGGACTTTCCTATCAGGAAAAAAAGGCCGGCGGACAGACCAGTATGGTTCTGGCATTGGTTTTCCTGTTTGTCTTTTTGTTTCTGGCAGCTCAGTATGAAAGCTGGCTTGTCCCGATCTCCGTTATTCTATCTCTACCTATTGCAGCCTTAGGAGCCTATTTGGGTATCTGGGTAACAGGTTTATATAATGATGTCTATTTTCAGATCAGTTTAGTGACGCTAATCGGTATGGCAGCCAAAAATGCGATCCTGATTGTAGAGTTTGCGAAAGTACAGGTTGACCAGGGAATGGATGTGGTACAGGCCGCTATTCATGCTGCCCGTTTACGTTTTCGTCCGATCCTGATGACTTCTTTAGCATTTGTATTAGGCATGCTTCCAATGGTGTTAGCCAGTGGACCCGGTTCTGCTTCCCGCCATAGTATTGGTACAGGTGTCTTTTTCGGCATGTTGGCTGCTATCACTATTGGTATTGTTATGATCCCATTCTTTTTTGTCCTGGTTTATAAAGTAAAACAAAAAAATGAATGTGAAAAAGCTGAATGTGAAAAAGATCCCCCTCGAAAGGATTAAACGGATAAGGAGAAAATAAAATGGTAAAGAGTACATATATCATATGGGTATTAGCGGCCGTTTTAGGATTTTCTTCCTGTAAATTAGGTCAGAAATATACCCGTCCGGAGTTGGGAGTGCCTGATTTTACAGAGTCAGATAGTAGTCTGGTAGAATTACTTCCCTGGGAAGAACTCTATAGGGATGAGGTGCTGAGGAAGTTAATAGAAACAGCTTTGGAAAATAATAAGGATATGTTGATTGCAGCTGCTAAAATAAAAGAATTGATGGCTGCCAACCGTATCTCTTTTGCAAATATGTTTCCGGAGTTTGATCTCCGGGTAAATGCACAAAAAGAGGTATTAAACTACGGAGGAGATAATCGGAAACCTGACCCGGAATATTCAGTGAAAAGCTTTTTTGCCTGGGAAGTGGATCTTTGGGGAAATCTTCGCTGGGCTAATGATGCCAGTCTGGCTACGTATCTTCAGTCTGTAGAAGCCCGGCGTGCCTTACAGTTAACTATTATTTCGGAAGTGGCATCCAAATATTATGAACTCTGTGCATTAGACAGAGAACTGGCTATTGTTCAGCAGACCCGGGAAGCCCGTCAGGAAAGTGTGCGTCTGGCAAGATTACGTTATGAAGGGGGATTAACTTCTGAGACAGCTTATCGTCAGGCGGAAGTAGAATTAGCCCGTACGAAAACGCTTATTCCGGAGCTGGAAAAACAAATTAAAATAAAAGAGAGCGATCTGTCCCTTCTGTTGGGACAATATGCCAATGAGATCCCCCGGGGATTATCTTTAAGTGAACAGGAATTACCGGATCACTTACCTGTTGGTTTGTCTTCTACTTTAATGGAACGGCGTCCGGATATCCGGAGAGCGGAACAGAAATTAAAAGAAGCCAATGCCAGGGTTGGAATTGCTTATACCAACCTTTTCCCTAAATTGAGATTGACCGGAAACTTTGGATGGGAGAGTGAAGAACTGGTAGATCTTCTTAAAAGCCCTGCCTGGTTTGTTAACAGTGACCTGATAGCTCCGTTATTTATGATGGGAAAGAATAAAGCCCGCTTAAAAGTAGCGAAAGCCCGCTACGAGCAGGAATTGTATACCTATGAAAAAAGTGTTCTGGAGGCTTTCCGGGAAGTCCATAATGCACTGATCAATGTCCGGAAAACCAAAGAGGTACGAGCTGCCCGTGCCCAGTTGGAAACTTCCTCCCGTACGTATGCACAGTTAGCTTATTTACAATATATTAATGGGATTACCAGTTATATGGATGTATTAGATGCCCAACGCCGGTTATTAGATGCCCAGATCGGACTGAATAATGCCAAACTGGATGAATTACGCTCTATTGTTTCTCTTTATAAAGCATTAGGGGGAGGATATTGATCCCATAGAGCATGGACAATTGAGAATTGATTCCTATTTTTGTAGTATAATCAAACAGAACACAACATGCCTTTAAATTTACAGAAAAACTTACCGGCAATTGAATTGTTAAAACAGGAGCAGATCTTTGTAATGGATTCATTACGGGCATCGGAGCAGGATATTCGTCCGTTACGGGTGGTTATCCTTAACTTAATGCCGTTAAAGATTACTACGGAAACAGATCTGGTTCGTCTGTTAAGTAATAGCCCGCTGCAGATTGAAATTGAATTTATGAAGATCAAAGGGCATACGCCAAAGAATACGCCCATTGAACATATGCAGGAGTTTTACAAAGATTTTGATCAGATCTGTGGGAATTATTATGATGGGATGATTGTTACCGGTGCTCCAGTAGAACAAATTGCTTTTGAAGATGTAAACTATTGGGAAGAGATATCCTGTATATTTGACTGGGCACAAACACATGTGACGTCTACCTTATATATTTGTTGGGCTGCCCAGGCGGGACTTTATCATTTTCATGGAGTCCCGAAATATGACCTGCCTGCTAAAATGTTTGGCGTTTTCTGCCATACCTTGCGGGATCCTTATCTGCCTATTTTCCGTGGGTTTGATGATGAGTTTTTTGTCCCTCATAGCCGGCATACGGAAATACGACGGGATGATATTATGAAAGTTCCTGAATTAACTCTATTATCGGAAAGTAAAGAGTCCGGAGTATATATGGTGATGTCGCGTGGTGGCCGTGAATTCTTTATCACAGGACATTCCGAATACTCTCCCTATACGTTGAATGATGAATATATCCGGGATAAGAATAAAGGGCTTCCTATTACTGTTCCGGTCAATTATTACAGAAATAATGATCCGGATCAGGGACCTGTTGTACGGTGGCGGGGACATGCTAATTTGTTGTTTACTAATTGGCTGAACTATTATGTTTATCAACAAACACCTTTCCAGATTGAAGATATTAAGCGTTTAGGAAGTCTATTATAAATGAAGCATACTCCTCGTTCTATTGAACTTCTTGCACCAGCGAAAGATCTGACTTGCGGGATAGAGGCTATTCATCATGGTGCAGATGCTGTTTATATAGGTGCACTTAAGTTTGGAGCCCGGGCTGCTGCCGGAAACACACTGGAAGATATAAGCCGGTTATGTGAATATGCTCATTTGTTTAATGTAAAGATCTATGTCGCTTTAAATACTATTTTACGGGAAAGTGAACTGGAAGAGATTGAAAAAATGATTGAGGACCTCTATCGTATAGGAGTAGATGTCCTGATCATCCAGGATATGGGAATTACCCGTTTGAAGTTACCTCCTATACCTCTGCATGCCAGTACACAAACCGACAACCGGACTCCGGAGAAAGTAAAGTTTCTGGAATCCGTTGGTTTTAGCCAGGTCGTACTTGCCCGGGAATTGTCTTTACAGGAGATACGTACCATTGCAGACCAGACTAAAGTCACGTTAGAAGCTTTTGTACATGGAGCTTTATGTGTAAGTTATAGTGGACAATGTTATCTCAGTGCGGCATTAGGTGGAAGAAGTGTCAACAGAGGAGCGTGTGCCCAGTATTGCCGTTTGCCCTATACTATGACAGATGCAAAAGGGCAGGAAGTGGTTTCTAATAAGCATCTTCTCTCCTTAAAAGATTTGAATCGGGCAGATTATCTGGAAGAATTAGTGGATGCAGGTGTCTCTTCTTTTAAAATAGAAGGAAGACTGAAAGATCTTGTTTATGTAAAAAATATTACGGCTTATTACCGGCAAAAACTGGATCAGCTTCTCGCTTCCCGTAAAGATCTTTGCCGCGCCTCGTATGGGTATAGCCGGTTAACCTTTCATCCTGTTCCTGAAAAAAGTTTTAATCGTGGATTTACTCCTTTTTTCCTGACAGATAGAACCCGGGATATTACCTCTTTTGATACTCCTAAGTCGGTAGGTGAAAAACTGGGCAAGGTGAAGAAAGTAGAACCTACTTTTTTACTGTCACTACTTCTCATATTTCCTTACATAATGGAGACGGGATTATTTTTTTAATAAGCAAAGTCAATTGGAAGGTTTTCGTATAAACCGGGTAGAAGGAGAAAAAATCTTTCCTTTGGAAATGCCGGCATTTTATCCGGGGCAGATATTGTACCGGAACTATGACCACGAATTTGAAAAACAACTCAGCAAATCTACTGCGGAACGAAAGATTCCGGTTGTTATAGAATTTTTGGAAAATCCTTTTGGGTTTACCCTTACTATGACTGATGAAACCGGAGCAAGGATAATGGTAATGGAAAAGCAGCAGAAAGAGGTAGCTCGCCGGGATCAGACCGACAATATTCGTATTTAACTTTCTAAAATAGGAAATATCCCTTTTCAGGTAGCGGAAATAAAGATTTCTATGGATGCAAACTGGTTTATTCCTTCTTCGTTATTAGCTACGATGCGACGGAAAGCGATTGACCGACTGCTGAAAGTTCGTTTGATCCGTTATAAACGTGAGCTTTTTAAACCTGTTATTCCTCAGGATAAAATTACTTTTCCAGAGCAGAAATTGACCTATCTGGGTAATGTATCCAATAGTAAAGCCCGTTTGTTTTATAAACAATACGGTGTAAATGATATGGAAGATGCCTTTGAACTTTCTCCACAAAAGAAAGTTCCCTTGATGTTTACCAAACACTGTCTCCGCTATAGTATGGGGTGGTGTCCGGTATGGCAAAAACAAAAATCTCCCTATCAGGAACCTTTTTATCTTTTGTATAAAGATATCCGGCTGAGAGTACAGTTTGATTGTAAAGCATGCCAGATGCTTATATGGCAGGATGAACCTATAAAAACATATAAATAAAACGATTATGAAACTACGATTGTTACCTTTTCTATCTCTTTTTTTTTATGGCTGTTCCCGGCTTGTCAGGAAAAGCCTTTGGATCCGGATAAACCTGTATATGTAACTATCAGGACGAACGCAGGAGATGTGACTGTCAGGTTGTATGATGATACTCCTTTACACCGGGATAATTTTATCCGGCTTTGCCAGTCTAACGCTCATGACGGAGTACTTTTTCACCGGGTAATTAAAGAATTTGTGGTGCAGGGAGGAGATCCGGAAAGTAAGGCACAGGAGCCGGGTGTTTTATATGGTAACGGAGACGGAGGCTATACGGTTCCGGCAGAGATACTGCCTCATTATTTTAATAAACGAGGCGCATTAATTGATGCTAAACTGGGAGATGCGGTAAATCCGAAAAGAGCATCCGCCGGAACACAGTTTTGTTTTGTTCAGGGAAAAGTTTTAACCGATGAGGAATTAGACCAGATTGAGATCCGGATTGATAATATTCGCCGCAACTGGTTACATTCTTTATTTTCCCATCGTTTAAAAGCCCAAAATCTGGTATATGAATCAGAAGACTTTCAGACAGAATTGGAAGAACAGGTTGCTCTTATGATTCTGGATACGTTAGAAATTCTTCCTCCGGTTACTATTCCGGCAGATAGGAGGGAAGTCTATAAAACAATCGGAGGAGTGCCTCATTTGGACGGTTCTGTAAACATTTTTGGAGAAATAGTAGAAGGGTTTGATGTAGTAGAGAAAATGTCTCTGGTAGAGACGAATAAAAATGATCGTCCTTTAACTGACCTGATTGTGCTGTCTACTAAAGTATTTCAGAAATAAATGGATAGACATAGAAATGATAGTTTAATATTCAGCTACTATTTATGGACTTAACATATATTACCCGGCAGGTTACCCGCGTTGCCCGGCTAACCGGAACTTATCTGCGTACAGAACGAAAAAACTTCCGGCAAGAAGCTATCATAGAGAAAAATACCCATGACTATGTTTCCTATGTTGATCAGGAAGCAGAAAAGATGACGGTCCGTGAATTAAATAATTTACTGCCTGAAGCCGGATTTATCACCGAAGAAGGTATAGTAAAACAATCAGCAGAAGGGCTGAGCTGGGTGATCGACCCGTTGGACGGTACCACAAACTTTATCCAGGATATGGCTCCCTACTGTGTGAGTATTGCCTTACGTGAGGGAGAAGAACTATTGGTAGGCGTAGTCTATGAAGTATGCCGCGATGAATGTTTTTATGCCTGGAAAGGGGGAGGAGCTTTTTTGAATGATATTCCGATCCACGTATCCGGTAATCCGATAGAAAAAGCCTTTGTCGGTCCGGAACTTCCTTATGATGCTGAAGCATATAAACCTGTTTTCCTTCGTGTGGCTGACCACTTATATGGAAAAGTTGCCAGTATACGAATCGGAGGATCAGCCGCCTCCTCTTTATGCTATGTAGCAGCCGGGCGTTATGATGGCTGGGGTGAAGATCAACTCAATATCTGGGATTATGTCGCTGGTATATTGCTGGTACGCGAGGCTGGTGGAAAAGTAACAGATTTTACAGGTCGTGAAGATTTTTCCAGTAAACATCATGTCGTACTATTTATATCAAAAAAAGCGTATTTAAAAAGAGTAGATACTATGTTTATAATTCCTATAGTCACTTTTTTGTAAAAATAATGAGGGAGACACCTTGCCGGGAATAGCTTGCTCAGGATGAAATATAGGCTTCCTGTATCTTTATTAGAAAGTGAGAAGAGCACTTTTTTAATGAATTTCTGTTTATGAATGATAACAAAGTTGATAAAAACCGGAACGATTCTGTACATAATGAGATAAAATAAATCTTTTATGAACTAAAAATCAATTAAAAGTGTTATCTTTGTAAAGTTAAACATTATTGTGTTGGTTCTACTCCATAGTTTTTCCCCCACTATTTTGTACTTATAAATTTTAGAGACCACTGCTACTGGAGCAGAATTTAATTACATGACATTTAAAGAATTAAACATGATGGAGCCTTTATTGAAGGCGCTTCATCAAAAAGGATACCAAAACCCTACACCTATTCAACAGCAGGCTATCCCCGTTGCATTAGACGGACGGGATGTATTAGGGCTTGCCCAGACAGGAACCGGAAAGACTGCAGCATTTGCCCTTCCTATTCTTCAATTACTGGCAACTGCCGGAAGTACTAAAAATAATAAAAGAAAAATCCGTGCTTTGATCCTGACACCTACCCGTGAACTGGCTATTCAGATTGCAGAGTGTTTTCGTGAGTATGGGTCATATACCTCTTTACGCCATTGTGTGATATTCGGAGGAGTAAAACAAAAGGTACAGACTGATCAGCTTAACCGGGGTGTGGATGTTCTGATCGCTACTCCCGGCCGTTTACTGGACCTGATGAATCAGGGCTTTGTGGATCTGGGAAATGTACAGCATTTTGTGCTGGATGAAGCAGACCGGATGCTGGATATGGGTTTTATTCACGATATTAAAAAGATATTACCCCGGTTGCCGAGGCAAAAACAGACTTTGTTCTTTTCGGCTACGATGCCTCCTGCAATTCACACATTATCACGTACCATCCTGAATCATCCTACCCGGGTGGAGGTAACACCGGTTTCTTCTACTGTGGATACAATTGATCAGTATTTGTATCTGGTGGATAAACAGGAAAAGAAGGATTTACTGGTTCAGTTATTACGGGATCAGGAAAAGCAATCCGTACTGGTTTTCTCAAAAACAAAACATGGGGCGGATAAAATCGCACGGGTATTGTGCAAGGCGGGAATTGGTAGTGAAGCTATTCATGGAAACAAATCCCAGAATGCACGTCAGCGGGCTTTGACTAATTTTAAATCAGGAAAGACCCAGGTATTGATCGCGACAGATATTGCTGCACGTGGAATTGATATAGACCAGTTAGAATTGGTTATTAATTATGATCTGCCGGATGTAGCAGAGACGTATGTGCATCGTATTGGCCGTACCGGACGAGCAGGCAATAGTGGAGTGGCTTTAAGTTTTTGTTCACAGGAAGAACATAAGTTATTAAGAGATATTCAGAAATTGATTGGCAAAAAGCTTGATATGGTTTCTGTTCCTGCATAAGATGAGTTAGTAGTTAATAGAGTAATTATTTAAATAAAAGTATATGGCAAGACCTGCTTCCATGAGCAAACGGGACAATGAGAAAAAACAGTCTAAACGCCTTGAAAAACAAAAGCGGAAAGAGGACCGAAAGTTGAATAATAACAAAGGTGCGGCATTGGAAGATATGTTCGTGTATGTAGATGAGAATGGAATGATCACTTCTACACCTCCTGAGTTAAAGAAGAAAGAGGAAATCGATCTGGAGAGTATTGCTATTTCGACTCCCAAAAAGACGGAAGTAGAAAATCCGGTACATAAGGGACGGATTGAATATTTTAATGAGGCAAAAGGTTTCGGGTTTGTGAAGGAGCTGGCGAGTGTGAACAAGTACTTTTTTCATATTAGTGCCACTAAAGTAGATATCAAAGAAGGAAATATTGTTTTCTTTGAACTTGAACGTGGCCCTAAAGATATGAATGCCGTCAATCTACGTTTTGAAGAGACTCCTGCACAAGAGCCGAAAGAACAGGAAGAACAGGAAACACAAGAGAGTTAAAAACAAAGCGGGAAGGATAGCCTTTTCGTATTATTATATTTATTTTTAAAAAAGAGAAAATGAACATTTACATTTCAAATTTAAGTTACAGCATCACGGATGGTGACTTAACAGATTTATTTAACGAGTATGGTCCGGTAACTTCAGCAAAAGTAATTATGGATCGTGAGACTGGCCGTTCAAGAGGCTTCGGTTTTGTTGAGATGGAAGATGCAGATGGACAAAATGCAATCGATGAACTGAACAATGCTGAGTATGAAGGAAAAACCATTTCTGTTTCTGTAGCAAGACCTCGTACGGAAAGACCTGCCGGTGGTGGCGGATACAACCGTGGTGGTGGTTTCGGTGGCAATCGTGGTGGTTACAACCGTGATAATGGTGGTTATAATCGCGGTGGTGGTAATGGCTACAATTTAGGAGGAAGATATTGATTTTCTCTATCGTGTTTTAAATTAACACGTACTGAATATATACAAGACAGGAGATTGGACATGGGTTCAATCTCCTGTCTTTGTTTTAATCTATAGCTATCTATGAATTTACATGTTGGAAACAGAAGTTTTTTTGTAAAAAGAGGAAATCTGTAAATGATTATTTATATATAGACAATAATAGTGTATAGATCTTTACATAGACACATCTATCTTTGTCCTATGATTTTTAAAGAGTTATACAAATAATAATTCCAGTATAGAGGGTGGGAAATTCTACTTTTGGTTTTTAGGAATCCTATAGATATTTAGTTAGTAAATTAGTTAGTTTAGGTTATTCAACTTGATGTTCACACGATGGGAGATTGTTTCTGGAAGAAGAAATAACCTCTTTTTGTGTGATTGTATTTTTATTGGATTCAGGAAATGACAGGTAGGAGAAAGTACTCTGGTTTTATCAAAAATGTCCGGAAGATTTTACTATTTTTGAGGCAGTATTTTGAAGCATTATTTTTATCGGAGAAGGTTATGGTGGTACGTTCTCATTATCGGATAATATCTGTTTTACTTGCCCTGTTGGTGATAGGTATACTAAGTATACTGGGATATTTTCTCATCTGTATGTTGCTTCTGGATCCGGAAGCTTTACAGGGGGAACCGGTATATGTAACTGTGGGACTATGGATCTGGCTGGTTCTGGTCTTTTTAGTTCTTCGGATAGTGCTGAAAGATATAAGGCATATTCGGATAGATCAGGGAAAAATTGTTTTTATCCATCCTTTACTGCCATTCCTCCGGAAGAGTTACCGGTGGAAGAGCCTGGATTATTTTCTGGTGGTTTCGAAAATGTCGGTCCGTGGTGGGAGTAGGGATGCGATTTGGTTGATAAAGAACAGACGGCTAAAGGCTCGTATACCGAGTTTTTATTTTGCCAATTATTATGATTTACAGAATGCAATCGGTGTGCCTTCACAGGGAGAAGCATATATTAATCCATTTAAACAGCTCCTGTGTGCATGGGGAATCTGTAAGGTTCCTACTTATCATAGAAGACTATATAAAAATAACAGGAACGGACTAAGGTCAGGTTTCCTATAGGCAAAAGCAGGAAAAATAGGATATGAAAAACAAAGGAAAGCTATTTATTATTTCTCTTTTAGTACTGACAGTTGTGTTGTTTGGAGGAACTATATATATGTTTAATGTTTCCCTGAAAACCAAACGGCTATCCACGGATGAGGCCGATTCCTATGCTTATCTTTTTAAACATCCTTATATGGAATCCTGGATAGATAGTTTATATTCGGTAGGGGCTTTACGGGATACATTTCTTATGGCAGAAGATGGAGTGTGTTTATATGGTTTATATATCCGGTCAGCAGAAGCGTCTCCTAATATGGCTTTAATCCTACATGGTTATACGGATAATGCGATCCGTATGTTAATGATAGGCCATCTATATAACCGGGAGTTAGGGTATAATGTCTTACTGCCTGATCTTCGGGGACATGGCAAAAGTGGGGGAGAATATATTCAGATGGATTGGAAAGACCGCCTGGATGTGATGGCATGGATAGATGTGGCAAAGAGCTTGTATGGAGATACCACTTCTATAGTGGTTCATGGAATCTCGATGGGGGCAGCTACTACTATGATGTTTGCAGGAGAGGTTTTGCCGGAAAATGTGAAATGCCTGGTAGAAGATTGTGGATATACCAGTGTCTGGGATGAGTTTGCTTATAAACTTAAAGATGACTATGGATTGCCGGCCTTTCCCTTATTATACACGACTTCTGTTTATTGTAACCTGAGGAATGGATGGGGATTTAAAGAAGCCTCTTCTTTGGAACAGGTGAAGAGTTGTGAGTTGCCTATGTTTTTTATTCATGGAGCCAGGGATACTTATGTGCCAACCAGGATGGTCTATGAACTTTATGAGGCCAAGCCCGGTGTCAAAGAGTTGTGGGTAGTTCCCGGAGTAGAGCATGCTGCGGCTTACTGGGATCATACGGATGAATACGTCAGTAGAACACGGGCATTTGTCAGCCGTTATATGGACTGATAATAAAGGGTAAGCATATGTAATTATCTTTTTTGCTTCCTTTCTTTAGAATGTTCAAAATGAAAATCTTATAAAAAATTATTTCTGTAAATGATTATTTAAATATGCACAATAATAGTGTATGATAGTTCTCTTTACAAGCTGTATTTTTGCCATGTGTTTAACAGATAGGTAACAGAAAGTCTGTAGTCGGGTGATCCGGATATCCGGGAATAGTCATTTACATATAACGAAAAGAGAGAAAAATGGTTAGTTTAGTTTAGGTTATCAACAAGCCGGAAGAGGCTGTCTCTGTTAAATGAGGCTGCCTCTTTTTTCTTTTACCGGACCTGGATATCTCATCCGGATAATGGTTTAGCCAAATATTTCCTGAATGGTTGTTTCCAGTACAACATGGGTATCTGTGGTCAGTCCGATCCATTGGGGAAGGTTAGTTTTAGTTTTTCTGAAAAGAGTGGCTACACTGTCCTTATATCCCAATAACTGATTCACAGAGATAGTATAAGTTCCTTTTACGTCATTATTATTCCAGCGGTATATGGAAATGAATTCAACATCCATTCCCGGTTCTATATAACAGATCAGTTTAATATATCCCGCTTCTATGGTGTAGTTATATCCACTATCTAGCTTTTCCCCGGTGAATCCATTTACGATCAGGACCTCTCTTAACTCCTCTACTTTCATAGTTTATATGTTTGGTTTACGTATACAACAGGAAGAGAAGAAAGGTTGTTTTTAATTTTATCTCTTTTTGAAAATAGAAATAGCCAGCAGGGTGACCAGGGTAATGCAGATAAGAATGACCACAGCCGTAGACCATAAAATATTGCCTAATCCTACCAATGGAGTGACCAGACCTCCTAAAATAAAGTTCATAGTTCCTAGCACGGCAGAAGCGCTTCCGGCATATGTCCTTTCACATTCAATCGCCAGTGTTGCCGAAGACGGGAAAGTAAGCCCGGCAGAAAAAAGTAGCAAGAGCATAGGAACAGCCGCATATATAAATCCGGGATTGGCCAGCAGCATCCAGGCGGTCAGTATACCCATACTGAGTAATCCGGAAACTCCGGCTTTAATCGCTTTTTCCGGTGTACTGAACCGCGCGGAAAGAACATTCCCCATTGCAAGCGCAAAGGCATTAACTGCAAAATAGAGACTGTAAACAAAGGGGGTCAGTCCGTATAAGTCCTGAAAAATAAAAGAAGAAGAGGCAATAAAAACAAACATGACTGCCATGGAAAAGGAAAGGAGCATTACATATTTCATGAACTTTATATTCCGGATGACCGGACCTAAAAGTTTAAAAATATTCAACAAGCTTTCCCGGCTTCGTCAGAGGATAAGGTCTCTTTTAACTGGTAAGAAGTACATACCAGAATAATCCCGATAACCAGGATAGCCCAGAAAATTCCCTGCCAATCCGTAAAATTGAGTAAAATACCTCCCAGTACCGGAGCACCAATAGGAGCCAAACCCTGTACGGCAGCAATAAGAGTAAAAAACTGTACCAGATCTTTTCCTGAAAACAGGTCAGACGAGATGGAACGGGAAAGGACAATCCCGCCGGCTCCGGCTAGTCCCTGTATGAAATGAAAAAAGATAAAAGAATAAATGTCCCATGCCATAATACAGGCAATCGTAGCGATTGCCAACAGCCAGAGCGAAAGAATTACGGAGTACGTCTTCCATATTTATCACTTACCGGCCCGAATAGCAGTTGTCCCAGGGACAGCCCTATCATACTGGCTGTAATTCCTAACTGGACCTTCGGAACGGAAGTATGGAAAAAGTGGGTCATGGACGGCAGCCCCAGAAGATACATATCGGTGATGATAGGACCGAAAGCTGCCAGGGAACTTAAGAACAGGATCAGGAATATCCGGAAATTGGTAGGATAGGTCATTTTTGTTGCAAAGATACTATAAAATCTGACAGGTACAGATAGGTAAATGGCGTTTTAATTGTTCATTACCGGAAATCTCTTTTTGATTATTCACCGTGTATTTTATAACTTTTGTGATGCAAAAGTGGGTAAATCCCGTTATCTTTGTCAGCTAATTAATAGGAGAGCTATATGAATATCGAAGAGATTCTGCGACAGGGAATGATTTTTAAGGGAGCTAAAGAAGAGTCTTCGAAAGAGGAAGGAAAGGTAAAGACCAAAGCTAAGAAAGCCTCTTATATTCGTGGACAGCACAATTCCGGAGCGGCCAAAATGAAAGCGTCTATCCGTAAAAAACGTGCGAAACGCAATAAAAAGAAATAACGTTGTAAAGAAAATTCCCGGCTTCCTGTCTGATCGGGTGGGCCTGCTACTATGACTCCATTCCCGTTCATCTTTTTTTAAATAAACCGGCAAGGGTTTTAGAGAGAATGATCAGTAAAACCGCTCCAATGATTAGCAAAATACCCACTATCAGATTAAAAGTAAGCGGTTCATTAAACATCACTACTCCGACACACACAGCCGTTACCGGCTCCATGGCTCCCATAATAGACGTTAGTGTTCCTCCGATATAGCGTACTGCCTGGATCAACGCTATGTTAGAAACTACTGTCGGGAGTATGGCCAGAAGCAGTACATTCAGCAGGGATGCCTGATCCGGAAGAGATTGTATTCCTTCATGAAAACCGGCTTTGATGAGGAAAAGGGCAGCACTGACCATAAATGCATAGAGTGTCAGTTTCCTGCCGGACATAGTACGCAACCGGGATTTATTTACCGTAACAATATATAAAGCATATCCTACGGCAGACAGTAAAACCAGTAAAATTCCGGTCAGGCTGATCTGGGTATCACTACTATCAATCGATAGAGAAGCCACTCCACCAATCGCAGCCAGAATTGCCAGGTTAGTCGTGACAGAGGTCTTTTCCCTGAAAAAGAGTACCATCAGAAGAGTCACGAAAACCGGATAAGTAAAATGTAGAGTAGTGGCAATCCTCGCCGACATAACCGTGTATCCCCAGAAAAGAAAAAGAGCAGAGATCGTATAAAAAATACCTAACAAGATTAGAAAAGGTATCTCACCTCTTTTTACCTGAAAAGATTCCTTTTTGAAAACATAATGATAACCAGTACCAGAGTCGCCATTGTAAATCGGTAGAAAAGAATAGAATCATAGCCTATTCCTTTGGCCATAAGAGGTAAAGTGAATAAAGGGATTAATCCAAAGGTGATGGAAGTCAGCAAAGCGTAGAGAAAACTTTTCAAACGGTTGAGTGAATTCATTGCAAGTAGTTAATTTTAGGAAGGCAAAGATAAAGGATTTGTAGCGAATCCCTGTCGTTTCGTTTGGAAAACCGGAAGAAGATTTTCCTGTCTTTTGCATAGATCAGATTTCATAAAGGCATTCCGGGTAACCATGCTATAAAAGGCCGGGCAGGAATATCAAAAGTGAAAGATTTAAAATCATTATTATGAATGCAGAGTCTTTTTATTGATAGATATTTGTAGCATCAATCCTATAAAAAACTTAAAGACTATATAGTAAAACCTCAATGAAGATGAAGAAACAACTTTTTTACACTGTTAACCTATGGCCCTTATTGCTGGGGTGTTTACTCCTTTCATGCGATATGATGGCCAGGACAAGCATTACGAAATTGACGGTCAATGCATTGCCGTCTCCTCTGGCAATCGATGAACAAACGCCTGATTTTGCGTGGCAGATGGAGTCAGACATAGTAGGCATTAAGCAGACCAGCTATCAGATCCAGGTTGCCACGGATCCACAGTTCAGAACGGTAATATGGGACAGTGAGACCGTTCCGTCTGACCACTCGGTAGGGATCGTATATGGTAGTTCCGGAAAGGTCACTCCGTTACGTCCGGAAACCGATTACTACTGGAAAGTTCAGGTAACGGATAATAAAGGAGAAACCCATTCGGCAACCTCTACATTTTCCACCGGCCTGATGAATCCGACTCTTTCAGCCTGGAGCGGTGCTCAGTGGATCGGAGGTAATGAATTGAATCTGGATGCGGCTTCAGCTGTTATTTTTAATATTCGTACCCGGTACAGGATCCTGGAAGGAAATAAACTATCCCTGATTTTTGGAGCGAATGATTTTTGCCTGAATGATGACTTTCAAAATGTCATGAATGTAGCCGGTGAAAATTATATCCGTTTTGAACTGGATCTGTCCGGAGTGGGAAAAGAAACGGGAGCCGTCATTCATTTCTACCGGCAGGGTTATGCAAAAGAAGATGATCCGTCCATACCTTTTAAAACGATCTCTGCCGCTACTTTCCCGGAGACTAATATCAATCAGGTAATCACACCGCAAAATGCCTATAATGAAAATGAACTGGAACTCTATGTGGAGACCAGCAACATATCTGTAAAGATCAATGGGGAGCCGATCATTGCCGGTATGGCAGGCTACGGAGACCGGTTCAGATGGCCTTCGCCGGAAGTTACTTTAAGTCCATCAGGAAAAGGAGGCAATAACTATAATACCTTCCCCATCCTTAATTCGATTGGTTTTTATGCTTCAAAAGGTGAAAAAGTAGAATTTTCCGGGTATGAACTGACCCATGTCGGCGAAGGACGGGAAGCTACCTTATTTGGCCGGGAGACAGGAGCTACCTATGCCATTTTTGATGGTATACAGAGAGTCCGGATAGATGGAGATAATATTATTGTAGAAGAGGGAGCATTCGGATATGCAGACCCCAGCTATTATGGCTCACTTTCCATGCTACGCACAGAATTTGACCTGGAAACAGGTAAGAAAATCAAAAAAGCAAAAGTGTTTGTCACAGCGATGGGTGCCTATGAAATGTTTATCAACGGTAAACGGGTAGGAGAGGATTGGTTTAATCTGGGTTTGACCCAGTACCGGGAAACATTGGCTTATCATGCATATGACGTCACAGAACTGCTAAGTAAAGAGAAAAATGTAGTAGGTGCGATTTTAGGCCCGGGCTTTTATACTGGCTATGTAACTTTTACTCCTACCAATTACAATTTCTTCGGAGATACGGAAGCCCTGTTAGCCAAATTAGTGATTACCTACACTGATGGCACAGAAAAAGTAATAGTCACCAACACGGATACCTGGCAATTATTTAAAGACGGACCGATAGAATATGCCAGTATGTTCCAGGGACAACGATATAATGCCAATAAAGAAGATGCTGTTAAAGGTTGGAATACATCCGGATATAACGCATCAGCCTGGACAGCCCCGGAAGTGGTATCTCCCCGTGACTGGATCCGGTTTGACCTGTTGGCACGCCGTGACAGACCTATCCGTGAAGTGGAAAGGCTGCGTGCAGTACGGGTATTGAACACCCATAGTTCCCGGAACACTTCTTATACCTATGATATGAGTGTCGCTATGGTTGGTGTTCCTTCCGTGACTATTCCGGCAGGTTCCCTGAAAGAGGGTGATGTTGTGATCCTTCGTTTTGGTGAAGAGATTTATCCGGGTAATACAGATTCTCTCAATAAACAAACTCCTGACGGACAGGTATATGAAACTTTATACGGACCTGGCGGAACTTTTCGGCCAGGCGTGGCAGGCCGTGTATTGCATGATACCTACCGGGCGGCTATGGCCACTGATTTTTATGTGGCTTCCAAAGCAGATGAAACCCGCGATGTACTGATAGAACCTCATTTTACTTACCGTGGTTATCGGTATATCCAGATCACAGTCCCCAATCGTACTACTCCGTTACCGTTAGGAAATGTCAAAGGAATTGTACTCTCTTCTGAACCGGTAACCGGAACCTATGAAGGGGTTACTACAGACCAGACCGGAAAACTGGTTAACCAGTTATATAAAAATATACAGCGGAGCCAGTTAGGAAACTTCTTCTCCATTCCGACAGACTGTCCCCAGCGCAATGAACGCATGGGATGGACCGGAGATGTACAGGCATATGCACGGACAGCTACTTACAACGGAGATGTCCAGGCCTTTTTCCGCCAGTGGATGACCGCACTGAGAAATGACCAGGGTGTAGGAGGAAAAGACGGAGCACCAGCCGGTGGTATCGGAAGTACTGTTCCAACCTATTCCCATACCAGAGATGATGACTTTGCAGACGGATCTACCTGGGCAGCAGCCGTATGTATGGTTCCCTGGCAATTATATACCCAATATGGAGACAAACAGGTAATCCTGGAAAATTTTGAAACCATGAAGGCCTGGCTGGAAGGAATGGATCATTATAAAGTTCCGGGATATCCGGGATTATCTTCCAGAACTACCGGACTGGCAGACTGGCTGAGTGTGGATGTCAGGACCAGTAGCGATATCTGTAATAATGCCATCTATCTGCATATGATAGAGATCACCTCCAGGATGGCAGATGCTATCGGAGAAACCGGATATGCCACCACACTACGTCAACGGTTTGCACAGGCAAAAGAATTCTTTAACAAGGCCTATATCGATCCGGCTACAGGAATGACCCGGGCCATTTCGCTGGAGAATGGTTCTGCCGGAGATATTATGGATTCACAGACCTCCTATGCAACGCCGTTAAACTTTGATCTTTATAGCGATGAAATGAAAATTACATCCGGAGAATATGCCGGTACCTATTATAAAGCATTTGCTGTGAAACGCCTGGCTGAGCTGGCCGCCCAGCCTTCCAGAAGCGGAAATGAGGGTACCGTGCAGGTGCCATTCTTCCATGGTTTCCCGGGAAGTACAGGAAGTGATAAACCATTTAACCCAACAGCATCGTCTTTGGATTATACCATCACGACCGGTTTCTCCGGTACACCGAATATTTTACCGGCTTTGACCCGGACCGGAAATGTAGAAACCGCTTATCGTATGTTTGCCTGTACGGATTATGCTTCGTGGCTATATCCTATCCTGTTAGGAGCTACCAGTATGTGGGAACGCTGGAACTCGTATGAGTTAGCTTTCCAGATGAATGGAGAAAGTGGTATAAACTCCTTTAACCACTTTGCGTTGGGTTCCGTAGGCTCCTGGATACATGAATTCCATCTGGGCATTACCACTGACGGAGGGGCAGGTTATCAGCATTTATTCTGCAACCTTTACCCGGTGGAACCTATACGAAAGCATCCGGTAGCTATACCTCTAATTACAGGGTTATTCATAGCAGCTGGACAGCAGATGCCGGAAAATTGACAAGTTATGCCTTCACCATTCCGGCCAATACAACTGCTACTGTGTATTTACCGGTTACAGAGTCTGTTATCAGCGAATTTACCAATACAGAAGCTATTCAATATGAAGGAATGGAAGTACGGAATGGGATTCCGACAGCTAAATTTAAAGCTGTTACAGGAAATCATACCTTAGATATACAAAACGGACGTATCATAGCTGTTACTCGGTAAAAAGTAAAAAAGTAACAGAGAATGCTCCGGACTTATTCCGGGAATATAACCAAAGTGGTTTCCACTATCTTTTAGTGGAAACCACTTTGGTTTATGCGATACCGGAACGAGGCCGGAAAGATGTATATCAAAAAACCTCATAAAAAAGAAACCACTCCTGAATAAACAGGAATGGTTTCAGGATCTACCGATCGTAATCCGATAATTACGTGGAGCTTCAGCGAACCATTAATCATGATTACAGTATCTCCGTTGGTATATATCTGAATTACTCATGTAGCATTCATAAAACCATTTATAAGAAGAAAAGTTCCCCCAATGAAGTGAAGGGATCCTAAAAATTCTGCTAAAAAGTTATCTGCTGGCTGGTTCCCACTTCGAAAACGGTAGAATCTTTCCAGTTCCCGGACATAAACCTATGTGGGATAAGTTCAGCATCTTCGGGCTCCTCCATTAAGCCTGGTCTTTAGTACTTCGCTGCCCGTAAAACAAAAAAAGAGATACCCCTGTTATAACCTCGAACGAGATGCGGGAACAGATTTCACAATCGAACAGGGTATGTTTAATAAGAGACTTCAGAACAAACTAAATAAAAACAGGGGAAAGCAACCTTTCCGGGGTGAACTATTTAATATCGAACAACTGGCCGAGTATGCACGAATACTCGCTTCCAGACAACAGATAGGAGAGGAAACACACCCTGATTATCTGCGGGAACGGTTAGCAGAGAATGAAGAGATCCTGCAGAATTATAATACAGAAGTTCGCGCAGCCACCCAACTATCCTATATAACTCCTGCCACCGAATGGGTGATTGATAATTTCTACTTAGTCGAAGAACATATTCAGTTAGCCCGGCGGCATTTTCCCAAAAGTTACAGCAAAGAATTACCCTGCCTGAAAGAGAATCCCTTCCAGGGGTTACCCCGTATATATGGAATGGTCGTAGAATATATCCGTCATGTGGATGCGCAGATAGACGAAGAGTCCCTGAAAACCTTTTTCCGTGCCTACCAGGAGACCGCCATCCTGAAGTTAGGTGAATTATGGGCGGTACCGATTATGCTGCGACTGACCCTGATCAAAAATCTTCGCCGCATTGTTTCACGGCTTGAACAGGACCAGAAAGACCGGGATCTCGCGAACTCCTGGATTGATCAGGTGAAAAAAACAGGAGCAGAAAAACCATCCGGCTTAGTCGGACTGGTTTCAGAGATGGCAAAATCCAGTCTCCCCTTCTCCAGTGCTTTTGTTTCTGAGTTTGCCAAACGGCTTTCCTCCCGCAATCCATCCCTTACCATAGTCCGGAACTGGTTTGACCAACGACTCCACGAAGAAGGGCTTTCCGGAGAGGAAATGATAGAGATCGAAAACCAGAACCAGGCGGCTGATCAGTTGTCAGTGAGCCATAGTATAAAAAGTCTGCGTTTTATCAATACTACCGACTGGAGAGATTTTGTAGAAGAATTAAGCCTGGTAGAAAAGACACTCCGAACCGATCCGGTGGACATCTATAAACAAATGGATTTTGCTTTAAGGAACCATTACCGGCATGCGATCGAAAGACTGGCCCGGAAGAGTAAACGGACTGAAGTGGAAGTGGCTCAGCAGGCTATTTCTTTATCACAAACAATCTATAATCAGCAGGGAACAACCCGGAAAGCTCATGTAGGATATTATCTGGTAGCAGAAGGACAAAAAGAACTGAAAGCCGCCATCGGATTAAAAAAGAATATAAGTTCCACTTTCAGGGGCCTGTTAAGAAACTATCCGTTAACCATCTATTCCGGACTGATCATTCTCCTTACCCTGCTGGCTACTTTCTTCTATACCCAGATTGCCAGAGCCTCCGAAGTCCCGGTAACCGACTGGAAATATGTACTGTTAAGTATCTGTTATTTCTTTTTTATCAGCCAGTTTGCCTTTTTCTTAGTCAACTGGTTATCCTCCCTGGTCATCCGGCCGGATATACTTCCCCGTCTGGATTTTTCAGGAGGTATCCCATCTTCCTCCCGTACGGTAGTTGTGATCCCAACTATGGTTACTACTAAAGAAAGTATCCATAAATTAGTCTCCGATATAGAACTCCACTATTTAGCCAATCAGGATACACATCTTTATTTTGCCTTACTGACTGATTTCCCGGATGCAGACCAACAGGAGATGCCACAGGACAACGAACGGATAGAACATCTTCATTCAGCTATTGAAAAACTGAATAGAAAATATGGTTCAGAACAGGAATCCCTGTTTTATCTTTTCCATCGTCCCCGCCTTTGGAATCCGGAAGAAGGGAAGTGGATGGGATATGAACGCAAGCGAGGCAAACTGATGGCATTCAACGAATTCCTTTTAAAAGGAACGACGCAACCTTTTTGGGTCACGGAAGGAAACCTATCCGCCTTACACGATATATACTATGTGATCACGCTGGATACGGATACCCAGCTTCCCCCTTGCAGTGTCCATAAATTAGTAGGAACCATGGCCCATATCCTGAATTGGCCAGTGATAGACCCGGTATGCAATGTAGTGGTCAAAGGCTATGGCATCATGCAACCCCGGGTAGCCATCCGGTTACAAAGTAGCCAGGCCTCTGTTTTTGCCCATCTGTTTACAGATGAAGTGGGGATGGATCCCTACACACGGATAGTATCAAATGTATACCAGGATATTTTTCATGAAGGCTCATTTGTGGGAAAAGGCATCTATGATGTAGCTGTCTTTGAAAAAGTTTTGCAGGGACGGTTCCCAGAAAACAGGATACTGAGCCATGACCTGTTAGAATCGACCTATGTCCGTTCCGGCTTGATGGGAGACGTAGAAGTCTATGAATCATACCCGGCATCCTACCAGGCAGATACCAAACGCAGACATCGCTGGATGAGAGGTGACTGGCAGATCGTGGACTGGTTACTACCCCGTGTTCCTTTGTTACATGGTTCAGAGAAGAATCCCCTATCCGGTTTGAGTAAATGGAAGATAGCAGATAATCTTCGTCGTAGTATGGTCTCTCCGTTAACCCTGATTTTTGTTTTAGGATTCTTTATCTGGTTCCCGGGCGATATATGGATAGCTTTTCTGTTGTTACTATTAGTTACATTCCTGCCTTTTATTTTTACCTTTCCCTTTGCTTTACTGAAGAAACCGAAAGGGATTCCCTGGAGTCTGCATATAGCAGAAGTCACCCGGAAAAGTATCCATCAGATAAAACAGATGCTTTTTGAGCTGGTGGTTTTTCCCTACGATGCCTATCTCTGTACAGATGCGATGGGCCGGTCTGTATGGAGACAGATGGTGTCCCACATCCATTTACTTCAATGGCAAACAGCCAAAGAGGCAGAGCGTACGGCCAACCATCGTCTGGCAGGTTATTATAAACAGATGTGGTTTTCGCCTCTATTTGCCCTGCTTTGTCTATTCCTGATCAGACAGCATCCGGAAGCTTTTTGGTATACGCTTCCTTTTTTACTGGCCTGGCTGATGGCTCCTTATATAGCCTGGATCATAAGCCGTCCCACAGTCCGGCAACCGGAAATACTCACCCGCCCCCAATTGATTTTCCTGCGGAAGATAGCCCGTAAGACCTGGTATTTCTTTGAAACATTTGTCTGTCAGAAAGAAAACTGGCTTCCACCGGATAATTTTCAGGAAGTACCCGCTCCTGTTATTGCTTCCCGTACCTCTCCAACCAATATAGGACTGGTATTATTAGCCAATCTCGCGGCCTGTGATATGGGGTATCTCTCCGTCCATGGGGTGATCGAACGTACCGGAAAGAGTTTTATGACATTGACCGGTATGAAAAAGTATAAAGGACATTTCTATAACTGGTACGATACCCGTACATTAGAACCTTTACATCCTCTCTATATTTCCACAGTGGATAGTGGAAATCTGGCAGGTAATTTTATTACCCTGAGCCAGGGATTAAAAGAACTGGCAGAACAACCTGTCTATTCCCCGGATCTCTTTGATGGCCTGTTGGATACCATACGGGTCATGCGGTCATACGATAAAAAGAACAGTTTGCTAAAAGAGCTTGAAAAGCGCCTGACCAGCTCTTTTCTGCCTTCCGGCCTTCCGGAAGCGTTTCGTTTATTGGAAGAAATCCGTTCACAAGTGGAAACTTTTAATCAATCCGTTGCTCCTGAAGAGACTGTACTGGCAGGATGGGGAGAAACCTTATGGAATAACTGTAAAGACCATCTACAGGATATGCTTCACCTCTTTCCCTGGTTACCTCAGCTCCTGTTATTCACAAAAAACGAAGAAGAGATAAAAGCCAGGCTGACAGGCTGGTTACAACCTGTTCCCACGTTGAAAGAGGTATCGGAATGGGAAACATCTACCGACACTTATTCCACAGAGCCGGCAACTACACCTATAGTTGATGAAGCCTATTGGTTTGCAGCCATCAAACAAACAGCAGCCCGGGCAAAAGAACGAATCCATCTGCTCTTTATCCTGGCACTCCAGAGTGAACATTTCTCCCAAATGGATTTCCGGTTTCTCTATCAGAAAAAAAAGAAATTATTTACTATCGGCTATAATGTCTCCGAACAACAATTCGATCTCTCTTCCTATGATCTGTTGGCTTCAGAGGCCCGTCTGGGTAGCTACATCGCGGTGGCAAAAGGAGAAGCACCACTGGAACACTGGTTCTCCATGAGCAGGCTGGTAGTCCAGCTAAAAGGAAAACCGGTTCTTCTTTCCTGGAGTGGTTCCATGTTTGAGCACCTGATGCCCTTATTAATTATGCCCTCTTTCCCGGATACCCTACTTTCCCGGTCCTATAGCGGGGCCGTGCAGGAACAGATCGACTATGGAAACAGCCGGGAAGTACCCTGGGGGATCTCAGAATCAGGATATAACCGTCCCGATACACAATTCAATTACCAGTATCAGGCATTCGGTGTTCCCAGTCTCGGCCTGAAACGGGGTCTTTATAAAGATTTGGTGATTGCACCGTATGCCACCATACTGGCTTTGATGGTAGAACCCCGTGCCTCCTGTCTGAATATGCAACGACTGACACGGGAAGGCCGCGAAGGCCGGTATGGATATTACGAAGCCATAGACTATACCCCATCTAATTTACCTATCCATGAAAAGAGTGTCACTATCTTCTCCTTTATGACCCATCACCAGGGAATGAGTTTATTATCCCTGACCAATTATATGAAAGGCAACCGGATGCAGGAACGTTTTATTTCCTATCCACGAATGAAAGCCTTTGAATTACTTTTACAGGAACGGGTTCCCCATAGTTTCATCACCAATAAGATATCCGATTATTCCAAAGCAGAACTGGAACGCTTCACCGCCCTGCATGCCCAGACCGCTCCTATGGATAGGATATACCGGGAAGTGTCCGTAAACCCGGAAATCAACCTTCTCTCCAATGGCCGTTACCAACTGATGCTGAACACCAGTGGAGCCGGTTACAGCCGCTGGAATGGCCTGGCAGTTAACCGGTGGAGGCAGGATTCCACCAGTGACCGGAACGGATTATTTATTTATCTACGGGATACGGAGAGTGGAAAATACTGGTCCTCTACACTTCAGCCTACCTTGGCACCAGGCAAAGACTACGAAGTAAAATTCATACAGGCCTATGCCGAATATTATCAACGGTATGATGGACTGGCTATGACCACTATGGTCTGTATTTCCCCGGAAGATGATGTGGAACTAAGATGTATTAAACTGACCAATCATACCCATAAACCACGGCAGATAGAAGTGACCTCTTTCAGTGAAGTAGTCATTGCCCCATTAGCTGCAGATGAATCCCATCCGGTATTCAGTAATCTGTTTGCACAGACCGCCTTCCGCCCCGGTATCAACGGGCTGTTCTGTACCCGCCGGGCCCGGTCGGAAGAGGAGCACCCTCCTTATCTGTTCCACCTGATGCCGGAAGAATATGCCAAAGAGGATCAGGTCACCTTCGAAACAGACCGGTCCCGATTTATTGGACGAGGCCGCACATTAGCCAATCCGCAGGCACTGGAATCCGAAGCGCCCCTTTCCGGTAGCCAGGGAGATGTGTTAGACCCCTCTATCTCCCTACGAAGAGTCGTCACCATTCCGGCAGGAAAAAGTGTCCGGGTTTGTTTAGTATTAGGCATAGCAGAAAATGAACAGGCCGCACTGGACCTGGCAGAAAAATATACCAATGTACGGATGACAGACCGTGCCTTTGAACTGGCCTGGACGCATAGCCAGGTCGTACTCTATCATTTGAATATACGCGATGCGGAGGCACAACTTTATCAGCGGTTAGCCGGGTCATTAATCTATATGAATCCGGCTTTCAGGGCAGATCCGGCCATTATAAAAAATAACCGGAAAGGGCAGAACGGCTTATGGGCCTATGGTATATCCGGGGATGTACCGTTAGTGATAGTGCGGGTAAGCAGTTTCGCAGGTGTGGAACTGGCCGGCAACTGATCCTGGTACATGCCTACTGGCGGATGAAAGGACTGACCACCGAATTGTTGATCCTGAACGAAGACCATTCCGTTTACAGACATCCTTTGCAGGAAGAGATCCTCAATATCATTTCCACCGAAGTGGAAGCAGCCCAGCTAAATACAGCCGGAGGCATTTTTTTCCGTCCCGTGGAACAGCTACCGGCAGAAGACCTGGTATTACTGCAATCCACTGCCTATATGATCTTCAGCGATAAAGAAGGTACCCTGAAAGAACAGATAGAGGGTCATAAGATCACGTTTCCCTATACATTTATCTCTGTTCCGGAGTCCACCGCTTCTTCCACTTCCGGAACCTTACCAGTTCCTTCCTATGACCTGTTGTTTGGGAATGGATACGGCGGATTTACACGGGACGGAAAAGAATATGTCATTGTTTTATCTCCCGGAGAGAACACACCGGCTCCCTGGAGTAATGTAATAGCGAATCCAACGTTCGGGACGGTGGTTTCCGAGAGTGGAGGAGCTTACACCTGGCTGGAAAATTCCCATGAATTCCGGCTGACACCCTGGTATAATGATCCGGTCAAAGATACTTCCGGCGAAGCCCTCTATATCCGGGATGAAGAATCCGGAACGTTCTGGTCACCGACGCCTTTGCCTGCCCGGGGAAAGACTCCCTATGTGGTACGTCACGGACGGGGATATTCAGTTTTTGAACATACGGAACAGGAGATCACTTCCAAACTGTGGATCTATGTAGCGATGGATGCCCCGGTCAAATTCATAGTCTTAAAACTACAGAACCGATCCAATCGTCCCCGCCGGATCTCCGTCACCGGGTATTATGAATGGGTGATGGGAGACACCCGTACCTGGAATCTCCTGCATATCCGGACAGAAACCGACCCTAAAACCGGAGTCCTCTATGCCCGGAATCCTTATAATACTGATTTTGCAGAGAAAATTGCCTTCCTCGATGCCGGAAAGTTCCGGGCTGTAACCGGAGACCGGAGAGAGTTTATCGGACGGGACGGCAGCTTAGCCCAACCGGCAGCCATGCGCAAAAAACGTCTGTCCGGAAACACGGGAGCAGGAATAGATCCCTGTGGGGCAGTGCAGGTCTTTATGGATCTGCGTCCGGGAGAGGAGAAACAGGCCAGTATCATGCTTGGATGTGCCCGCAGTGAAAAAGATATGTATGACCTGGTAAACCGGTATCGCCAGCTGGGAAGTACCGGACAGGTCCTGCAGGAAGTCAAAGCCTGGTGGGAACGGATTGTAGGTACACTACAAATAGATACACCGGATCCGGCCGTGAACATAATGGCCAACGGCTGGTTAGTCTACCAGACATTAAGTTGCCGGATCTGGGCACGTACCGGATATTACCAGTCCGGAGGAGCCTACGGATTCCGGGACCAGTTGCAGGACGTCATGGCGCTTTCCTTCGCAGCCCCGGAAATTATGCGTGCACAGATCCTGTTAGCTGCGCGCCACCAGTTTACCAAAGGAGATGTGCAACACTGGTGGCATCCTCCTACTAACAGAGGGATCCGGACACGCTTCTCAGATGACTACCTGTGGTTACCGTATGTGACCTGCCATTATATCCAGACCGTAGGAGATACGGGCATCCTGAATGAAAAGATTCCCTTTATCGAAGGACGTGAATTGCACGCCGGAGAAGAATCCTATTACGACCTGCTCTTAGTGTCAGATGAAACCACCTCCCTGTATGAACATTGTGTACGGAGTATCCGCTACGGGTTAAAATTCGGAGTACATGGTTTGCCGTTGATGGGGTGCGGAGACTGGAATGACGGGATGAATTTAGTGAGTATAGAAGGAAAAGGAGAGAGCGTATGGTTAGCCTTCTTCCTGTATGATATCCTGAACAAATTTTCTTCCCTTGCAGAAGAACATGGCGATCCGGACTTTGCTGCCTATTGCCGGGAACAGGCCAGGCAGGTACGGGAAAATATCCGGATGCATGCCTGAGATGGCAACTGGTATCGCCGGGCCTATTTCGACGATGGTACTCCGTTAGGATCTTCACAGAACAGCGAATGTACGATTGACACCCTTCCTCAAAGCTGGTCCGTCATCAGTCAGGCCGGAGATCCGGAACGTTCACACCGGGCCATGGAAGAAGTAGACCAACAGTTAGTAGACCGTAAACTGAAGATGATCTAGTTGTTTACCCCGGCCTTCGATACCTTCCTCCCCAGTCCGGGATATATTAAAGGATATGTTCCCGGCGTACGGGAAAATGGCGGACAGTACACCCATGGAGTGATCTGGACAGTGCTGGCTTTTGCCCTGATGGGAGAAACCGATAAAGCCTGGGAACTGTTTGACCTGTTAAATCCCATCCATCACGGAAGCACCCGGGAAGCAATAGAAGTCTATAAAGTAGAACCGTACGTAGTCGTAGCCGATGTCTACGCTGCTGCCCAACATCCGGGAAGGGGAGGATGGAGCTGGTGCACCGGATCATCCGCCTGGTTGTACCGCGTACTGATGGAAACCCTGTTAGGGGTCAACCGGAGAGGAGATCAGCTGGAAATCACTCCCCATATGCAGTCCGGCTGGGATCAATATAACATACGTTACCGGTATTACGATACCACTTACCAGCTCCGTTTTAAGCGGACCACCGATCTTGCCTTACCAGAGATAATCCTGGATGGACAGCCATTCACAGACACCCGCCTGATCCCGTTGGTCAATGATTAGCAGTTGCATACCATAGAAGTATATAGTAAACAGTAAGCCTTTAAAACCATCTCCCGGGGTAAGTCCGGTCAGTCGATAAGAAAGGACCGGAGCCTTTTTTATCTGGCACGGTAGGTTTTATAGTATAGTCCCACATAAGAAAAATAAATCAAAACCCGTGTATCTTTAGCAAGATAGGAAAAGTGTACCATGATGATCCGAAAGTGACTGCATCGGAGAAGCTACGTACAGACGTTTGTATGGTTCTCCCGGTTTCGGGCATAGCCAAAGGAGAAATGGGTGCCAAAGAAATCCCCGCCGGCCGGTATGCTGTTTTTCTTTATAAAGGTTCCTACATGAACCTACAGGCGGTCTACGACACGATCTATGCTCAACGTATTCCTGAATTAGGCTGTACGCTAAGAGATGAACCCAGTTACGAAAAATACCTGAATGATCCCCGTAACACACCTCCGGAAGATCTGCTGACAGAAATCTATGTGGCAGTAGCATAAAAGATACATCTTCCGTGGCTTTTTTTATAACGGATCAGAACTATATGTTAGCATAGGGTTCTGATTTTTTTAAATAATCAGAAATATTACAAAGATTCTCTTTATATTTGTTAACCGTTTGAAAAAGCTCCTTTTATGTTAGTAATAAATAGAAGTGAATTATGAATAAAATTACCCTTATTTTCTTATTATTTATTTTTAGTATCCCGCTATACGCCCAGGTCCCTCAGGCTATTAATTATCAGGCTATTGTCAGGGATGACAAGGGAAAGGTACTGGTTAATACACCCATTTCCGTGAAACTTGCCATTTTGAGAGGTACCCTTTCCGGAACAGTGGTCTACGAAGAAACCCATAAAGCCACATCCGGTAGTACAGGAGTGGTCAATTTAAAGATTGGCGAGGGGACTGCCGTAACCGGAAGATTTAATGCCATTGACTGGAGTTAGTCGCCCTATTTTGTAAAGTTTAGTATGGACACACAAGGGGGAACCTCTTATACAGAGGTAGCTACTACGCAACTTTTATCCGTCCCGTATGCCCTGTATGCGGAGAGGGCAGGAACAGTAGATGATTATCCTTCCGGAAATGATTCCACGTACGATTTCATGGTGGCAACTACCTCATCATCCGATGGAGACCTGTTTGCCGGAACCAATCCGGTTTATTCCCTTGCTATGATGGGTACGATTGCTTTTAATGTGATGTATCTTAATTCTGAAAACCAGGAAGTGGATTTCCGGTTTGAAGGCCTGCCTGACGGAGCTATTGTGACGGAAGAGGGGAACGGTTCCAGAAAATACGGACGCTTTTTTAGTATCAGTGTAGTCAATCTTCCGGAAGATGGCCGGAAATATGCCTGCGCCCTCATCCTTTCTAATAAACAGGGTGTTACCAAACGTTATCCTTTTATTTATACAGAAAAGGATACGGGTAGTATTATCCCTACTCCCGCTCCGGGCGACGAGGAAATGATAGAAATGGGTAAGCGTATTCTGTCAGGATATAACCTCCTGAAAAACCGGAATATTTCCAGGGATAAAGCCTTTATGGAAAAAGAGGTAACCCCGGAGTTTGATATTTTTAAAGCGAAAACTTATACTCCTGCTTCTGCTCCGGTGGCTGACCTTTGGGATGAGTGCTACAAGCTGGTTGCACCTGCCGATTCTTTCGTTTGTTATTTGGCAGACAGGAGTGATCTTTCCGCAACCTTACAAAAACAGTTAGCCCTGGTCTACTTTGTCCGTGGCTATGGAAACCTGAAACTAACGGAATGGTTTAACCAGGTTCGTTATCCGGAATGTAAGGATTTGGAAAATATCCCTGCTGACATTCCTTTCAAAGCCAGAGAGGACATTCTCGTTAAAATAACGGAGGATCTCGAAGCTGCGCTTGCTCATTTTACGGAATCAACGGATTATATTTCCAAAATGGATATAGAAAAACGGTTGGTGGAAGCCTATTTGCTGGCAAAGAAATGGAGTATGGTTATTGACCGTTCTTATGAAACGAACGCTCCTGTATTCGCTTTTTATAAAGACGTGGCTCAGTGGGAAAAAGGATACAGGCAGGGTATAATAATACCAATGGATTGGGTAACAGAATATATGACTGACTATTATGAGGACGATTTTCAGGGAAATTTAGTACTGAATATCCTGAGATGTGCCGGAGTCTATTTTGGCTGGAGTGCAGATGAAGCTTATAAAGCACTGCTTCCTATCCCTCAGAAAGAATTGGACCTGAATCCAGATGTAATGCAGAATCCTGGTTATGAATGAGTACTCCTATGAAAAAGCAAATCCTACTTTGTATATGTTGGCTACCTTTTTGGGTAGGAGCCCAAACGCTTACCGAAGGAACCATAGGTGCTTTCGGGACGGACGTCACGCAGTTAACCGGAACAGCAGGAGAGCCGGGGGTGTTCCCTGTGGAAGAGAATACAGGCCTGTATGCCGGACTGATCGAGATCTTAGCTTCCTTGTCAGAGGATATGCCGGTGAATAATGAAGAGATAGGACCTGTGGCAGATGCCAAGATCTATACCGGAAAGTCCTTTGTTGTAGTGAAAACCAAAGAACCCTGTTTCCTGTCCATTGTAAACCTGGCAGGAAATGTGTTGCTTCATAAAAAGATAGACGGCACCTACAGGCACACCCTGGAAACAGGCATCTATGTGCTGAATCTGCAAAACGGGAATCGCCGAAGTATCTATAAAATCAGCGTACCGTAAGGTTTTCCTGAAATGATAAATAAACAATACTATCAGACACTCTTACATAGTCAAAGGAGTGACCAGTTGCTTTGCTCCTTAGGAGATATCAAAAACTACGTTTCTTAGTAGTAAGTAGTGAATAGATAATTTACTTTTATCTACTTCTTCCTTTAACTACCAGCGAAGCGATCACTCCCTTGACTCCTTAAAAGCGGCTGTTCAAAAAGTTTTTGAACAGCCATTGCTATTAGTGCAGGAATTTACCTAACGCTCCTAAAAGTCCTTCCTGATTATCTCCGTTACTGCTGCCTAACTGGCTCATGATCGACCCTAGATCCAGTCCCTGACCGCCGTTTGCCTGTCCGGCTTTACTGGCGAAAGCACTAAAAATAGACGGTACGATTGTAGAAGATAGCGTAGAAGCAATCCCCTGTGATAATCCTACTTTTTGTACCAGTGCGTTGATCACTGTGTTTTTTATACTATCCACGATCGGATTACTAGTTGCCGAAGCCGTACCACCGGAAAGCATATTTTTCAGGTTGGTAAGATTACTCATATTCAGGTTTTGTTTAAGGCCATCTGTAACAGCCTGTGTAGTGGTCTCCACAGTCTGTGCCTTTTTATCTTCCGGAATTTCCGGATTGTTATTGATGGCATCCATTGCATGTGATTTAATTAAATTCAATACATTTTCTAACATCTTTCAATTCTGATTTTGGTTGATATATCATTCATACAACAAGTTCTTTCAGGAGGATGTTTTCCGGTTTAGCTTTTCTCATCCATACTTCCTCCCTTTTTAAAGGAAAGTACGGAAAGGATCGCACGTGAATAAGTCAGCCTAAGCAGTACACTAAGTTATGTATGGCTGGGAACTAACTTATTTAACCATGGTTAAATACTAATTCAACCCAGGTTAAATACCTATTCAACCATGGTTGAATAACTATTACACCTTGGTTAAATGTCTTAGCTCTCACTGAAAAATGGGTTACTCCTGTGGGTAATCCTGTTTAGTAGTGAGGATAGAAGAAATACGAATGGCTGTACCGTTCCGTTGGAGGAATAGTTTTTTGTTGGGAGAGCAGGTTCGGAGTGATTTTGCGGAAATAAAAATCCCTGTTTACCGGAATAAACAGGGATCCATATCCATGACTGATTTTTAGTTACTTCAATAGTAGTCCGGCAGCCACTTCATCAGCAGTTGCTTTTCCCTGCAGATATTCAACGATGGCCAGACCAAAGTGAAAGACAAGTCCCGGACCTCTGCCTGTTATGACATGTCCATCCACTTCAACTGGATTTTCTGTGGTAGAGGCTCCGGTCAACTGAGGTTCAAAACCCGGATAGCAGGTGGCAGTACGTCCCTGCAGGAATCCCAGGCCTCCGAACACCAGAGGAGCGGCACAAATAGCGGCTACCAGTTTTTGTTGGTTATATTGTTTGGTTAACGCCTCTTTTAACGGTTCGCAGGCATTCAGATTCGTACTTCCCGGCATGCCTCCCGGAAGAACTAACGCATCGGCGTCTGAAAGGTCAGTTTCCGAAAGAATAGTGTCCGCTACTACCGGTATGCCATGAGCACCGGTGACGGTGGCTTCTCCGGTGATAGAAACAGGAATGGTTTCCACACCTCCACGGCGTAAAACATCAATGGTTCCGATGGCTTCCATCTCTTCGAAGCCAGTTGCTAAGAATACAAATGCTTTCTTCATAACTGTTTATTTTTGAGTAGTTAAAGGAGTTAAGGAGTCAAAAGAGTCAAGTAGAAAAGAAACCTACTTAACTACTAAGGAGCAAAGCGACTGATAACTCCTTAACTCCTTTAACTACTGATTAATTATCTTAATGAATATCTATACGTAATCGTTCCACTTTGGTTGTTTGCTCCGCTGATACTGTTGAATTTTGCTTTACGGGCTGCTTCAATGGCACTCTGACGCATGGAAGCATTGTCTATGTTCGTGCCTTTACCAATCTCGGCGAAAATAACATTTCCTTTTGGATCTACTGTTATATTAATCACAATTCTTCCCTCTTCCTGGATCGTGTAGGCCGGACGTGGAAGTCCACCTGCACCGATGGAACGTCCGTTCAGATTAAACGAACCATATCCTCCGATGCCTTCATTCGCACCCTGGTCCGAATTGCCGAAGGGGTTGCCCTGATTGCCGCTACCTGTATTGGCATCTCTCTGACCGGACGTATTTTCACTACCTATACCAAAGGCTCCGGCTACCCTGTTACTAATGGCCTGTTCTTTCCTGCGTTGTTCTTCTTCCAGTCGTTTTCGTTCCTCTTCTTCTTTGCGTTTCCGTTCTCTTTCCTGTTCTTCGCGGCGTTTTCTTTCTTCTTCTTTTCTATGCTCTTCTTCTTTTTGGGCGTCTGCCAGGGATACACTTTCCTCTATGTCCTGTGTGACTAATTCTTCCTGCGTGGTTTTCGGTGCCGGAAGGGGAGGAGGAGGGGTTTCCTGAGGAAGGTCATGTCCGGTGTATTTCGGTTCAAAGAGTCCGGCCGAGGCATCTATATTCCCAAAATTGACGAGTATACCGCCATCCTCTTCGGGTACGATTGTCCTGAGCACCGTAAACCAGAGTATCAGGAAGATCACTACGTGAATAGTGATGGAACCTGCTAAACTGTATATGTCGTCTTTGTTAAGTTTCATATCTCTTATTTCTGCGGACGGGTAGCCAGTACCATTTTGAATTTATTCTCGTTCGCGATATTCAGGATCTTTACAATTTCTCTGTAGGGTACACTTTCATCCGCATAGAGCGCTACAAACATGTCCGGTTCTTTATCATAGCTTTCCTGCAGGAAAGGAGTGATCTCATCATAGGAAACCTGTACTTCCCGCTGATTACCAAAAGCCACGTAATAATTGAGCCTGGCGTCAATCGTAACCCGTGTCAACGGCTTGGCCGCCGTCTGCTTCTGTGATTGTGGCAGGGTGACCTTGATCGCATTCGGGATTACGACGGTAGAGGTAACCATAAAGAAGATCAGCAACAGGAAAATGACGTCTGTCATAGAGGCCATGCTGAATGCTTCGTTTACCTTTGTTCTTCGTTTTAGTGCCATGTTATCTGAATTGATCATGGAAAGGGATACCGGGTAATAAGTAAGCATCATGGGTTTTAAACCATCCGGTATCTTTTGTCCATTAGTTTGCGGGTTCGTTTAATAAATCCATAAATTCCATTGTGCTGGCTTCCATCTTATTGACTACATTGTCAACCTGAGACACCAGATAGTTATAGCCGAACAGGGCAATAATACCCACGATCAGCCCGGCAACAGTCGTGACCAATGCCTCGTAAATACCTCCGGATAAAAGTGCTACGTCAACATTACTACCAGCATTAGCCATGTCAAAGAAGGCACGTACCATCCCGGTTACTGTGCCTAAGAATCCTAACATCGGAGCTCCTGCTGCAGTAGTCGCAATGAGAGGGAAACCTTTTTCCAGTTTGGCAATTTCCAGGTTCCCTACATTTTCAATGGCTACCATCATATCGTTCATGGGACGGCCTAAACGGGTGATCCCTTTTTCAATCATCCGGGCAGAAGGTGTGTTGGTACTGCGGCACAGGTTGAGTGCGGAATCAATTTTTCCTTCGTGTATATAGTCTTTGATACGGTTCATAAAGTTTTCATCCTGTTTGCCGGCACGACGGATCACCAACAGGCGTTGTATGAAAATATAGATGGCCATTAGTGATAACAGCAACAACACGACCATAATCCATCCTCCCTTAAAAGCAAGATCTATGGCATTGATTTCAGCTTCTGTGGGTAGAGTGGCAATAGTGTTGGTCAGGTCAGGCATTTCCTCTCCCGGCATTCCTATTCCCTGTAATAAAAGTAATAAACTCATCGTTTGCGTATTTTATTCGGTTAATAATTATTTTTGAGTAGTTAAAGGAGTTAAGCAGTCAGAGGAGTTCAGTAATCCGAAAGTCTATCTACTTGCTCCTTAACTCCTTTAACTCCCTGACTACTTCTTTAAACAGTCTTTATACAATTTTATTGTCTTTTCCAGGCCATAATATAGTGCGTCACAGATCAGCGCATGGCCGATGGACACTTCTTCTATCCAGGGAATGTGTTGGCTGAACCAGGCTAAGTTGTCTAAGCTCAGGTCATGTCCGGCATTTACTCCCAATCCTAAGTTCCGGGCTATCCGGGCAGCCTCTACGAAAGGTGCCACAGCGGCGGCTTGATCCTGAGGATATAAAGTAGCATACGGTTCTGTATACAATTCAACCCGGTCTGTTCCTGTTTTAGCCGCCCATGCTATGTTTTCCCGGTCTGTTCCGACAAAGATAGAGGTTCGTATTCCTTTGTCAGTAAAGGTATCCGCTAATTCACTCAACAGGTCAAAGTTCTTTTTTATGTCCCAGCCTGCATTCGAGGTAATGGCGTCCGGAGCATCCGGTACCAGGGTGACCTGGGTAGGTTTGACTTTCAGCACCAGGTCGATAAATTCTTTATTGGAATAGCCTTCAATATTAAATTCCGTTTTGACCAGCGGCTTTAAAGCATATACATCCGCATAACGGATATGTCTTTCATCAGGGCGTGGGTGAACAGTGATTCCCTGGGCTCCGAATGCTTCACAATCCATGGCTACTTGTACCACATCCGACATATTTCCACCACGTGCATTACGGATTGTCGCTACTTTGTTAATGTTCACACTTAAATTAGTCATCGTATCTCTTTATATCTTTTCTTTTATTACATTTGTTGTATAGATGTAAGTAACGGCAAATTTAGTAGTATTTAGGGAATATAAAGAAGAATGTTAGCAAAAGATTTCATAACAAAAGAGATTCCGGTGTTAAAAAGTTTTGACACAAGAGAATATGCACTATCACTGATGGATGATTTCAAATTGAGACATCTGCCGTTAGTGACTGATGGGATATACCAGAGCCTGATCTCGGAGAAAGACCTGCATGGTATGCCGGGCCCTAAAGCTGCGATAGGAGAGATGATGGTATTTGCTCCCAGTGTATCGGAAGAGGGGCATATTTATGAAGTGATGGCGATTATCTGCCGTTATTGTTTAAGTATCCTGCCGGTCGTGGACGGAGAGGGAAAATATGTAGGTGCAATTACGCATGAACGGATGATCGAAGCGATCGCCGGATTATGCAGTGCGGACCTGACAGGAAGTATCATTGTCCTGGAAATGTTTCCCCAGGACTATTCCTTATCGGATATAGCCCGCATAGCGGAGTCCAATAATGCCCAGGTATTAAATCTTTTTTCCTATATAGAGCAGGATTCCGGACGGTTGATCGTGACTATGAAGATCAACCTGGAAGATGCCTCCCCTGTGATCCGCAGTTTTGAACGGTTTAACTACATGGTTTCCTATCATTTTATGGAGACCGGAGTAGTCGATGAAGTATTACAACAGCGCATGAATGAACTGATGTATTATATGAATATGTAAAAAAGAAACGTATGAAAATAGGTATATTTGGTAGTAAAAATCAAATAGAAAAGCAAAACCTGATTAAACGCCTGTTTGATAAGTTAATCTCCCGGGAAGCAGAAATCTATGTGGATGAACCGTTTTATCAATATCTGGTTCAGGTGCTTGAATTTTCTCCTCCTGTCACCGGGGTTTTATCCGGTGATGAATTTGATCTGGATATTGCGTTGAGTGTGGGAGGGGATGGTGCATTCCTCCGGACGGCTGCCCGTATCAATAAACAGGATATTCCTATTTTGGGGATCAATACCGGCCGTCTGGGCTTTCTGGCGGATATAGGCAGTAATGAGATAGAAGAAATGCTGGACCAGTTGTTTAAGAATTACTACAAGATAGAAGAGCGGACACAATTGAGACTGATCACGGAAGAGCATATCTATACCGGATATAATTATGCCCTGAATGAAGTGGCCATCCTGAAACAGGACACTTCTTCTATGTTAACCATCCATGCTACGGTGAATGATGAATACCTGGCTTCTTATCAGGCAGATGGTTTAGTCATTGCTACTCCTACCGGATCAACGGCCTATTCCCTGAGTGTGAATGGTCCTATCATTGTTCCGGATAGCAATACGTTGGTCATCAGTCCGGTAGCCCCCCATTCATTAAATGTCCGCCCGTTGGTTATTAATGATACCTCTGTGATTGCTTTAACTGTGGAAAGTCGTAGCAAGTTCTTCCTGGTTTCGTTGGACGGACGTTCGGAAGCCTTTCCGGCAGGTACTCCGCTAACCATCAGTAAAGCCGACCATACGACCAAAGTAATTAAACCTTATAACCACACTTTTTATAAGATCTTACGGGATAAACTGATGTGGGGAACGGATGTACGGATGTAAAATGGTAGTAGAATAAATCAATTGCTATAAACTGTTTATTGAAAGTCCGGAAAATAAATAGCCGCAAAAGTTTGCAGATTATAAAATTTGCATCTATCTTTGCACTCGATTTTAATAATCACAGGATGATTTGCTAGCTCAGCAGGTAGAGCACATCCCTTTTAAGGATGGGGTCCTGGGTTCGAACCCCAGGCAAATCACATTCAGGTCCTAGGCGGATTACAGGAGAAAATGACATTAACTATAACTCCTGATAATCAACTGATTATTAGGAGTTTTTTGTTTGTACTTTCCCGAATTATCATTCTTTAATGTAAAATAATCTTGAAGAGGGAGTTACCCATAAAGACTGCCTGTATATCTGTGAAGAACTGGCAAAAAGAGGCATGGATGCGATTGAGATCAGTGGGAATTTTATGGATTTCAGGGGAAATACCACCTTCTTCCGGGATATAGCAGCTCAGGTGGCAGAACGGATTTCAGTACCAAATGATAGCATAAAGTAAAAGTGAATATACCCGGAGCAGGTACGACTGTAGATAAGTATAGATAGGTGATCTGTATGGCAAGAGGAGCCATCTGCGTACCGGATATGTGGCATTCACCTACCCTTGAGTTTTTCAAAGATAAGCAGGAATAGTTTATAGTTACAATAGTCAGAATCAATCCGCTGTAAACATATGGAAAATGCGGGATTACTCCCATGTTTTTATCGCGGGTTATTCACATATTCTACTGTAAAAACCGCCATTTAGACCATACCTTTCCCCCTTTAGGACTTCTGTTCGGATATTTAAATACGGATATTTGCATAGACAATTGGATAGAAAATGAAAACAATGGACAAAGAAATTTTACGCGCCTCCCTTCGTAAACTTATACGCAGAAAAGTAAGTACAGGTAGACTATTAATAGGGGCTGCCGTGCTGGCTGTTTTTTTAGTAAATTCACCCTGGGGATATCTATATAATCATGTTTTAAATAGTCCGGTATCCCTTCAGATCGGTGCTTTTAATTTCTTCAGCCATCATGGAGAACCGATGACGCTTCTGGAAGTAATAAACGATGCACTTATGGCCATCTTTTTCCTTTCGGTGGGTCTGGAAATAAAACGGGAAGTGGTGGCCGGCGAATTATCCAATCCTAAAAAAGCCATGCTTCCGGTAGTAGCGGCATGCGGAGGTATGATAGTACCGGTGCTCCTCTATTTTATACTTTCTCCCTCCGGTGATGCTATGCGTGGAGCAGCCATTCCCATGGCTACGGATATTGCTTTTTCATTAGGCGTTCTGGCACTTGTGGGAAACAGCGTGCCCCTATGTCTTAAAATATTCCTTACCACACTGGCAGTAGTGGATGATATAGGAGGAATAATTGTTATTGCTCTGTTCTATAGTTCCCGGATCTATCCAGGCTACCTGCTGGTGATTATGCTACTTTTAGCTATTTTGTTTTTGGCCGGACGGCACGGAGTGAGTAGTAAAATGTTTTACTTAACAGGCTTTGTCATCATATGGTTTCTTATGCTACAATCCGGTGTACACGCTACCATAGCGGGTGTACTGGTTGCATTGACGATTCCGGCAAAACCCAAAGTCAAATTAAGCCGGTTTGTGAATGACCTGAAGCGTTCCATTTCTGTTCTGCTGGAAAAAGACAAAGAAGAAGACATACTCACCAACTTCCAACTGTCCGTATTAAAATATATTGAACATAAATCCGACAAAGTGATCAGCCCGTTACAATCACTCGATGATAACCTTTCTCCTTTAGTCTATTACTTTATTATGCCGCTTTTTGCTTTTGCGAATGCCGGTATCAGTTTTGACGGATTTTCCATAGCTGATTTCGGAGGAATCACCATTGCTATTATCCTCTCCATGGTTGTAGGTAAATTAACCGGTATTTTTTCCTTTACCTGGTTATCTGTTAAGCTGGGATGGCTTACCCTACCTGAAAAGATAAATTTCAGGCAAATATTCGGTGTGGCTATTTTGGGAGGAATAGGCTTTACAGTCTCCTTATTTATTGCCAGCCTTTCTTTTACCGGTATAGAGGGTGGCACCACGCTACTGAACAATGCCCGTTTAGGAATCTTTACCGGCTCTGTTATAGCCGGAGTAGCCGGCTATCTCTATCTGCGTAAAAATTTACAGTAGATTGCCGAAAACTTACCGGAGAGTAACCGGTGAATTGATTAAATTTGCTAAAAGATTTGGTTTATATGAAAAAAGTAAAGATTCCTTCAGTAGAGATTCCTGATAAATTCAGCATTGGCTTAGATCTGTCCGGTGAACGGTTCAGGTCGCTTATGTATCCCCACCGGTTTGACATGGGCGGTTTGATGTTTATAAAAAAAGGAGAAGCAAAACTCTCTATCAATCTTCTTGATTTTGATATTAAATGCAATGACATTATTACTATCCTTCCGGGAAGTATTATCCATCTTAAACAATATAGTGAAGATGTAAAACTGAATCTTATACTCGTTGCCCCGGACTTTATTAAAAATATCATTCTCCCTCAACATGTATTTTCTCCCTTTAAATTTATACAACTCAATCCGGTACTGAACCTCGAAGAAAATGATGCCACCCTGATGTTTGATTTCTGTTCCGTCTTTTTTCAGATACTCAAACGTCTGGAGCGCACAGAGAAAGACAGTTCTACAGTTCTTAAGAATACATTTATGTCTTTGTTCTATACGCTTATCGCTGCCTATGAACAAAAAAGCGGAAAGAGTAAGACACCCGCCTTAAAACGTTCCGACGAGATAGTAAGGGAGTTGCGAATGCTCATTTTCAAATATTACAGGAATGAACGTTCCTTGTCTTTTTACGCGGAAAAACTCTTCATTACCCCCAAATACCTGAGTGAAGTGGTAAGGCATGCTACCGGAAAAAAAGTAATGGAGCTAATTGCCGGAGCCGTTTTACTGGATGCCAAAGCACAGCTAAAGTCTACTACCCAGACTATCCAGCAGATCTCCGATTCACTTAATTTCCCCAACTCATCTTTCTTTGGCAAATATTTTAAAAAACATATCGGAGTGTCTCCGAAAGTATACCGGGAAAGTAAGCAGGGCTATTATTAAAAACAGTAAAACAGAACATTTTTCCTCCGGTTTGGAGCTTACCCATTCTTCGTTATTTCCTGATTTTTGCAACCAGTAAGAAGGACCTTTCAAACCTTCACAGCAACCCTAAAAGCAGGAATCAACATGGAATATTACCATTTGGCAGAATTAGTACACCGCCAGGCAGACAAATACGAAAAGAAAACAGCACTCCTCGAACAAAATAAAACCGGGAAATGGCACTCAATATCCTGGCGTGAATTATCCGGTAAAGTCATACAAACCGCCCGGGCAATGGCCGAATTCGGGATCAAAGAACAAGACAACATCGGAATTTATTCCCAGAATATGCCTGCCTGTTTTTTTACAGATTTTGGAGCGTATGCCAACCGGGCCGTATCCGTACCCCTCTACGCAACCAGCTCGCCGGCACAAATAGCTTACATTGTTCATGATGCTGAAATCAGGACCTTATTCGTTGGCGAACAATTACAGTACAATAACGCTTTTAGGGTACAACAGGAATCAGAGTTTCTGGAAAGACTCATTATATTCGACCGGACCGTCATACTGAATCCGAAAGACCACACCTCCCTCTATTTTGAAGATTTCCTATGCCTCGGGGAGAATACCCATGTGGAAACCACCGTTAAAATCCGGATGAAAGAAGTCGCTCCGGAAGATATTGCCACAATCATTTACACGTCAGGCACTACCGGCGAGTCTAAAGGAGTCGTATTGCACCATGCTAATTTCCGGGAAGTATTCCGCATTCACGATATCCGTTTGCCGCAACTGAATGATCAGGATGTCACCGTATGCTTTCTTCCCCTTACCCATATCTTTGAAAAAGCCTGGTCCTCCTACTGCCTGCACAAAGGGATCACCATCGCGATTAACCGCAACCCGAAAAAGATACAACAGACTCTGCAGGAAATACGCCCCACACTGATGTGTAACGTGCCCCGCTTCTGGGAAAAAGTATACACCGGTGTACAGGATAAAATCGCTTCTTCTTCCGGATGTATGCAGAGGATATTTGCAGATGCCATCTGGACCGGACATGCGTATAAACTGGAATATAAAAATAAAGGACTCCGGCCTCCTGCCTGGCTTACATTCAAATTTAACCTTTACAACCAAACTGTCTACCGGACACTCAAAAAAGTATTGGGAATAGAAAAAGGCCGTCTCTTTCCGGTAGGTGGGGCACCCATGGCTGATAAAGTAAATATTTTTCTGCAAGCGGTCAATATCCCTATTGCAACAGGCTACGGCTCGAGCGAAACAGCAGCAACGATCTGTTTTTGTCCGGACAAGCATTTTATAATCGGTTCTATCGGTACACTTATGCCGGGAGTAGAACTACGCATTGACCCGGAAAACAGTGAGATATTGGTGAAGGGTAAAACCATCACTTCCGGATACTATAAAAAGCCGGAAGAAAACGCCCGTGCATTTACTCCGGATGGCTATTTCCGTACCGGCGACGCAAGATACCTGGAAGGCAATACACTCTTTTTTACAGAACGCATCAAAGACCTGTACAAAACGTCTAATGGTAAATATATTGCTCCACAGGCTATTGAAGGTATGGTAGGAAGTGATAAATACATCCATCAGATAGCTGTTATAGGAGATAAGTGTAAGTTTGTAAGTGCTTTGATCGTCCCTGATATGGAAGAATTAGAAAAATATGCCCTAAAGAAACACCTGGCTTATACTACCCGTAAGGAACTGGTAAACCATCTGGACATCTACTGCATGTTGGAATCCCGGATAGAAGAACATCAGAAGAACCTCGCATCGTACGAGAAAATCAAAAAATTTGTTTTGCTTGCCCAACCTTTCACCATGGAAAGTGAAGAGCTGACAGACGCCTTAAAGCTACGTCGCCGGGTAATACTGAAAAATTATGCCACACAGATAGAGGAGATGTACCAGGAATAAAAAGAATGTGAATGGATCCGGAGATAAGTTGCCCCCGGCAGAGCCCCCTCTGCCGGAAGAACCTGACCACTTAGCACCTTATATCTTCCTCCCAATATAAAACACATACCCATAAAACTCCTTATACCTCCTGTACATCTCAGCCTCACGACGTTGCGCCGAAACAAATTCCTCTACTCCCTGATTACCGGGATATTTATCTAGCAACTTCCTTTGAGCTGTCACTCCCGGAGTAAAAAATGTTCCGTCCAACAGTTTTCAGGCAGGATAAAAGTAGCAACAGGAATATACCCCGCTTGCTGCAGTGTAGCCACATTACCAGGAATCGTATTTATCGCCGGATAATGCAGCATCCAGAAATCATGAATCTCCGCCGGGCGTTCATCCGTAAACTACGATGCCTCTGTTACGGCCACATACCCTCCCGGTTTCAGGTATTCCCGCCACTCTTTCAGACCACGTTCGAAACCAATATTATAAATAGCACCTTCCGACCAGATCAGGTCCAACGACACTCTCTCAAAAGGAAGGTTATCCATCGAGCCAACCATACCCTTTACCTTGTCCTGCAAACCAAGCCGTGCCACATGGCGATTAAAAATCTGAATAAAATCCGGGGAAAGTTCAAGCCCGGTAATGTATCCGGGCGCATGCTGCCCTAAAACCATCGTCTGACCCCCTGTTCCGCAACCCAGGTCAGCAATACGTGACTGCTCAGTCAGATTATCTATAAAGCTCAACGCTTGCAAGGTCACTTCAGGACTACCGGGACCTTGCCGTTCCAGGCTCGCAAAGTATTCATAAATCAGGCTAAAATCAAAATCAAAAATTGTTTTATTGTTGTTACTCATTTTGTTTAAATTAAAAATGGATAATGAAGAATAGCTTGGAAAAACCACTCTGACTTTTGTTAAATACATCAATAGAAAAATACCCCAGACAAGAATATGCCTGCGTATGAACAAAGGATAACCCCGGCAGAAGGCCAAAGGTTATTTACTTCACAAACTCCTTCTTCACTTTAAACATAGACCGCAAAGATAACAATTAAATATATTTTTATACCGGTTCCTACC
>JAJQFE010000047.1 GCA_021201295.1 Tannerellaceae bacterium | reverse complement strand
TCTTTAGAGATTTTTGATTATCACTTATTTGTTTACAATGTACACGGTGTTGTACACAAAAAAGATGGGAAAAGGCTTTTCGCAGCTAAGAAATCAGGACTCAATTTTTTCCCGGATCCTTACTATTGTCGACAGAAGATAAGTAAGAATAAGTATTATTTATTACTTTTGCTTAGCTTGTTTTTTTACCTTTGTATGGTGAAACTATTACAAGCCATGGAGAAGAATATTTCATGCGGAATAACTATCCGGTAGTTATACTTATAATGCCAGACAAAATCTATAAAAACCAGATACCTTGTATTAAAAGAAAAAAACTTCAAGTAAAAACCCATGTATATAAAAAGAAGGATTAAATTTATATTGCATACAAGAAAAAAGGGAGATTTCATACATGGAAGAAATCTTGGGATCAGAATGCGTGTTTCTTATTCCGGAAATACTCCTTTGGATTTTCCCATAGGACACCATATAGATGTAAAAGATTGGGATACCAAAAATGAGTGTGCATTGGAGGGAATAACGAATAAAGCCGGACAAACCAGTTCTGATATAAACAGAATTCTGGATGAATATCGTTCCTATATGAATGAAATATTTGCAAGATATGAATTGATTGAGAAAAGAATACCTACTACACAGGAGGTAAAAGATCTTTTTAAATCTATGACCAGACATGCTTCTCCGGGATTATCGGAAATGGAGGAGAATTTATTCATGATTTTTGATAATTTTACTCGTGAAATGTGTGAGAAAAACCAATGGACACCTTCTACCTATGAGAATTTTGTAGCTCTGAAAAATCACTTTATGATGTTTGATCCCAACCTGTCATTCCGGAATGCAAATGATGATAAAATGCAGGAATACGTAAATTACTTAACTAAAAAGGGATTCAGAAATACTACAATTGCCAAGAGTCTTGCATTTGTACGGTGGTTCTTTCGCTGGGCTGCGAATAAAGGATATTATAAAGGAACTATCCACCAGACATTTAAACCTAAACTGAAAGGAGTGGACGGTAATTCAAAAGAGATTATTTACCTGACCCAGGAAGAGATCCGATCTTTGCAGAATTATAAATTTAAGTCCTATGAAACTGCCCTTGAACGTGTATGTGATGTGTTCCTGTTTACTTGCTTTACCGGATTACGATATTCTGATGTAGCCAAATTAAAACGTTCTGATATTAAAGATGGATTTATTCATGTAGTTACACAAAAAACAGCTGATGGCCTTATTATTGAACTGAATAAACACTCACAGGCTATCCTGGAGAAATATAAAGACATGAATTTTCCTAATGACAAAGCTTTACCTGTAGTTTCTAATGAAAAAATGAATGAACATTTAAAAAGACTTGGACAGGTTTGCGGAATAGATGAACCTCAAAGAGTAGTTTATTTCAAAGGAAGTATCCGATATGAAGAGGTATATCCTAAATGGGCATTACTTACAACACATTGTGGTCGCCGGACATTTGTTGTCACAGCATTGCAACTTGGTATTCCGGCAGAGGTGATCATCCGGTGGACAGGACATGCAGATTATAAATCCATGAAACCGTATGTTAAAATTGTAGATGAATTAAAAGAACGTTCAATGGCCAGATTCAATGATCTTTAAAGAAAAAGTACACGATTTTGTTTTCTGTTTTTGGAGTACATGAATTTGTACATATATACAAGGTTACTCCATATTTTTAATACAATTATCGGGTAACCTTGTAAGTTAGCTATCAGATATTCTGGAAATCTGATTCCTGAAAACGGGAAACTTCTGTATCCCAGCGTTCCCGGACAAATTTATTATGATCCGGATGATCACTGTATGTATCAAAGTCTTCCTGGTTCTTAAATTTCATAAAGAAACCGTATTGATAATCATTTTTAGGACTACATTGACGGAAAACCTGGAAATCCTGTACACCGGGAATGTTCGTCAAAATCTCGTAACCGTCTGATAAAAACCTTTTTGCTTCTGCAGAACCAACCGGATGTTTAAGGTCAAAAATCACAGTGTGGAATATTTCCCCACTTTTTAAACGACCGCTTTGAGAGGCCTGTGTAAAACCTGTTGTAGCACCTAAAACCGTTGCCGCGCCTGCATGCATAATAAAATTTCTTCTTTTCATAAGAATATATATTTAAGGATAGATAGCAGTTGTTAGAAACAAAAAATTCATAACTACTATTTGTCAGTTACTTTTTAATCAGGACTGTTAATCGTAATGAAAGATCAAAGAATACCATCTTTGCATTTACATTCTGGGAAATATGTCTTTCTGCTTTAGCTAATTCCTCCATTAACTCAAACACATTTCTTTCATTGACGAAAGGTGCAAATTTAATAGCAAATCCGGCTTCTTCTGTATTCATATAATTTAATTCAGGCGTCTGGAAACGGTATATAAAATTTTCCCGTATCAGATGCTGGCAGTAAGAAAGAAAGTTTTTCTGCCGTTCCCGTCCTATACCGGCTAAAGTATCCGCCATCAGTTTCATTCCTTTTACATTTCTTGCCCAGGAATTACGCATCATTTCTTTAAACTGGTCTAAAAAGAATTTCTTTTCCTCTCCCAGACTAATGGCTTCCATGGCCTGTAAATAGTTCCCTCCACAGAGATGGGCAATATGTTTGGCATCTTCCGGAGCTAAACCATAATTCCGGATCATTGCCTGAGTGATTGCCTCCGGATGGATAGGCCGTACATGAATTTGCTGGGAACGGGAAAGGATCGTTCCTAATATCTGGTCCGGAGATTCGGAAACCATAAGGATTACCGTATTAGCAGGAGGCTCTTCTATGATTTTCAGCAGTTTATTAGCACAACTGATATGCATTTTTTCTGGTAGCCAGACCATTAGTATACGACAGGTAGCTTCATATATTTTCAGATTAAGCTTATGAATAATTTCTTCACTCTCTTTGGAATAGATAAGAGCCTGTGAGTTTCCGGCATCTATATATTCCAGCCAGTTCTCTATCGTAAAATAAGGATGGCTTTTCAGGAAAGTCCTCCACTCCGGAAGATAATCATCACATAGCTCTTTTTTCTTTTCTTTCCTGGAGATAATAGGAAATACAAAATGCAGGTCCGGATGAGCCAGTTCATCAAATTTTACACAGGAAGGGCAAACTCCGCAGGCATCCGTCTCAGTCCGGTGCATGCAGTTCAGGTATCTTGCATATGCCAGCCCCAAAGGGAATACACCCGCACCTCCCTGGCCGCAAAATAGTTGGGCATGGGGAATAAACCCGGTCTGTACAGACTGGATCAGCCTGTGTTTCAGTTCTTCCTGTCCAATAATATGTTTGAAGTACATGATTGCTTTTTAAAACATCAAAAGTAAGCATTTGTACAGGGACAAGCGTCTGCATATAATTAAAAAAACTAAAACCAGTCATTCAATTTTCCCTGGGTAAAAAGAAAAGTTGATCCTTTTTAACTTTTTCTTCATCCCACTGTTTCCTAATTGTCAATCATCAATTATCAATTATCAATTAAAATCCCTACCTTTACACTTTCATAAAAATATGGAAAGTAAGTCAGATAACTAAAATGTTTTTATAGTGGCAGATACAAAGTATATCTTCGTGACAGGTGGTGTGGTTTCTTCTTTGGGCAAAGGAATTATTTCCGCCTCTTTAGGTAAGTTGCTTCAGGCAAGAGGTTATAAAGTAACTATCCAGAAATTTGACCCTTATATTAATGTAGACCCGGGAACACTTAATCCTTATGAACATGGTGAATGTTATGTAACAGTAGACGGACATGAAGCTGATCTGGACCTTGGGCATTATGAACGTTTTTTAAATGTGCCGACTACCCGGGCAAACAATATCACTACCGGACGTATTTACCAGAGTGTAATTGAGAAAGAACGTAAAGGTGATTATTTAGGGAAAACCGTGCAGGTAGTACCCCATATTACGGATGAGATCAAAAGAAATGTCAAACTGTTAGGTACAAAATATAAATATGATTTTGTCATCACAGAAATTGGGGGTACAGTAGGAGATATAGAATCACTGCCATTTATTGAAAGCATGCGTCAGTTGAAATGGGAATCAGGGAAGAACTGTATTTGTGTACATCTGACATATGTCCCTTATATTGCCGCAGCCAAGGAATATAAAACCAAACCCACCCAGCACTCTGTAAAACAGTTGCAGGAGCTGGGAATCCAACCCGATATCCTGGTATTACGTACGGAACAGCCACTGAAAGCAGATATTCTCCGTAAAGTGGCGCTTTTCTGTAATGTGGCGGAAGATGCAGTCGTGCAATCCGTAGACGTTCCGACTATCTATGAAGTACCATTGGTGTTGCAACGCCAACATATGGATGTTACTGTGCTGAAGAAAATGGGACTGGAAGTAGGACCCACACCGGAAATGAAAGCCTGGAATGAATTTCTGCAACGGAAAGTGAATGCTACGGACACCGTAAAAATTGCTTTAGTCGGGAAATATGTGGAATTACAGGATGCCTATAAGTCGATCGATGAATCCCTGTTGCAGGCAGCGATTTACAATGACCGGAAGCTGGATCTGCATATGATTCACTCGGAAAAACTAACAGATGCCAATGTGGCTGACATATTGGGAGATATGGATGGGATTGTTATTGCTCCCGGTTTTGGACAAAGAGGGATTGAAGGTAAGTTTGCCGCTATTAAATATGCCCGTGAGAATAATAAACCCTGTTTAGGGATCTGTCTGGGTATGCAATGTATGGTTATCGAATTCGCAAGAAACATATTAGGTCTGACAGATGCTAACTCCACAGAGATGGAATTAAACACTCCCTACAAAGTGATTGATCTGATGGAAGAGCAGAAGAATGTGACCAATATGGGGGGATCTATGCGGTTAGGAGCGTATGATTGTTCTTTACAAAAAGGCTCCAAAGCCTATGAAGCCTATCAGAAAGAACATATCCAGGAACGTCATCGCCACCGGTTTGAATTTAATAATGAATATAGACAACAGTTTGAAGAAGCCGGTATGAAATGTTCAGGAGTAAATCCGGAAACAAATCTGGTGGAAGTGGTGGAAATACCGGAACTGGATTGGTTTATTGGAGTCCAGTTCCATCCGGAATATAGTAGTACAGTCGTAAGTCCGAATCCACTGTTTGTCAGCTTTGTAAAAGCAGCAATTAATAAATAACAAGTAGTAAAAGTAGTCAACAGGTTATTTCCCACTGAACTCTTGCGGCTACTGGACTTCTTAATTATCAAAAAAATAATACATGGATAAAAATACAATAATTGGATTTCTGCTTATAGGACTTGTTTTATTCGCCTTTAGCTGGTGGAATCAGCCTTCCCCTGAACAGTTGGAAGCTCAGAGACGCTATCAGGATTCTATTGCAGCCGAATATGCAAAACAAATAGACGAACTCCAGCGGGATCAACAGGTCGCTGATGCGGATAGCTGGGGCGAAGTAACCAATGATTCCCTGAAGTCTGCCCGGTTGGAAAAAGCCTACGGAGTTTTTGCCGGTGCTATGTCAGGTACGGAGGAAACCGTAGTACTTGAGAATGATCTGGTAGAAATACATCTGAGTTCAAAAGGAGGACATGTTTTCTATGCCCGTCTGAAAAATTACTCTACGTTTGATTCTTTACCTTTGGTCCTTTTTGACGGAACACAGGTGAAGTTCGATTTCACATTAGTGACTGCCAGTAACCGGGTAGTTAATACCAGGGATCTCTATTTTACTCCGGTAAAAGGAAGTGATCCGAATACGGTTATCATGCGTTTGCAGGCAGGCGAAGATAGTACCCTGGATTTTACCTATTCGCTGGCACCGGATGATTATATGATGAAATATAGTATCCAGGCCCGTGAAATGAATGGTGTGTTAGCACCCGGTATGAATGCGCTCGACCTGAGCTGGGAACAGGAAATGCGCCAGCAGGAAAAAGGACGTAAGTTTGAAGACCAGCATACCGGACTATATTATAAATTTCTGGCAGATGACGTAGAACATTTTGGAGAAGCCAAAGACCAGACCAAACAACTATCCAACCGTTTAAAATGGATAGGATATAAAGGGAAATTCTTTTCTACCGTGCTGATTGCAGAAGAAGGTTTTGAGACTACCACATTAGATTCGAAATTACTGGTGGAGAACCGTATGTTAAAACGGTTCAGAACTACTACCTCTTTACCTTTTGACCTGCAGGGCAGGGAGGCTACCTCTCTACAGTTCTATTTTGGTCCCAACAAATATAATCTGCTGAAATCCTATAATAAAGATGTTCCTGCTGCCCAGCAATTGAAACTGGAAAAGATGGTTCCTCTGGGAGCAAGTGTTTTCCGTTGGATCAACCAGTATTTTATCATTCCATTATTTGATTTCCTGGGAAGATTTATCTCCAGTTATGGCTTAATTATTTTTTTACTGACATTGATCGTAAAAATGATCTTGTTCCCGCTTACCTATAAGTCCTATATCTCTTCTGCAAAAATGCGTGTACTGCGTCCCCAGGTGGAAGAGATCAATGCCAAATATCCGGGACAGGAAAAAGCACTGGAACGACAGAAAGCAACGATGGAACTCTATAGTCGGGCCGGAGCCAGTCCGATGAGTGGTTGTTTACCTACGCTTCTTCAGATGCCTATTCTGATTGCTATGTACATGTTCTTTCCTTCCGCCATTGAGCTGCGGGGACAAAGTTTCTTATGGGCGCAGGACCTGTCAACCTACGATTCCATTATAAGCTGGAATACCTATATACCGGTCATCACTCCTTATTTTGGTAACCATATTAGTTTATTCTGTCTGTTAATGACGATCACTAATATAGCCTATACCAAATTTAATATGGAAATGACAAATACGGGGCAACAACAAATGCCGGGTATGAAAGCTATGATGTACATGATGCCTCTTATGTTTCTCGTGTTCTTTAATCAGAGTGCTTCCGGATTGACCTATTATTACTTTGTCTCTATTTTGATCACCATTATCCAGACATTGACTTTCTGGTATATGATTAACGAGGAAAAATTACTGGCTAAACTGGAGGAAAATAAGAAAAAACCAGCTAAGAAATCCAGTTTTATGAAACGTCTGGAAGAGGCTCAAAAAGCTCAGCAAGAGCAGTTAAAGAAGCAGCAGGACCAGCGTAAAAAGAGATAAAAAACCGCTTGATATAGGAGCAAAATGAGGATACATTTTTAAAAATGTATCCTCATTTTATTTTATTGATAATCAGACGATTGACCCTTATGATGATGTGATTTATAAAGCCTCTTTTTAGTAGTAAATGAGACATTTCTTAAAGTTAAAACTACATTTTTTTCGTTCAGGTAACAAAACCGCCCTCTTTACTTTACAGAACATCTCCTAACATTCATTCATGTCCTTTTACTTTTATTACGTTTATTGTCGACAAGTTAATACTATTTGACGAGTGTTAGCCTCTAATGATACGAAATGTTAAATAATTTATCAACTTAAATCAAATTCTTTATGGAAGAAAGATGTAGTATACTTTCTTTGCTAAAACCTTCTCAACGGTTTTTGCAAATGGTAATTGTTGTTGCCTTTCTGTTAGTTAATTGCCTCCCGGCAATGGCGCAGACAGGCGTACGGGTAACAGGTGTAGTAACTTCTAATACGGATGGTTGGCCTTTAATCGGGGTGAACGTTATT
>JAJQFE010000010.1 GCA_021201295.1 Tannerellaceae bacterium | reverse complement strand
TATTTAACGACATGGTAAATCTTCCGGCCACAACTGGGTTACACCCGGGGTTATTGGCTAAAGCCGATCTTCGATTCCCATGCAAGCCCTTTGGGCTTACGATTCGTAACTTTTTTGGTTTTGCAGTTTAGTCTACATCGTTTCCCGGGAGAGGATTCCCTCAGATCTGATCACAAATGGAGGCTTTGATGACCATGTTACGTTTGTGTTCTTCCGCCAGTTCAATCAGTTGCCGGACGATTTCCGGATGAGCGTTTGCTTTATTAAACTTTTCGGAAATGTCTGTTTCCAGATTGTATAATAAAGGAGTGTCCGGCGTTTCTATCTGAACTGTGGGAAGATACTGGTCCTTGATGGTTTTAAAATAGTATTTCCACGGACCTTTTCGTACAGCCATCAGTTCGCTACCCCACCAATAGAACATTTCGTCCCGGGCAGAACCTGCTTCTTCAAAGAAGAAAGCGGATTGATCCACACCGTCTAATACAACACCCTGTGGAGTGGGGATGCCTGCCATATGCAGGAAAGTGGGGAACAGGTCCATGGATGCCACTACATCATTCCGGATAGAAGGCGCCACCTTACCCGGCATCCGGACAATCGCAGGTACCCGGAAACCGCCTTCCCACCAGGTTCCTTTTCCGTCTTTCAGCGGACCGGCGGAACCTCCGTCTTCAAATTCCGTCAGCCAGGGGCCGTTGTCGCTGGTAAAGATCACAAACGTGTTTTCATTCAGACCGTTTTCCCGGAGTGTCCGGAGGATTTCTCCCATACTCCAGTCAATTTCCTCTACCACATCTCCATACAGTCCCCGCTTACTGGTTCCTTCAAAGCGGGCATTTGTGTATAAAGGAATGTGGGGAAAGGTATGGGCAAAATAGAGGAAAAAGGATTCATCCTTATTTTTTTGAATGAAATCAACCGCCTGTTCCGTATACCGCCGGGTCAGTTCTCCCTGGTCCGGTTCAGACTCGATCTGTTGGTCTCCCAGAATAAGAGGGGTGGGCGGAAAGTTTTGGGCATGCCGTCCTTTATTCTGCGCCGGACTCATATCGTTGAAATAGGGAATACCGAAATATTCATCAAAACCATGATCCGTAGGAAGGTAAGGAGAGAAAGCCCCCAGATGCCATTTCCCTACACATCCGGTGGCATATCCGTTCTCTTTCAATACCCTGGCAATCGTAATTTCATCCTGTCCCAATCCCGATTTGAAGTTCGGGAAAAGAACACCCGCCCGGTCTCCGTACATCCCGTTACGTACGGGAAGCCTGCCGGTCATCAGGGAACTCCGGCTCGGTGTGGAGATCGCTGCCCCTACATAAAACTGGGTCAGTTTCATTCCCTCACTGGCCATTTGATCAATATGAGGCGTATGGATGGTTGGATTACCATAACAACCTACATCCCCGTAGCCCAGGTCATCACAGAAAATGATCACAAAATTAGGCCGGCTGTTTGCTTCGATCCCTGCCTGGGAAACCATCCCGTTTGCCAGCAAAGCAGCCAAAGCCATCGTAAATGTTTTTACCTGTTTCATATCATATACTCATTTTAATTGTTTAATAACCGGGGAAACGGTTCGTCAATGATCCCTGCCGAACGAATATTCTTTCCCTCGACTTCCCAGTCACCCATATCTTCGCGGACTTCCCGGACAAGCATTTGAAAATGTGCCACAATGTCGGGGTAGCGTTCGGCCAGGTTCACTGTTTCACCGATATCCTCCTGTAAATTATATAGCCGTTCCTCGCCGGGTTCCGTATCCGGGAAATGAGGCCCAATGATTCGCTCATCTAATTCCAGATGATATTTCCAGTCACCCCACCGGATCGCCTGAAGCTGTTGTTTCTGGTAGTAATAGAAAATCTCCGTAGGAGATGGCATTTGCTTACCCTCCAGTAACCCGGCAATACAATGACCATCTATGATTCGGTCCTGTGGGATCTCCGCGCCGCAATAATAAGCAATCGTCGGTAAGAGATCCATCGCCGTTATAACCGCATCTGACACCTGTCCGCCCAGTATCCCTGCCGGCCAGCGCATCAGGCAGGGCACCCGGAAACCACCTTCATACGTAGTTCCTTTTTGTCCGCGCAGGGGAAAATTACTTCCTCCAAACCGTTCATCCGCTCCGTTATCACTGGTAAAGATCACCCATGTATTTTCATCCAGACCCTCTTCCTGCAAAGTAGCCAAGATCTCTCCCATAGACCAGTCCAATTCCTCTGTCGCATCTCCATAGATCCCGTTCCGGGACTTGCCTTTGAAACCGGGAGAAGCATCTAAGGGATTGTGGGTCATATTATGCGCAAGATAAATAAAAAATGGTTGTTCTTTATGTTCCCGGATAAATTCAAGGGTTTTCTCCGTGTACCGGAAGGTTAACGAATCATGACTTACAGGGGCTAAAATCACTTCTTCATTTTCCATAATCGGTAACGGGCAATAGTCACGGTCCATATCATTACTATACGGGATTCCGTAATAATAATCGAACCCCTGCCGGGTCGGCAGAAAAGGTAACTGGTCACCCAGATGCCATTTCCCGATACAGGCAGTCGCATAGCCCTGCTCTTTCAGTAATTCGGCAATCGTGATTTCAGACGGGTTTAACCCTTTGTGGGAAACAGGAAACAAAACCTGCCGGCCGGTAGACATCAGGAGTGCCGGGTCGGCGTTCACATGCATAGAGATTCGCCGTGGGTAACAGCCTGTCAGCAACGCTGCCCGGGAAGGGGTGCTCACACTGGATGCCACATAAAAATTAGTCATCCGGATCCCCTCCGCCGCCATCTGGCTGAGGTGGGGCGTGTGATGGAGCGTATTTCCGTAACAGGCCAGGTCTCCATATCCGAAATCATCTATAAAAACAAGAATGACATTCGGTGGGGTAGGTGTGGCAGGCTGCTCACTACACCCTCCAAGAGCTAAGAGGGCCAGCGGTAGAGAACCTATCCCATACGTGGTGATATTATTTTCATACCAAATATTTTTTTATGGATTATGACGGATGGAAGAGGGACCCTCTATGGCTTTTACCGGTCCCTCTTCCATGATCCGTACAGTTTACCAACCCGGATTCTGGGTCAGGTTTTCATTCAGTGAACGTTCACTGTCCGGAATAGGCAACAGGTTATAATATTCCGGATACCCGTTAGGGAATTTGGTTTCTATAATATCCCCGTTATGATCATAAATATGGACCGGGTAAATCTCTTTACCGATATTCCAGCGACGGATATCCATCCAGTACAATCCTTCCAGGGCAAATTCAATGCGGCGTTCATGACGCAGTTTCTGCCGGGCCTCATCCCGGGATAATCCCATAGGCAACAGCGTGATCTTTACGTCGTCCCGCTCGGTCCGGATGCGGTTGATCAAAGCGATGGCTTCATCTACATTCCCTCCGGTCTCAATAATGGCTTCCGCTTTGGAAAGGAGGACGTCTGCATACCGGATCACAATGTTATTGAGGTAGGATTGTCCGGCAACCGGTAATTCACTCTCATGCTGCACCCGGTATTTCCGGGTACTCAGATGTTTCAGCCGGTTACCGGCATGGTTGAAAGCTCCACCCGGATAGATATGGTTTGGAAATTGATGGTCCAGGATGAAAGAACCGGGAACCACGACCGTAAAGCCCAACCGGGGATCTCTGTTCTCATACGGATTCTCCGGGTCCACCGGTGAACCATCCACCGTTTCATACGCATTGACCAGATCATCAGTCGGCACATATCGGGATCCTCTGGTCCAGCTACCGGTTCCGGTACCGCAATATTGATCGATAAAAGATCCCTAGCTGTTTTCTCCTTCCATATACTGGATATCAAACAGGACCTCTTTATTATTCTCATTTTCTGCCGCAAATAACCCTTCATAACTATGGAAAAGCCCGTAGATCCCTAATTCGTCAATTTTTTCAGCCATCTGCAACACTTCCTCGTATTTGCCCTGATAGAGATAGGCCCGCATTTTCATACCATAGGCCGCCCCTAACGTGGCCCGTCCTACTTCCGGAGCGGTGGGTTTCAGCCGGGCAATCGCCCTATCATAATCGTCATGTACCTGTTTCCAGGTCTCTTCAGCCGAAGCGCGGGAAATCGTCCGGGCCTCTTCCGTAGAAATAGCTTCCAGGATCAAAGGGACTCCTCCATAGGATTCAACTAATACGGAGTAAGCTAATCCTCTCAGGAAATGTGCTTTCCCAACATATAACTCCTTGGTCTCAGCAGGTAATTCCACCTTTTCAATCTCTTTCAGGAGGTTGTTTGCATTGGCGATGATCGTATACCCCTTTTTCCAGCGGAAGGTGAGCATGCCCCCGTCACCGGAAGAGAGGGACCCGTTACCGGCCTTAGCAATAGGGCCGTTCCCCCAGTTATACGCATTGGGGGTGGCACCGTCCAGTACACCAAAACCATAGAAGCCCTGGTTATAAACATCCGTTTCCCTTAATTGCCCGTAAACTCCGTTTAATAAGAGCTTAATATCTTCTTCATTTTCCGGAAAACTGGCGGAAGTGATCTTGTCTTCCGGCAGGAAATTCAGAAAATCATCACAACCACTGAACGAGATCAGTAAAATAAGAAGAAAGCTGTAATGTATATTTTTCAACTGTTTCATAGGAATTAGAAATTAAGATTAATACCAAAAGAGAAAATTCGTGGAGTCGCGTAAAACCATTCACCGTTATCGAATGTATTACGTTCAGGATCGAGACCTTCATACCCCTTAAACATCATCATCGTGAAGACATTCTGTGCATTGGCATAGACATAGATCTTTTCCATTTTCAGGCGGGAAACTAAATGATTCGGTAATAAATAGCCTAACTGAAGATTTTTAGTTTCAGGAAATCTCCCCGGTGTACCCAGAAAGAAGATTCCGACTGATCCCATGAATTGTCAAATTTCAGGCTGGGAATCTTCGATCCGGTATTTTCCGGACTCCATGCATCCTTCCATTTTTCGGTAATGTTCAGGTATTCATACGACATGCGTGTATACTCATTTTGTGTGTACACATTGAAATTAGCTACCCCCTGAAAGAGTAAACTAAGGTCAACGTTTTTGTATCGCAGGTTAGCTGTAATACCGTATGTAAATGTAGGAATGGTATTACCCATTTTCTGCTTGTCTTCATAACCTAATTTACCGTCTCCGTTTACGTCTTTGAATTTCAGGTTCCCTGCTTTGGGAACGTAGCTGTTCGAATGCATATGGGCCGCCGCTTCTTCATCGGTCTGATAGATACCCACCGCTTTATAACCATAGAGGGTTTTGAAAGAATAGCCCTCCCGAAGCAGGTATAACTGGTCCGGGGATTTACCTCCCTGAAATTTGGTTATCTCATTGTGCAGGTGCGTCAGGTTCACTCCCACACTGTAGCCTAACCGGTCTTTACTGTTTACCTGGTTATCGTAATTAATACCCAATTCGATTCCCCGGTTCAGCATTTTTCCTACATTTTCATACGGTGCCGTCACATCTCCGAGCATGAGAGGTATCGGTAGTTGCACTAAAATGTCTGAGGTTATTTTCCTGAAATAATCCGCTTCCAGGGTCAACCTATTATCTAATAAACCGACATCCAACCCGATATCTAATGTAGTAGTTGTTTCCCAGGTAATGTCTTCATCCACTAAGTCTTTTACCGCAGCTCCGGGAGCAAAACTTCCTCCGTAATTGTAGCTTAACTCATTACTCTGGTTAATCACCGTCAGGTAAGGCCAGTACCCTTTGATGTTCTGATTCCCCAATTGCCCCCAGGAGGCACGTAGTTTGAGGTTAGAGAAAATATCCAGATCCTTCATGAAATCTTCTTCTGCGATTCGCCAACCTGCAGAAAAACCGGGGAAATACCCCCAGCGGTTTCCTTTTTTGAACCGGGAAGAAGCATCCGCCCGGAAGTTAGCCTCTAACAGGTATTTATCTGCAAAAGAATAATTCACGCGGCCGAAGTAGGAAAACATCCGTAATCCTTCCATATTTCCTTCTCCCTGTATACCACTTGTACCTGCATCCACTTGTGTAAGTCCCTGTTTGGGAGCGTTACTACGGCGTGCATAGACCCATTTATAATTAAAATCTTCCAGTTGAATACCGGCAGTTACGCCTATCGTGTGATTTGTACTGATCTTTTTGTTATAATTCAGCGTGGAGTGCATCGTGTTTTGGGTGGTAGTCTCCTGTCTCCGGCTCATATCCAAACCTTCCCGGTTCAGGTTCTTCGTGATTGTTTCAATGCCACTGTCCGTATATCCATAGACATTTTCATTATACTTGTCAGACAGTATCCACTTTCCGGAAGAAGAAAGAGTCGTTCTCAGGATCAGATCCGGAGTGAATGTAATATCTGCGAAAGCATTTACGGTGATAAAGTCGGACGTACGTTTGCGCTGTCCGTTGGCGGCATCAATCAGGGGATTACGGTTGTCATATAACAGGACCCCATTCTCATCGATCGTCTCTACGGAACCAAATCTTCCGTCCCGGGTATAAGGTGCAGTGAATGAGGAAGCACCCCGCATGATTTCAAATATGCGGTCGATCGAATAGGGTTCGGTTTCGGTGCGCCGCATGTAATTGAGGCGTCCTCCTATTTTTAGCCAGCTATTCATATAATAATCCAGGTTTGCCCGGATACTGTACCGCTCTGAGCTGGTGTTGGGAATCATCCCGTCGTGTCCCAGGTAGTTAAAAGAAAGTAAAGAAGTGCTCTTTTGTGTACCCCCCTGGATAGAAAGGTTATGTTCATGAATGATCGTTGTGTTGTAAACCTCTTTAAACCAGTCCGTGTTTGGATACTTATATTTATCTCCACCCTGACGGAATGCCGAAATCATATGATCCGGGAAAAGAGGGGAAGATCCATCATTGATAAGAGTTTTATTAATTAACTCCATGTTTTCCGCACTGTTTGTGATCAGGTTATACCGTCTACCTAAGGACTGGACACCCATATAGGAATTCAGATTCACCTGGAACTTTTCATTGCTGGAACCCATTTTAGTGGTGATCAACACCACCCCGTTCGCCGCTTTCGATCCGTAAATCGCCGCACTTGCCGCATCTTTCAGGATGGTGATGCTTTCAATATCATTCGGATTGATCTGGTTAAAGGCACCTTCCACCCCGTCTATGATAACCAATGGGTCCGTGTTATCCCCGATTGTACCCCAGCCACGTACACGCAACTGGGCTCCGTCTTCACCGGGTTTACCGGAATTCTGGCTGACCCACAACCCGGTGACTTTCCCGGAAAGCGCCTGGGAAGCATTGGTGATCGGACGGTTGTCCATCTCCTGGTCAAACACCACGGAAGAGACGGAACTGGTCAGGTTGACCTTTTTCTGGGTACCGTAACCGACAACCACCACCTCATCAATGGCCAGTACATTTTCTTCCAGCATAACATCAATCTGCTGACGGTTCCCCACCCGCTCTTCTTTCGTATTAAACCTGATAAAAGAGAAGGTCAGGATACTGTTTTCTCCGGGAAGTTCCAGGGAATAGTTCCCGTCCATATCTGTGATCGTACCGGAAGTAGTCCCCTGAACTGCCACGCTGACCCCGGTCAGCGGCTCCCCGTAGGTATCCCTTACGACTCCCGTTACCTTCCGGTTATCCTGGTTTTTTCACTCCGGTCATTCCTTTTCATTAATAAAATATTGTTTCCCTCCATGGCGTAGATCACGTCGGAGTCTTCGAATAGTTCTGCGAGAACTTCTGTTACAGGGGTATGTGTCTTCCGGATAGTTGCTTTCCGGCCCAGGTCCACATATTCATGATTATAGACAAAGAGGTACTCTGTCTGTTCTTCAATCTGCCGGATGATCTCGCTGGCCTCCAGGTCGCTGGCCTGGATGTTCACCCGGGCAATCTGGGAATTCGCATCGGAAGCGAACAGCCCGGAAATGCATACAAGTAAAAAGAAAAGGGTTAGTTTCATCACTCGGTAAGTTCGTTTAAATTCGGATAATAAAAGGGCGTACGATTCTCTGGCTCGTTTTTTTTCATAACTTTGTATTGTTCTTTAAGTTAAACTTCTAAGGAATAAATGGCGTCAGTTCACTGACGCGAGACCGGTTCATGTGGGCGCATGAGCCGGTCTTTTTTTGACTGTTGTTTTTCTACATAGGCACTCTATTTTATGGTTATTAAATTGGATTCCGTATCTTTGGTATACGTGAAACGATGTTCGAGCTGTAAGACTTTCAGGACCTGTTCTACTCCGTCTTTGGTCCGGAATTTCCCGGTATAACGGCTTTCCTGTAATTTCCGGTTCGTATTGTCTATTCGTACGTCATAATATAATTCTAATTTTTTTAGCAGGGTCTCTACCGGCTCATTGGTGAAACTTAATACGCCTTCCTTCCACCAGAAATAGTCATAGTCCGGCAGGGAAGCGCTCCTGAATTGACCGTTTTCCAGGATGACATTTTCCGGCACCTGCATCAGGTAACTTCCGGAAACCAACGGGGAAGTCAGCCGGATACTCCCTTCCAATAAAGCCACCTCCACATGTGAAGAACTGGAATAAGCACTCACATTGAATTCCGTCCCTAAGACTTCGATCTGAAATTGGTCCGTATGGACGAGAAAAGGCACTTCCTGGTTGTGACGGACATGCAGGTAGGCTTCCCCGTCCAGCCGGATCTCCCGGGTCTTATTCCCGAACTCTACCGGATAGGTGAGGCGGCTACGGGCATTCAGCCAGATGCGGGTACTGTCCGGGAGAATCACTTCTGCACGTTGACCGGAGGGTACATAGACTGTCTGGTAAGCAACCGGCGTTTTCCCTGTTTTCCATTCGGACAGGAAATAGAGGCTTGTGCCGGCCAGCAGGAACAGAGCCGCTATCCGGATCAGTTCATACGCGATCTTCCGGACCGGGAACCGGGTTTTCCTGGGAGCGGTAGCAGGAGAAACCGTGGGTAGATTAAAAAGGGAAATATCATATAATTTATGGTATGCCATAAATTCCCGTACATGTTCCTCATCCTTATCCAGCCATTCGGTGACCTGTGCGACCTCTTCCCGGGAAGTCTTCCCTTCTATATATTTTTGCAGGAGTGTTTTATCCATGGTATCTGCGTTTTTTATCCGGTTGTCTTATAGAGACAACACAACCCTGCAAATCCCTAAACCCGGTTGCTGTTTTTTTAAATTATTTTCCGGATCCTGTCGATGGAGCTACCACAACCTTACCATCCGGGAGTATTCAACCTGTAAAAAGTCGTAGGGCCCTGTCCCTCACGCACGACCAGCCCCTCCGCCCGGAACTGTTTCAGCTCCTCCGCAGCAGTTGTTTTGGAAATATGGTTACGTTCACGGTAGGTCTTAGCCGTAATAAAAAATGTTTGGCCAGGTAGGCCAGGAGGAATGCTTTCCGTTGTTCAAAGGTAAAACTCTTTTTCTTCCGTTCGGGACGGCGGCGGAAAGTAGTGGCCGAGACCTTATCCAGTAACCCTTTGGCAGGCCGGAACTTAATATTCCGCACCGTTACATTATGCGAACCTATCTTTTTCCTGTCCGTTTCCGGCGGGCACCGGAGCGATAACGTGAACATCCCGATCCCTTCCAGTTCCACATTATAACCCGCCGACAATTTACGCGAAAGCATATAATTCAGTAACGAAAGCATCCCATACACATCCGCCTCCGTAAAAGTCGTGCCATAGGTGATTTCCTCTATCAGCTCCTGGGTACGGAGCGTGCCCTTTGACGAAAAACGTACATGGTAAGGCAACTGTTTCCCATCCTTCTCCGGGTTGGGAGTCTCTACAATCTTGAAATAAGCAGCCATAATTTTTTATTGTTTAGATGATTATTCCGCAGGAGCCCCGGCCCTTACAGGTAACTCTCATCCCCACAGGCCATCTCCTTTCTTATCATCACCAGTATGTATCCTTCATACAAACAGGCTATTTTATATCGTCAACCATCAGGTGGACAAATAGCTATTAGTTGGAAGACAGATCGCCTCCAACCGGCGGACAAACAGCCTCCTTCTGCTGGACGATACAACATAGCCTGTTCGCATACGAAAAACAGCCTGTATCGTCTTTCATCAGTGACTATCTACACAACCATACGCAGTCTGACAGCGGGTATGGGTATGCCAGTCCCACTATCTATCGCTGCATCTAAAGATACAAATTCCCGGTAAGACGGCATGATAAACAGATCGTTTTATATCAGCTTTCGGGAACTATTCTAAAAAAGCTCTATTCACAAACCAGCATCCCTCCGGGAGTCCACGGGAAGCATTGTGGGATAGATTTCCTTCGTTTTTTCAGGGTATCCTTCTTTTTTTTGGCTATACCGTTCAGGAATGGGACGATCAGGATCATGGCTAAAGGGAGCGTGAAAAGGATCGCCGGGTTTTTATGCATAAAAGTAAAGTCATCGTTGTAGCACATATTACGGAAGATACTGACAATAATGGCCAGTATTTATAATAGTAATACGATGGCTATTAATAAAACACTTTCGATATTGTCGTTTACTAAGGCTGAGAATGGAACATATAGCTGGTAGAGAAGTATGGAAAAAAGGATCAGTAAGAAAAGGAGGATCAGGTTGAGGAGGTAAATTTCCCAGTCGTTTTCTATATAATCTGCCTGTATCACGGAATCGATGGACTGTTCGGAGAATTCTTTCAGTTCCTGGCTCCGGATGTCCAGGTTGCCTGTATAATAACGGGCGATATAGAAGTGGTTTTTTAATTGTGGGAGGAAACGGATATTTTTAATGTTGTCTACTGTTATTCTTGTGCCTGCTACGTAATTGCGGTCTATGAGGTCACTGCTGTTGATATAAAGTGCTTCGCCGGCTTCCTGTAACAGGCATAGTTGAAATCCGTATCTATGTTTCCCCAGTTGAGGAAGGTCACATTTAAACGGATTTTTTGTGGTTTGAATTTTTCAGAGGCGTCCATGAGTATCCGTACGGATTTGATGAACTGGACCATCTCCCTTTTTTCTTCAAACGTGTAGTGTGGAAAAAAGATATTGATCCCTACTATATCCAGATTTCCGGCCATGATGGTGAACATCCGGGAGAGTGTTTTCCGGATTAACAGTTTATTTTTCAGAAAGGCATTGGTCAGTTCACTGTTTGCGTCTAAATGAAACAGCAGCTCTTTGCGGATCAGGCTGGTATCCCGTAGTTGGTCCCAGTCTTTTGTCCTGTCGGAGGATTGGACAAACCGGTCTTGTTGCAGATCCATATTATATTCTTTGACGATGAACCGGTTGGATAATTGTTGGGCGGAGTCCCGGGATAAATAAAAGTTATAATAGAGTCGGTCTTCTGTTACTCTATTCAGGGAATCCACCATGTCAGCCAGTTCTCCGTACTTTCTGGCAAAGGGAGCCAGGTTGTCTTTTGAGAGTTTGACCAATGTTTCTATGTCGTCTATGACCAGGGTATCGCGCAGATAAATGGTGTCTTTAAATTGTTCTTTTAATAGGATTTCATCTACCAGAAAACCATACGCGTCGAAATAGATCTGGGCGGGCAGGTGTATGGCTATGAAATATAGGCTGATGATCAGTCCGGTCCTTATGGATATGCTGTTTTTCCTGTTCATAATACCTTCTTTTTAGTTATCTATGAGTTGTCCTTCTTTTAGTAATTCTTTCCGGATCGCTTTCTTCACGATGTCCGAGGTTAGCCGGGGGGGGTTGGCTGCTTATGCAACCGGATCGCGCATGTTTGGATGATGTTGACCATATTTCCTCCGGTGAGGGCATAGGGGGCGATGGTATGTAGCAATTCTTCTCCGTCATGGTCCAGCCAGACCGGAGGGATCATCTGTTTCCAGAGCTGGTAACGCAGGGATTCATCCGGCATAGGAAAGTAGAGGGTGGATTGAAAATGCCGGAAAAAGGCTTCGTCTATATTCTCTTTCAGGTTGGTTGCCAGGATGACAATTCCCGGAAAATCTTCAATTCGTTGGAGCAGGTAGGCTATTTCCTGGTTGGCGTGACGGTCATTGGAGGATTGGGTTTCCGTACGCTGGCCAAACAGGGCGTCGGCTTCGTCAAAGAAAAGTATCCAGTTCCGGTGGGCTGCCTGGTCAAATATTCCGGCCAGGTTCTTTTCTGTTTCTCCGATATATTTAGACACGATCATGGAGAGGTCGATCCGGTAGACTTCCCTGTTGTTCTGTTGTCTGAGCAGGGTGGCTGTCAGGGTTTTCCCTGTGCCCGGAGGACCATAGAACAGGCAGCGGTAACCCTGTTTGATGATCTTATTTAACTGCCACTGTTCCCGGATTTTTCCCTGTTCTTTTATCCAGCATATGATGTCGTCCAGTTCTTCGTGTAGGTAATAGGGAAGTACCAGATCATCCCATTCCAGTGGTGTGGTAATCCGTTTGGCAGGGAATAGGGTGGTATATTCCGGTTCGTACTTTGTCCCGAAAACCTGTGCCAGTATTTCTTCTGATACCCTGAGTCTGCCACTCAGGAAGGGTTCGCTTTCGCCCTGTTCGGTACATTGCAGGATCTTTTCTTTGGCAAACCAATGGTCTTCCCCTAACATTCGTATGACTTCCTGCCGGATTCCGGTGTTGTCCAGATTCCCTCCGGACAGTAAAAAAACAGCCGTTTCGCCTGTGGGTAAGAACTCGTTGTGGGTGGTTCCTTTCCAGCCGCCGAATTTGGTGTAAGGCCGGTCCAGGTCTTTGTTTTGTATAAAAAATAAGTCGAGTGCCCGGGGATCTGTATGTGGCATCAGGGCCAGCATCAGTACTAACGTTTCCTGGCCGGTCAGGGCATGGCCCAGATGAAACGACTCGGTCCCATGTATACTTATCGGTCCGGGAACTGTTTCCTGTTGACCTATGAAGTTCGCTATGGTGGCTTGCAGTAGGTGTTTGAATGTATCGATCTGCTGTTTCAGGGTGCCGTTCATGATTACCTGTTTTCTTCTGTCTCCATCCGCTGCGTGGTGTCTTTGAACTTACCTTGCAGCATCTCTTCGTCTTCTATCTCTTCCCGCTGGGCGACTTTGAACCTGCCTTGCAGGAGTTCGTCTTCTTCTATGCTTTGTCGCTGGATTAATTGATCTTCATAGCGTTGCAGGATCTTTCCGGCCGGTGCCTGATGGCCTGATCCGGTTTTGATTGTATCGTGTGGGATACAGGCGGGCTTTGTTTACTGTGTTGTTTCATCTTTTTATCTCCATTTTACTTCTATTCTTTTTTCCATCCATGTATTTTTGATCATTCTGAAATTCCAGAGCAGGTCATCCAGCAGAAGATCAAAGGCTTTTTCTTTGACTGTCAGCAGGAAACAGTCGTCTTTTATTTCCAGCATGCCTTCCCGTTGCAGGAAGGTTTCCCGGAGGGCTTCTATACCGGAGTTTTTCAGTCTGGGCCAGTTGTTTCTGGCTGCTTCCAGCATGGAACGTATGGTTTCCTGTTCTTTTTGTGTTAGTGGCCAGGATTCCAGAACGGGTAGGCCAGTTTTTAACCCGGCTAATATTTTGTTTAGGATTAATTCATGTTCCGGAAACCCGGTTTGGTTAAAAGCTGCGTATTGAATCAGGAAAATGGCTTTCTTCTGTGCTTCTTCGTTTTTGAATATATGTTCTTCTGTGAGTCCCAGTAGCGTGTACAGATGGGGGAACCAGGGAGATAACAGGACCACTCTGGCATTGTTGACCTCTATCTGCCTGGGCACAGATCCGGGGAACCGGAAGGATGCCGGGGATTCGATCGGCAGGGTTTCCCCTGGTAGGTGCTGGGTCAGCAGGTGCTGTATTTCTACAGGTATATGCCCGGTTGGTGGGAGGTGTTGCCGGATGCTGTTTATCAACCCGGTCCAGGAGAGCTGGTAATGGTCTGCGAGCTGTTCCAGCAATTGGTTAAGGAAAAGCGTTTTATCCCATTTATTCCGGTGGACCGGGGTGTTCAGGAGTTGGATAGCTTCTTGTCAGATAGCTGCCTGAAACCTGGCGGTTGCTATATGTGGCAGTAATCCGGCCTGTTTACAGGCTGTCAGGAATTGCAGATACTCCGGAATGGCGTCAACAGGAGTGGCTTTTGAGGAAGTCTGGATCGTTTCAGATGCCGGTGGGGATACCGGTGGTATACCGGCTTTATTGGGGCTGTCGAGTGACTGTATTTCTGATGGGATCTTTTTCAGATGCCGGGTCTTTTGCTGTATTTCTTTGATAAGCATAGGAAGAGATACCTGATACTGTTGTGCCAGTTGTTCCATGAGTTGTTTTATAAACCGGGATTTATGTATGCTTTTCCTGTTGGGGCCTGGTAAGAAGAGGAGGGACAGGCTTCGCCGCCAGACAATGGTGGGAACCGCTGAAGCTGAAATATGGGGGAGGATCCCGGCTTGCTTACAGGTATTCAGGAATTCCAGGAATTCCATTATCCAGGTGGGGTCTGCCGGATTTCCTGTGGCCTGTGACAGTACGTTGATCTGTAGATGTGTTAACAGCAGGGGATGCTGGCTACCGGCACTGATAAAAGGACCGGCCAGCCGGATAAGTTGCCGGATCTCTTCCTGGTAAAGTGTCTGTAGGATAGTTTGTATTTCCCGGGAAAACAGCCGGTGTCCGGGTTCGATACAAAAATAACTGAGTAATTCTATGTAGCTGAGGTTATAGTGTCCGGCCATTGTCTTCAACATATGGGCTACAAAGTAACGGCGGTTGAATCCATCCGGAGTATCCCGGGTCAGTACTGTCCATATAAATTCCCATTTTAACTGCCGGAAGTGATGGCCTGTTTTGCCTTCCATCTTCCGGGTGATCTCTTGTTTTTCCAGGGAGGCGGTATAAGAAAAGATAAAGGTACTCTCTTTTTTAAAAAAGAAGCGGATTAGTTGTTTCTGTTCCTGTTCGGTCCATTTTCCACTTAGTTGACGCCATGGCCGGGATGCTGCGAATTGCCGGAATAATTGTTTTTCCTGCTGCCGGGTCAGTACTCTTGCCTGTTCCGGATGCCGGTTAAGCATGAGAAACCAGGTCTCCAAAGTAGGCGCAGTGGGTAGGAAGGAGTGGCTGTGGATAGGGGTTGAGCCGGATGGCAGGTCTTTCCATAGTGCGGTCAGCATGTTTTTTAACTCTTTGTCGACTTGAAGCAGTGTTTCCTGCCGGTTGAAATACACCAGTAGTTCTGTAAAGGACAGGTTATAATGGGCTGCTACCTGTTGTATGACTGCATATACGAAGTGTTTGCGGTTGAGGCTGCTTCCTCTGTTGGCAAATAACAGGGGGAGGATGAACTGCCATTTAAGTTTGGTAAATTCACTGCCTGTTTTCCCGGCCAGATACCCTTGTGTCTGTTGCCGGTCCAGGGAATGGGCGTAGGTAACTGCAAATTTACTTTCAGAAGGGATAAGTACACCTATCCACCGGATGATCTCTTCTTCTTTGAGTGGTTGCAGGAACAGCCGGCAGGAATCCGGATGGGTTAAGAGATCGATGATGGCTTCTTTATTGTCTACCTGTAGTTGTTGTTTGCTATCGTCTTTAAAAATTTTTTCCAGGGTTTTATACAGGTTTACGGCATGTGTGGCGATGGTACGGAATCGTTCTGTGGTTGCTTCGGCCTTTAATTCGCTTAGTAGGCGGTAGAGTTCCGCCGGGGCTACGGTGGTTCCGGGGAGTTCTCCAGTCTTATCTGTCAATATAGCCAGTAATTCGTAATAGGTGGTGTTGATCGCAGAGGCTAAACGGGTTATGGTATACCTGACAAATGTTTTTTGTTAAACCAGGAGCTCCGGGTGGTCAGCATATAGGCGTAGACGATCTGCCAGATAGTATGCCGGTAGGTTGTTTCCGGCATGCCGGGTTTTTCCGGTTGTTTGTATCTGGATAGCAGGAATTGTATATATGCGTGCATGAATGGACTTTCTGAAGGAGATAACAGATGCACTCCCTGTTCCAGTCCGGGGTCATTCAACTGGTACACTAATCTTTCCTGTAAGGATGTATAATGTCCGTATGTCTGGAGAAACTGTTTGAGTTTTTTGCCTGGGTGCGGATTGCCTCTATGAACAGGAAGGAGATGTTTTTATACCTGTGGTCTGTGTACCAGGGTAGGGAGCCATGGAGTAGAAACCAGGTCAATAACCGAAATGCATGGTCTGCCGGTTCCTGTAAGGAAATCGCCGGAGCAGTGCCGGAATGATGCTTGATTTCCGGTATGGCCGCGGTGGGGCGTCCGGTCCGTGTGACCAGATCCGGAAGGGAGGTCAGCAGCGCTTCTTCCAGTTGGGCACGGAATAAGGCCGGGAATTGTTCTTTGAAAGCTGCTTCCGAAATATTGCCTAAGTTGAGATGGAGTTTATCTATGAACAGGATGTCTTCCCGGGGTGCGTATTTTTGGAGCAACGCATCTGCGACCGGTTCCAGGGTCGTCCGGAAATAACGGTCCCAGTCTGTATGGAGTTCCCGGGCCAATTTTTCATTTTCCATCAGGAAGCTGAATTGTATGTTTCCAATCTGGTTCATACGTGTGATGGTTGATGTATTACCTGCCTTATTTTTTGTGATAATCGGAGAATATGCTGTTGATCGTTATGTGCCCATGCACTTCACCATGGGAAGTAATGTTGTTCAAAAAACGCATCTCTTCTACTCCCAGCCAGCGGTAATGGATATCCAGATGTGCCGGAAGCCTTTCCCTGAAAATCGGGAGATAATGCTCTCTCGGATACATATGCTCCACCCATCCGGTCAGGAGAATAGTCAGCCGGTTATTTTCTGATGGAAGTCTTTCTTCCTCCTCCGGAAGCAGCAGGTGTTCCATGAAATAGCAGGTAAAACTTTCCCGGTTCAGTTTTTCAACAAAGGCCCATAGATGGTTGCAGGTCTCCACTAACCGTTGTTTTTCAAAAAAGAATCCCATGTTCATCCACTCTTCCTGTCCGGGATGTTTATAGAGTAATAGGTAACCGCTTTTGTCTGGTAACCAAAGGCTCCGGAAGTTGTCAGGGTTCATCCCGTTTTTGAGGAATCCTTCAAACAGGATGCGGTTCCAGAACAGGTTAAGGTGATCCCTGAGTTTATAAAATTTCTGTAAACCGGGTGTTATAGGGATTCGCGGTACCGGCTCTGTTGCATAGGGTGTGGATCTGTACGCATCGTCTCCCGGAAAGAACCGGACCCTGTATTTTCCATAAAATTCTTCAAAGAATGTTTGGTCGGTGACTAATGTCAGGTTGTAGCGGCTGAAGTTATTACTGACTGACATTTCCTGTTCCGGGTTATTCCCAAAAAGTGTCTGGACCAGTTGTTTTATTCCGGGTGTACTTTTCCATTCCGTATCCTGTAAATTAAAGGAACGGAACCGGTGTGTGTTGAAGTGTGGGAACTGCCGGATCAGTCTGGCACGGCGTTCCGGTGAATGATCCGGTAGGTAGATTTGACTGTTCTCTCCGTAAAACATATCCAGGTGATCAAAAAATCTGTTTTTCTGGCCGGTCTTTTCTTCCGGGTCCCAAATGACTGCCTGGCGGAGTTTCTCTTTGTCTATTAATTTATGCAGGTCGGGGATTTCTATTTCCGGACGGAATGGTTCCGGTAGTTTACCGGATAGTTCCAGTAATGAACTGATATGTTTGAATTGCTGGGTGACTCCTGACATCAGGTAATCGAATATCAGTAAATACCCTTTTAACTGGAGTGCTTCCGCCTTTCTGGTGATGGAGGCCGTGGGGGATAGTCCTCTTTCTCCGATTCCGTAACATTCGGGGAATTCATTTTGGATCGTATAATAGGTAAAGGGTTTGGGGAGTACCTGTTTTCGTGATAAGCCGGCAGTAGGGGAAGCCATCAGTAGCTCTGGTTTCTCTCTCTCTTTCTGTCCTGTTATTTTTCCGAACAGGATTGGGCCTGCATTTTCACATAAATTACGGTGTGCATGATAACAGGAAAGGACCTTTTTTCTATTTCCTGTTCGTCTGCCTGTTCCTCTTTTTCTATCAGGAAGGTATATGTGGCCTCCTCATTCCGTGTTACCCGGCTGTCTTTTACGCCAGGGACTGCGCGGAGTAATTCTTTATAATCTGCAGAAGTTACGATTATTTTTTCAAATATTTCTTCCGGGGGTAACAGACCTACTTTGCTAAAGATCAGTTCTTTCTTTTCTGGGTCTGCCAGGATCTCTTCAAAAGGAGTTTCAAAGAGGAAATCCAACTCCTGTAGCGCATAATGGACTATATCCATGATGGTTATTCCCGGATCATGTTCATTAAAGTCTGTCCACCGCTTTCCACTTAGCTGCTGGATCATGTTCAGCGATTCGTCCTGTAGCTGTTGGTACAGGTTGTCTTCTTTATCGCGCCGTCTGATATATGTGTTTTCGTTGGTCATGAATGGCTATTCCATGGTTTGGTTATCCCAGACTTTGGATATCCGGCAATCGATCAGGACTTCCGGACCATACCTGTGTGCTGTTTTTATCTGTAGCTGGCAGGCGAACCGGTTACTGACCTTCACCCAACGGAAGCAGAACCGGTTTTCCCATAATCCGAAACTGGAGCGCACTTTTTTAATTTTACGCCGGTTTCCATAGCAATGCATGGCTGTGGCATGTAATAACGCATACCGGCCTTTGTTCCGTTCTCCGCATCCTGCGGTAACCTGTAGTGCTACACATCCTTCTTCCAATTGTGATTCCTCCAGGAGGTCGTGCCATGTCCCGTCGGCGGGGACCTGTCTGTTTATAAAATTCCCTTTTATTCCTTCGCAGCAGATCATTCCGTCAAAAAGGATTTCACGCATGCCGGTTGTTTTTTTATTATATTTCAGGGTCAATACCTGTTCGGACAGACCTGCCTGGCATTGTTTGATCAGCAGGTCTCCAGTTATTTTGTCTATGACGAATTCCCATGCCGGATAGGGATCTCCGGGGGAGCGGTACGCGGAGATGATAGTCCCTTTTTCTGTTAAAGGGGTTAAGCCTATCCCGATATGGGGAGAGCCGGAAAAACCGTCGTCCATAATGTTGAGTGTCGAATCAATCAGATCCTCAAATGCCTGCTGGGTAGGTTTTGCTCCTTGTTTGAAATGATTTTTTAAGGTTTCCCTGTTTCGTCTTGCCATATAATAAAATGTTCGTGTATACTCATGTCTTCGATTCCGAATGGTTTATTCACCTGTTGGTTGATCAGATGTTCCCTGACAGGAACTAAAACAGCATAGGGGACAGAAGGACAGATCGTATCTGTTAATTCACTGTATTCTTTGAATCTGTGGGTATTATCCTGGTTTTCCTGTACGAGCCGGACCACTGATAGGTGGGTGATGTTCTTTACAAATTTCATTTCACTGATCCGGTCGTGTAGTTGTTGCAGGTTAAATGAATATCCGAGGACCGGTAAATTCCCTTCCTGTTGCCAGGGAGCTATGATCCGGTTTATCACTTTCCTGATGGCTGCCCTTAACACTGCCCTGGAATAGGGTGTGTCCAGGAAATCTACTCCGCAACGGATGACTATTCCTTCGTATACGGGATTGATCGCGTCTACTTCTTTGACATATGCTGATATCCCGGATGAGAAATACTCTTCTATTTCCAGCAATAATCCGGATGTGGAGCGAGGCCGGAATGCTGTGCCTTTCTTTTTTCCGGATGGAATAATAACCAGTGTGATGATCCCTTGTTCGTTTTTTTATGGTGTTTGGTACTGGTATTGGGCAGACATTTTACTTTGCCTACCTGTGGAAATGCCTGCAGGGTCAGCCTTTCGTAATCTCTGGCTGTTACTGCCCGGTTCCGGTGAGTGATATATTCGGAGATCCGCATCAGCCTGGTGGTCTTGTTTTCTATGGGTGAACCGGTTTCGAAAGGGGTGATCTGGCGGATGGATTCAATCCCCGGCAGACTTTGTTCGGAGGTATCAAGAACGGCTCCTTCCGGTAATGAAATCTTCATACCTTCCGGTTCACGGTAGACCTGAATGGCGTTCACGTATATATTCCTGATGGCTGAAATGCTTTGTCTGTTTTGGGTGATCCCGGCCCGTAGCCATACTATGCCGTCTTTGTCCCGGAAACTGTTACCGGAGGGTATGGCGGGAAATTGTATTTGTATTTTTCCACTTTTGAGCAGGTTCCGGGTGGTATTGCTTCTAATTGCGTCATCGGGAAGTGCATACCAGTCATATCCATTTCCCCAATACCAGCGTACGCGGGGTAGTTCAGAGGATTCAATTTCCTGGTTCCGGGGAAAAAATCTATAAACAGGTGAATGGGTTCTTCTCCCTGTACGTTTTCCAGTCTGATCAGCAGATTGGCATCCGTATCCAGGGAAAAGACGAATGGAACCGGTTTATTTTCGGTTGAGGGATAGATTTTCTCTATGCCCAGGGGATGTATATGAGATACTATAGTTCGGCTATTCTCCTGGCATACCTTGAAGTCTGTTTCTTCTGTGGCTGTGTAAGACAATGTCATCCGTTCAACCAGTGGAGTAATAGGGGGGGATTGAGCATCTGCGTTTTTTTCTTCCGAAAAGACGGTTTTATGAGTTGTCCGGAAAACAGATACCGGTAGGTTTTTTCTCCGAAACTCATTCCGGGTTCTTCCATCATACAACTGAAAAATCCGGATTTGGCATGGATGTTATAGTCATATTTTTCTTCTGGTATATATACCGGTTTCATTTCATATAAAGGGATGTTTTTCAGACTGGTTTCATGGCTTAACTTTTGCTGTGCTGCCGGAGTTCCGTCTGTATGGGCCGGTACGGATGAGAAAAGATACATGGGTGTGTCGGTAGGTGTATCTTTCCAGGTGTAATCGGAAAGATAACGGGTCTTTATTTTAAAGGAACGGTTATCTATATGTCCGCCATATCCCTCGTAGTAAGAGAAAAGACCTCCCGCATGGGAGGGTAATTGCTGCCAGGTCATGTCTACCTGGGCTGTCTGGATATTTTTCATAGCCATCTCATAATTCCCGATCGCAAACCAGGCTCCCTGTTCGGTATTATTTCCGAAGGGTGCAAAGGGAACAGAATTATCCACTTTTCCGAGTTCATTGTAAAATAATAAATTATGAATTCCCTATACTTCGACCTGTATACTGATCCGGGCGATAAGAAAATCTTTCAACCATGACCAGGGATATAACCATGCATTTCTGTTGAGGAGTAGCCTGATGACCGGATCAGCAGACTTCTGCTGATGAGTCTCTTCATAACAGGAAGAAGTGGAGGAAAACTCTTCCGGTAGTTCCAGGGATAGTGTAAGGCCCTGTTGCCAGTTTTCCGGAGAAATTAATCTTTGCCGTATCACATACTTTTCCACAGGTATCCATCCGGTGGCTGTACTTATTTCAATGTAAAAAATATCACTGAATATTTTAAGGAACAGTACCTCTTTTGCATTTTCCCAGTTGATGGGTGCGGATTTTTTTTCTATATTTTGTAAGAGCTGGACCAGGTTTCTCCGGTGTTGGGTCTGAGGGTTTGTCTCCTGTTCGGTTTCGAATGTGATGGAAATAAACCGTTTTCCTTCTCTGAGTAACAAGATGGGGGAGGACAGGGAAAGACCTACGGGTTTGGTCTGTTCCGGATTGATCCGGTCTTCAAAGAGTAATTCTCCTGTCTCTTGACCGTTTCCGATGTTTTTCATTGTTAAGGCAATGGGAATGTGGAATAAACATGCCGGATAAATATGTGGGTTCCGGTCAAAATGTAAAGCATACAGGTTTGCTATAGTAACGTTGGTAACAGCAACCGGTTCGGTTGTGCGGTAGATGACCGGTCCGGAGGTTTTGGCTTCTCTACAGGTAAATCCTGTTTGTTTACGGATCAGCACAGGTTTAGACGTATTACGGGTAAAAGTAAGTCAGGTACTGTCCGGATAGAAGGGTTGTGGCAGGATCTGCAAACACTGGTCCATGTACCAGTTGATGTAATTCTCCCAGCGATTATTGAATTTGCCGGTACGTATATGTAACTGGTGAAGAAAAGTGAGTAACAGTACTTTGGCAGGTTCCATTTCTCCATCGTATTTGATGGTCCCGTCCCTGTGGTCCAGGTCTTCTGTCAGATCAAAAAACCGGCTGAAGTCTCCCTCTTTTTTCCCTGTCAGGGTGTAATAGTGGATGCATCCGGCCAGGGTCACTGCCTGCCGGATAAGAGATTTCACCTGATGATCGATCACCATAAAGGGCTCTACCGAATCTATCCTTTTGCGCCTGTCTTCCTGGCTCAAACCATCTTTCATAAATTGTTCCTTCTTTAAAATAGTAAGGGTATACCATATTGCTCCGGGTATTTGTTTCCCGGATCCGGTAATGGATTGTGATCCATAAAATACCTTCCGCCTCATCTTTCGTATCAAACCGGATTTGTTCGACGTCAATTCTGGGCTCATCATAAAGAATTGCCTCCTCGATGCTTTCTATCATTAAGGTTTCATTGGACAGGTTCATTTCTTCAAACACCCATCTCCGGATATTGCATCCGTATTTAAAACGGTATAACCGTTCACCGGGAATGGTGGATAAGAGAATAGTAAGGCTTTGTTCGATATCCTCTTCCTGGCTGACCATTTCAACCCCTATTCCCTGAATGAACCGGGGCGGAAAAGCCCAGCCTGTTCCTATGAATGATTTGTTGGTTCCCATATTTTTATCCTCCTATCATTACTGTCGGACAGCCTACAGAAATGACACCTCCATGTGCACAGGTATCTCCTACGCGTGCTGCCGGTTTATTCCCTATCATGACCGTCGCTGATCCTTTGAGAATCGTATCGGGTGGTCCTGCACATAGGCAGGTGTCTCCCATTACGGCTGCCACCATCTTTCCGATCAGTACGGTGGGTACGCCCGGTCCCACTACCGGACCGCCCACATGGGGTATGGGAGCGGGAAAGGCTGGGGTCTGCATCGGACAAGTGTGTATATCTGTTATTCTGGCTGCCGGTGGCATTGTGTATAGATAAATAATTTAGTTACTTAGTTAATTAATTAATCATTACCGTAGCTCCTTTTATGATTGTCTGGCCTGCTGCTGACACTTCTGCTTTGGTATTTCCTTTGATGGTAAGTGCAGCAGTTGCTTTTGTTTCGATATTCATTCCTGTACATTCAATATCGGATTGAGCTGCCTGTCTGATGCCTGCACCTGCCTCTAAGGTGATATTCTTTTTTGCTTTTAAAGTCATGTTACCGGTTGAATCTATCCTGATACCGTTCTGATCCATTCTGATTTTATTTTTATGCTGGTCTTCCAACAGGATACTTTTATCTTTATCACTGATCAGGATCGTATTTTCCCCGGGTGTACGGATGGTGATGTTTTTATCTTTTTCATCGAACTCAGTCTTCATCTGGGTTTTAGTAAAAATGGAACGGATTGTGTTTTCTTTGGTCAGGTCATAGGGTGGTGGCTGTTTACTGCTATACAGGCTACCTAATATCACAAGATAACAGGGATCTTCATTAAAAAACCGAGTATGACTTCATCTCCAATGTCCGGTATAAAAAATGTCCCGTAGGAATTGCTTGCCCAACAGGTCCCTAACCGCGCCCATACCTTATTTTGCTGGCCGTTGAGGAGGGGGAGTTCTACCTGGATCCTGTTTTCTTTTGCTGGATCATCTTCCAGTTTGGACACTTTTCCGATATGTATGCCCCGAATCCCGGGAAGTAATCCGGAGGCAGCAGGTGCCATTACATCCGGTTTCTGTGTGAGGGTGGTCACCGGCAACCCTAATCCGGCTGTGGTGGTCCAATCTCCTTGTTTTATTTCGTGTTCTATCCATCCGGTAAAGGCAATCCCGTTGAAACGGCTTCCCAATCCGTCCAGTTCGATTAGATCTCCGGGTTGGACTTTGTGGTTACCTGTGAACCGGCAGTGTCCCTGAATACGTGATAATCCTGCCCGTACTACCTGTGCATCCACCCATGCCTGCAGTGAATGTATATTTTCTGTCCCTATCGTCTGGCAGATAAGGGAATTATTTCCGGCTGCTTCTGCCAGGTCGCTGACAGAATCTTTTCCCTGGTTGTTTAAGGCCGGTGTTGCCCCTGTGGCTGAGATAAGTTCCTGTTTGGACATATTCCACGCACAGGCCCGGGCACTGATGGGTTGTGCCTCTGCTGTCAGTTCTCCATGAAAAGAGATCAGGTCTGTGCCATACGTGACCTTTAGTTTGGGGGATGCTTTCAGGTCCAGTTTTTTAACAGAGATCTCTCTTCCGTCTGTCCGTACGATCAACCCGTTGGCTTCTGCCCGGGAGACTATGAAATCCCAGTCTGTACAGTAGTACTGAACCAGTTCTTCATACCGGGTAGTTGTGGTGTCTACCGAAACTGTCAGGCCGGGATAGTTCTGCCATATCTCTCCAATAATGTCGCTGTCTTTCTGTTTTTCAAATACTTTATTTTTCCGGACTTCAGTAGCCGGAAATGTGTAATCACAGCAGGTGATTTGCAGGGAAGATTCATTCCCTGCTGCTATCACTAACTGATGGTTGATCACCATGCCTTCAAAAATAGAATTTTCATCATTTTCATAGCCTGCCTCGACACGGATCTTTTTACCCGGTGCAAAGCTCTGGTCATTGCTTTCGGGAATCTCATTTTTCGGCATATTCCCGGCATCAAAAATAAGGGTTGCCCTGCCGATACGGTTTACTTCTTTCCGGATGGACAAAGAGATTAATGCAAACAAGGTCGTATTTACCGGATTGCCTTCAGAAAATATCGATATGCGAATAACTCCATCTGAGTTTTTGTTGGGTGAATCAGCCATGTCTTACAAGTGGTGGAAACAATAACCGTGTTCCGGGTGTAACATTCCTGAAATTGCGTAATCCATTATACCGGGCAATGTCTGTGCAATAGGATGCATTCCCATAGATCCGGTAACACCAAAGAGGAATATTTTCACCGGCTTTTAACTCAATCATGTGAGACAGGTTCGGTGAGGTGCCATTCCCCTTTTTTTCTCCTCTTCCCGTGTAATAAAGTTAGTAAACGATACGGAAACTTTAACACGGAGAGGTTCTCCGTTAGGGGCAAACAGCGTGTATTCATAATCCAGGGATTCCAGCCGGCAATTGAATGAGAAGTTTCCCCAACTGACTTTTAACGGATTCGGTTGGTGTATTTTCCCGATATAACGGTATACTACTGCTTCAAACTTTTTAATGGTTTCTTCTACGGTTTCTGTTTTATCATAGGCAATACTGGTACCGTCTAATATAAAACTGAAACTAAGATTGGACGGAGCATGTTCGTCAAAGCGGTTTACGCTGGCTGCTCTTCCCAGTGTCTGATCGCTGGTATAGCTTACTTTCCGGCTGAACTTTAATGATTTGGGATTGATCAGCAAGACGAATTTGTCGTTTTCCGGATTGAAAAGATAAGCAATAGTGAGTTTGGATAGTCCCATCTTATCGGTCTTTTGCTGTTTGTAAACCCTGGGTATATTTTATATCTTTGAACTCTTTCAATATACTGCGTTTCAGCGCTTCCATCACTTCCCGGGAGAGATGGATTTCGTCCGGTCTCTTTCCTACTGTCATTTTCACACGAATTTCTTTAATAATGATAGGCATCAGTTTCTTTTTAAAGTAGTATAGGCAAATTCCAGGTGTTCAATCACCAGTTCACTTTTTTCCGCATCCAGGGAGCTGATTTCCCATTTCACAGGATAAGCATCTTCACAACGCCAGAGGTGAATAATGGTCCCCTTTCCATCCAACAACCGGATCTGAATATCCCGTTTCGGAAAAGGTTGGGTAAAGTCTCCTTCAATGGATGTTTTCAAAAAATCCACCAATCCGGAATTGCCCAAAACCAAGGCTTTTTTTAGTATTAAATTATGGTATTTAATACGTTTAGGCAGCTTATATTCCATGTTGTTACTTCCTCCTTCATAAATCGTTTCTGTTTCCATGTCCCGGCTTAGCCCTGAGACCTCTTTAAATTCCAGGCTTTCTCTACTATCTTCTTCTTTTTCTTTTTTTGTGTTGACCTTCATTTTAATAAAGTCTACCTGAAAATAAAAAGCAACCTGAAAATGTCTGTATATATCTGTTTCTTCCATTGTGTTGGTTCCTGGGTTTTTCCCTACCGGACCGAAATTTCATTAAAACTAATAGTCCATGCTTCCTATCAGTTCTAATGAATTCCTTTTCTTTACAGGAAATAAATGGGTAATTATTCCAGAAATTAACTGATTGTAATCCCTTCATGAGCGATTTCAATGGTTTCAACAGCCACTTCATTCCCATCGGATTTCATGTCTGTTCCTGTAATTTTAGTAGGCCAGGCATTTTGTAGCGTTCAGGTTTGAACCGGTGCTCCGGTTTCATCTAAGAGGCTGATGGTAACAGTAAGCCGCTCTATGGTATTCATTTGAATCTTATTAAACCAATCCCAGAAGGAGGTGTCATCTTTAAAGACACCTTTTTTGAGTGTGACATTACTGAATTTTTTAATACCCGGCATTTTTATCGTCGAAAATTCGGGACTATTCCCGTGCCTGTATTCTATAACCTGTGCTTCCACATCCAATCCTGAAACTTCCTGAAAAGATCCATTTGTGTCACCGATATTTACCTGAAAATAAAATTTGGGTAAAGGCCATACATTGTCTTGTACATCTCCTGCCATAATATAGTTGCTTTATAGATTGATTAATTAACTTTTTTGCATTTGCTGCTGAAATGTAATTTCTATGAATTCAGCCGGACGCACAATGGCTACCAGTACGGTAATGCGCATAATCCCTTCCAGGATGTCTTCAGGAGTCATGGTCTCTCCCAGTCCGACATGTACATTATAGGCATCATCTGGAATAGCTCCGGCCAGTCCGCCACGTTTCCATATCCCATTCAGAAAACTATTGATCATGCTTTTTACGCTTACCCATGTATTTGCTGTGTTTGGATCAAATACGTAAGCTCTGACTGCGTTTTTAATGGATTCTTCCAGCATGATCATGGTTCTCCTGACATTGATATATCTCCAATCAAGAGAGTTCCCATCCAGTGTGCGTGCTCCCCAGACTTTTATGCCTTCTCCTGTAAACGAGCGGATAGCATTAATCGCTTTTCCGTTTAACGGTACATTCAAATCTTCCTGATCTTCCTGGGTCAGATTGATGGTAGGACTTACTACATTGGCTATGCTGACATTCGCGGGTGCTTTCCATACACCCCGTGTATTATCTATCATGGTAAACACTCCGGCTATCGCAGCGGAGGTAGGTAAACAGTTCAGTTTTAGCAGCGCTTCTTTTAGCAGGTCTTTATATAAAGGACTGATCATCCGGAGCGTCTTATGGAGTTCCCTTATTTCATTTTTATGGGTAACTTCTGCTATTTTGTTAAATAATTGGGTGTATTGATCCTTTTTAGCCTGAATCTTTTCTTTTTCTTCCTCGTCTTTAGGCAGGGGGAACAGGTCTTCCAGCTGATCTTTGAGTAATTGGGCCAGTGTGGGACGGCTGTCAGGAAGTATGTTTTCCAGCGTGATATCCGAATCCTGCAGAATGGCTGTATTTACCCAGGGATAGTAAGCTGCCCCATAACTCAGATAGTTACTGCCTATTTGTTCCCTGAATTTGGTAATTACCTCTCCTGCCTCCGGATCTTTACGGCTTTTGTTTCCATCATAGAGGTCAAAAATGGCAAATCTGTTTTTCATATCGTAGCCACAGTGTTTCAACATAGCTTCCTGCACGGTTTTGCAGCCTGCTTCATCCAGATTCACCGCTTCCGGCACTACCACCATGGTTGGTTCCTGTTCTTTCAGCAGGGATTCAATTCCTTTGGTAAAGGAGGTCGGAGTCAGTTCTTCCGTGTAGTTACCGGCAGAGACTATATAACAGGGACCTCCACCGTTAGCAAAGAAAAAAAGCATGTGGTAATAGAGCGTGTGTGTACTTTCGTAGGCTAATACGTTTTCCGGGTCTCCTGTGGTGAGTCCGAATAAAGGAGTAGGGGAACCTCCGAAATAGGAGTGGTACTCTGCCATAGAGGTAATTCTCCAGGGAGCCTGACTCAGGGATTTACTTCCGTTCAGCGCTTTCTCCGTATAGCCGATAAAGGCGGGAACGGCTGTGGCAACTTCTACTACGGAATTGGGAAAGGCATTTTTTTCAACAATATACACTCCCGGTGTTTTCATTACTGCCATTAAATTAAATATTAAATTAAAAATAAAAATAACTTGTTATCATTGTCCCGGGGTCCAGGATGGATACCGACTTTACTTTGGGGAAAGGAATGGAACTGCTTAGTAATCGTTTTCCATTTACCTGGTTTTCCCATAAGCTTATGGTATATGGATAAGTTTCTTTTACCGGTATGAATGACTCTGAGATGGAACGTAATGCTTTTTTCACCGGGAAAGGAAATTAATTGGGGAGCAGTAAATGTCAGCCTGTTCTGATTCTCTTTTACCTCAACAGGATAATCATGCTGTGTGTATTTGGGAATCAGAATAAATTCCCAGCGTACTTTACGGCTCTGCAAAGTGACCTCTATGTTTTTTGTCTCTGCGGCAGAGCCGGTATTGACAGGTAGCTGCAGATATCTTTTCTGGGTGTTCAGAGCAGTATATACATTCCATTCTTTTTGCGAGATATGGTTTTCCTCCCAGTAAGTGAAATAATGAAATTCGGCAGACTTTATGACTAATTCAAAATCCAGTAGGAAATGTTGCTCTTCCGGAGATGAAAACACTAACTCGCTGGATTCCGGTTTCAGTAACACCCATTGGCAGAGACTTACCTTCCGGAATAAGATAAAATTTCTTTTCAGAAACAGCCCGGCCGGGCCGGTTTCTTTCAGTTCCAGTCCGGCACGTCCGGAATCGAAAAAAGTATGTCTGATGGTAATCGTGATCCAAACGGTATATTTCATGGTTTTACTATTGAGTGGGTATCTGAAGAAGCAATAATTGTGGACAGGTCTGTGACTTCCTGTTCGTCCATAGTCAGTAACCAGATCTTACATAGGATAGAAGGATAGTAGGTTCCCCCGTGAATACTCCACAGATTGGATTGCTCCTGAAAAGACAGGTTAACGGGTTCTATAGAAAGCATGGTTCCGGACTCCTGCATATCCAGGATATATTTTTTTGTATAAATGACAATATACCGGAAAATACCTGTAAGGATTCTCTGTATTGCTTTTCCGGAAAAATAACAGATACCAGTATATACATATTTAACTGCCATGCCGGTGCTGTATTCCGGGAATAGGTCTGTTGAGTGACCTGTGACCTGAACTGAATTCCTCCGGCAGTCTCCCTTTCTATATTCACTAACGAGACACTTACCCGGTTTTTGGGCAACAGGTTCCCGTTTTCCTGTATAGGGGATAAAGACGCAATCTCTTCATTTAGTCTGAAAGATAACTTTAAATAGTCATTCAGGAGTTGTACGAAATAATATAGTGTTTTATAGATCATGCATATAGCTTAAAATCAGATATCTGAAAGATTTACGATATATAGCGATAAAAAATTAAATGGACCGGATGATAAAGCCTGTGAGGTGGCAGGATCATCCTGTGGATTTATTTGCGGGTTAAAAGTAGACAGGAATATATGGAAAAGAGGGTTTAAAACTATGGAATAATGTCAGGAAGTATACTTCCGGACATTTTAATTTAATGGAAATGAAACCAGGACAGGTGTAGGTATTCCGGAGAATAATCCGGGAGAGACTGTAGATTAATCAGATACAGGAAAAATGACAGGTCGTCCGTCAGTATTTTTACATAGTAGACAATTCCGGCAATCTTTTTTTAGGAATCAGGATTTTTGTTTTGGCTTTTCCGGTACTGGGCGGGTGTTAATCCGGTAATCTTTTTGAACGTCTCATAAAAGGTGGACTGGCTGTTAAAACCGGCATATTCCATCAATCCATCCAGTGAAAGTTTGTCAAATTCAGGATCGGACATCAATAGAATGGCTTCCCGGATACGGAAGTCATTCAGGTATTGTTTGAAATTATTGCCGAAGGTACGGTTAATGGCCCGCGATAATTTATTCCGGCCTATTCCTATTCTTTCTGCAAGGATATCCAGTGTCAGGTCGAACTCTTTATAAGGTTTATTCTTCTGCATGTACACGTATAGGGTTTCTGCCAGACGGATATCTTCTTTATCCGGATAATGGGTATCCTGGTTTTCTTTATAGTCCGGGAGAGATAAAGACCGGATGGAATCCGCCCAATTCTTTGCCTGTGCGGCTAACGACCGGTAGGCCCGTTTTTTCCTGCGGTATTGTTGTAATAGGATAAGTAGAGTCATAAGCAGCATCCATCCTATCAGTATGACAAATAAAATGATATGTTTTTGCCGGGTGATCCGTTCGTTTTTCAATAGGATCTCGGTTTCCTGGAGTTCCTGTTTTCCCTGGAGAATAAAATGTTGTCCGGTAAGTTGCTCATGCCGGCTGGTTGTGACCAGGACTGAATCCAAGTAGGTCTCAGCTTTGTCATGCTGTCCTAAAAATGAGTAATATTTACTCTCCAGTGCATGGAGTGCCCTGATCCGGTTATACTGGTTAATCTCATAAAAACCTTTTATGGCTTCCCGTCCTTTATCAATATGTGATTTAGTCCTCTCTGTGGCCCCTTTTTTCAGATAACATTCTCCTAATGCTGCATGCACTCTTGCCATAAATTCTCTGTCTCTATGATCTCCTGTCATATAGGTAAGTCCTCCTTTCAGCATAGCTATGGCTAGGTCATAATTCCCTTTTTCCATTTCAATGCGTCCCAGATTACTGATGGAAAATGTCAAGTGAGCGGGTAAACCTACCGTACTTTCCCAGCTGCTGAGTGACGTCCGGTTATAGTAAGCGGCTGAATCCAGGTTTCCGTGCAGATGATGATAAGATGCCAAATGGTTCCATGCCCGGAGATAATTACCCGCGAAAGAGATATGTGCCGGCTTCCTGTATGAGAGCCCTTTGTATAAAAAATAAAGGGCCTTCCCGTAATCATTGAAACGATAGTAGGCAATTCCGGCCCAGATATAATACACCCCTTTATAGGGGTAATTATCATCTAATTTATCCAGCAGTCCTGATAATCGCTGGATATACATAAAACTGCGTTCATACCGTTCGCTGTAATAGCTGCTCTGCCACATTTCCCTTAATGTATAGGCTTTCATATAGCCGTTACCTGTTTTCTGAAATCCGTGGCTTACCTCTTCCAGCCAGTCCATTTTTGTCTCATAAGCATCCCGGTTATTCATCAATTTCCCTTTAAAGAAATCTGCGGTTAACTTAAGGGTTTGATTGTTATATTGATGGGCGGTAATATAGAGATCGTTTATGACTCTATGTCTCTCTTGTACGGATAACGGGGTGCGGTCCTCATCAAAGAGGTCAAAAAGAGAGATGGAATCATACATTATTCCGGCAAATCCCTGCTCCATGTATTTTTTATAAGGGAATCTCTGGGGGTGGTATTCAATAAATGTTCCCTGCGGACTTTTAAATCATGATATCTATTATTTTTTATCTGTACATTATATAATTCCAGATCGGGATGAATAGAGGATAAGGTTTGGCATGTATCTGAAAGACAGGTGCCGCACATTCCCGGATTGCTCTGTCCAGCCGGGAATAAGTCAGGTATCGACAATAAAATAAAGAGCAATATGGCTGTAGTTCTATACTGATTCATAGGAAAAAGTAAAAATATAATTCAGGTCTACGAGATATAGGTGCTGAAAATATATTATTTATTGCTACAAAATTAGTAAAATATTAAGCCGGAAAAATTCTGTAGACTATTCTCTTAATTACTAAATTTATTACATTATCTGTTTCTTATTATTCATGTTCCTAAGTCTGGCTATAGGTTTAGAAAGGTTATCAACTCATCATACTTCTTTAATTTATCATTAAAAGTGATAGCTAAAATATACAGTAATATTATTATTGTAAACTCTATTTTGATAAAAAAAATAAATTTTGAGTTCTTAAAAGAAGTTATCAGTGGAAGATTGGATTAGTTTTCCTATTCTTTCCTTAGTATAAGAAGGATCGGATCGTATAACTGATCTGGTTTATTTACCCTCCTAAATTGCCTGGAGTGAATAATATTTTACCTTTGATTCTTATATCCAAATTTCTGATATCTTATGAAGCTGACCGTACTGGTGGATAACCATACGTTTATTGACCACTACTTTTATGGAGAGCCTGCCCTATGTTTTTATATAGAGGAGGAAGAGGCAAAAATTTTATTTGATACCGGTTATTCGGATGTGTTTATAAGGAATGCCGGATACTTTTTAGTAAACATTATATAGAAACTAATAATAATTATAATACATGGATGCTTCAAATATTATAGCGCTAGTTTTGGGAGGAATAGGTTTTATTTCTTCAATTATAGGAATTATAGTAATGCCAATGATCAATCTTAAGTCAAAAAGATTAGAAGAAAGATTAAAATGTCGTTTTATATTATTTCAAAAGATTTTAGAGTTACAGCAATTTACTACAACCAGTACTATCAATAACCAAAAAGAATTTCATCGATTAATGGCAGAAGTAAGTCGATTTTCTCAATTATATGGCTATGAATCTGAACTTACATTATTTCAAGAGGTGGTAGAAAGCTACCATAAGTTTGCAGAAGAAACAAATAATCCAGCAGGAATAAATAGAGAAGAGAGGCTTACTGAAGCCAGGCAAAAATTAGAATCAGCATTTAATAATTTTTTCTCATTTTGTGTAGATGTATATAGAAAAGAACTTGTTTTAAATTAATTGAAAATTAATGGAGAATTTTAGAAAATTCTGAACTTATATAATAAAATATGAAACTAAAAGAAATCCCAAAGGATTATTGAGGAATACCTTTGGTAAACTTTATCCCATCACATTCTAAACTATTGGCTATTTTTAAAGAGTTAAAAAATTACATTTCGCTCGCCTCTTTCAATTCCTCCCATATAAGACCTATCTGCATCCGCTTTTAATGCAAGTTGTTCCTGAAATAAACTTTTTTCTTTCCGTAGGGTACAAATCTGGTTGCTAAGTGCTATAAGGGGTTCATCTTTCACGAATACAAAAATATTCAGTTGATAATTATTATACCACGGGTTACTATACGCCATTGTCTGAACTAATTTATATATATCTTTGACGCAACAGAATTACTGGTGATAATCAGTAATGAAAAAGCATTCACGGAAGTCAAATAATAAAAAAACGAAAAGATAGTAACCCATTCTTTAAAAGAAATTAATCCCCGGTTAAGTGTTAGAACCGGATGGAAAGGAATAACTTAAAGGGAAAGTAGTTGACCGAAGCAAAATGGCAGATAATCCATTCGTAAAATATGAAAATAGCCAATGATTTAACAGCAACTTGCAAATTGTCCCTATACCCTTAAAATAGTCAGTAAAAGATTTTTCATTTATCACTATTAATATAGTCGATAATTGTAAATGCATCCGGGCTCACGATGTTTCCATGATTAAATCCCTGCAATTGATAAAGGGTTACATTCTTATTCCCTACATCGTTCAGCACAGCTTTCAACAAGGCATTCTCTTCATATCGTCCGAGTTGCTCATAGCGTTCATCGGCAGTAATCAGCCCGATATGTGGAGTTCCTGTCCGGGCATAGTTCAGCGGAGCATAGGTGTCAATCAGTGGTATTTTCATGGATAGTCCACGCTCTTTCCGGATGGTATAATGGGTAACCGTTTGTCCGCTTATCGGAAACCAGGCCCTTACCTGGTCGGCATCTTCGTTATGTGCTGCCAGATAGCTTTTATCCAGTGCGATCATCAGGGTAAGGTAACCGCCGGCAGAATGTCCACATACATAGATACTATCTTTACTGCCACCATACCGGTCGATATTTTTCATTACCCAGGCAACCGCTTCAGCAGCGTCTTCCGTATAGGCCGGATTTTTTACTTTAGGACTTAACCGGTAATTGGGGGCAACTACAATAAAGTTGCCGCTTTTAAGTTCTTCAGGAATATATTTTCCCCCATTTCCAGGGCGCCTCCGTAAAAAAATACAACAGTGGGGTAGTTGTTGCCATTGCCGGGTTTATAAATATCCAGTTTGCATCTTTCCTGCCGGTAGGCATCCGTTTTGGAGTTGCTTACATAGGAAATATTCCGTATGGTTACAGAATCTTTTTGTGCCCTTACAAAAGATGGGAAAATAAATAACAACCCCAATAAGATTATATTATATTTCATAAGATTGATTTTTATATTTCATTTATCGTTCTTTTTTAAGTTCACTGATCGGTTGTTGCAGGTTAAGGATGTTATGCACCTTTTCAACTACCCGGTTTTCAGGAAGAGTGAAAGTTGCCACCTCCTTTATATCCTCAGAGAAAGCACCTATTTCAAGTGTATATGTGCCTGCGTCTGCTACCCATGCGGACATTTCCGGCACGAAAGAAGCCAGGTCGGCCACCGATAACAGGAAACGAACCTCTTCTTCTTCGCCAGGTTGTAACAACCTTGTCTTGGCAAAAGCTTTTAATTCCTTTACCGGTTTATCTACCGATACCGCAGGAGATGCAACATACAACTGTACAACCTCTTTTTCCGCCACTGATCCGGTATTCTTTACTTTCAGCGAAACTGCTTTTTCTCCGCCCGAAGTAATATCCTCTACTTTTACAGGTGAATAGTCGAATTGTGTATACGACAATCCGTACCCAAAGGGATAGGTAGGCTGTACACCAAAAGAGGTAAAATAACGGTAGCCAACATACACTCCATCCGTATATTCTATATATTCCGGATTTTCCCCGGGTTTGGGGAAATTACCGGCGGATGGAATATCCTCGTAGCGGGCAGGGAAAGTCATGGTCAGTTTACCGGAAGGATTTACCCGGCCTGTCAAAATATCGGCAATTGCATTGCCTCCTTCCTGGGCGGGTTGCCACGCCAGTAAAATAGCATCCGCATCCTGCTTCCAACTATCCATATCTATCACCCCTCCTATGTTAAGAATGACAATTACAGGTTTTCCTTTGGCATGAAAAGCTCCGGAGGCATTCCATATTAAATTCCGTTCATTTTCAGAAAGCAGGTAATCGTTTTTTAATTGCCGGTCTGTTCCTTCACCCGAACTTCGTCCCAGGCTGATGATGGCTATATTATTTGCTGCTGCTTTCTGTTCAATGATTTCTTTTTCCAACGGCATCTCCGCAATGGCGGGTGCGTGTTGGAACATATTATCTTTTTGTGCTTTTTCCTCCTGTTTCTTTTTTAATCCGGCTATAACATACGGATGATACAAATTTGCCAGCGCTGTGTCAATTACATAACCGGCATTGAGTAAGCCCTGGCGGATGGTTACCGTATACGCTTTGTTGACATCTCCACTGCCTGTTCCGCCGGCTTCCAGTGTATATGAAGCCAAACCGAATAAGGCAATTTTATTTCCCTGTGGAGATAAAGGAAGCGTAGCCGGTTCGTTTTTAAGCAGCACCATCCCATCGGCAGCAGCCAAACGGGAAATTGCTGCATGTGCTTTTAAGTCGGGATTATTGGCATAGGGGTATTTCTTTGCTGCCGGAGAGGTTAAAACACACTGTAGGATATACCGGACATTTTTATTTATATCTTCTTCGGTAATCTCTCCTTTTGTCAAGCCGTCTTTTATCTCATCTTCCTGCGACTGCTCTCCCGGCATCAGCAGGTTATTTCCTGCAAGTACCTGTTGTACGGTGACTAGATCTTTTCCTATATCTCTGTTGACAATTCCGGGAAACCCTCCGTACCAGTCAGACATCACCATTCCTGTAAAGCCCCATTCATCCCTCAGTAAGGTGGTAAGCAGATCTTTCCGGGCAGAAGTATACTGTCCGTTTACTTTATTATAAGAAGACATAAGCGCCTTTGGTTTTGCTTCTTTGACTACTATCTCAAATCCCCGCAGGTAAATCTCGCGTAAGGCGCGCTGCGATATCCTGGCATCTATACTCATGCGGTTCGTTTCGTTATTGTTTGCAACAAAATGCTTGGGAGTGGCTGATACCCCCTGCGATTGGATACCCTGTACCAGTGCGGCAGCTATTTTGCCGCTGACAACCGGATCTTCCGAATAATATTCGTAATTCCTGCCGCAAAGCGGATTTCTCATAATGTTCATACCGGGAGTCAATTGAATATCCGAACCATATTCCAGCGCTTCATTTCCTATACAGGTTCCTACCTAATGAACTAAATCCGTATCCCATGTACAGGCCAGCGATGCACCGATAGGGAAACTGGTGGCATAATAGGTGCGTTGTTCATTTTTCCTGACCGAATCAATGCGTACGCCCGCCGAACCATCGGTCATAATAAGAGAGGGTAAGCCGTAGAAGGACAACTCCCGGGTACTACCGGATGAACCGGGTACGGGAGAATCACTGTTACTTAGCGCGTTTCCACCGTCCGAATCACCCATTCCTGTTCCCGTTAATAAACTGATTTTCTCTTCCAATGATAGTTTACTCATTAATTCATTTACCCGCTCGCGGATATCTGAATGGATAGTTGCGGTTTCTATCTGTGCCATTCCATTAAAGTAGTTTATGCAAATTAAAAACAGGGCAATTCCTAACGTTTTATATTTATTCATTTTGAATAATTTAAAAAATTCGTAAATGGATAATATACCGTTCATAACGCATTATTCACTGGTAAGATCCAATAATTGTAAAACAAACTCTTATTCGGAAAGTTTACGCAAAATATACGGATATTTTACCTGTTTAATAAAAGGCATATGGGAAATGCGACCCGGCATTGGCTGGTTTGGTTCAACAATATGGGGTGGTAAGGGCATGAGTTCACATCCCGGTCTCCCGTTGATACACTACTGGCTCTTTACCGGCACCAAACTCAAATAGTAATGTTGCACACAAAAAAGAACGAATGGCTTGAACTACTTAGAGAACTGGCAACTGAAGAAGAAATAGCATTGGTGGATATTTCATATTAGGCTCTTAATCATGGTACAAAAACAGGTAGTCAAATGTACCACGATTTGTACCTGTTTGAAGTGTTCTATTATGCAATAAATTATGCATTACCAGAGAAGTGAAGAAAATAAACAAGCCCTGATAATCAATAGATTATCAGGGCTTGTTTATAAGAACTTTACCATTCTTTGCGGTATGGACGGAATTTGACTTTCTTTCCTATAGTTTCCAATAGTTTATCTTAATTTCTGAATATCAGTATTTTAACTTTTTATAATTGCCAAACTTTAGGATGCTTGCCAGTAGTTTCAATACATTTGCAATACAGATGCAACACGATTTTTTATGGCAAATTATTATCCATATATTAAGCCCAAATATGTAAATAAAGATGGTGTCACTCCTATTTATGTACGTTATAACTATGACCGGACAAGACGCACATTAATTGCAACAGGTTTTAGTGTTGATCCCAAGTATTGGGATGAGAAACGTTGTTGGATTAAAAAGGCATGTCCTCAATATGACGAAATAGATATGGCGTTGACGAAGATCACGTCTAAACTGGGTAGAATCCTAAGCTTTGCTAAAGACAATTTTTTAGAACCGACCATTGAGTTTGTTCTTCTAGAATTGGATAAAGACCGGGAATATGAACAGCGACCCGGCAGACTCAATATGTTTGATCTGTTAGATGAATATATAGAAGAAAAAAAGACTAAGGTTTCAGCGAATCAGATCAAAGACTATAAGAGCCTTAAAAAGCATCTGACTAATTTTAAACCTTATTCTTCCCAACCTATATCTTTTAGGAATTTAAACCTTAAGTTCTATAATGAGTTTATGGATTACCTTTTTTATAAAGCAGTCAAACCGGATGGGACAGTCAGACTTTTGACTAATTCAGCCGGAAAAGTAGTCAGGCTTTTAAAAGGCTTTGTTAATTATCAGATGGCAAAGGGGACTATTCCTCCGATCAACCTTAAAGTGTTTAAAGTGGTAAAGGAAGAAACAGATGCGAATTATTTAAATGAGCGTGAACTGGATATTCTATATAGTCTAGATCTGTCCTATGATAAAGAGTTGGAAGAGATAAGGGATGTTTTTATTGTAGGGTGTTATACGGGCCTCAGATACAGTGACCTTTCCACTTTAGGGATAGAAAATATTGATTTTATAAATGAGAATATAACCCTCAAACAACGAAAGGTACATAAAGCCGTAATTGTTCCTATGATTGATTATGTACCGGAACTGATGAGAAAGTATAATTATATATTACCCAGGATTAATAGCTATAGATTTAATATAAGGTTAAAGGAACTGGGGCAAATAGTAAACTTTACTCAATCTGTTGAGATCGTACGACGTAAAGGAAATATAAGAGTGAAAGAAATCAAGAAAAAATGGGAATTAATGTCTTCTCATACTTGCCGCCGCTCTTTCTGTACCAATATGTATCTTTCCGGTTTCCCTGCTGAGGAACTGATGAAAATTTCCGGTCATAAAAGTGTGGCAGCATTTATGCGTTATATCAAGGTGGAAAATCAGCAAGCTGCAAACAGGTTAAAAGCCTTGCGCAGTCAAAAGAGAAAAGAAACGCAGGAACCCATCCTGAGGGTTAGTTCTAAAGTTGGGTAAGCATTCATACCTCTTCCGTTAGCCAGAAAATCCATGTATTATCCACATAAAAAAATCAATATGCTAGGTATCATTCAGCATCAAAACATATACATTCCCGTCCTCTGTCTCCCTACCGTATTTTTTGACTTCTTCCAGAGTAATCAGAGTCAATTCACTATCCTGCATAATTTTATCATATAAAATATTAGTATGTAAATATATAAAATTATTACTGTGATAAATTAAAAATAATTTGTAGTAAGCAATAAACTTTCTACATTTGTTATAATAATAAAGAAATGAAGGATAGAACAGACATATTAGAACGCATCCGGGAGATAAAACGAGAAGTTTTACCTAACGGCAGACTGATATTGTTCGGTTCACAGGCCAGAGGAGATGCCGACGAAGATTCGGATTGGGATTTACTGATTGTATTAGACAAACCGAAAAAAGACCCGGACGATTATGACAAATACGCATTTTCATTTGTAGAATTGGGTTGGGAAATAAATGAATTAATAACCCCCCCTGATTTATACTCGCTCCCAATGGGAGATAAATAAACCATCACTATTTCGTAAGAACGTACAAGCCGAAGGAATAGATATTATATGAGATTATCAGCAGAAGAAAGAAACGCAATCGTACAAACACGTATAGAAAAATCAAAGCTTGCCTTCCATGAAGCAAAATGCAACATAGAGATGAAGCTCTGGAATGCAGCCGCAAACAGATGATACTATGCCTGTTATAACATAGTAAGTGCCTTACTAATAAAAAACGGACATACAGCACAAACGCATAAAGGAGTAGCGGGTTTATTTGCTCTTCATTATGTAAAAGAAGGGATTGTCTCGAAAGAAGCCAGAAAAACATATAACCAAATCCTTTCACTTAGGCAGACCGGAGATTACGACGACTGGAATTTCCTGGAACCTGAAGACGTCATCCGCATGTTTGAACCTGCCGAGACTCTTCTTCAGACAGTAGAAGATTTAATCAACAAATAAAGGATTAACTTAATCCTCGTCCAAATCAAAGACAAAAGTACAGTAAGGTTATTATGTGAAATTATTACGGGTTAGTTCTAAAGTTGGATAAGCATTCATAAAAGAGTTTTCTTCATAGTGATTTTAGTCTACCCTCATTAACTTAATATGAACAAACTATAATTATTTACCTGCTGTTATCCCTTTATTTCATAAATATGGTAAAGACCATAGAAATATGACTATCCATATCATCCGGAGAAGAACCTAAACCTTCCAGTTCTTCTATTGTACCTGCCCATAGAATTAACTGGATAGATGAAAAGGTTTTAAAAGCCTTTGTATTGATAGTAACATAAAAGGCATCTTTTACTCTCTCGTTTTCATCTAAAGAAAGAACATAGATTTTACCATCCTGTGCTTTTGTTCCAATAAAGTCCGGTATTTTATTATATGGAATATTGGAATACCTATCTTTCATTATATCTACTAACTCTTGCGGTAAATCTATATCTTTTTCATTTTCTTTGAGTTCATCCTTCAATCCAATAAATTTGACATATTTCTCTGCTGTCCAATAACGCATTTTGGGATAAAAGGATTCTATTTCTTTTTTCATTTTCCCTATATGCTGAGGAATGGTTTTACAACATTCATTTTTAAATAGGATACAATCTAACAACCAATAACAGAAAATTTGTCCCAGTCGTGTGATTAACTTCTCCTTTATGATGGTTTTATGAGCAAACCCACCTAAAAATTTTTTACTTTGCATAGACCCTAACATTTTAAATATTATTTCTCACATTTTATTATTTCCATTGGGTTAGTCAGGGGTTGGTAGTATATATTTTTTTATCCACTTCCAAAATCATATATACAGGCTTTCGGGCCTGTATATATGATTTTGGAAGTGGGTGTAACAATTAGCGGTACTGGATGCAAATGTAAAAAGGAAAAAGTTTTTTCATTAATGCGTAAAATATTTATTTATCTACCTGTTATTCAGGTTATTAAACTTTATTTTAACTGTAATAAATGCTTACGGAAGTCTTACGAATAGTTTACGGGGGAATATTAATATTTATCCAATCTAATTTATTTTATTTAACTTTCTTTGTTAATTTATATCTATAAGAGTATCATGATTCAATTATAATTCTGATATTAGCTACTAAAATTAGTTTTTACTACTTTTGCATTGATACAAATATTAATCAAATATAAAAACTTATAAGATGGGAAGACGAATAGCTATAAGTGGTATGATTCATCATGGATTAAATATAAATTGGTTTAGAAGTTTGAATCCAGATTTAACACAGGAGAAGTTATCTGAACTTACAGGTATTGCTCAGCAGAATATCTCTAAATTTGAAGGACAAGCGATTATTCCGGATGAAACTTTACAAAAATTTGCCGATGCTTTTGAAATTTCTATCAAGTATTTGAAAGAGCGTGTTTGTTATACAGGAGCTTATTCTTCTGTTTGTCTCACATACGATCAAAGTCAATTATTCAAAGATCATTCAAAACAGGAAATTCATAATCCTATTGAATTAATGAAACAAACATATGATGAAAATATTGCTCATCTGATAGAAGCTCATGATAAAACAACTAATATACTTCAGAAACAAGTTATAGATCTGAAAGACGAAATTAAAGACCTGAGAAGTAAATAAAACTCACTCCCTATAGTTTCTGACCCCGGTTATTTTTATGACTGGGGTTTTGTTTTTTATAAATGTCATATCCCTTTTTCAACCAATCATTACTATCTGTATGGTCAATAGTTAGTTTATACCCTTCTGTGCCGGATTGTTTTATGATCTGTAATATCCTATCTGTAACAGTAAAAATACGCCGGAGCAATAACGAATATAAAATCCCGGAATACTTTACCGGATCTTTTTTTAGGAGTTTTTTACTGTCTCTGATGGGATCTGCATAGCATTACATTTAATTCCTATATCCAATAACTGTTTAGCATCAGGAAGCAAATCTAAAATATAGCTTATATAGTTCTTTGCCTTCTTTATCTCTTCTTCATATCGGAGTCGGTTTTCCTGTATGCTTTTGTCCTGGCTACTGATTTTATTTGTTAGGTAGAGGATCTGATTTTTCAAATCTTCATTTTCTTTTTTTAGTTGCTCTACTTGGGTTTTATCAAAAACGCTGCTAATGGAATCTAATACTTTGCCTTTAAACTGTTGGATCTTTTCCTCGCTCTGTGCCTGTTCCAATCTTTGGCGGATCTCCTTTTCCCGGGCTTTCAGTCCCTCAATGTTTTCCTCGACCTTTTCTCCCTGTTCTATAAGATTACGGTAATGGGTTTGGTTATCTATATGCTTTGCTTTTGATCCTTTCTTTCCCCGCTTAAGTTCATATCGCTGCATGGCCTCCGCATAAGAAGTTTGAAATTCTCCAAGTTTATCCCTTGCCATCCCGTCATCAGCACACAGGCGGGGACGGTTCGTTTTTTTCTTTTTGTATTTTCTCTTTCCGTTGGTAGCTTCCTTTTTTGCTTTTCTTCTTTCTCCTGTTACAATAGGGATAACTGTTGCATGGATATGGGGCGATGATTCATCCATGTGTAAATGGGCTGCTACAAGATTAGCCTCTCCAAATGTATCCTTCACCCATTGTAAACTATCGTTACACCACCCCTCTAACCCTTCTGCCTCCTCAATCTGTTGAATGTTTTCTGGTGTAGCGGATAACATTATCCGTAAAACAGTAACCTGATTCTTTGAAATCTTCCGGGTTAATCCTGCGTTTTTAAGCCTGTATTGTATAGCCTCTGATCGGTTACTTACTCCTTCAGGATAACCCATCAGTTGTTTATTAAGGTGCGTAAGTTCGGGCTTCACATTTTTAGGAGTGATCTTCCTTTCAATGTGAGCAGACATGGCGGCATCGTTACCGGTCCCTTTTTCTATGTGTTTCTATGTGTAGAACTGTATATCCCATCTACTTACTGCACTGGCTGGTTACTTCTCCCCTCTGGGGTTTCCAAAGGGTTCTCCCTTTGGCATATTAGGGCATTTTTAGCAAGAGTGAAACGAAGCGTTAAGAAAATGCCCTAATATGCTATGGCTTTTTTGAAAAAAGCCTGCGGCCGGGAGCCGCACCTTTACCGGATGCGCCTTCTGTTTTGTGGCTTACGGTTATTGTTTAGAGGTGGCTTGGATTCCTTCTTTTCCAGCTTGGCTATCCCTTTAGCCGGATTCATTTTAAGACTGCACAGAAGATCGTTAAGATCATTATTTCCTTTATACAATACTCTTCCATCTATAAGATTCGGATAGTGTTTTCTTAATCTATTGGATGCCGTTTCCCCGGCTTTATCTACATCCAAATAACTGGTTATAGATTGGTACTTCTCAAGCGGGATAATAGCTTTTGAGAGGTTTAAGACACCGTTTAGGATGATGTAATCCTCACCTTTTTTGAAAGGTAAAGGTGTGAGGTTTTCCTCCTTTATGGTAAGGTATGAGAGATAGTTTATAAACCCCTCAAAGACGTTACATTTATCTTCTCCTGTGGTCTGTATAATACTAATATCTTTGGGGGCAATGCACCCTTTAAAATATTTGTTCCTTAGTTCATATCCTCCGGATTGGTTCGGGAATCCTATTTTGCAATAGGATTCCCCATTTTGTTTGAAATAGATCTCAACGGTGTGAGCTGTGGCAATTTGGGGATTAACCCCTCTTTCGCTCAGGTAGTCAATAAGGGCTTTATTCTGTAACGGCCGGATCTTTATATCCTCAAAAGGAGGTAAAGAACTTTGCGGATGAAAAGAAAAAGAGATTTCTTTGATCTCCTTTTCTCCGATCCGCTTAAGTGCTTCTGATACATCCGTAATATTATAATAGATCAGGACAAAATCTATAATTGTGCCCCCTCTACTTATACCGAAATCATGCCATATATTTTTATTTGAGTTCACTTTGAAAGATGGGTGTTTTTCCTCCCTGAGCGGTGAAAGATCCCAAAGATTTATACCCTGTATATAGGCCGGATAAAAACCTAAGCTACCCAGATAATCAGTAAGGGGAATTTGTTTAGCTTTTTTACTATCCATAGTTGTAGTTATTGGATGATTATAAGAATATGAATAAAAAAGGATAAGGAGAGGTAAAAAGGCAGGCGGTAAAAAACGATGAGAACCTATAACAGAAGTTTTTTTATCTGACCCGCATTTCTCTTTACCCGTCCTCTTATCCTTTTAGTAGATTAGTCCGGGTTAGATATACTTTCTGTTTCCGGTTCTCTCTTTAGAATAAAGTCCAGGATCTCCTGTTTGTCATAAAAAACAAGTTTCTGTCCGAAACGGTATTCTTTGTAACAACCTAAACGGGCATATTTACGGGCTGTGGGTGCAGAGGCTTTTAATAACTGGATGGCCTCTTTCATCTTAATTAAATTACTCATCGCCTTATCTACTGGCGATACATTACCGGAAGGAGAAACAACTTCTTTTTTATTCTCGGCCCAATCTGGTTTTTTCCATCGTTGATTATATCTATTCATAGTTAATTTTTGGTACACAGGTAAAACTATAAATAAATAAAGGATGAATAAGAGGAATATATCTTAGGTGGTAGGAGTATGTATTTTATGGCATATTTTGTCTACTTGGACATCATATTATAATTGGAAATAGAGATCAGGCTGAAAATTTAGATGTTCATCACTTTGAACATATCCTAATTGATTAGTGAGTAACTTCGTTTGGTTTATTACCGTATCAGGCATATTATAATGTGAATGACCATAGATCCAATAATCCACAGGATAGGTTTTTATAAAATCTTCAAGTTCTACCACAAAAGCAGATGATAAGGGACTATCTTTATATATTTCCGGGTTACATAGTTCTGTGGGGACATTATGAGTAATAACTATTTGCTGTTTATCTTTATATTCATTGATAGTTTTATGCAGATAGTTTAAACAGACATTATGTAAATCCTGATAATCGGGAGCTATAAGTTTTCTCTTTTTATATCTGATCTTATAAAAATCATTCATCCCATACTGTATATCGCCGAGATATTTTAAAGCAATAATAGACCATAGGGAAGAAAAGTGTAAAATGATATCATCTATAATGACAGATCTGTTATTCTGATAACTGACATTCGGACGGATATAGTATTCAAAATTATCTAATGTCTCTTCTAATTTTGCACCTCCATAATACTCATGATTTCCCGGCATAATATAAGTTTCCCTATAATTGTCAGATGCCCATGACCAAAAAGGATGCCTATCAAGATTTTTATCACTCAGATAACTTATATCACCTGCAAGTAGTAGAATATCTCCTACAACCTGTAACGGATTTTCTTTTAAGTATCTTGAATTACTATTCATTTCAAGATGTAAATCAGATGCGTATTGGAGTTTCATTTGAATAACCCGATTTAGAATGTATTTGAAACAACACAAAATTACAGTATTCTTTTTTAGGAGGTTCCATAGAACAAAAATCCTTCCTGTTTTTGTAATACCCTAAATTGTTAGAAATATATATTCCTACCTTAGAAGAGTTATACTTTGAAGTTGCAATATAGTTAAATAAAGTTAACGAAAATATGATATCATCCAAAAAGCCTATTTAGGAAAAAATGAGAATGCAACACAAACGCAACACAGAAAAAATAAAGGCCTGTAAATCAATTGATTTACAGGCCTTTTGGCGGTATGGACGGGACTCGAACCCGCGACCCCCTGCGTGACAGGCAGGTATTCTAACCAGCTGAACTACCACACCATATGTTTTGTCGCTCTTCATCTGAATTGCGATGCAAAGATAGGATGGAATATTAGAATTTGCAAGAGATGAAAGGAAATATTTTGGGCGTTTTGAACAGGGTTTGTAGAAATCGGTTGATTATCAATTTTATCAGGATACATTTTTTAAGGGGAAATGTGAATGGGAAAGGGTGGGATTTTGTATCCGGAAAGGTAGTACTACGTTAACCTATCCATGGTGAAAATGTAATACTTACTTCATACTCCTGTAATACTCCGGCTTTATTTTTGCTCCCATAAAAAAAGAACATATAAACAGAAGAAAAAATGAAAAAGGTTTTTTGTATCTATATGCTATTGTTTGCTTTGGTGATAGGGTTACAGGCTGAGAACAGCAAGTCGATGACTGAAAGCAAAGAGGTAAAAGAGGAAACAGCAGTAGCTGCTTATTCCCTGAAAGGTGTAGTCGTGGATACGGAAATGGATAAGGCTTTGGCTGGTGTTTCCATTACGGTAGATGGGAAAAAATATTATTCAGATCTATCAGGAAATTTTGAGATTCCTTCTCTTTTGAAAGGAAAGCATCAGGTGGCTGTCGATTTTATTTCCTATCAGTCTAAACTGGTTGAAGTGGATCTGGATAAGGATGAAGAACTGTATATAGAAATCAGGAGACAATAGTAAGGTTTACATAAATAATTGGAACACTGTTTGGTTAACCACTCCTTGGCTCGCTTTATTTTAGCAAGTTGTGTATCCCCGGTTTTTCCGGGGATTTTTATTTGTACGGATTCATAAACTTTTTTCTTTTCCGGCTGGTTATACTGCCATAATCAGAAGGGTTAGTTATGAATACAGTAAAGAATATATTGATTGGTATTGGAGTGGTTGCCATTCTTTTAACCATCGTGTTTCTGGTGGTTGGCGTGAAAGTTGTGTCTACGCTGCTTGTGTATACAGTGGGGGCTATTGCTGTCATTGCTCTGATCTGTTTTGCTATTTTCTATCTGGGGAAGTTTTTTGGCAGGAAGTCATCTGATAAATAGTTTACAAACTTAACAGGTACAGAAATGAAAACAGAAGACTTATACCAGATGGTATTATCCAAACTGGGCCATATCAAAGAGGATGAAGATAAATTGTCCCGGGTGTTCATTCTATTGGAAGAGATGGATGTGAATGGGGAAGAAGAGGAAATTGTCGGTGTTCAGATAGAGGATAAGGAGGATTACCGCAGTCTGGTCATGCAGATCGCGGATGCCCTGAATGATGGGTTTGTCTGTTTCCTGAATCCGGAAACACTGGAAATTGAACCGGTTGACTGTAAAGGGTATTATGATGCTATAGAGATCGCTGAGCAGAATGAGGATATGATGGATGAATACGGGCTTGATTTTACCCAATGGGATGGCTTTATCCGGTTTGAACCTTTTGGCCGGGAGGATTTACGCAGTGCGATGGAAAAGTTTGCCGGGGAAACGGATGATGAAGAACTGGCTAAAAAATTACAGGATGCTCTGGAAGCCAACAAACCGTTCCGTAAAATGCTGGATGTGATCCGGCATGCTAATCAATGGGATGTGTGGCAGGTCTTTAAGAAGCAGGAGATCATTAATTATGTCAAGAGTGGTCTGGCGGATGTAGATATGCCTGACTAACTAAAAAGATAATAATCAACCGGCATACTACCTCTATCTTTCGTTTACTGGATATATGCATACAGGGATCCTCAGGTCCCTGTTTTTTATATCTCAGGGCAGATCCGGAGTTTTCACCAGATACAGGCTGTTGGCTATTTTTACATAGGAATTAAATTTCTGTGGTTGTGGCCGGATAAAAGACTTTTTTTACTTTTATGGAAGTTTTTAAAGTTAGATAACCATGGCGACACTTGAACTCATACATGCTGATAAAAGTAATATTCCGGATATTCAGGCAATCTCTGATGTGGTCTGGCCTGTCACGTTTTGTGAGATCCTTTCTCCGAAGCAGATCCATTATATGATGGATATGATGTATAGTACGGAAGCGATCACTCAGCAGATGGATGAATTGAATCATCATTATCTGTTAGTTAAAGAAGGAGAGGACTTTTTAGGATATCTTTCTTATGAATCCCATTATCAGGGTAAACCCTGGACAAAGGTACATAAGATCTATGTCCTTCCGGATACACAGGGAAAAGGGGTCGGCCGTTTCTTTATAGAGGAAGTGGCAAAGATTGCCAAAGCGAATGGGGATACGGAATTATCTCTGAACGTAAACCGGTTTAATAAAGCTATTGACTTTTATAAAAAAGTAGGTTTTGAGGTGATAGGCAGTGAAGATATTGATATCGGAAATGGCTTCCTGATGGAAGATTATATCATGAATCGTACGGTCTGACAGGGAACTAAACGCATAAAAATAGAGTAGGAAAGAACCAGGATCCGGCATCCACCAGATCCTTATCTCCTGATTTGGCTTTTTTCAGGCAACTTTTTTCTTTCTCCCCCCCTGGAATTTTTCACAAATCTGCTTTTATCTCTTGCAAACCTTCCCTATTGCTGTCTGCATGCGGGTTTGGAGCGC
>JAJQFE010000060.1 GCA_021201295.1 Tannerellaceae bacterium | reverse complement strand
TCCGACTTCAAATCCAGAATTTATAATAGGACATTATGCGGATAATCATTTAAATTAAAACGATTCCGGCAGGTCTTCTGACTTACCCCATTTTTGAAAAGCCTTCCCGGTGATTGAATGGAAGATTCCTTTTTAATTAGTCTCTGTCCATTCAAAAAACGCCAGTGGCATAGAGTGGTATCCAAAAATTATACAGGGCTTACAGCAGCGAGTCTGTCCGGGATTTGCACCCGGTTCCCTTTTCATCATTCATCCGTAGCATCTGGAATCCTGACACCCAAATCTGTTTACAAAGGTAGATGAAAATAAATAGTCTGCCAAGGGTTTATTTATTTTCTGAATAGTCAGGAGTAAGCCTAAACCCTTAAGCAGATTAACCGGTTGAACAGGGGAACTAATCCGTTTCCTAAACACCCCTAACTTATTTAACCATGGTGCAATTAGTATTCAACCCTGATTGAATAGCTATTTAACCCGGGTGCAATGTATATTCAACCATGGTTAAATGAGTTAGGGGTCATTAAGAAACAGCTTACTACCCTGTCGTTTTTCATTTACTTATCCTGGGATAGGTTGTTATAGCTGTTTAACCGGGGCATAGGGGAAGAAGGACAGACTTTTTAATCTATTTCTAATGTACCTTTAATAGAGGTCTAACCTGAATGGCTCGTTGGTCTGATGAGAGAAAGATACCTTTGTACGCGAAAAACTATTTACCTGAAAAGTAATATGAGAAGATATGGTTGTGTATTAGTTTATCTCTATCTGGTGATTTCTTTATCCACGATTGACAATAAAACCCTTCGGTTAACCCAGGAAGAAGTAGAGGTACTTTTTTTAACGCAGAATCTGGAACTGTTAGCAGAACAGATGAATATTACGGTGGCTGATGCTGCGATTGCACAGGCTAAACTGTGGGAGAATCCCAGCCTGACGATCAGTGAAGTCAATTTATGGAGTACCCGTTCCCAGCGGGAAGGCGAGGAGGTTATCATTCCTCCTCTTTTCGGTTCCTTTGGTAAGAACACAGAATTCAGTGTAGAACTCAGCCAGTTAATCCAGACTGCCAATAAGAGAGGCCGGTTAGTGCGCATGGAAAAAGTCTCCAAAGAAATGACCATTGCCCAGTTTGAGGAGGTGTTACGGGGGCTGAAAACAGAACTCCGGAATACGGTGTATGAGATGATGTATATACAGGCTTACAGGGAGGTCCTTTACCATCAGACCCGTTCTTTAAAACAGTTAACAGATTCCTATGCCCGGCAGGTGCAGGAGGGTAATCTGGCAAAAAGTGAATGGTTACGCCTGCAATCGGCTTTGTTTGAGGTAGATAATGAACTTATGGAAGTAGAGGCTGAGTGGAATGCCTTACAGAAAAAGATGAAAGTCTTACTTCATTTGCCTCCTGACCGGGAGATAGAGGTAGTCATAGGGGAAACGGATCAGGTGCATCCGGACCAGCTTTCGTTATCCCGGTTGATTGAATTAGCGACAGACCATTGGCCGGATCTGAAATTAGCCGGGTTACAAACGAATTATATGGAAAAATCCCTGGCTTTTGAACGGGCACAACGGGTTCCTGACCTGACATTAAGTGCGAATTATGACCGTTTTGGCGGGGTGTGGAAAGATTTTGTAGGCTTTGGGGTGAGTATAGACCTGCCTGTATGGAACCGGAATCAGGGAAATATGAAGGCAGCCTGGGTCCGGATCGAACAAAGCCGCCTGGAAGCCCGCCAGCAGGAGAACAGGGTGTGGAATGAAATAGCAGAAGCATTCACTAATTATTCGTTGGTTTACAGTTTTCATAACCGGATCTCAGAGAATCCGTTACTGGAAGAATTGGATGGGATGATGGAAGTATATACCCGTAATCTGATGGAAAGGAATATCAGTATGCTGGAATATATAGATTTTATGGAGGCTTATAAAAGCAATAAAGAGACGATTCTGAACACAAAGAAGAACCTGCTGAGACAATTGGAGGAATTACAATATACCGTAGGAACCGATATAAAATAAAAGATCATGATAAAGAAACAGATTACAATTCTATTTTCCGTTTTTTGCTTTTGCCTGGTGACAGGCTGCGCTAATCATACCGATCGTGCTGCTGATAGGGAAGACCATCAGATCCATTTCCAATTTTTGAAAAATATAAAAACCGTTGAGGTGGTCACATCGGATCAGGAAACAGAAATGACCCTGACGGGTAAGGTGATCAGCGATCTGGATCAGACGGTTGCTTATATTCCGCTTGTCAGCGGGGTGATTGAGCGTACCTATTTCTCGCTGGGAGATAAGGTCAGTAAAGGACAGAAATTAATGGATATCTGGAGTACGGAATTAAGTGCCCTGGAAGCAGAGATGATCAGTGTAGAAACAGCACTGACAATTGCCCGGCGTGAATTGAGAACGGCCCGGTCTATGCATGCGGATGGTATGTTGTCGGAAAGGGAATTACTGGAAGCGAAAGGACAGGCAAAGCAGGCGGAAGCCATGCTGGGTAAATTGAAAGCTGATATTTCTGTTTTTGGTTCCAGTAAAGGAAACGGAACTTTTGCTGTGACCAGCCCTGTGAATGGCTATATTATTACGAAAGATGTAAGCCAGGGTAGTACGGTTTCTGCCGAAGGAGACCCGGCATTTACTGTAGCGGACCTGAGTTCCGTGTGGATCATTGCGAATGTCTATGCCAGCAATCTCTCTTTTGTCCGGGAAGGCATGGAGGCGGTGATTACTACGCTTTCTTATCCGGGTGAGGAATTTTCTGGAAAGATATCGACACTTTCCCAGGTGTTTGACCCGGAGGATAAGGCACTGAAGGCCCGTATAGTTATGGTAAATCCAGACTTGAAGCTGAAGCCGAAAATGTCGGTAGTGATTACCCTAAAAGAAACCTATACCCATCAGAAAGTAGCTATTCCTTCGGAGGTACTTATTTTCGATAATGATACGTATCATGTTATTGTAGAAGAGGGAGAGGGCCATTTTTCTATCCGGGAAGTGGTTCCGGTAGGTCACACCCGGGATATGACCTTCCTGGCTGCGGGACTGAAAGAAGGAGAAAAAGTGGTGGCAAAGAATCAGTTGTTGGTCTATTCGGAATTAAAAGGGAAATAAGTTATGCATAAATTTGTTGAAAATATTATCGCCTTTGCCCTGCGTAATCACATCCTGGTTCTTTTTATGACAGCGCTGCTGTTGGTAGCAGGGATACTGTGTTATAAAAATACACCGATTGAAGCCTATCCGGATGTGACGAATACCCGTGTGCAGATTATTGCCCAGTGGCCGGGACGAAGTGCGGAGGAGGTGGAGAAATTTGTTACGCTGCCGGTCATGCAGCAATTAAATACTATCCCCCGGAAAACGGAGGTTCGTTCTACCTCTCTGTTTGGCTTGTCAGTAGTTACGGTCTTGTTTGAAGATGGGGTAGATGATTTCTATGCACAGCAGTATGCTTCCAACCGGATGCAGGATATTGACCTGCTGGAAGGAGTAGACCTGTCGATTGAGCCTCCCTCAGGAGCTACCGGTGAAATATTTCGGTATATTATTGAAAGTGACCTGCCGATCCGGGAGGTTACTGCTATCCAGGAATGGGTCATTGAACGAGAACTTCTTTTAGTACCTGGGATTGCTACGATTGCCAGTTTCGGAGGAGAGGAGAAGATGTTTGAGATCAAAGTCAACCCGGCTGAACTGACCAATTATGACCTCTCGCCTTTGCAGGTGTATGAAGCTGTTGCCAGTAGTAATATTAACGTAGGGGGAGACATTATCCGGAAGGGAAGCCAGGCGTACGTAGTAAGAGGGATTGGTTTACTGGAAAGTATTGAAGATATTGAAAATATCCTTATTGAAGTAAAAGGAGATATGCCTATCCGCATCAAGCAGGTGGCGACGGTAAGTGTCTCTTCCAAACCCCGTCTCGGACAGGTGGGGTTGAATGAGAAAGATGATGTGGTGCAGGGAATTGTGATCATGTTGCGTGGACAGAATCCCGGTGAAGTCATTGAACGGCTGAAAGAAAAGATTGAAGAGTTAAATGAGCGGATTTTACCGGAAAACGTCAAGATCGTTCCATTTATGGATCGTACCAAACTGGTAGATGCCACGGTAAGTATTGTATTAAAAAATATGATTGAAGGGATCCTGTTAGTTTCCCTGATCGTCTTTATATTCCTGTTTAACTGGCGTACCACTTTCATTGTGGCGACAGTGACCCCCCCTCTCTTTCTTATTCGCTATCATTATGTTACGGATTCAGGGATTGCCTGCTAACCTGATCTCTATGGGTGCTTTAGACTTTGGGTTGTTACTGGAAGGAACTTTAGTGATCGTAGAGGTGGTTTTTGTGGCCATGGAAAAACGTTCTGAGGCATTAGGCGCCCGTTTTATCTCTTCCCTGAAAGGAGGCCTGATCAAAAAGAGTGCAGGTAGTGTGGCTTCCCATATTTTCTTTGCGCAGATTATTCTCGTGGTAGCTCTTTTCCCTATCTTCTCTTTCCAGAAGGTGGAAGGAAAAATGTTCTCTCCGCTGGCCTTTACGCTGGGGTATGCTTTATTAGGTTCGCTGATCCTTTCCCTGACCTACGTCCCGGTGATGTGTAAAATGTTATTGAACAAGCCGATCCAAGAAAAAACGAATGCCATCAGCCGCTTTTTCACTACGAACCTGTATCGTTTATTTGAATTCAGTTCCCGTTACCGCAGGGGTACGCTTCTGGCCTTTATTTGTTTGTTAGTGGTCTGTGTCATCCAGTTCAGTTTCTGGGGTACAGAGTTTATTCCTAATATGAATGAAGGGGCGATCTATGTGCGGGCTACTTTACCGAATAGTATCAACCTGGAGGAATCGGTGCGTATTACACAGGAAATGAAAGCCAGGCTCCGGCAATTTGATGAAGTTGAGTTTGTCCTGACACAGACCGGACGTCCGAATGATGGAACGGATGCGACCGGGTTTTTCAATATTGAATTCCATACGGAGCTTAAACCTGAGAAGGAATGGAAGCGAAACATATCCAAAGATGAACTGATCAACCAGATGCAGGATACCCTGAGTGTGTATCCGGGAATTATTTTCGCTTTCAGCCAGCCGATTCAGGATAATGTAGAAGAATATGTGGCCGGGGTAAAAAGTGCGCTGGTTATTAAAATATTCGGAAACGATTTGTATGAACTGGAAGAGTTGGCGGATCGTACGGCAGCTACCATTAAGGATATCTGCGGGATTGAGGATGTGAATGTCTTTCGTAGTATAGGGTTGCCGGAATTGCAGATCAAACTGGAAGAATCCCGAATGGCCAGTTATTTGGTGTCTATGGCAGATGCCCAGGCGGTGGTGGAAATGGCTATCGGAGGGAAAGCTGCCAGCACATTCTATGAGAATGAACGTACGTTTGATATTATGGTTCGTTTCCAGAAAGATTTCCGGGATACGGAGGATAAGATCGGCAATATTCTGATTCCTACGATGGATGGTAAACAAGTCCCTTTGAAAGAGATTGCGGGGATCACTTCTATTACCGGTCCTGCCTTTATTTACAGGGAAGGAAGTAGCTGTTATATAGGAGTTGGGTTTAGTATCCGGGATCGGGACCTGGGTTCTACTATTGCAGAGGCACAGAAGAAAGTAGCGAAAAACGTTCCTTTACAAACCGGAAATAAAATGGTCTGGGCGGGTGAGTTTGAAAGCCAGCAACGGGCTACCGGTCGTTTGATGGTCATTGTCCCGGCTGCTTTATTACTGATTCTGTTCCTTTTATATATGAATTTCCGTACTGTTAAAGATACACTGATTGCTGCCAGTGCGATGCCGTATGCCTTTATTGGTGGGTTTCTCTCCTTATGGGCTACGGGGACTGTTTTTGGCATATTAGCGGGTATCGGGTTTATTATTCTTTTTGGAATTGTTTCTATTGACAGTATATTGCTGATCGCGTTGATGAAGAAGCGAATGCAGCAGACGCATAATTTACGGGTTGCGATCAATGATGCGATTGCCCAGCGGGTACGCCCTGTGTTGATGATCGCATTGATGGGGTCGATGGGATTATTGCCGGCTGCCTTATCAAACGGAATGGGCTCAGAGATTCAGAAACCGCTGGCTATTATGATCGTAGGAGGGATCATTAGCTGTATGATCCTGTCGTTCACTGTTCTTCCCAAGGTATTCTATTTTGCTTACCGCCGGGAGAAGCATTTGAAGAAATAATTTTTCTGTTAGGGAATATACTAAATATCATAAGGGTGGCCTATTTTAAATGTAGGTTGCCTTTTGTATAAATTTATTTCCCTCTCTTTTAGAGAGACAGGATGAATAGGTACATTTTTGTCTGAGATCATTATATAAATATAGGATTTTAGTCTAAATAGCAATCTTATTATTTGCTTTGTTAACCACAAATAATTAATTTTACATTAATAGGGATTATAAATTCATCCAAATAGCAAATAAACAATCCTTTGATTAAAATAGTATGAGAAATCTGTCTGCCCCTACTATAGATTCTTATTTTTCAGAAAAAACATTCATTATTCATCACTTAATGATAATGAATACATATACGCAGGATATAGGATTATTACACGGTAAAATGGGATTTACAATCACGTTTTTTATGTATGGAAGATATTATGATAATAAGATCTATTTATCCTTTGCGGAGGATATATTAGATGAAATAATCTTAGGGATAAATATTGACACTCCATATAATTTTTCAAAAGGATTAACAGGAATCGCATGGGGAATAGAATTTTTATCCCAACATAAATTTGTTGATTGTGATACAAATGAAGTGTGTGAAGAAATAGATCATCGTATCATGGAGAGCAATATTCAAAGCATGGAAGATAAATCCATAGAAACAGGGTTTGAAGGTATATTATTATATGTTTTGGCAAGAATAAAAGGATGTATGTTGCATGAAAGGAAACCTCCTTTTACTGAGGATTATTTAAAAGAGATTTACGACTTCATTCTTAAAATAAATATAAATGAAACCTCTTTATCTCTCCATTACCATATGGAAGAATTTCTGAAATATTTTGAGAACAGAAAACTCATGTATGAAACAGATATAATATCTTTACTTCATACGGAAGAAATCGAAATAAAAATGAATGATCTTTCTTCTTATAAATTAGGTTTGATGGATGGATTAGCAGGTAAAATAGTAAGATCTATACAAGATAAATAAAAGAAAGTCCATAAAAAGTTAAATGACTTATTGTTGATATACTCTAAACTAAACGAATATGATAAGGATTCCTAAAATTATTCATCAGGTCTGGTCAAATTTGGAACCTCCTCTTCCAGCTTATTTTAAATATTTGGCAAAAACATGGAAAAGGGATTATCCGGATTGGAAATATGAATTATGGGATAATGAAAGAATGAATAATTTTATCCTTATACATTATCCGCATTACTGGGAACGATATAATGAGTTTCCTCATAATATTCAAAGATGGGACATAATAAGATATTTAATTTTAGATCATTATGGAGGTGTATATGTAGATTTTGATTATGAATCAATAAAATCTATAGAGCATTTATTAGCATACAAGAATTGTTTTTTTTGCCTGTGAAGAAAAATACAAAAATGAAAAAGGGGAAAATCTTCTTTATTTTAATAATGCCTTTATGGGCAGCATCGCAGGCCATTTTTATATAAAAATAATAATAGAAAAAATATTTTCTTTGGATTTGGATCAATATAGACATTTGTCTAAACTTAAATATGTTCTCAACACGACCGGACCTCGATTACTAACCAATTTATATAACATTTTAACAGAAGAAGAAAAGAAAGATATTTATATTATTCCTACTAAATATGTCACTCCTTTCACGGTAAAACAGGCAAGACTATTTGTAAATGGATATAGAGGAGAGGAGCTAAAAAAATGTTTAAAAGAGGCATATGCAGTTCATTATTTTCTTGGGACCTGGTTAGCTGATGAGGAAGAAGATCTATAAAGAAAGATCGTTTTACCTTACATTCACTTAATGTATAAGGGAAATTTGAGGCATAAATAGATATTCTATGAGTCTTTTGAAAAGATGTTCACTCCTATATTTATAGGGTGGCAAAGTTATACAATTGTATCTATAAAGCTTGTAATGTATAACTTTGCCCATTTAGGCATAACAATTTTTATTTCTTATGCATCACCAGCATAATTACCGGATTTGATTCTTCATCCAATTTAGCTGCCATTTCTTTCAGTTTACCTTTCAGCTGTCCGTTCTCGTAAGTCTCCACAAGATTGGGAGCATCTAAAGACTGCCAGGTTGCAATTTCATGAGTGCCAGGTCGTGAACTTAAATAGACTTGTTTCTTACCTGAAAAATCATCATTGTATACAGTATATTTAAATATGGATTTTGCCTCCTTATCATACACTAAATTAGTTAAAGGGAACCCTTTTCTTTTTTCAAAGTCAAATTCTTTCTTCATAGTTTGCATGAAATAATATCGGTCAGTAGCAATGTTTAGAAAAAGAAACACTTCTGATTCCATGAAGTGTATGGAAGGGGTTCTTACCATTAAAGGAGTTAGATTATAATCCGGAGAATAGTTGTATATAGTATCAGAAGATGTATTTACAAGTATCCAATTACCATTATAAGGTATCATTAGCTGGAAACTGGGTGTTACATGTATATCCTCTTCTGCCATTATTACAACCGGTGTTTTAATCTCTTTAAAAGGAATCGGAATTTCCCGGGTAACACTTCCATCTTGTTTCGAAATAATTAAATGACCGGCTTGTTCGTTATCTATTGGTAAGTAACTTCTATAACAAATTAAATTATCCCGGTCATAATTAAATATAAAGGTATAATAGCTGGTGTCTAAAAAATTGAAACTTCTTTTATAGTCTCCCTGGAGATTATATGCTAATATTTTTCTTACTGGATAATCTATAACAAAAAGTTCATTTTTATCCTCATCCAGAATAATCTCTGTAATTTGTGAATATTCCTCACCACTTTGTCCAAAACGGTTTATCTTTCTTAAGGCTTTGCCTGTTCTGTCAAAAAGAAAAATATTTCCATCATTTATCCAGTTTGTTACCACTATGAGATTCTTACCGATAGCTTTCACCACACCTTGGGTCAAAAATTTGTCCGTAGTTTCCAGTGCAATATATTCTACCTCCATAAAATCCTGAAGGATCAATTCTTTATCAGGATAACTTTTGTTAATATCTACAATTATCAAATCCTCCATTGAATATTTGTTTCCTCCTGTGCATCCTGTCAGTATTATTAACAGAATAATTCCTGAAATGTAAATTCTTCTTTTCATATCAATTCTAAATTATTTGTCGTTTTAAAAATAATTATATTTGTGACTGTTCAATTATTCACATGGCAGAGATTAGGACGTCCAATCGCTATTTCATAATCGGAAGGGGATGGGCAAAGCCACTGATAGATACAATCATTACATGGTTCTTGCGTGCGAACACGAAACCAGGATACACCTTCTTCTATTTCTTTGTTTACTATTTCATAAATACTATGTGTATATATATTACCTAATACCGGATGATTTATGTTAGCATAGGCATCCCCGTTAGGCATAATATTAATTTTTCCGAAATCATAAATATTCATGGTTTGGCGTGCAAAAAAATCTTTCATGGATAGTGAGGTATTCAGAATCTCTTCTTTATTAAGAAAAATATTTTCCTCAAAAAAACCAATATTTTCTCCTGTATACAGAGGCTTTAAACAGTAGTATTTTATCTGAAACTGTTCGATAAGTAGCTCTGCTTGTTGACAATCCTGAACTGAAGTTACTTCAAAAACATATTCGAATGGTAGGGTTTGATTGAGTAATACTTTTCGGGAATGCTTCCATTCCTGCATATCTATTGGAAAATTTACTACTATTTTGTATGAAAAATTATTATTAAAAGATGGCGGTAAAGCTATTAAATTGGTATAGGAGCATTCTATTTTTTGAGTGAAGGATGTTGATCCCAAAAAGACAATAATTCACAGTAATTGGTCACCTCTTCCACATTTCCAATAATATTAAAAATTAAATTCTCTGGAACCGAATGCAGAAAAGGAATCAACATGGCTACGTCGGTAGTATAATTCAAATGAATACAGATTTCAAATAAATTTTTTAAAATGTTTGCTTCCGGAGAAAATTCTGTTTTTTATATATTTCAAACTTATTAGATTCCATAAAAAGATAAAATGGTAATAATTGAACTGGTTTACCCTTTGATAGATTAACCTCAATAATATCACCCATGTATTTTTCACGAAGCTCCCTGATAAAAGTATGAATATTTTTATTTTGATAATTCTTATTTGGTAATAAAGCTACCCCATAATTTCCCTTTTGAAGCATCTCCTCCAACAATTCAATGACCTCAGCTTTATCTGATTCTATTGTTACTTTATCAAGGGTATTGTACAATAATGCACTTTTTTTGTCAGTGAAACATATACATAAGGTTCTATAGTGAACCAATAATCGGTTAAAGTGTTTTTTAATATCATGATGTGATTACTATATTTTCTAATATTTCGGTAAGATCATTGGGCTGTTTTTCGAGAGAAGAAAAAATACGATACAATTTAGTTTGAAAAGCTTTTTGATCATGAAAAATATCATAAACAAACTCTTCCGTATCCAATCTGTCTAAATTTTCTAAACAAAACATGCAGACTCCACAAAATCTGTGAATATAACATTTACTGCAAACTTTTTCTACCTGTTGATAGTAAAAGTTTAATTGTCTTGTGATTTCCGGAATATCAATTATTACATTTTGATTCACCTTTCCCATGGAATATTTATGGTTACTTTTTTCACATGGTAAGAGGCTATTATCATTGGTTAAATATATTTTTTAGAAAAAGGCAAACATGTGTTTGTCGGCAAAGATTTTTTCTCATCATACAATAAGGAAGTTATATTTGATACATAGAAATTAATGGATTGATATTTTACAAAATTAGTCAATTCATGAAACAAGAATGATTCAGGATGTGATATATGTAACAATTCGGAATTTTCCTTTTGGTATTCGATTTCACTTTTTTCTATCATGAAACATCTTCTTAAAAACAGATTTTTTATCCGGATTTACATTGTCGACTACCAATTCTGAAATTCTTGGAATTTTATTATATCTGGTATAAATAAATTCGTAAATATCTTTTACTGAATTCCGATTATGCAAAACAGCATTGAAGTTAATATTATTGACAAAATAGTTGGGATAAACTCTTTGAATCATATCCAAATTTTCGATTACTTTCTGAAAAGAGTTTTTCTTGTCTTTACGAAAAAACGATAACTATGGTTTTCTTCGTTTCCATCCAGGCTAATCATCAACCTGAATTTATTCTCAACTAAAAAAGGTAGGTACTTATGAATTAATGTAGCATTAGTTGTCATTAAATAAGAAACCTCCATCTCTTTTCCAATATTTAATTGAGAAACAACTTCAATTATCTGTTCAATAAAACTCATATTCAATAATGGTTCACCGCCATAAAACATATGGTTAATTTAGTTTCATTATTTTTGCGTTTAAGATCAAAAATATATTTCAATAAATTAATTGCAGAATGAGTATTGACATTTTTACTATTTTTACCTTCTATATTTCCATACAATTCTCCTTGAGAGCAATACGCACATTTTAAATTGCATGAACTTGTTACATCAAATACAATTTGTTTAGTTCGAATTAAACTTCCTTTTATCATTGATTCCTCTATAACCGTATCAAACTCCGCAGGTTTAGGCTGATCGAAAAAACCATGATTTTTAAGTATGCATATTTTCCCACATAATACGGATCAACATCCGTTGTCGATTTATAAACTTCCTCTAATCGCGGATGGATCAACATGGACAATCTGTGTTGATCATCATATATATAGAAATTATTCTTTTCTGATGTATGAATAAATGAATGTATCATAACTAATTAATTATTAGTAGTACCGTCAAGCGACATACGAAATTGCCGATTGACGATACATTTTTAATGTTGTTAAAAAATAACAACTCTAATCTTTAACTCAAATCTGAATTAAGTAGCTGAATTACTATGGCCACTTATGCTATAGTCAGCAGTTGGATAAGAACTTCCCCAGCATACACAAGTACAAGCACCCGAACCTCCTACTAAGTTCTTCATTTCGCGTTTTCTCAATTCAAACGCATCTTTGCTGAATTCATTCAGTTTAATTTTACCTAATGTCTTTTTTCCCATCGTTTTAATAAGTATTAAATTAGACAATAAATTTTTAACGCATTAAAGTTAATTTTTTTACTTAGATATGCAATTTATATTTTATATATTTTATTTAAATCCATAATCTTATGACTATAATTTTGACCTTACAAAATATCTTTTCACTTCTGGTCTTGTGGCAACAAACCTTTTTCTATATATTTAATTTTTTTGATTAAAATCTAAACCTATTTGGATTTTTAATATTTTTTTATTAATTTGAATTCAAAATTTTAAATCTATATTGTATGTCACAAGTACGACCTGGCATTTCACTCTTTAGTCCCTTTTGTGAATTTTATTACTGTATGATTCCCAATTATAACTTGGCATTTATTCCTGTGGCTAAAAATGCTTCTACATTTTTAAGAAGTATTGCTGTATGTGCTTGTGAGGATATTATTCCAGAGAATGAAGACTATGCCCGTGAACTTATTAACTCAAATGCTGAATTTTTAAATTTCAAAAAGAGTCTTTAAAGAAGAAAGAAAAATTTCTAAATGAAAGAATACTTAGATTTGCAGTTTGGCGGGACCCCTTAGAAAGGTTACTTTCATGTTATAAGTTTTTTGGGATTGAACGATATTATCATCCATATTATCATTATTTAGGAGTATATGAAAATCCTACTTTTGAATGGTTCATGGAATGTGTAAGATTTGAATTAAAAAAAACAAATCCTTTATTTCAGGATGAACATATACGTAAATAATCAGATACATATAAACCAGAAGATGTAGATATCGTAGTTTCTATAGATAAGCTTAAAGAATTTTTAAAAGAACATGGTGTTCTTACTCCTTCTAATAATTATTTAAATGCAACAAATACTCCTTTCGAATTAAATGATAATTCATTAATAGAAGAAATTAAGAATTTATACGAAGCAGATTATAAAATTAAAGTGGATTACTAAAAACAAATTATTATTTAATTGAAAATTTATTATTTAATTCTTCTTCTGTATAATTTATTATTTCATTTAAATCGTACAAAGCTTTGTTTTTATGAGTAGGGGATCGAAATCTTCCATTCAAATCCCGTGGATGAGAAAGATGAAATAAACATCCTGGACTTCTATAGATTATATAATTGAAAGATAACTAGCGATAATGTCTTTCACCGTCTTCAAGTCCCCATCCATAAAAATTTTCATTTTCCATCCCCGCATAAAAATATTTATTTGTTTTGATAAAGACGGCTCCTCCTACTGCGCCCAGTACTCCTTCGACAGTATATAGTGAATTCATTTTGGCAGAGTTTTTCTTTAAAAAATCTAAATCCTGATGAATTAAATAATGTTTTCTTAAAATATCTGATGTATCAAGAAAAGTTCCGCTATACGGGTAAGCGACGTCACATTTTTCTTCCCGTAATTGCTGTATAGCGTCAATTATTTGATGAGGGTCCAAAATAATATCAACATCCCATATTGCTATATAAGGAGTAGTCACTTTCTTTGCCATAATATTCAAATATTTAGTCTTATGGAAAATGGGATCATTATCTTCTATAAAATTATAGGTTCCTTTTCCTTTTAAAAAGAATTTAATAAGTCCATTATTATAAGAAGCTGCTTCAAGAATAATTATATTTGTCTCAAAATAATTTAAAACAGAATCAATACTTAAAAATAGATTTTCCAGACGAATAATCGAATCTACTCGGATGGGAATAATAAAGGTGGTGTCTTTTAAATTGATTTTCATGATATATATTTTTCATATGAGATAAAACTAAGTGTACTCCAGGAAAACCATTTAGCAATCCATGATGAATGTTAAAGAAATAATCCTGTGTCAATAAAGAATGCCAGGCTTGAGATGAAACGAGTTGTTTATATATATGGAGAGTATGATATGGAATATGAAATGAAGAATATTCTTTTTTTAAATAAAAAAGCAATAAGTAAATCATAGATAATCCATTACTTATAAATATATTCTTATTTTTTATTTTTGTTTTAATTATTATAGATATATCTATATCCCTACGAAGTAAAGAAACATACTTATTTCATTTAGGATTTTGTAAGGAATGAGATAAAGGAAGGATGCCAGCTAATAAAAAAGTCTATTACTATGTAAAACAGGAATATGTGATAAAATATATAGTTGGTATTCATATAAAAATCAAGTGATAATAATTTTCCTAATATATATAGAAATATAGGTAGATTATAATGATAAATGGAAAAAGAATAGTGTTCTTTAAAAAAATCAGGAGGTAAATTATCTACGCATAGGTTAAGCACTTTTATAAGTAACTCCTGATATATGTATATATTTTCACTATTTTCTTGATCTTTTAGTCGTAATTGTATATAAAATAAGAGATGGAGTAATTCTGTGTTTGTATAATTTAAGTTGTATGGAGGAAAAACTAACTTGTTAAATATAATATTATCAATATCTTCTAAAACTTCATTTAAATTGCCTTCTATAAATTCTTCCCTAATTAAATGTCTCAACCCTAACCCAATTCCTGCTAATCCATTTTCCAATGTTATACAAGATTTCTGGGACAAACTATCAATAGTCTCCTCTAGGAGCCTATCCCCCATGGATTTATAATACCCATCATCATTAAGGCGGGATAGATAATAGAAATATATAGTTATCCCCATTTTTCCTTGTGCAAGTCCTAAAGGGTAATCTTTACCTATAAAGAGTAAAAGTTTTTCATTTAGAGAAGTTGTGTGCATTTCCATAATAGAAAAAATAATGTTATTATTTAATTTAGAGCCTGTTAAAAAAATAAAATAAAAAGAAAAAGACTTCTATCTTATGTGTCAAGGTGTTTTATTTGTATTTATAAAACAAAAAAGAACCGTATCGAACTGACATAACATGAAGCCCATGACAATATATAGAAAAAGTTTTGTTGCCACAAGAACGGAAGCGAAAACATAGTTTATATGAAATATAGAATTGGATTGTTTTCTTACATCCCCCTCTATTACCTGACCGGGTTTGTATACATATCTGGTTGGTAGCAGAACTACCGGAGCAGATGGAAATATTTCATTGGTTGATTTACCTGGTTTAGGTATATTCTTTACCGGATTGGGAGTCTATTATCCAAATAAAGAAGAAACTCAACGCATGGGTATAGTGCCCGATAGAGAGGTGAAACCAACTATCAGAGGGTTCCGGGAAGGTAGAGATGAGGTATTGGAAGCAGCCGTTAATTATATCTTACAGGATTGACTGTTTAATATGCTGTTTGAGGAAAATAGAGAATAATCCGGGTTCCGATATTTACTTCTGAATGAATCCTGTATTCAATTTTATTTTTATTGAGAATGCGTAACGCTAAAGATAAACCGATGCCGCTGCCTCTTACTTCACCTGTGTTGTCTGCGCGGGTGAAGGGTTTACTTATGTATTCCATCTGATCGGCAGGGATACCGATACCCTGGTCTGTGATGGCCAGGCAGAGCCCTCGTTCGTTGGTGTATAGCTCGATATGTACGTTTTTCCCCTGTGAATATTTAATGGCATTGTCTATCAGGTTAAAGAGGGCAATCCAGGGTTGGGTGGGGTCTTTGGACACGGATAGCAATGCTTCATCTTCCGGGTTGACATTTACATGGACAAGGACTTTTGCCTGCGGATATACATCCCGCATTTTACTAATGATTTCCCAGATCAATTCATCTACCCGGGTGAGTTTCCTGGCTTGCTTCTCTTCTTTCAGATCAGAAATAATAATCAGGGTTTCCAATATCTTTTCCATTTGCAGGATTTGCTGAGTTAGTTTCTCTGCTAACATATGATACTCTTCCGGTGTACGGTCACGGATGGTAAATAAATCGAGATTTCCCAGAATGGAGGCCAGAGGAGTTTTGAATTCGTGTGAAACGTATTTTACGAAGTTTTTTGTAGGGTAAACGTTTCTGATATTTTTGTCAGCAGGTGATTGAACGTATCAATTAATTCCTGCAATTCATCCTGGGTATTAGGGGATTGTATATGTACATCCAGATCGTGCATGGATATATTATTTACCTGATTGATTACCTCACTGAAAGGACGATAAGCGATCCGGGCTACCCAGCGGCTTAGTAAAATGATGGCGATGAGACCTGCTAGGAAAGAGGGAATCAAAATCCATAACAATAGTTGTATTTGTTTTTCAGACAAACTTTGATCTTCTTTAGCGATAACTACAAAATCACCCTGGTTATCTTTGTAAAAGATCCCGTAACAAAACTCATTTTCTGTCCGGAATTGTATTTTATTTTCTGTCCGGATCTTATCCAGCAGGGTCGGAGGAATTGTGTTGGTTGTATCGCCAAATACAATTGTATTATGCAGATCATATAGTTGATAAGTAACTCCTACTACCAGGTCTTCAAATTGTACCCGGATCTTTTCAAATTCTTTCTCGCTTAATTCGTCTTCCTCCAAGTAGAACCAGGCTGTAATTCAGGCTATCTTTTGGAGGTTATTATAGATAGCTCGTTCCGTTGTGCGGAAATACAGATGATAAATGGAGTAGGAGATCAGGGCAAAAATAATCCCAAATATCAGGGAGCAATACAGACTTAAACGTGTTTTTACTTTCATATAGAGAGTGCTTTTTATTCGGGTGTCTGAATCATGTAGCCACGGCCTTTTACTGTTTTAATGAGTTTGTTGTTATCTTCTGCGTCTATCTTATTCCGCACATAGGAAATATATACATCTACAATATTTGTATTCGGGTCGTAATTTACACCCCATATATCATTTAATAGCTGGGTACGGGACATGACTTTATCTTTACTCTCCAGTAGTATTTTAAGTAACTTGAATTCCTGAGAGGTCAGACTGATTTCTCTTTCTCCTCTTTTTACCAGGTGTTTTTCTATATCCAGTGTCAGGTTATCACAGGACAGGATTTCAGAAGGCTTCTGGTAAGGAGTCATGCGTGCCCGGCGCGTTAGTGCATTTACATGCGCCAGTAATTCACGAAACAGGAAAGGTTTTGTCAGGTAAGCATCCGCCCCATAATCGAGTGCCTTGATCTTATCTTCCGGATCGCTTAGGGCACTCATCACCAGTACGGGTGTAACTATTTTCTTATAACGGATGAATTGAAGTAACTCAATTCCATCTATATCCGGCAGCATAATATCCAGCAGAATCAAATCCCATGTATTCTCTCCGATCAGCCGGCGGGCTTCTGTTCCATTTTCGGCTAATACTACAGAAAAGTCACTTTCTTCTAATCCTTTGATCACAAATTCACTGATCCTGTTATTGTCTTCTACTATGAGTATATTCATCTGTATTTATTGAGTGATTGAAGATAGAAAATATTCCGGAGATTGTGAATATAAGGTAAGGAGATATTTTTACTGTGTTTTCCTTGATATATCAAGTTGAAGAGTTCTTTTTTATTTTGTTAGGTTTCACGTAGGTCTATGAGTAGGTAGGATGAGCCATATAGAAAGATCCGGTTTAGGAATGTCTACCTAGGATATAACCTATATTTTTAAGTGATTGGAATAATTTATCAGTACCTATAAAAATAAAAGTTCTACAAACAATTTGTTTATAGACCTTTTATATTGGAAGTATTTTACCTCCTGGTAATTTGCCTGGGGTTCAAACCCAGGACCCCATCCTTAAAAGGGATGTGCTCTACCTGCTGAGCTAGCAAATCATCCTGTGCATCACTGCTGGAATGCGGGTGCAAGGGTAGAGATTATTTTTATATATGCAAGACTTTGAACTGTTTTTTCTTATTTTTCGTTGTTTTCCCGGGGATCTTCCGGAGGAATTCTGGCTTGCTGTTTCTCTTCAATAATTTCTTCCATCAGGACAAAACGCTTATAATAAGATAGGCAAAGAGTGGTCAGGGGGAGAGCAATGATAACTCCCACAAAGCCTAATAAGGTCCCCCAGATGGATAGGGACAGCAGGATAATGGCCGGGTTCAGTCCCATGGCTCTTCCCATGATGCGGGGAGTAAGGAAAAGATCCTGGATAGCTTGTACCGCGCATAAGACTACAATGGATAAACCAAAAATAACCCAGAAGTTCTCTCCTGTTTCAGTGGATTTCAGTAAGCTGAGGAGAGCCATCGGAATTAACCCTATCGTTTGCAGACAAGGAATCAGGTTGAGGAGGCCAATAAACAAACCTAATGTGACGGCTAACGGGAAGTTTATAATTTTAAAACCAATGGCAAGTAAAATCCCTACACACAGGGCGATGGTGGATTGTCCCCGAAAATACCGGTTCATACTTTCTTCCACATCTTCTGCCAGACCTTTAATAAAAGGACGATAGTGATTCGGGATCAGCTGGATCCAGCCTTTTGCCAGTTTTTCGTAGTCCAGTAAAATAAAAATGAAATATAACAGGATCACAAAGACAATCGCAATTCCGAAGAGGAGTGAAAAGGTTCCTGACAGGAGGCTCCACATTTTAGGAGCTAATTGCCGGACCACTTTTAGTATATTTTCTCTGCTGAACAGGCCAATCCATTTGGCAATATCCACATTGTTTTCAATAAATGTGAGCCAGGATTGCGGGATAAATGGAATATGGCTGCCGGCCGGACTTTGAGTACGGATCAGTGTTAGTGTTTTTTCAGCCTCCTGGGCAATGAAAGGAATTACGATGGCTGCTAATAAACTTATTACTAAAAAGAGAGTTATTAGTACAGCTGCGATGGAAAGTATACGGCTTTTAAAATGGAGCCTGTATTGAAAAAACTTTACCAGAGGTTGTACCAGATAAGCTAATAACCAGGCAATCAGGAAAGGTAATAATGCAGCCCGTAGCAGGGCTATAAGGTAGATCAGGATAACAATTCCAACAAAGCTGAATATGATACGGGTTACCCTATCAAACGTAAAAGGTTTTTCAAACAGGGAGTTCATATTAAAAGTTTTTATCTTTGTTTACTACAAAGATAAAAGAAAGTAAGAAAGAATATGGAGATAAGCCGGAAAATATTGATTTCCATCCTGGCGTTTTCGGTTTGTGGGGTATATGCACAGATTCCACAGCCTATTAAGCAGTTTATGCGTTCTGATAAAATGCAGGGTGCTTCTTTTTCATTTCAGGCCAGGGATATCGAAAATGGAGAAATAGTGTATGCCTATGATCCGGATCGTATCCTGACGCCGGCGTCAGTGATGAAACTGTTTACGACAGCTACGGCTCTGGAATTGTTAGGAGAGGAAACCTGTTTTCCGACTACTTTGCAATATGATGGAGAGCTAAACGATGGGGTGTTATATGGAAACCTGTATATTAAGGGCAGTGGTGACCCTACCCTGGGATCGGCCCATTTTTCTCCTGACAGAGCTACGTATATGTATGACCAGAACAATTTTATGCCGGAATGGGTGTTTGCCATTCGTGCAGCAGGCATTAGAAAGATAACCGGTTCGGTGATTGCGGATGAAAGTATATTTGATACGGAGGGCATTTCTCCGAAATGGCTCATGGAAGATTTAGGAAGTTATTATGGAGCCGGGAGCTATGGCTTATCTGTGTTTGATAATATCCTGAAAATCTATCTGGCAACAGGCCCACCGGGGCATTCTCCGGTTCTTACCGGAACGGAACCGGCTATTGCTTCCCTGCGTTTTCATAACTATCTGGTCTCTTCCCGGACTACGGGTGATAGTTCTTTAGTGGTCGGTTTTCCGTATGCAGATGATCGGTTTTTATATGGCACTGTTCCCCCAAACCGGGAGAAATATCTGTTACGGGGTGATATTCCTGATCCTCCTTTATTTCTTGCACAGTATCTGTATGAGTCTCTGACAGAAGACGGGGTGGAGATTCAGGGGAAGGCTACTAACTATCGCCTCTTATCGTTGGCTGGACAGTGGAATCCTACCAAACGGACAGAGATCGTAACTACGTATTCCCCCCCGTTAACAGAAATCCTGCAGATTATAAATGAACGGAGCCATAATTTGTTTGCAGATGCTTTAATCAAGATGCTGGGACTTTCTTATAAGCCTAAACAGGGAGAGGTACTTTCTTCTTTTGGAAAAGGATCCAGGGTGGTGGAAAACTATTGGAGATCTAAAGGATTAGATATGCATGCTCTGCATATGGTGGATGGTAGCGGACTTTCAGTCACCAATAAATTATCTGCTGGCATTACGTGTGCCCTGCTCTATTATATGGCGAAAAAATCTCCTTATCATGACTCTTTCCGGGAAACGTTGCCGAGAGCCGGAATGGAAGGTTCTGTTCGGAATTTTCTGAAAGGATCCTCTTTGCAGGGACATGCCCGTTTAAAAAGTGGTAGTATGAGTGCTATTAAAGGATATGCAGGGTATATTACCAAAGGAGAGAAGACCTATGCGGTGTCTCTTTTTGTAAATAATTACAATTGTAACGGACGGGAGATCACCATGGAGTTAGAGAAGTTGTTACTTGCCCTTTTTTGATCCGGGTCTATATTTTAGGGATCAGGGAACGTTCCTGGAGAAAATCCATAAACTTCTGTTTATAACTATCGGAGATAGGAATGTATTCTTTTCCGAATACGATCCGGTTCCGTTCAATGACTTTGATTTTTTCCGGTTGTACAATAAAAGAACGGTGCACCCGGATAAAATGGTTGGCCGGGAGTAATTCCTCCATAGATTTCATGCTCATGAGTGACAGGACGAGCCTCGCTTCGTCTTCTATATAGATTTTGACATAATCTTTCAATCCTTCAATATAAAGGATCTTGCGTAGTTCAACCTGGATAAGTTTATATTCGGTTTTTATAAAAATGCTTTTTATTTCCGGTTTTTCTTCCTGTATATGCTGGCTTTCCTGTGTTTTCAGTGTGAGTTCATACCACTGCAGGGCTTTGGAGGCGGATTGCAGAAAGTCCGGATAACGGATCGGTTTAAGCAGGTAGTCCAGTGCATTTACTTTGTAGCTGTCCAGCGCATATTGTTCAAAAGCAGTAGTAAAAATGATCCGGGTTTGTCCTTCGACCATGCGGGAAAACTCCATGCCATTCAACTCCGGCATTTGAATATCCAGAAACAGCAGGTCTACCGGTTCTGCAGATAAAACAGGGAGTGCATTGATGGCACTGGTATATTTCCCTTTTAAGTCCAGAAAAGGAGTTTTCTTTACGTAACTTTCCAGCAAACTGATTGCTAAAGGTTCGTCGTCTATAATGGCACATGCCAGTTTCATGCTAGATAGAAATTAATAGTTCTTTTATCAAGCTGCTTATAAAACAATATATGGAAGAACCTATACAAGTGGATCTTTTTCCGGATGTATGATAAGTTCACTATGATATTCCTCATTTTCCAGGGCACAGGTAAAAATATGCCGGTTAGGATATAACAGGTTTAACCGTTTTTCTAAATTGCTTAGTCCGATCCCTGAACCACTTTTATTCTGTTTTTCATCCTTTGGGAAGGAAGAATTAGTGATCGAGCACACGATCCGTTCTTTCAGGGGATAGATCTCTAACCGGATAAAAGAAGGTTTGTTGTTACTTATCCCATGTTTGAACGCATTTTCAATTAAGGAGATATAAAGGAGAGGAGCGATCCGGATATCTCCTTTGATTTCCGGAGATATATTAATGGTAAGTTCTACATGTTCCGGTAACCGGATTCGCATTAATTCCACATAGTTCTTTATAAAATCCAGCTCCTTACTGATTGCAACATACGGTTGGCTGCTTTCATACAGCACATACCGTAATAATCTGCTTAGATCATGAACAGCCTCCTGCGCCCGTTCCGGACTGAAAGCGATCAGGCTATAAATATTGTTGAGTGTATTAAACAGGAAATGGGGATTAAGCTGGCTTTTCAGGTTTTGTAACTCCGCTTCTGTCCTGCTTTTTTTTCATTTCTTTCCGGGCAGATTCAGCCGCATACCAGTTATTTGTCATTTTAATCGCTACGCTCAGTCCTGCTACTAATATATATAAGATCGTATTTCCCAGGAAAAACCCTACAATTTCCTGCCAGGTATGTTCGACAGGAGGTTTTGGATGGGGGGGGGACGGGAGCAAATGTATACAAAAAATAACCAGGATGATGAGGACAATGTTACTTAGTATAAATTTAATGGTGTGTTTTTTGAACAGGTATTTTTTTACCAATATAATATAATTGGCATAGAATATGATCATAAAGGAAACAGGTATCTTCAGGAAATGAAGATAGCTTTCCAGGGTAATACTCTGTTGTTCCCTCCCGGTGAAAAAGAACGGGATAAAGAATAGAATACCCCAGGCTACCAGTTGGATAAGCCCGCCCATTCCCTTGATAGGCGGTTTTGCAAGTGGCGGGACAGCCGGAGGTGTGGTGTTTTTCTGGTGATTAGCTCTCTCTTTCTGCATTTTACAAATATAATTATTTATTGCCTAGTAGCTGTATTCCTTTTATTCATATCGCAGCGCTTCAATCGGATCTAATTCGGATGCCTTCTGTGCCGGGTACCAGCCGAAAAAGACTCCTGTAAAGGTACAGACAGCGAAAGAAAGGATAATACTCCAGGGCTGGATATAGATCGGGAAATGGACAATTACATTCACAAGCAGGGCGGCACCGATCCCGAAAAGGACACCGATCAAACCGCCGGTTACACTGATCAGGATAGCTTCTATGAGAAATTGTGCCAGAATATCCCGTCCTTTGGCTCCAATACTCATTCGTAAGCCAATTTCTCTTGTCCTTTCGGTTACACTTACAAACATGATATTCATGATTCCAATACCTCCTACCAAAAGCGAGATCCCGGCTACGGCAGCTAACAGAATCGTCATCATATCCGTTGTTGAAGCCAGCATTTCACTTAACTCCTGTGTAGAACGGATCTGGAAATCATTATCCGTTCCCGGTTGTAATTTATGGGTTTCCCGTAATATCTCTGTGATCTCATCAATCGCTTCTTCCGTATATTCTTCCCTGAGTGCCGAACAGGTGATGCTTTGGAGATGGGTAATGGCCAGAACTCTCTTTTGTATAGTTGTGTATGGAGCTAAAATCAGATTATCCTGGTCCATTCCCATGCTGTTATATCCTTTGGCTACTAAAGTCCCTGTGATCACCAGCGGTATTTTATTGAAACGGATCACTTTCCCGACAGGGTTTTCCCCATTTGGAAAGAGTTCGTCTATCACTGTCTGCCCTAATAAACATACTTTAGCGCTGGCCAGAATATCCTGTTCAGAAAAGATATCTCCTTCTGCAATGGTATATTTCCGGATATTCAGATAGTCGTTATTAACTCCATACACGGTAGTCGGCGTATTGTTTGCCCCATAAATAACCTGTCCGCTACTATTTACGGTAGGAGAGATCATATCTACATAACGTGCCTGGTTCCGGATTGCTTTGTAGTCATCTAACTTGAGTGTTTCCATTGAAGAAGCATCCAGACGTACACCCCCTCTCCGGTCTCCACCCGGCTGGATTGTGATGATGTTGGATCCCATCTCACTGATCTGGGACTGGATACTTCTTTTGGATCCTTGCCCAATCGCTAACATGGTAATCACTGAAGCTACACCAATAATAATACCCAGCATTGTCAGGAAACCACGCATTTTATTGTTATCGAGTGCCCGGAGGGCTATTTTGAATAAATTTGTTCCGTTCATACGAATTATGGATTAATCATTATTTACAGGTAAGAGCGTCAAAGCTTCTTCCGCAGAGAGGATGTTATCGTTGTAAGTATCACTGGTTACCCGTCCGTCTTTTAGTGCGATATTCCGGCTGCAGTATTCTGCAATCTCCGGATTATGAGTTACGAAAATAATAGTATGCCCTTTGGCATGCAGTTGCTGAAAGAGAACAAGAATCTCAAAAGAGGTGCGCGTATCTAAGTTTCCGGTTGCCTCATCAGCCAGTAGGAGGGCAGGATTATTTACCAGTGCCCGGGCGATAGCTACACGTTGCATCTGTCCTCCACTCATCTGGTTACTTTTATGGTTCAGACGGTCTCCTAATCCTACTGCCTTAAGAGCGTTGATCGTACTTTCCCTGCGTGCTGAAGCAGAAAAGGACGGATTGTACATCAGAGGAAGTTCTACGTTTTCAATTGCTGTTGTTTTTGCCAGCAGATTGTAGTTCTGGAAGACAAACCCGATCTTCCGGTTTCTCAGGGTAGCACGTGCATTTTTACCCATCGTCCGTACAGAGACTCCATCCAGGTAATACTCTCCTGAAGTGGGTGTATCCAGACATCCTAAAATATTTAGTAGTGTACTTTTCCCGGAACCGGAAATACCCATAATCGTAACGAATTCTCCTTCCTGGATGGTAAAGCTGACTCCCCGCAAGGCATGTACAGTTTTACTTCCTACTATGAAGTCTCGTCTGATTTTTTCAAGTCGTATGATTTCTTTCATCCTGTACTTTTTTACCGATTATCTTCTTCTCGGAGGACTTGGCATGAAGGGGCTCCGTTCGGTCGTATTGCCGTTAGAAACCACCTGCTCTGTTGTTAATTCAAGCGCAACCTGTTCTCCTTCACTGATCCCGTCTGTCACTTCTGTCATGCTTCCACTGACAGCTCCGATGGAAATGACTTTAGGAGACAGGATATTTCCCTGAACCTGCCATACCAGTCGTTGACCCGGAGGTGCGTCTGCGGTAGGGTTCATGACTTCGTAACCTATTTTAGAGAGAACATCCGCATCCGGAACAAACCGGAGTGCCCGGGAGGAAACAGTCAGTACGTTATTTCTTTCTAACGTATAGACTGTTACATCAGCAGTTAGCCCCGGTTTTAGTTTCAGATCCGGATTATAGGCACTGATCACTACCTCGTAGGTCACCACATTAGAGGTCACAGTCGCTTCCAGACGTGCCTGGGTTACTTCTCCTTCAAATATATCATTCGGATAGGCGTCTACACTAAAGGTCACCCGTTGTCCTTCCTCTACCTGGCCTATGTCCGCTTCATCCACATCTGCGATTACCTGCATTTGTGTCAGGTCATTGGCGATCGTAAAAAGAGTAGGAGTACTGAAACCTGCCGCAACTGTTTGTCCTTCTTCTACCTCTTTATTGATAACTACTCCATCAATAGGACTGGTAATTGTGGCATATTCCAGATTTTGTTTTACTCTTACCAGGGCAGCCTGATTCTGTTCATAATTGGCTTTAGCCAACAGATAGCTATAGGTAGCTGTTTCATAATCTGTATCGCTGATCAACTGTTTTTCGTGTAGAAGTTTACTTCGTTCGTAATTCCTTTCCTGGTAGTCAAATTCGGCTTTACTACTACTTATCTGTGCCTCTGTAGAAGCTAATTCCGCCTGTAGCGTGATCTTGTCCATCTCCGCGATGACCTGTCCTTTTTTCACTACACTGTTATAATCTACATAGATTCTGTTAATAATCCCGGAAACCTGGGTACCTACTTCCACTTCGATTACCGGTTCTACAGTTCCTGTGGCAGTAACCGTATTGTTGATTGTATTCCGGGAAACAGGGGCTGTACTCAGGTTCATCTTTGCAGAAGAAGATCTGCTCATAAAGAAGTAGACTACTCCTGCTAAAAGCAGGAGGATGACAATACCAATAACTATTTTCTTCGTACTCATATTATATATTTTTATCTTTTCTTGTTTCCGTGTCTTCTCTGTACCTCCCGGTGGTTTTAGGTCGGGAGGCAACTGAGAAGATCTATATTCATTAGTAGTTGAACTCTACAGGTTTATTCTGATATATATTTAACAGTTCCTTACTCATGATTGCCATGTATTTGGATTGTAGCACCTCCTGTTGGGCAGAGAGATAATTATTTTTTTCCGTGAGTAGTTCCAGGGTGTTTTTCATACCCAGAAAAAACTGTTGCTGAGTCAGGTCATAACTTTCTTCCACGGCTGCCAGCCGTTCCAGTGCTGCCAGATACTGGCTTTGGGCTGAGGTAGCATCTAAGTAGATCCCTTCTACAGTACGAAGTAACTGGTTCTGGGTATTCATCACATCTAACTGGCTATTAGAGACGGCGAATCTGGCCTTATTCACGGCTGTTTTATTTTCCCGGTTACTGAGGATCGGGACGCTTATGGATAGGCCTACACTTTCATTAAATCTGTTCCAGATTTGATTACCGAATGTATATTCTGTTCCGGAAAGGTGGCCTGTTTCGATTGCAGCATTTAAGGAAATAGTAGGTAGATAACCTCCCCGTGCCCGTTTCACTTCCAGTTCGGCAATATCCAGAGCTAATAAACTACTTTTTACATCCGGTATAACTTCTAAGGAAGTCGCATAAATGATTTCTTTTTTAGGCAAAGGAGCTAAGATATCTTCTTCGGTGATTTCCGGTTTTATTATTTCTATTTGTTGATTGATGTCCAGTTCCAGCAATTGCTTTAATTGTAATTTATAATTTTCCAGGTTGGTTTGGGCAACTACTAACTGGTATTTGTCGTTACTATACTGGCTTTCGAGTTGTGCCAGATCTACTCTGGAAATAGAACCTGCATTCAGAAGCTGCATGGCACGATCACGTTCCGTTTCCGATACCTCTACTGTGTTTTCTGTGATCCGTATCGCTTCGTAAGCATATAGGACCTGCATATAGTTTTGTACCAGGGCGATCAGGATATCATATTCAGTCTGTTCTACCGTTAATTCCTGTAATTCATTTTGCAACTCCTGTTGCTGGATGTTTATTCTCCGGCGGTTCCCGTTAAAGAGCGTCCAGTTGGTATTCACACCATAATTACCGGAATAGCTGTGATGGCTGGACTCTGAGTTTCTGGCCGGATAATTGGTATAGTTCTGATTCGCTGTTCCGGATAGGGAAGGGAATAGCTGTGCTTTTGCTAATAAAACATCTTCCTGTCCCGAAAGATAATTGATCCGGTTCTGGTTTAACTGGATATTATTTTCCAGTGCATACTCAAGACACTCCTGTAAGGTCCATACGACCCGGGTCTCCTGTGCGGTTGCAGTAAAAGATAATATGCAGAGCAGTACTAATACAAAAGAATGATATAATTTCATAATACACTAATTTTGCAACTTATTAGTGGCAAAGCTAAGGTATCATGTAATCCCTTACAACTAGGATCGGTACATACCCCGGATTAATTGATAAACGGGGTAATTTAGTCGATGAATAACATGGTTATTTTATATAACAAATTTTTACCAGTAAAGGGTCAAACCGGCGATTCCTGCTAACAGGATCATCAGGATAGGATGGATCTTGAATTTCCAGGTAAGGATAAACGCTGCACCGAAAATCAGGAAGCTTTTATAATCAATAAAGTTCTCACGGTTCATTAAAAGAAGAGCTGCTGCTGCGATCAGTCCGACGGTAGCCGGACGTAAGCCCATAAAAGCTGCTTCCACGTATTTATTATTCTTGAACCTGGAAAAGAAATAGGAAATGATTAATACCAATATAAAGGATGGAAGACAAACTGCAAAGGTGGCCATACAGGAACCCAGGACAGCCATTCCCGGAGGATAGCCCGCATTCATCACAGCGGTGTAGCCTATATAGGTGGCGCTATTGATCCCGATTGGTCCGGGAGTCATCTGGGAAATAGCAATGATATCTGTAAATTCCTGTAAGGTGATCCATTTATAATTATCTACTACATCTGCCTGGATCAGAGACAGCATAGCATATCCTCCTCCGAACCCAAAGATCCCGATCTTTAAATATACCCAAAGTAGCTGTAAATAGATCATATCATCCTTTTTTTACATATAAACCATAGTATAACCCACCCACAATAGCTGCCATAATAATATAAACCGGAGAGATTCCCGCCTGCCAGATTAATAACGCGGAAAGAATGGGTATAATAATAGTTTTCTTAGATAGCTTAACCGAACGGGCAGTTGTTAAACAAGGCACAGCAATCAGGGCTACTACTGCCGGACGTAATCCCTTGAATATTTTTTCCACCCAGATGTTATCCTGTATCTGTGTAAAGAATAAAGCGATAGCAAGGATAATTAAAAAAGAGGGCAGGATGGTTCCTAAAGCACAGACTATACTTCCTGATATTTTTTTTAGTTTATACCCTACAAATATGGATATATTTACGGCAAATATACCCGAAAGAGACTGGGCAACAGCAAAAAGATCAATAAAATCGTCTTTACTCATCCAGCCCCGGTCCACTACTTCCCGCTGGATCAGGGGAAGCATGGCATATCCTCCTCCGATGGTAAAAGCTCCGATCTTAAGAAATGTGATAAACAGTGTCCAGTACATACCTCATTTATCTGCGACGTACGCTTCGTACCGGTGCTGAGCCGGAAGAAGAAGTACTTTGTGCCTTTGGAGTTTTTGTCTTGGTGGTGGTTTTAGTAGAAGCCTTGGTGGCACGAGCCGCCTTTTTCTCTTTGGTGGTTGCTGCTACCTGCGTGGTAGTATCCGGTTGCCAGTACAAAGAAGTTTCAAATGCTTTCAGTTGTGCTTCTATCTGTTCCTGAGCTAATCTCAGGGAGTCTGGTTCAGGATAATATTCCTGCAGCGTCCGGTTCATGAGGTTCTCTGTTTTAATAATTTTCCCTTCAAACATTCTCCTGCGGAAATAATCATCTATTGTAAACGTCTTGGCATTATTCATGTTAGACGTCATAATATACGTATTCGTAATATAAGGACGAATATTCTCATAAGGTAACCAGAATAGCGGCATCCGTTGTTCTCCGAAATCACCTGCCGTAGTCAGGATCGGACAGATTGCCAGTGTTTTCACATCAAACACGGAATTATGCTGGTCAAAATACCAGGCTTCTTTTACATAATAAGACCGGACATCTTCTGAAGGAATATCACTTTCATTCAGGATATAAGAAGGTTGTTCTCCCGGACGTCCGGGCACTTCATCATAATAGATATATGCCCGGTCTAAGATGGTTTTCATATCTGCCCGGTGTGAATCATCAAATGCTTCATAGCCATCCAGATATTCGTATGCTATCACCTTTCCCTCACTCATTAACTGGAATAGCAGGAAGAACAGGTTTTTCTGTTCGTTCATTGGCCGTACCGGATAGTAAAGAGGAGCATTCTCTTCTTTAGTCAGATCAATTTCACGGTATATGACACGCATCCAGCGGGCATTCCCGATTTCCTGTGTCATCCGCTCATTCATATCCTGTGCACGTACGGTAAGATCCGGCAGACCACTATTCCTTTCAATTGTTTCCCGCTGGCCACGGGTTGCCTGTGGTGTCCTTCTTTCTGTATTCTCCTCCTGTGCGTGGACAGATGTTAATACAGCACTTACCATTACCAATATGTAAAACAAACGTTTCATATGTATAGCTCTGTTCTATTAATTTACAATTACTTCAATAGGAGGGATGGAGCGTTCGATTCCATCCGGCCCTTTTGCCACTACCTGTGAGATATAGAATCGTTTTCCCCGGGCTAATCCGCGAATATAATTCTTTTGCCGTTCAGAGAATCTTGTTCCGTCACCCAGTTCTGTCATCACATTCCCGAACGAATCATAATAAGTCAATTGGAAACGTAATACAGTATATTCTACATTCAACAGGTCATCATCAATCGCTGCCAGTATACCATCTGTTTCTACTAAACTGCGTTTAGCAATCGTACCTCCTTTAAAACGACGGGTATTACCATTCTGGTCTTTATATTCAATATAAGGAAGCGGATCCGGCAAAGCGCGTACCCGGAAAGGGGTTTTGGCCATTTCTACCGTTCTTCCGTCCGCCATGCAGGCATTGACCGTAATGATGGCTTCTGTTCCTACCGTAGTTGGTTTTGCTTCCCATAAGTCTCCAGTACGTGTTAAGGTACCGTTTGTCATAGTGGCTGTCACATTTCCACTGAGAACACCCGGAACTGCAATCCGGATCTGGTTGGATATTCCTGCATATAAGACATTCATTAACACCGGAGCTACCGTAGCACTGGGTTCTGTGACATAATATTCACTTTTAAATTCTTTCCGCAGGAGCGTACCGTCACTATTCGGCATTTCAATATACCCTTCTACCGGGAAAGTTCCGGTGGAACCGGCAGTTACTGTATAGATCCCCTGGTTTTCATAAGGTAATTCATTTCCTCCGACATAAATAGCAGGGCGTTTGGTTGAATCAACAGCCGACAGTACAATATTTGCCCTGTATTGTCCACCACGCATAACGATCTGGCTTTCAGGAATCACCTGTGCAGTTATCTGGTTTACGCGATAGTCCCCTACGTCCACGCTACTCAACAGATAAGAAAGTGCTTCTCCTTCTGCGTATCGTACATCACTCTGCAGCTTGGTCAGTAATGTAACAGCCGCTGCTACCGGCATGTTCTCAAACAAGGCAGTCTCCCAGGTACGGATGTTTAATCCAGGTTTGTGAGGCGGTGTAGTGTTCAGACTTGCTTCCAGAATACGGGTTTTGGTACTGTCCTGTACTATATTTCCCAACATATCCCGGTAAGACTTAATGGCTTCCCGGAGGTTTTTTCCTTCTCCGTTAATCGGAGCCAGCATCACGCGGGAAGCTGCTTCCAGATTATCTTTATATTGTATATTGTAGACATCTCCTTTTTCTCCGTCCGCCACTTTAACAATACGGACTTTCAGATCCTGGATATAGTCATACAGGTCATCCGATGCCTGTTTTACCTGCTGGCCTTTCTGATACCATTCCAATACTTTTTCCTGATTGGATTCGTAGTATGCTTTCAACTCGTTATTGACAATTTCATTCCGGTTGGAAGAGTTGTCTATAGAGGTTTGCAAGCTACCTTCCACTAATTCAAATCCGTCCAGTACCTCTGATGACACATTCAGGGCCATCATCGCGATGAACACCAGATACATCAGGTTGATCATCCGTTGACGGGGTGAATTAGGATTACTTGATACTCCTGCCATGTTTTTCTATTTCAGTTATTAACGAGTTGTTTTATTATCCCTGGTTGTTTGTATAAGGGTTCTGGTATGGATTCCCTTGCATAGGTGGCTGTTGTTGATAAACCGGTTGTGGCTGTTGTGGTTGCGCATAAGACTGGGGAGCCGGTGCAACTCCTCCGTACATATTTACAGTCATTGCTTGTAATAACCGGCTATAGACCTGATTCAACTGAGTCAGTTGCTGAGCCATTTTCTCTGTTTCGTTTTTAAATACGGAACTATCTATAACCGAACTGTTATACAAATCCTTGATCCGGTTCAGACCGGCATTGATATGCTCTACAGAATCGATCTGTGAGCTGATTCCTTTTAACTGGATCTCATAGATTGTGTTCAATCCGGTAATGTTCCGGTTCAGCATTTCCATTTGTTGTACATATCCCTGGGAATGTTGGTTAATTCCATCTGAGACATCTGTCAGTGAACTGGTGATCTGACTGAAACGTTCCATATTCTGTGCCATACCGGATAGCTGTTCCAGATATTTTTGTGTAGCATCGGTCAGATCTGCCATTTTGGAGATTTGTTCCGCTGCACCATTTAGTTTTTTAATACTTTCGGCCAGCTCTTTCGATTCTTCTGCGGAGATCTCTTCGGCTACACTTCCGGCTATAAGCCGGGAACTCTGCGAAGCAAAACCCGTCTGAATACCACCTGCCATCACAGGAGTACTTTCTATAGCTTCATTTTCTTCTTTTACTAAAGAGGCTATTGAATTCTTACTAAAATCCGGACGGTCTAAAGGATTTTTGGATTTCAATACCGGGAACACGTCTTCCCAGTTATATTCATGACTCGGACGTTCAAAGGCGGAAATAGCAAATACCAACGATTCAATGATCATCGCTACAAACAGGATCTGGTTGGCATAAGGCAGGTGAAGTAATTTAAAAAGCGCACCCAGAATTACGATGGAGGCCCCCCAACTGTAACAGAAATTCAGTACCCTTTTTCCTCTTTCGCTGGATAGGAACATCTCTAATCTGTTTTTATATCTTCTATACTTTCCCATATTTTATTCAAGTATTAATCTGTTCTGAATTAGCTTTTAATTATTTCTTTTTGGATTTACCCCGTGCAAATCCGATTTGTGTACGGGCACACCGGAATCCGATGTACGAACGGGTCTCGTTCTGGTATTCAAAAGTTCTCATATCTGAGCGTATGAATTGTGCTACGTCTTTCCATGAACCGCCCCGGACCACTTTCTTTTTCATTTCATACGGATCATCAATCGCTGCATTATAGCGTAGATCCGGATTCATATCACTCATCTGGCTGGGACCTGATTCCATATAAGTCGTGGACGTCCATTCTGCTACGTTACCAGCCATATCATATAATCCGAATTCATTAGGAGCAAAAGAGCCTACCCGTGCAGTGATCAGGTGTCCGTCTTCCGTATAATTACCATTGCCGGGTTTGAAATTTCCTAAGAAACATCCTTTACTACTTTGTAATTCGTCTGTAGCCCAGGGATATTTATATTCATTTTTCCCGGTTCTGGCGGCATATTCCCATTCTCCTTCCGTAGGCAGACGGAACGGTTCAATCGTATAACCTGCCGGCAGATTCATGGAAGATTGGAACAATTCAGTCCTCCACATACAGTAAGCTGATGCCATCTCCCAGGAAACACCTACTACCGGATAATCATCATATCCGGGATGAGTGAAATACATACGCATATAAGGTTCGTTATACGCATTGTTAAAGTCGTTTACCCACACTGTTTCATCCGGATAAATATTTACGATCCGGGTATGGAGAAAGTCATAAGGACTACTTAAGGGGCGGGTGATGGTTTCATTAATAATAAATCCGTCATCGTTGATGTAAGCCGTGTCTTTAGAGATCATGACCACTTCGTTAGGATTTATGTTTATATCCGTATTACGTACACGGTCTGCAGGATCCAGACGATGTTTACGCAAAGCCGCAGAAGTATGGTCATACCATTCATATTTATAATTCATCTGCTTTTCGTCCAGCCGTTTTTCGCCTGTGATAGGGTGGGTATAATATACACTTTCTATGGCCAGTAATTCGTCCTCGTTAGCCCGTTTCCATGGTATAGGTCTGCTCCAGTCTAGATGAGGAGTGACAGGTTCCCCATAGCGGTCTTCCGTAATCTTGAACAAATCATTTCCTCCATAAGCCGGATCTGCTAACCGTTCACGGATAATGGAGTCCCGGACCCAATAAACGAACTGGCGGTATTTTGCATTGGTTACCTCTGTTTCATCCATCCAGAAAGCATCAAAAGAAACGCCTTTTGTCTCCGGCATAATTCCCCAGACAGAATCCTTATCGTTCGGACCCATTTCAAATGCTCCCCGTTTGATAAGAACCATACCATATGGGGCGGGTTCGTTCACAGCGGTACTTCTGACCCCTGTAACTTCTCCTCCACTACTTAACAATGATTTCCCACATGCGGATAATAGGGTCACTGCTACAAGTACTAATAATACTTTTTTCATATACTATTTATAATATACGTACACTTTTATGTCTATATTGTCCAGTCTTTGTTTTTTTCAGGTTTATTGAAAAACGAAGGAATAACTCGTGGCTTCCTGAGCTGCCTTTCCGGATGGCTGTAGTGGGAAAGTCATAAGCATATCCTGCCTGAAAATTCTTTATGTTGGCTCCCAGTAATAGTATCACCGATTCATTCACCCTCCAGGAAAGGCCACCATTAAACATTTTATTATATATCAGTCGTGCGGTTATGTCTGCAGACATATATTGCATATCTGTCTTGAGAAACACCGAAGGCTGTAATTCAATTAACGGATTCCTTAATTGAATATTGTATCCCCCGACAAAATTATATGTCCGGGGAATATAGGTACTGATATTCTCATCCAGCCCTATTTCTGCTTCGGAAAGATGCATGATGCCTACTCCTACATAGAATTTCCTGTGGGAATAAAACAGGCCGGCATTCATATCCAGCCCCATCCCGTTTTCATTGCTGGTAGGAATGGCCTCATCTTCCATCGTATGATCCGGGCTTTCTGAAATATCCGGAATATAAATCCCGTCCGCATCGAAAGAAAGGTTGGCTATGCCCAGTTGTATACCTCCACTCAGTACGCCTCCGAATAGTTTATATTTATAGGCATATTGCAGCCCGATTACCGTATGCCGGAAAAGACCTGCCTGGTCGTTGTATACAGTTACTCCCACACCGTGCTTTGTGTTTTTAAAGGAGAAAGGCATGTCTGCTGTAATAAAAAAGGATTTCGGTGCCCCTTCTATCCCGGCCCATTGCTGCCGGTACATTGCCAGTGTGTTCAGTTTATCAGAAGTACCCGCATACGCCGGATTGTAGTAGCCCAGAGCCATGAAATACTGGCTGAATTGCGCATCAATCTGTGCCCAGACCATATCTGAACAACTGATGAACACTATAAAGAACAAAATGGCTCTTTTCATTTTGGAGGTACGCTGCCCTATCTGGTTTTATTTCTACTAATACGAAACGGAGTGAAAAGGGATAAATTGTGTTTAGCGGTTAAAAACAAACGAGGCAGGAAGCCGGAAAGGCTGTTCTGCCTCGTTTTTTATTTTTAAGAACTAAGTTCTCACTTATTAATACTCTTCTTCATTGAAGAAGAAGTCTTCTTTACTGGGATAATCGGGCCAGATATCTTCCATGCACTCATAGATCTCGCCTTCATCTTCCATTTCCTGCAAATTCTCAATCACTTCCAAAGGTGCCCCGGAGCGTTGTGCATAATCAATCAACTCATCTTTTGTAGCAGGCCAGGGTGCATCTTCTAATTTTGAAGCTAATTCTAATGTCCAATACATAGCTGTCAAGTGTTTGCAACCACACAGTGTGGTTAGGTTTCTCTAATTTTTTCGCAAAAATAAAACTTTATTTCTTAGATGCAAGTATAATCCCAAATAATTTCATGTCCATTGTTTTTAATACATTCTTTTCTTGCTAACACGAACATATAATCGGACAGTCTGTTCACAAAAATAAGCACGGCATCTTCAACCAGGCATTCTTCATGTAGCCGGTAGATCCGGCGTTCTGCTCTGCGGCATATCGTGCGGCATACGTGTGCTAAAGAAGCGGAACGACTTCCTCCGGGCAAAATGAAATGATTCATTTTAGGAAGGTCCATATCTATCCGGTCGATCTCATGTTCAATCCGCCGGATACTCTCTTCTGACACTTTGCTTTCTATCCTAAGCTCCGTAGAAGTCTGGTCTGTGGCAAGGTAGGAGCCTATGGTAAACAGTTTGTGTTGCACAAATAGTAAAAAATCCAGATCCTGGGGATCTGTCAGTTCTGTCATCAACAGGCCAATGAATGAATTTAATTCATCTATTGTCCCATAACTCTCTATCCGGTGATTAGTTTTGGAAACTCTTTGTCCTCCTACCAGAGACGTGAGTCCTTTGTCTCCGGTTCGGGTATATACAACGCTCTTTTTCATGTCATTTATTTTTATTGCATACGCTGATTTAAAAATAGGTTTTATAATTTCGTTTGTGGAGCTTCCGGTTAAAGAAGACAAGGCCCATGGAATAAAGGTCAATCGTGACGGTCACTTTCGGCCGCCCGGTCACAGCAGACCAGAATGCTCTCATTTCTTTGTTGCTTTTGATTCCTTTAATTACAAAAACCGTCTGGTCGTGGATATATTTGAGGCATGTGGTAAATAACCATTCATTTTCAAACGTTTCCGTAGCCGTGTTGAAATAAACCAAATCCAATTGATTCAGGGAAGTAAGGACCGGTGGCAGGGTGTTTTGATAAGCACCTACCTGTAAAGAGACCGGATTCCGGCCAGCCCTTTCGTAGATCCACCGGGAAATGGTGGCAAATTCTTCTATATGCTCTAATGCTATGCAGTTTGCTCCTGTCTGATAGGAAGAGAGATATAACGCAGATAAACCCATGGAAGGGCCTATGTGTAGAATACTCCGGGGTTTGAAGTAGTTGGCTAAACGGAAAAGTAGTGCTCCATGTTTGGGTTTAATCCCTTCCTGAGCTACGATTTTACTAATGGAACGGGTCCGGAGTTTTCCTTTGTGATGTCTGTCCGGATAGGTGATTTTTTCCTCTTTATATATTAATTGTTTTCTGAGTAGCTCAATGTCATGAAAAGTATAATAAGGTCTTTTTTCTTCAATCACTTTGGTGATCAGGTTGAATACAAACGGAGAATGTACGCCATGTCCGTTTCGATGGCGTATGCTTCGGTAGATCAGGATGGTTTTTCGTAATGTGTTGGTTTTTGGTATGATTCGCATGTTATCAGAAAATTATCCGACAAAGGTAGTGCTTTTTACTGAGGTTTATCCAAAGGAAATACTAAAACAAATCCTATGGTCAACCCGTATACTTATATATAAAGTAGAATTTTTTAGGATTCATCTTCAGATAGCTGCGTAACTATTTTTAATTATCCGTGCAGCAACTATCCGTAGGGTGTAGAGGGTAGCCTGCATAGGTAGGCACTGATTCCCGAAAATGTAGGCAGCAAATGGAGCCAGGGTGTAGAGGGTAGAAATAGTTGTCCTGCATGGATTTACCAATCTGTCCCGGAGAGGCATCACAGCCGTACCAGTTTTCAGATAAAAAACTTCTGACAGCACTCTTTTTCCCCTATATATGCATACCTGGTGAATACCTGAATACTCAGGTATGCATTTTTATAGCCTGTGAATCAGTTGTTTATCAAAAGATGAATAGATGAATACCTAAAAAAATATAGGGAAAGAACACTATTAATAGCTGGCATTCACCTCTGGATTCAGGAAGTTTAATATTTGCCCACTTAGTTGTAAAAGGGATATTTCACATAATTTGGTTGCATATTCTGCAATGGATTGACGCTCTTCAGCCTGCAGAAGATTATTCTGTGCCTCACGAAGTTCAATACCGGACAGGTCTCCCAGTTTATACCGGTCGAGTGCAATATTATAGTTCTCCTGCGCAGCTACCAGATTCTCTTTTTCCAACCCCCATAGATCTAAGTTGTTCTGATAGGCCATCCATAAATTACTCATATCTGCACGTAAGGATAATTCCAGTTCCTGTATACGAAGGTCTTTGTTTTCTATTTCGATGCGGGCATTCCTTTGTTCCCGGCGGCGGTTGAAACCGTCGAGCACATTGATGCCTACGGTTAATCCGTAGCTGAGTCCCATGCGGTGCTGCATATCTATCCGGTTATCATCATACCAGTTGGCTGTGTAGCCATAGCCTGCATTCAGTCTGACATAGGGATAATTACGGCTTTTGGCTTTTTTATAGTCAATTTCAGAAAGAGTCCGGTTTTTCTGGGCAAGTAACAGGGCGGAGTTGGTTGCCAGTGTGTTCTGCCATAATTCCACTTCATCCAGAAAAGGATTCGGATGGATCAGGGAATCTTTTAGAAGGATCTGTTCTTCCACATTATCTAAAGCCATTAATTCATTGAGCCGGATGCGGGAAGTATGGACCACTTCCAACTGGTTAAGAACAGTAGAACTATCGGAGTTAAAGTCGACCCGTGCCTGTTGGAAGTCCAGTCTGGACATAGAGCCGATGTAATATCTTTCTTCCACTATACGGAGACGCTCTTTAGAGAGTTCAAGCGTTGCCAGAAGATTGCGCAGACGGGTTTTCTGGCGGATGAGATTATAATATTCCCCGGCCAGGTCGGCAACAAATTCTTCAATCGTCAGCCGGGTGTTTAATTCTCCCATCCGTTTTAACTCTTTCAACCGTTCATATTCAGCCTGGATACCAAAACCATTAAAAATAGTCCAGCCCATATCCAGTCCCAGGTTGGCTGTTTCATTTCCGATCCCGTTTCTTCTGGTGAATGAGTGGTTGACCGTATCCCTCTCATTATAGTTATATAGAGTTCCTCCGGCACCTCCACTCAGGTCAAATGCCGGCAGATAGCCCGCATTTCCTATGGTGGCATTATTTTCGTAAATTAATTGTTCATTTCTAACGATCCGGATGGAGTAATTTCTTTCCAGTCCTGTTTCTATACATTGCTTAAGGCTGAAGACCCGTTGTGCTTCTACCCCGGAAAAAGTAAAAAATAAAAGGGACAATATAATAAGTAGTTGTTTCATTGTTGTTCTTGTTTTACATGTCTGTCTGTAGAGATAAAACTATACATGGCTAGAACAATAAATAGAGTCAGAAAAGTAGATACAAGCATACCTCCGACAACTGCTACACCCATGGCAATACAGCCTTGTGCACCTTCTCCTGTTGCATAGACAAGCGGAACCAGACCTAAGATTGTAGAGACACTGGTCATCAGAATAGGACGAAAATGCTGGGTTGCTGAAGCACGGATCGCTTCGGGCATACTTAACCCGGCATCCTGGCGTTGGTTGGCAAATTCTACAATCAGAATACCATTCTTTGCCACCAGCCCGATTAACATGATCAGTCCGATCTGGCTAAAAATATTCATGGTAATACCGGAGTAATCCATAAATATCAAAGCTCCGGCAATGGCCAACGGTACAGTAAACATAACGATCAACGGATCTTTAAAACTTTCAAACTGGGCCGCCAATACCAGATAGATCATCAAAAGAGCAAGGATCATTGCAAACATGAGGCTGGATGAACTTTCGCTGAATTCTTTAGATTCTCCGGAGAGGGCAGTCCGGAAACTTTCATCCAGTACTTCTTCAGTAATGTGATCCATCTCTGCCAGTCCATCCCATAACGTATATCCCTTGTTTAATCCACTGGATACGGTTGCTGATACGAAACGGTTGTATCTGTATAATTGGGGCGGTGCTACATTTTCGTGCAGAGAAACCAGGTTATCCAACTGGAGCATGGATCCGTTATCACTTCGTATGTAAATGGACTTAAGATCTAAAGGAGTGTTCCGCTGTTGACGATTGATCTCTCCTAAGATCTGGTACTGCTTTCCATTCATATAGAAGTAGCCCATGCATTGTCCGCTTAATGCATATTGTAAGGTCTGGGCAATATTCAGGGTACTTACTCCTAATAAAGAGGCCTTGTCCCGGTTAATTTCAATCCGGGTTTCCGGTTTGGTAAACTTCAGGTTAACATCTGCCATTTGGAATATAGGACTCTCATTCACTTTTTCCATGAATAAAGGTAGGTATTCTTCCAGTTTTTGTAAATCAGGGGCTTGCAGAACATACTGGACTGGCATTCCTCCCCTTCGTCCTCCAAAAGTGGATTGTTGCTGAACAAAGGATCGCGCCATCGTTTCCCTTCTTACAGCTGCTGATAACTCTTCAGCAATTTCCATCTGGGAACGTTCCCGTTCCTGTATATCCGGAAGAAATATGTTCATGAATCCACCGCCATTCCATGAATGGGAAAGTATAGACTCACGTTCTGGAACTGTAATTTCTGCCAGTTCTTCAATCCGGTTCGCGTAATCACGAATAAATTCGAAAGTAACCCCTTCCGGTCCTCTGAGATTAATGGTTATGATAGAGCGGTCTTCTAACGGGGACAACTCGGTCGGGATTTTATTCCATAAAATTCCGATTGCTGTTACTAACAGGATTACGATAGGAATAGCTAACCATTTCTTTGAAAGGAAAGCTGTTAATGCTTTGGCGTATATTTTATTTAAACCATTAAAAAAAGGCTCTGTTTTCCGGTATAACCAGTTTTGTTTTTCCCGTTTCTTCAATATTTTGGTGGCGAGCATGGGAGTAAAGGTCAATGCAACGAACGAAGAGATAGCCACACTACCTGCTATGACGATACTAAATTCCTTGAAAAGCCTTCCTGTCATTCCATCCATAAACACAATGGGCAGGAATACGGAGATAAGAGTAATCGTAGTAGAAATTACAGCAAAGAAAATTTCATTGGAACCTTCAATCCCTGCTTCTTTTGGAGACATCCCATGTTCTATCCGGACATAAATGTTTTCTGCTACTACAATCGCATCATCTACCACAAGTCCTACAGACAATACCACGGCAAGCATGGTAAGTACATTAATGGAGAAACCGGACATGTACATAATAAAGAATGCTCCAACCAAAGAAACCGGAATTACGACGACAGGTACCAGCGTAACGCGCCAGTCCCGGAGAAACATAAAGATAATGATTACAACCAGGATAAATGCGATATAAATGGTTTCCTGCATTTCTCTGATAGACGCCCGGATAAATTTGGTATTATCATATACCATTTCAATGGATACATCTTCAGGCAGATCTTTTTTAGCTGTTCAATACGCTCATAGGTTTCATTAGCAATCTCGATGTGGTTAGCTCCCGGTTGTGGGATAATGACATCGATCACCATCGGCTCTCCATCCTTTTTTAATAAGCTCCGGATATCTTCCGGTGCTAATTCTGCATATCCGATATCCTGAAAACGGACAATGTTATTTCCTTCTTCGCGTATAATCAGATCATTAAATTCTTTTGCTGTTTGCATAAGACCTAATGTCCGAATGGAAAGTTCTACCGTATTTCCTTCAATACTTCCGGAAGGTAATTCTACATTTTCACGATCTACAGCATTTTTTACATCCATGGTAGTTACTCCATAGTCAGCCATTTTAATGGGATCCAGCCATAAACGCATGGAGTATCTTTTTTTGTCCCCATATTTCTACTGCACTCACATTTGAAATGGTCTGCAGACGTTCTTTTACTGTTAACTCTGCAATTTCGCTTAGTTCCATAAGGGAACGTTTATTACTACGAATACCAATTTGCAGAATGGGAGAAGCGTCTGCATCTGCCTTTGATACAGTAGGGGGATCACAATCCCGGGGAAGATAGCGTTGGGCCCGCGAAACTTTATCACGGACATCATTAGCGGCTGTCTCCATATCCACGGATAGCTCAAACTCTACTGTAATACGGCTACTCCCCTGACTACTCACACTACTTAAAGAACGAATTCCGGGAATCCCGTTTATATTTTGTTCGAGAGGCTCGGTAATCTGGTTCATAATTACCTCCGCATTTGCTCCCGAATAAGATACATTCACAGAGATAATGGGTTGGTCTACACTGGGGAACTCCCGGACACCCAGATAGTGATAGCCAATCATCCCAAACAGTAAGATTATCAACATCATTACTGTAGAAAGAACCGGGCGCTTTATACTTATTTCTGATATATTTGCCATACCGACTTCTTAATACAGATTGTCAATTGATACTTTCATACCTGTTCTTAATTGCATCACTCCGTAGATAATAAGCGTATCTCCTAACTGGATACCGTCTAAAACCTGAACCCGGCTTTCTGTACGGAGTCCTAATACAATTTCTCTGGGATCGGCTACTCCGTCTTTATATAAATAGACAATGTTTTTCCCCATTTCCGGGATAACGGCTTCACTGGGGATGGCTAATGCACCTTTTATTTCCTGTTTGGTTATTTCAACAGAGGTATAACGGCCTGGTAGTATATTACCACGGCTGTTAGGATATAAGGCCCTTGCTTTTAGGGTACGGGTTGGTATATCTACCTGGCTCTCTATTGCATAGACAGTAGCCCGGTATTCTTCCATCAGGCCGGAAGAGGACTCTACTTTAAATACAATGGGAGTTCCATCCACTACATCTAATGAATAACTTTCCGGAATAGAAAACTCGATTTTCAAAGGCGATATTTTGGTTAGTTTAGCGATTTCCGTAGAAGGAGTGGCATACGCTCCTTCACTGACAAAACGCAAACCAATCACTCCGTCAAAAGGAGCTCTCAATTCTGTCTGTGCGATATTTGCTTTCACCAGGTCAATATCAGCCATTAAGGTCTCGTATTCTGTAGCTACCTGTTCAAAGGCTTCCTGGCTAACCGCATCTTTTTCCAATAACGTACGTTGACGATACACACGGTCTTTCGCTAACGGGATCTGGGCTTCCAGTTTTTTAACTGGGCCTGTAAAGGCTTATCATTTATTTTAGCTAGCAAATCTCCTTCTTTTACCTGGGTTCCTTCCGTGAAATAGATTGCGACAATCTTCCCGGAAGATTCAAAAGATAGGTCTACTTCTTCATCCGGAATAAGCGTTCCTGTACTTACGATTCTATCAGTGAGAGACTGAGGTTTTAAAACTTCTGCATTGATATTTAAAATCTGCCTGTTAGGAGAATAGACGGTTGCAGAAGGAACATTAGCAGCATCCTGGGATGCGAGATAATGATTTTTAAGATGTGGATAAGCGATCATTCCCACTATTAGTAGACAAATAGCTATTGTCACTCCCCACTTCGCTTTCTTGGTCATGTTTTTTTCTGGTGTTTTTCTATAGGTTTTACATTAGCCCATGAGTAAGACGTACCCCAAAGTAAAGGGTTTAATATGGAAAATTAAAATTTACTATATTAAAAACCTACTATTCTATTTTCACCTATATATTTTTCTTAGAAATATACGGATTTAAGGGGATTTGTTTTTAAAATACAGGAGGTTTTATTAAAAGTTTCATCGTATATTTGCAAAAACAAAAAATGATGAAACAGTTTAACCGACTCATTCTTTTTATATTCGTCTCTGTTTTTTTATTCCAGGCATGCCATAGGGATTCATCTGACCAAAGGATAATCTCTGTCACTATAGAACCTCAGCGATATTTTGCAGAAAAGATTGCAGGAGATAAATTTACTATTCATTCAGTAGTCCCGGTAGGACAAAGCCTGGAAACATATGATCCGGCTCCCCGGGAAATGGCGCAGATCGGAAAGAGCGTGGCTTATCTGAAGATTGGATATATTGGTTTTGAGGAGGTCTGGATGAATACGATTGTGGAGAATAATCCTCAACTGAAAGTCTTTGATATGTCAGAAGGGATTGAATTGATCCGGGAGTTGAATCCCCACATCCATGAAGCACATGATCATAGTACAGACATCCATCATCACCACCATCATAGCGGAGTAGATCCCCATACCTGGAGTTCAATTACCGGAGCAAAAATGATCGCATGGAATACATTAAATGCTTTCATTGCTTTAGACCCGGAGAATACCAAATATTATTGGAATAATTATGGTCGTCTGATGCTGGAAATTGAGGAAACGGAGAAGACGATAGGGAATCTGTTTAAAGGTTTGAAAGAAAGAGCATTTATTATTTATCATCCTGCTCTGACTTATCTGGCCAGTGAATACAGGTTGATACAGTTATGCATAGAAACAGACGGGAAGGAACCGTCTCCCGCCCAATTGAAAGAACTGATTGATGAAGCAAGGGAATATGGAGCGAGAGTTGTGTTTGTGCAGCAGGAATTTGACCAGAAAAATGCTGAATTAATTGCACGGGAAACGTCTTGCCGTTTGGTAGCTATTAATCCTCTGGATTATAACTGGAGTAAAGAAATGATCTATATTGCAACCGCTTTGGCCCATGAATAAAATAATTGAGATCAGAAATGTAAGTGCCGGATACGGGAAAAAGGTCGTACTGAGAGATATCAACCTGGATGTTTTCCAGGACGATTTTTTAGGAATTATCGGGCCGAATGGAGGAGGAAAAACAACTTTGCTGAAACTGATCCTGAATCTGCTTTCTCCTATGGAGGGTGAAATCCGTTTCTATGTGAAAGAACAAAAAGTTCCTAAAGTGCGGATCGGATATCTTCCACAGATGAATCAGATCGATAAGAAATTCCCTGTTTCCGTAAAAGAGGTGGTGGCATCTGGCCTCTCTTTTGAAAAGCCGCGTTTCCGTTCATTTACCCCAGAACAGGAGGAACGTATAGAAGAAGTTCTCCTTCAAATGGGACTGGAAGACTTGTCCGGACGTGCTATCGGAGAATTATCCGGAGGACAGTTACACCGGGTCTTGTTAGGTCGCTCTATTGTTTCCAACCCGCAGGTATTGATCCTGGATGAACCTAATTCGTATGTTGATAAACGGTTTGAGTCCCATTTTTACCAGTTGCTGGAGGAAATCAATCAGCGAAGTGCCATTATTCTGGTTTCTCATGATATGGGAACGGTCCTGACCCTGGTTAAAAATATTGCCTGTGTAAACGAGACTTTGCATTATCATGCAGGAAGTAATATTTCAGAAGAATGGTTAGGGGAAACCTATGCCTGTCCGATTGAGCTGGTAGGACATGGACATTTGCCACACCGTGTATTGAAAAAGCATGAATACTGACCTGTATGATGATCTATCTACCCCTTTGTTTGATAAGTCTGCCTGAAATAGGAGTGATTATTTGGGTGGCAGTCCTGTTGTTTGGCTGGAAAGCTATCTCTCAGAATCCTATACTCACCAAAAGTCAGAAACTCTTATAGATAGCGACCATCTTAGTGCTTAACTGGATTGGGTTATTATGGTATTATTATATCTATTATATAAAAAACGATGGCAGCAAGTAAAGAAGACAGCAAAACTATGAAGTCACCAAACATATTAATTACAGGAGCCAGTGGATTTATTGGTGGTTTCCTGGTAAAGGAAGCATTGGACAGAGGATATGTAGTCTGGGCAGGTGTTCGTAAGAATAGTGACCGGAGTAATTTATCAGATCCCCGTATTCATTGTATAGAACTGAAATATGATCATCCGGCTGAGTTAACAAGTCAGTTAAAACAGTTAGCTGCCACACATGGACCGTTTACCTATGTGATTCATAATGCCGGCCTGACTAAAACATTGGATAAGAGGAATTTCTTCCGGGTGAATGCAACGTATACCCAACATTTTATTGACGCGTTAGCCCACTCCGGAATAGCTCCTGAAAAATTTCTTTTGATGAGTAGCCTGAGTAGTTTTGGGAAAGGGGATGAAACTACTTTCCGGCCTATCGCCCTGAAGGATAAGCAGGAGCCGGATACAGTATATGGTCAGAGTAAGTTGCTGGCGGAGAATTACCTGCGTGAACAAACATATTTTCCGTACGTGATTTTACGTCCGACCGGAGTGTATGGACCGGGGGAAAAAGATTATTTTATGGAGATAAAAAGCATCCAGTCCGGGTTTGATTTTGCTGTAGGCACGACTCCTCAGCGCATTACTTTTATCTATGTGAAAGACCTGGCCAGAGTCGCTTTTTTGGCCCTTGAGAACAGGGATGTAGTGAATAAAGAATATTTTGTGGCGGATGGGGATGTACATACGGATGAATCTTTTGCCCGTATGATCCAGGATATCCTTGGAAAAAAACATGTTTTCCGGGCGAGAGTTCCTTTAGGCTTAGTCCGGATTGCCTGTGTTTGTTCGGAATGGATGGGAAAAATTACCGGAAAAAGTATGACCTTAAATACGGATAAATATATTATCCTGAAACAACGGAACTGGATCTGTGAGACTAAACCGCTACAGGAGGAGCTTTCCTTTACCCCTTCTTACGATTTGAAAAAGGGGTTGGAAGAATGTATTACCTGGTATCAGGCAAACGGGTGGTTATAATCCATTGTCTGCTCTTTTCACTGAGCCTATTCCTACTACCTCTTTACGAATAGTTCCGGGATCTCCTTTATAGCGAAGATTTCCTATCCCGGCAACTTCCCAGTGAATATTTTCTGTTGCATGCAGTTCAACATATCCTTTGCCAGCAATAGATATCTGCGCCTCGGCTACCTGAAGATCAAAGGCATATATATTCCCTTTTCCTGCGATTTCAAACGTTGTCTTATCTAAGATACCTCCTAATTCCAGTGTACCTTTTCCTGCCATTTCTCCTTTAAAAGTTTTGCCGGAGAGCTGTTTGGCCGAGAATAAACAACTTCCTGCCAGTTCGGTAGTGAGATGGTCTATGGTGACTTTGTCATTCAGAAAAACGGAGCATTTCCCTGCCAGTTCTATTTCCATTTTTTCATTTGTCATAGGGGCATCTGAATTAAATATCACTTTTCCTGCTCCGGAAAGATAATCCAGCTTTTTCGAGTGAGTAGTTATAAAGAAAGTGGTAGGAGCAAAAGAGGCATTTTCATATTCTTCTTTGGGCTCAATCACCAGGCACTGGTCTTTTACACTGAAATTATATGCATGATAAATATTGGAATCTGTCGTAATGATCAGCCCTGCCTGTTGATCTTTTTGTGTATAGGAAATTTCTATCTGCCTTCCCGAAACTTCTATTTTTCGTAATCCGGGATATGGATCTCTTTTGTAAGCAGATTCCCATCTCCTTTTATTTTTTTTAAACTTTGGCAACCGGTAAATAATAAAATAGTGATCAGGAAAGCAGATAGATTTGTTTTCATAATTTATATTATTTATTTGACTTCTTCAATTGTTCCTTTACCCACCTTTTTTTTGCTGGACGGCGGTAGGTCCTTTATAACGAATATGACCGTTTCCCATTAAAGTTGCTTTCAGATTATCTGTTGCGTGCACTTCTGTCGTTCCGCTCCCTGTTACTTTACAGCTCAGATCTGGCACCGCTACTCCAAATGCATGAATATCACCACTGCTGGTAATGCTATAAGATCCCTGCAAAGCCTGGCCTTCTTTTAGCGTAATAGATCCTGAACCGGAAATACTACATTCCAGTTTTTCCACTTCCAGCTTATCTACTACAATATTTGCACTTCCGGACACATTCAGGTCTAACTTGCCTAAAGTGACCGGATGCTTCAACTGGATCAGGCTGTTCGCATTACTTTTGATCACAAATTCATCCCCGGTTAATGGACTTTCTAACATGAAATTGGCATTTCCTGATATCCTTGCCTCTTTCAGCCATCTGGAATTCGTTTTAATAAGGAATTTAGTAAAATGGTCTACTTTGATCCCTTTAAATCCAATGGTAAGGATACGGTCTTTCACCTCTGCATAGACATAGGGTTGTAAGTTCTCATCAACTGTTACTTCTAAGTAAGGCGTATTTTCTGATTGTTCATAGAGTATATCAAAGACTCCATCAATACGGATCCTGTTATAATCGGTAATCTCCTTTTCTTTGGTTGTTAATGTGCCGTTTCCTCTTATCCTGTCGGCAGCCTGTGTAAATGTAGTAACAGATAATAAAAGACAAATTAATAAGCCATTGATTTTCATTCTCATTTTTCCGGTTGTTATAAGTTAGACGAATAAAGACAGAATTGGTTACAAAAATAAAATGGAAAATAAAGAAATCCTATTGTAAAGGCAGGAATAAAAATTAACGGATATAAAAACATGTTCCTTTTTAGAATACAAATGAACAGGAACATGTTTTATGGCTTTTTTAGAAAGTTTCAGCTAAAACTAATCAGCCTTTTTTATAGAACCGGAGCCATATTTACTAATATCGGTGGAGATACCCTCTCCTTTATAAGTGATGGTTCCGCTACCACTTACATGTGCTTCCAGATGACCCGTTACAGACACCTCTACTTTCCCTGATCCGGATACGCTAGCGGACATTTTTTCTACTTTGTAATCATAGGCTTTGACATTTCCACTGCCTGCTACCCTATAGGAAGCTTCCTGTGCTGTTCCTCCTACATCCAGTCTGCCGCTACCTGCTACACTTCCATCAAATTTTTTTGCCAGCAGATGATGAGCATTTGCTTTTCCTGAACCTGCTATATTAAATTTAATTTCATCAGCCTGTATCCGTCCTTGTAAAAGAATCTATCCACTACCTGCCAGATTAAATTCTGTCCGGTTCGTTTGCAAATTCCCGTTAACATAAAATTTCCCGGAACCGGCTGCATTTAATTTTCTCAGATTTTTGGAACTGGACCGGATCTTATAAACGGTAGGGCGTATATTTACTCCCCGCCAGCTATCTTTTTTTACTCCGATCTCTAACGTCTTACCTTTTGTTTTGATATCCAGATAGGGCAGAATATTTTCATCTACCGTCACAAATAAAGAAGGTGCGCCATTTGATTGTTCATATTCAAACTCTACACTGCCTGCCATGGAAATCTCTTCATAATCACTGATGGAAATTTCCTGAGTAATTACTTTCCCATTTCCTTTAACTGTATTACTGGCATGGATAAAAATAGAAAAGCCGCAGAGGCAGATAATCATTAAAGCTACTTTTGTTTTCATATTTTTCAGTTTTACTACTCTTTTATTATAGATTACGGATATTGAAACAGTAAGGTTGCATATAAAGGTCTCTAAATTTTTAATTCTGATAAATGCATACTACTTTTGACTGCTGTTTTCCCTTATGAAGAAAACTTTAACCTGAATTGAATTTTTGAAAAGAGCTATTTATTTAAAGAGAGAGTTTACCTATTTATATCTTTGGTTGTTTACCGGTGCTGTATTTGCAATCGTAAAACTATCCATAGGAAAATATAATAATTATAAGATTTTTAAATGGGTGTATTGGCATAGTATAAATGGACAGTCTTTATATGGAAACTATCCGGAATATTATGACTCGAATCATTATGGCCCTTTATTTAGTGCAGTCATAGCCCCATTTGCCATTTTGCCGGACTGGTTGGGGATGGTTTTATGGGTTATGTTAAATACGGCACTTCTTTTTTATGCAATCCGGGAATTACCTTTTACCCAATCCCAGAAAATCTTTGTTTATCTATATGCTTATTGTGAACTTATGACGGCACAGGGTGTCCAGCAATTTAATATTTCAGTGGCTGCTTTTATTATTTTGTCATTTGCTCTGATTGAGAAGAAAAAGGAATTCTGGGCGACTTGTATTATTCTTTTAGGCGCTCTTATCAAGATTTATCCTATTGTCGGATTAGCTTTCTTTTTCTTTTCCCGCCGGAAACTTCATTTTATTTTTTACTGTTTCTTTTGGGGAATCATCTTTTTAATTCTACCGGTTTTATATACTCCGGGGTATGAGTATGTGGTGTCTCAATATGGAGCCTGGTGGGAACAGTTAGAAATAAAAAATGAATTAAATAAATTCGCCTTGTCTCAGAATGTGTCCTTGCTAGGATTAGTCAGAAAGTTATCCGGGAGTCCGGATTATAAAGACGTTTGGCTGATCCTGCCGGCTATGGTACTGTTTTTATACCTTATCTGCGGATTGATCAATATAAATATCTGAATTTTAGACTTATGCTCCTGTCTAATGTACTGCTGTTTGTAGTCCTTTTCAGTACCGGTACGGAGGCGAGTGGTTACATTACTGCCATGATCGGAGTGGCTATATGGTATATTTGCAGTTCTTTGAGTTGGAAAAAATATAAAACTGTTCTTCTTTGGGTTACTTTGATTATTGTTGGAATCTCTACTACTGAACTTGTCCCGGCTGTGATCCGGAATAATTTTATATGATTATCCGCATGATGTCCTATTATAAATTCTGGATTTGAAGTCGGAG